>JBQTHG010000056.1:0-21457 GCA_052390175.1 Nitrososphaerota archaeon | reverse complement strand
AAGTTAAATTTTTCTAAAATTGAAATTTAGTTTAAGAATTAGCAACCTAAAGTAGGAACAAACAAGTTAATGAGTAGATATGCACATATGCCTGATAACCCAAAAGAGTAATAAGCAGACTTTCTGGGAAAAAAGCAATTGATTTCTAACAAAAAATTATTTTCTGTTGGCAGCTTTGAATTCCGTTTACATCATTTGCTGATAATTGGAGTCCTCTCAATGTCGTTCTCAATATCCGCAATGATAAGATCACAGCCAGCAGACTATGGATTTCAGTTAAACGAATTTGATCCGTTCTTCAATTATCGGGCAACAAAATTCCTTGTAGAAAATGGATTACCTGCTTATTCCCAGTGGCATGACGACATGAGTTGGTATCCATTTGGTAGGGATGTGGTTAACACATCACAAGTCATGTTACATGTGACTGCAGCAACACTCTATGAAGCATTTGGTGCAGGCTCTGATCTGTATGGATTTACCATCATATTTCCAGTTATTTTTGGTTCACTCACTGCGATTGTTGTGTTTGCTTTGGTTCGAGTCATTGGTGGCACGACTGCAGGACTATTTGCATCGTTGCTTTATTCAATCTCGTTACCAATAATTACTAGGGGCTCAATTGGATGGTTCAAATCAGAACCACTGGGGCTATTCTATGGACTGCTGGGAATTTACCTGTTTTTGAGTGGAATCAAGTCGTCATCTCAAAAGATCGCTGTTGCCAAACTACTGGGAGGGGGAATATTCATTGGATTCGCATTTTCAGCATGGGGCGGAACCGACTTCTTCGTTTTGCCTTTGGGATTGTTTATTCTTTCATTGCCGTTTGTCAGAAAAGACGTGGGTTTTCTGAGATGGGCAGTGCCTGTATTTGTCCTTGGTCTTGCCATATCCTTGGCACCATTTGAGAGGCCAGGTCTTTCCTTTTTTGCAAAGGCAAGTGGATTGATGATAATTGGGCCAACAATTTTTCTTATCATATGTTCGTTTATTCAAAAACTAAGTAGCGAGGAAAAAAGAAAACGAAACACAGCCTTGTTCCTAATTGCCGTAATTATAGCAGGAATTGGCATATTGTCGGCAAGCATATTTGCATTTCCAAGCTTTAGGTATATGAACGCAATAAATCCATTTTTGACCACAGTGGATCCTCTGGTGGACTCGATTGCAGAACACTCTACTACAACAATATTTCAATCGTTTTTGTTCAACTCTGTTTTTATGATATTTTCTGCCATAGGCGTCTGGCTTATTTTTAAAAACCTCCTAAATGATTCCAATGACAAACGCGATGTTCAGATCTTTGCTTTAATTTTTGGACTACTTGGAGTATACATCAGTTCTGCATTCATAAGACTTGAGCTGTTCTCCTCGCTGGCTCTTATCATACTTGGTTCTGTTGGCCTTGCAATGATTACAAAAGAAATCTTCAGGCAAGACCAAAAAGAAAACAAAAAACTGATCAAATCACATCCAAAGACACTCAAGATCTCTTATTCTGTAATAATTGCAATCTTGTTAATCATGCCAATGATGGTGCCAGTTAGCGCTAACTGGATCAATGGTGCAAAATCGCCCCCAACCATCCTTAATGGTGGAAGTAACTATAACATCTCTACAACTGACTGGCTTGACGCAATGCAATGGCTTAAGGAAAACACACCAGAGGATGCAGTTGTGGCTTCGTGGTGGGACTACGGATATTGGATCACTACACTTGGGGAACGACGCTCCATTGCTGATAATGCGACTTTGATTGACTGGAGAATCAAACAGATGGCGCAAGTGTTCTTGAGTACCCCAGACGAGGCTTGGAACATCTTGCAAGAGATGGATGCTGATTATATTCTAGTTTACGTTGCGGCACAACGAATAAACAATGAAGAGCCACCATTATACTTCGCTCAAGGAGGCGGCGATGAAAGCAAAAAGCAATGGTTTATGAGAATTGGTGGTTTTCCTACAGAAAAATATCTGTATAGTGATGGCCTTAGCCCAACTTCAGAGTTTTGGGATGAAACACTGCTAGGCAAGATGATTCCATTTACTACTTTTGCCTATATTGATCTGGCAAATCAGAAGCAATCAGATGCATATCTGCCTGGCTTTACACCTGTGTATCTTGATGATCTCAAGTTTCCAAAGGACAGTAATGGTCCAATAAAGCTAGCTTACATGTCTTCTGGATTTTTGCGCAAAGATTCTGGCCCAATTAATGGAGTGTTAATTTACGAAGTAAACAAAGACTACAAACCGCAAGAATCTGTGACTTCACAGAATGAAATCACAACACAAAGCGAAATTACAACAGAAAACAAAGGCCAAATTGCGACAATCTCAACAAGTTTTGGTAATATCGTTATTGCACTAAAACCAGAAATTGCGCCAAAGACAGTTGAAAACTTTGTAAAACTTGCCAATTCGAACTTTTATGATGGAACCATGTTTCACAGAATCGTACCAGAATTTGTCATACAAGGTGGAGATCCAAATACTATCTCTGGACCACCAGGAACATGGGGCACAGGTGGGCCTGGCTATACAATTGATGCTGAGATAAGCAACACCAAGCACACAAAATACGTTGTTTCAATGGCACGCGGCCAAGACATTAACAGTGCAGGCTCGCAATTTTTCATTGTTATTGGCAATGCGTCATGGCTTGATGGGCAATACACAGTATTCGGAGAGGTAATTGAAGGCAAAGATGTTGTTGATAAAATTGCTGCTTTGCAAACAAACCTAAATGATCAGCCAGTGGATTTTGAGAACGCACGAATGAAGAGCATAACTATTTCATCGCCATAGACTCTCACTCTTCTTTGAATTTATCCATTATACGATAGCGTGCGTATTTGTCATCTGGCGAATATTTGGCAGGATGGACAGTTATCGTCTTGGAGTTGCACTGTTGACATTGGTCTTTTAGTGTGTATTTTTTGCAATCAGGACACTTGCGAAGCTGGAACTTCAAGGGTTACCCCTCTCTTGTCTTTTTAGATTCTTCTCGGGCAAAATTAAAAGTGCCATTGTTTTTTTCAATAATTTTTTGAATCTTGTCCAAAATTGGTTTTAGCATTTTTTCTGCTGTTTTAAAGTCTTGACCCTTGATGCTTATTCTATATTTTGGCGCACCAATATAGGTTACAGAAATGTTAGAAACCTGATCACCAATTGAATCCAAAATCGCGTTTTTTATTACTTCGATACCATTTGACTGATTGCATGTGATCTCACAAATTCCACGTATCTCAACAGAAGGAGGCTTTATCTTCGAGCTGGCTTCTTCGATTGCGGATAGAGTTTTCTTTGGTAGTTTTAGCTCGTCAAGAACAGCAATGCCTTTTGTCACAACATCCAAGAACGCGTCATAAATAAAATCATATTTTGAGAAAATTACATCTTCAAGTTTTTCAAGATCCTTCTCTGAGAGGCCTGCAGAGTCTTTTACCGCCTGCAAAAGAGTTTTGCCTTTTTCAATTCTTTTTACCTCTAACAGCTTTTTCTTTTGCTGATCCTTTGAGACCTGTTTTAGTGATAGATCAATTTCAGATCTACTGGGATTTACTTTTTTCACAAGCAGGACTTTTTTTTCACCTTCTCTGACAAACTTGTGTATAGAGCGAACCCAACCAGGAGCTATCTCAGATACGTGTAAGAACCCCTGCATGTTGTTATATTCATCAAGTGTTACGTATGTACCGTGATCAGTAAGCTTTGCTATGGTGGCAATTACGATTTCACCAATTTCTGGAAGCTCTTGAGATTCAGTGGCCAATGCAATTTTGGCTTGAGCTACATAATTTAATGTTGTTGCCGATCAAAAATCAATGCCTTTTTTTGCTCGTATTCCACGTTGAAATGGATGTTTAATCTCTTTCATTTCGGTTACCAAATCTGCGACGTCAATAATTTCTTGTCTTACATGATTTCCAGTTAAAACCAAGCTAATCTTTTGTGGTTTGTTCTTTATCAAATCAAGAACTTGGCGCATTTCGATTAATCCTAGATTTATTGCGTAGTTTATCTCATCTAAAATAACAATATCGTATTTCTCTGATAAGATTTTTTCTTTACTGATCTGAATTGCCTCCTGTGCGATTTTTTGATGCACGTCCTTTGGTGTTTTATCATCTAATATGCCAACAAAACCCTTACCGACAGCTATCAACTCGAACTCTGGCTCTAGTCTTTTAGACGAGCTCATTTCCCCATAATGCCATGATCCTTTGATGAATTGGATCATGCAAATTTTGTGGTTGTGCCCAACTGCCCTTAGTACCATTCCCAAAGCAGCAGTTGTTTTTCCTTTTCCTTTACCAGTATACACAATTACAAGGCCATTTTCTTTTTCCATAATCAAAACACACCGATGAATACTAAAAAGATTGGTATAGTTCCTTTTTCAAAGACTAGATAGTAAAAAATTGAAAATACCACGAATCGTTATTGCAGGGGCAACAAGTGGAGTTGGAAAGACCTCCATTACTTGTTCTATCATATATGGAATGAGGCGTAGAGGTTATTCTGTTCAACCTTTCAAGGTTGGCCCAGATTATATTGATCCGACTTATCTCTCAGCAATTTCTGGCAACTCTGCAAGGAATCTGGACTCTTGGATAATGGGCAAAAAGGCAGTAACTAGGAGTTTTATGAAAAATTCTTGCTCAGATATCTCTATTGTTGAAGGCGTGATGGGGTTTTATGATGGGTTTTCTGGCAGCTCTAACTTTTCAAGCACGCACCACATTGCAGCTATTCTGCAGGCACCAGTAATTCTGATTCTGGATGCAAGCAAGGCTGCCCGCTCCATTGCAGCAACTGCGCTCGGCTTTGTAAAATTTCACAGAAACTCTAGAATTGTAGGGTTGATCCTCAACAAGCTTGGAAGTAAAAAACACGAGCAAATGTGCAAAGCAGCGCTTGAACCATTAAAAATCCCAATCCTTGGCTGCATACCAAAAAATCCAGAGATCTCTTTGGAGTCACGACATTTAGGACTGATACCAGTAACAGAACAGGCCGAGCTAAAACAACGAATAAGGAAAACCGCAAAAACACTCTCGGCATATCTGGACATTGATAAAATAATTTCAACAGCGAAACAAACCACGCCTCTTTTGCAGGCTAGTAAAGAAAGTCACGAAAAATCTAAAGTCACAATTGGTGTGGCACTAGACAGATCTTTTAATTTTTATTATTATGATAATTTTGATGCACTAAAACGACATGGCGCAAGGATAGAGTTTTTCAGCCCCATTTTAGATGCATCACCCCCACAATGCTCAGGTCTTTACATAGGTGGAGGATTTCCAGAAGTATTGGGAGATCTTCTTGCAAAAAACCAATCAATGAAAAAATCAATAAAAAAACTTGCAGAGGAAAACATGCCAATCTATGGGGAATGCGGTGGTTTGATGTATCTGACAAAATCAATTGATTATGACAACAAAAAACACCAGATGGTTGGTCTTTTTGACGCGCAAACCAGCATGGAAAAAAAGATGGTTCTAAACTACACAAAAGGAAATGTAGTCTCTAACTGTCTTATCGCAAAAAATTCAACAAAACTTTCTGGACACGAGTTTCATTATTCTGAGCTAAAATCAGTTTCAAAGGACTCTAAATTTGCCTATGACCTGTCATCTGGTATTGGAATACAGAGCAAAAAGGATGGCCTTTTAGAATATAACACGCTTGCTTCATACATGCATCTTTATTTTGATCGTAGCTTGCATGCAAGAAGCTTTGTAGATACCTGCGTAAAATACTCAAGAATCTGATTCGCGTATTATCTTGAAGAGCGCATTTATTATCGCTGCAGCACAAGGCGTACCGCCCTTTCGGCCTTTGTTGGTAATGTATGGGACATCTATTGTTTGCAGCTCGTCTTTGGATTCTGCCGCCGCAACAAAGCCAACTGGTATGCCCACAATCAATTTTGGCGTAATTGTTTTTTCTTTAACCATTTGAATTACCTCTAATAGTGCGGTTGGTGCATTGCCAATTACCACAACCCCTCCGTTCATCTCCGATGCCCTGATTCGCATCGCTGTCTGGGCACGAGTTTTGTTTAGTTTGGTTGCTTCTTTCACTACATCTGGATTTGAAATGTCACAGATTACGTTGTTTTTAAAATCTACCAAGTTTTTCTTGTTTAGTAAGCCCACGATTCCATTTACATCAACTATAATATTTTTGCCTGTCCTTAATGCTTCAAGGCCTGCCCTGACTGCATCCCTGTGAAATATCATGTTGTTTTGTCGAGCAAAATCAAAATCTGCAGTAGAATGAATTATTCGTCTCACTATCTGCCACTCATAACCAGCATATGGATGCGAGCCTATCTCCCTTTCAATAATCTCCATACTCTCATCTTCTATTGACTGACCTTTCCTAGTTTGCATTTTCTACCTCTTTTGCCCTTTCTATAA
Source organism: Nitrososphaerota archaeon (assembly GCA_052390175.1). Lineage (GTDB taxonomy): Archaea > Thermoproteota > Nitrososphaeria > Nitrososphaerales > Nitrosopumilaceae > Nitrosotenuis. The sequence continues at coordinate 15,020 of JBQTHG010000056.1, read as the reverse complement.
TAAAATTAATCATTTTATCATCGGTTCCAATGTGCTCTGTTATTAAAAATTTCTTGATGTTAGATTTTTCAATTGCTGGATTGAGATCCTCGTAAATGTCTCTTTTTACGTGAGCTCCTTCATGCAGAAAGTAAAACACCACAACTAAGATCTCAGGCTTGTTCTTGTCACATTTTTCAATTCCTTGATAGATATTTGGCTCTTCAATTTCAAGAAAACAGTAGTTAATGTTTCGGTATTTTGGAGCCAAATTATCAACAACATATTTTATTGAGATCTGTGCGTTAGGATCCTTGCTACCGTGACCTATTACCAGTACATCGACTTTGTCTTTTGATAAAGAGGTGTTGTTTTTTGCTAGCACAGCCTCGATTTTTGAATCTACGATATCAACCATGGTTTTGTGCATACTCATTGGCTTTGTGATCGTAAATTTGACGCTAGTCTGAGCTTGAAACTTTATTGCTTCACTTACTGCCGCTTTGACCTTTTTCCCCGGATACAAAAAATACGGCACGATGGTCAACGCAGCAATGTCTGTTTTCAAGCAATCGGTGATACCTTCTTCGATGAAAGGCGGGAGAACCTCCAAAAAGCAATAGTTTGCAAAAGCATAGTCCCCAATCTGCTTTACCTTGTCGCAGATAAAGTCAAGCTCGTCTCTTACCTCTTTTTCTCTACTGCCTCTATCAATGAGCAACAAACCCCGTTTCATTTCTCAATCCTTGCTATGGCTATGGTGAGATCTGGTGGGAATTTCTGCTTTTCAACAATTAGTGTGCCCTGCGAGCTTTTGATTGCCGCAGCCTCAGAAACACTTGGGGTTCCCTCAAATGCTTGGACCATATCGGACGGATTTGGAATGTTGATCTGCGCAAGCTCTTCTCTCTCAAAATACTCAACTGTGATCCCAAGATCTTCTGCAGCATCGATTAGTCCTTGTATAGCACTTGGTTTTTTGAGTGAAACAAGTCTTGCGATGGATTTGAGACTAAGCTTGTGTTTTGCCAGACAAGAACTGAGGGATTCTTTTATTTTTTCTTTGGTTGTGTTTCCATGCAGGCCAATTCCAGCTACCAACGTTTGTGGTCTGTAAACTACAGAATTTTTTAAAATTTCCTCATCATCAAATGCTTTGTCTGAAATTATCAAGTAAGCTTTGGATTCAGACCGTGTTAATTTTTCAATTGCGTCATAAATGGACACGTTCTTTGGCAGTTCTCCACTCCACCAGTTTTTTTCTCCCGCATCCTGATATATACCAATTTTCTCTTCATTCACCATCAAAGCGCTGATTTTAGTTACGTTAGAATCATCATCGATTTGCCATCCAAATTCCCTTCCCAGTAAATCTACAGCAATTGTCTTGTTTACATCTGCAGCAGTTGTAATAACCGCTGTAGCACCAAGCTTTTTGGCTATTTCTTTGGTTAATTCGTTTGCGCCGCCAAGATGGCCAGACAATGTGGAAATCACAAAGCCTGCCTTGTCATCTATTACAATTATTGCGGGATCCGTCTTTTTGTCTTTCAAATAAGGTGCGATCAGTCTAATGACGGCACCAAGTGAAAATAGGCATACCATGCCGTCGTACTTGCTAAAAAGCTCGGCAATTTTAGATGCAGTCTGATCCTCATACCATATCACATCAGTAGTATTGTCTTGGAACTTTGATGGTGCAAAGATCTCCCAGCTTGGAAAAAGCTGTTTTATTGATGTTGCGATTTTAATGCCATTTTTTGTGATTGCAAGAATAGCGACTCTTTCCATATCTTGAGGTTTTTGTCGTCAAATAAAATTTCTTGCTAGGGATGTCTGCCTAGTACAGAACCTTCAAAATCAAAGAGAATTACTTCAAGCTCAACCTTGTTTTCTGAATGCATACGCATCTGCTTGTAGACCTCAGAACAAATTGCAGAGAAAAAACCCTCAACTTTGTTTTTAGTGACTATCTCCTGTACGTGTCTTGCAGTGTTTGCGTTCTTTATTTGATCTAGTGTTTCCTTGGTTGCGCCGCACTTGGCTGCTATTTTTGCCAAAAAATCCATATCGACTTTGGAGCCCTTGACGTGGGTTTGCTTAACACCCATCGCCATTTTTGTCAGCTTGCCAATGAACCCTGCAACATGTGCATTTTTGATACCTTTTTTGGCGCATTGCTGAATCGTATAGCCAGCAAAGTCACCCATCTGTACAAAACAATGATCAGGCAAACTGATCTCTTTTTTTGAAAATTCTTCGCTTCGTCCGCCAGTAGTCAAAACTACCGTATCGTCATTCATTGCAATTGTTACATCAAGGCTTTGTCTAATCGATGCAGCAAATGATGCTGTTGAATACGGTATGACTATGCCAGTAGTTCCGAGAATTGATATTCCATCTGAGATGCCAAGTCTTGGATTGTCTGTTTTTGGAGCAATCTCTCTGCCTTTTGGTACAGAAATTATAACTTTAATTCCATTTTTTTTAAGAATCTGTTTCCCTGTAAGAGTGAGATTTTCATGAATCATTTTTTTTGGTGTTGGATTGATTGCAGCCGAACCAATCTCCAATCCAAGGCCAGGCTTTGTCACTCTTCCGACCCCATGACCTCCATCAATTTCAATTTGGTTTGTGTTGTCTGTAATCTGCAAATCAACTATTATTTCTGCGCCATGGGTAACATCTGGATCATCTCCACCATCTTTAATCACAGAACATTTTGCCTTTGTAGAATTAAATTTACAGCTTGCAATGTTGATTGTTATTTTTTTCCCTTTAGGTAAGATTACTTCAACTGATTCTATTTTTTTTTGTTTCATAATGGCAACAAGTGATGCTTTTGCTGCCGCAGTTGCACATGTTCCAGTGGTAAAACCGGTTCGTAGTTTTTGGCGAGGCTTTTCTGTCTCACTCACAAGATAATGTACTATGTTCAAGTAATAACCTTTACAGCAAAATTTTTGATGAAACCTTACTTTAAAATTTCAGAAATAATTATCCACAGTGCAATTGCTCCAAGGCCGCCATAAAGTAAGAAATGCGTCATCTTGTGCGAGACAGGTTTTTCGTCATTGTGACTCTCGTAGTCATCATTTGCCCCGAAATTACGTCTAAATTCTTTATAGCGCGCCTGATAGCCAAAGCTAAATTCTTCACTAGCGGTTTTGTCATAATACTTCCAAAATTCTGTCTGTGCTGCTTCGACGTTTTTGTGCCTAGCGTTTTCCTTTTTTTGCTCCAGCTTTAACATTTGATAGGCCTCAGTTATCTCTTTGAATCTTTTGTCTGCATTTTTGTCCTTGTTTCTGTCAGGATGATATATCAGTGATAATTTTCTGTATGCCTGTTTGATCTCCTTAAATGATGCATCCTTTTGCAATCCTAGTATATCATAGCACTGCGGTGCATTCAACAACTACAATTACTGTAATTATACATTTAAAATTATATTTGATACTCACAAATGAGTGGACGAACAAAAACTTACAATAGCTATCTCTGGGGCAAATGGTTTTGTGGGCACAAATCTACGACAATTTCTTTCTAACAAGAAAATCCAGTTCGTTAGCTTGACTAGAAAAAAACACAAAAACCTCAAATTTGAAAAAAATACAATTTTCTCAGATCTTGCAAACAAAAATCTTGTCGAACAATTAAGGGACTGCAACGCATTGGTTCACCTTATTGGTACTGGTGCACAAACAACAGATGCTGATTATCAATCAGTAAATGTAGATCAGACAAAAAAGATCATTGCCCTATGTAAAGGGGCGAAGATCAAAAAAATTGTTTACATCAGCGGACTCGGTGTTAACAAGTCAACCGCATTTGGATATTTTATTTCAAAATTAAAGGCAGAGCAGCAAATAATCAAATCAGGCCTTGATTATACAATTCTTAGGGCGTCATACATAATAGGTAAAAATGATCCACTTGCAAAAAATTTGCTAAAGCAAGCTAAGCAAGGATCTATACTCATACCGGGCTCTGGTACCTACAGATTACAACCTATATCTGTGGATGATGTATCTAGAGTAATACTTGCTTGCATTACAAACAAAAAACTCTCAAACCAAACAGTTGATCTGGTCGGCACCCAAACGATAAGCTTTGAAAACTTCGTCAGGCGATTTTTCAGGGGGAAAAAGATCAAGATTCACAAAACAGCTCTAGAAAAAGCCTACTTTGATGCTCTAAACAAGCCAAAAAACGCAGTTTATGGCCTAGATGATCTGAATATTTTACTGGGAGATTTTACAGCCAGTCACAAAAGACTGGAAAAACTTTGTGGATTTAAGCTACAAGCGCTAGCTAGTCTATAAACCGGCAGCCTTCTTGAGCACTTCTGCCTTGTCTGTCTTTTCCCACGGGAATTCAACATCGGTTCGACCAAAGTGTCCAAATGCGGCGGTGTCTTTGTAAATAGGCCTCTTGAGGTTCAGCTGAGATATGATGGCTGCAGGTCTCATATCAAAGTGTTTTCTTACCAAGTTTTCAATGTCTTCTTCTGGAATCTTGCCGGTGCCAAATGTGTTTACCATTAATGAAACTGGTTCTGCAACACCAATTGCGTATGCAACCTGGACTTCGCATTTTTCTGTTAGTCCTGCCGCCACGATGTTTTTTGCAATGTATCTGCACATGTAGCAAGCTGATCTGTCGACCTTTGAGGGATCTTTGCCAGAAAATGCTCCTCCACCATGTCTTCCAGAGCCACCGTATGTATCCACAATGATTTTTCTGCCAGTCAAGCCAGAATCACCTGGTGGGCCGCCAATCACAAAACGTCCGGTAGGATTTACGTGAATTTTGATCTTGTCATGCCACCATTTACCGCATACTGGCTTTATGACCTTCTCAATTATCTGCTGTCTTATTTCCGAGCTCCCAACATCAGGAGAATGCTGTGTAGATATCACAATGGTTTCGATTCTCTTTGGCTTGCCATCCTCATATTCCACAGAAACTTGGGATTTGCCGTCTGGTCGTACCCATGCAAGTTCCTTGCTTTTTCTGATCTCGGACAATCTCCTTGTTAGCTTGTGTGCGATAAGAATTGGAAGCGGCATGAGCTCGTCGGTTTCATTCACGGCATAACCAAACATTAGGCCTTGATCCCCTGCACCTTGATCCTTGTTATCTGTAGCGGTAACGCCCTGTGATATGTCGGGGCTTTGCGCATGTATTGATACTAATACACTACACGAATTTGCATCAAAACCGTATTCTGCTTTGTCGTATCCGATCTCTTTAATGGTATTTCTGACGACTTCTTGAATGTCAAATTTTGCCTTTGTAGTTACCTCGCCTGCAACGACAACTATTCCAGTCGTGGTCATGGTTTCTACAGCAACGCGCGAATCTGGATCCTGTCTTAGAAACTCGTCCAACAGTGCATCGGATATCTTGTCGCAAATTTTGTCTGGGTGTCCTTCCGTTACAGATTCTGAAGTAAAAAGAAAACTTCGTGCCATTGGAATCTTCGCCTATAGCTCGTTTTCTATCCTGATAAATAATACGTTGTTTCCCCTAACTATTACTCGACCATAATTTGCTACAATTTTGCCATCATGAAGCTCTTCAGCATCAGTCATAATCAAATTCATGTAGGAATCGACATTGTCCATTTTACCTTTGTATTCGACTTCATTCTTTAGTCGTACGGTGACTTTCTTTTTGGTGTTTTTTTGTAGAGTTGTTAATGGTTTCTTGGCGCTTACTTGTGACAATGGTTGTTCTCTTGTGTTGCTAGCTTGGTAACCGGAATAAAAGCCTTGCCCATTTCATAACCAAAAGACAAGATTTGTTTATTTTTCTATTTTTTTAAGAAATTATAGACATGATTAAGACTGGGCTAAAAAAACTGGACGATGCTCTTGGCGGTGGCCTAAGAAATGGCACAATTACAGACATTTTCGGTGCAAGTAGTACTGGGAAAACCCAGCTGGCATTACAAATTGTAGCAAATGCTCTTTCAGAAGGGGGAACTATATTTTACCAAGATACCACAGGAAGCTTTAGGCCTGAAAGACTAATGGATTTGCTCAAATCAAAGGGGCTTGATTCCAAACTTCTTGATAGTGTAACTGTTGGAAGAATAACTAACACCGCAGAGCAGCTAAACAACATTTCAAAAATTAATGAGTCAAATTTTTCTCTAGTGATCATTGATAATGTAACGGATTTGTTCTCATTTGAATATTCAAGAGAAGAACACATGCTAGAAAAAACAACCCAATTTACAAAATACATGAAGCAGCTATCACAAGCTGCATTTAACAAAAACATTCCAATAGTCATAGTAAACATGATGCGCAAAAAAGATGAAATCGAGCAAGAAAATCTAGATTCTATAATTTCTCTTTTTACACATATCAAAATCAAGCTTGAAAAAAAATCAGCAAACTATGAAGGCCAAGTCTACTTGAATCCGATGGAAAAAAATCAGTTTTTGTACAAAATCACAAAAGACGGACTCGGTGATCTATCTTAAGCTATTTAACTATGGCAAGCCCCTGATCTGATATGGCAGGCATCTTTGATTCCATTCCGGCTATTTCTATAATCTTGTTTGCAATTGGAATTATTGGAATAATGGTTTATGAGCGAGCTAAGTCAAGAAAAGACGCACAACAAACAACTTGATTCGGTCTTAACCAAATTCCATGCTCTTGGTTTTACACAGATAACAGAAATTCAAAAAAAGGCAATTCCTTCAATAATTCAAAAAAAGGACTCGTTAATTATAGCGCCAACAGGCTCAGGAAAAACCGAATGCTCTGTAATACCAATATTCTCATTTATCGCCACAACAAAAAAGGCCGGTAAAATAAAGGCATTATACATAACTCCACTTAGGGCACTAAACCGAGATGTCTTTAAGCGAATCATCAAATACGCAGAAATGGAAAATCTCACAATAGAGATTCGACATGGCGATACGCCGCAATCTGTTAGAAAAAAAATCACAACACATCCCCCAGATATCCTAATCACAACGCCAGAGACGCTCGTGATTTTGTTAACTCAGGAAAAAATGCTAAACGCATTGTCAGAATTAGAATGGATAGTAATTGATGAAATCCATGACATTCTCTCAAACGAAAGGGGATCTCAGCTCTCATTGAGCCTTGAGCGAATGCAGATCAACACCAAACACCCGATGACAAGAATAGGGCTTTCTGCCACCGTTGGCAATTCAGCGGATGCAGCAAAATTCTTGGTTGGCACAAAAAGAAAGTGCCAAGTCATAAGAGACAACACGATTCGAAAATACGATGTCGAAATCAAGCATGTAAATGGAACCATTCATGATGTGGCAGACGTCATAATTGATTATCTGGTCAAGCTAAATCTTAGCTCGCCTGTCCTACTTTTCACAAATACGAGAGGAGAGGCAGAATTTTTAGCGTCAATTTTGCGAGAAAAATCTCCAATAGCTGTAGAGTTACACCATGGATCCTTGTCACAACAAGTCCGTGAAGAAACCGAGGAAAATCTCAAGACTGGAAGATCGAGGCTTGTTGTGTGTACTTCATCGCTCGAGCTTGGACTTGATATAGGTTCAGTTGAGCTGGTCATGCATTATGGCTCTCCAAGACAGGTCTCAAAATTCATGCAAAGAATTGGAAGAAGCAAGCACAACAGACATTCTTCGGCAAAGGGAGTTATAGTAACTAATAACGTAGATGACGAGCTAGAGACAAGAGCGATCTTGGAGCGAATTCAAGAAGGTTCAATTGAGGATCAAATAATTCATGATGGTTCACTTGATGTTCTAGCACATCATCTTGTTGGGCTCTCGATGCAGCTAGGATCTGTATCTGTTGGAACAGCATTTGACATTTTTAGAAACTCGTATCTCTTTAGGAATCTGACACTTGAGGATCTAAGCAGTGTTCTTGAGCTGCTTGATTCCAATTATCTGATAGTTTTTGACAAGGAAAAAATGGTTTTCAGAAAAACAGCAAAGTGCTATCGGTATTATTTTGAAAATCTTTCCACCATTCCTGACATTTTGAAATTCAAGGTATTTGATGCTGTCAGCAAAAAGACAATTGGAAGTCTAGATCAAAGATTTGTTGGGGATTTTGGAGATGCTGGAAACATTTTTGTCTTACGCGGCTCACAGTGGAGAATCATAAATGTCGACGAGTCGTCCCTTAAGGTAAATGTCGAGCCAATTCGCTCTGGAGGAATCACAGTGCCATATTGGGAGGGAGAAAATATACCAGTTGACTACAAAACCACCTCAAAAGTAGGCAAATTTCGAACAAAGATAAGAAGCGGTTTGCTTGATCTACCAAACAACGTGGTTGCGCAGCTAAGCTTACCCATCATTCCGGATGAAAAAACTTTGGTTGTCGAATCTGTTCGCGGCCAAGGAATGATTGTCATCCATTCCTGCCTTGGCACAAAAACCAATGCGACTTTGGCGACAGTGCTTTCATCAATGCTTTCCTCCAGAACAGGATTCCCAGTTGACGCAAGGTCTGATGCCTACAGAATATCCCTTTCATCAAAGGGGAGAATATTGGAAAGCCATGTGCGACAGATCCTAGCAGACAAATACGATTTGTATGAAATTGTAACCGCTTCACTAAACGGAACACATAATGTGAGTTGGAGAACTTGGAATGTCGCCAAAAAATTTGGTGTCGTCGGTAGGGGATCAATTTATGAAAAAAAATCTGCACGATTTCTTTATGAGCGATATTCCAGAACACCACTTGTCAAAGAAGCACTGCGGGAACTTTTCCACGACAAGTATGATTTGGAAAACTCTGGTAAAATTCTAACAGACATCGCATCTAACACAATTCAGATTCACTGGTTTGAGGAAAGCAAGTTCTCAAAGCTTGCAGAACCAATACTAGATCATACAACCAAATACTATTCATCGCCCGCAAGCATCGACAAAGGAATCTTGGATCTTGTAAAAAATCGCCTCTTCAAAACAACACACAGATTAATTTGTGCAAGATGTGGAAAATGGGAAAGAGTAATACAAACAAACGAAATAGAAAAGATTCCAAACTGCCCTCATTGCAAGGCCCGACAAATTGCGACTACGTTTTATTCTGACTATGATCTGGCAAAAATCATACAAAAGAAGATAGCAGGAAAAAAAATCTCTGCGGAGGAGAATCGTAGGTTTGGCCGTGCCTGGAAGACGGCATCGCTTTTGGCAAATTTTGGCAAAACTGCATTAATTGTCTTATCTGGCTACGGAGTTGGTGCCGACACTGCCTCAAGAATACTGCGAAACATGATAGACGATGATACCCTGTATAGGCAAATCTACGAAGCCGAAAGGCAATATGTGACTACACGAGGGTTTTGGGACTAGTTTTTCTTCTTAATGCCAGAATACGATGTCAAAAATAGCTCAGTTCTTCCCTCAAGACCAGCTTTTGCCACAACTCCACTCACAGAGATTATCTCTCCAATTGAGCACTCATCCAAAAGCCTTGCCTGATTTCGCCATCCCTTTATCCAGATTTGCGCAGTATCGTCTTCTACGAACATCTCAGAAAGTGTAATTGTTTCGCCGGTTTTTGTCTGCACATTTCTTCTTTCTGGGGCTTTCAGTATTATGGCCTCGACGCAGTAATTGTTGTTGTCAGGCTTTATGTTTACAATTTTCGTTCGAAGATCTACTAAGCTTGGCAAATCATCTGCATCAATTTTTCGGACAAAAGATTCTGCATCAATTGTAATGTTGTTTCCATACATCTTGGACGGCATGCATTCCAGTATATCGTCTAGGGCAAAAGATTTGGTGGCCTCGGAAGTATCAATTACATTGAAAAGTTGGCTTTCCTTATTGACTCCTAAGATCATGCGTTGTCCATTTTCATTTTTAACAGAAGATAGCATTCTGATGATGACTGGCTCTACTTGTTTTTCTGCATTAATCTCAAGAACCGTTGATTCATTTCCATGAATTTCCAGATCCTGCTGATTTATTTTTGTCTTGACACCAAGCAGTCTTGCCTTCGTCCCAGATGGTATTACTTTTGGAATATCTAGATCATTTTTATTCCACAGCACGACTCGCATTGAGCGACCATCCTTGCCCATCAGCCTAAATCGCAGAGCAGTGCCAGGAAATCCACGCGAATTTGTAAATTCTGAAAAATTGATGCCGCCATCTATTATTCCAGAGACGATAATGTTGTTATCTCCTTCTTTAGTGTCAGATACATCCTTTGTAAGAGAGTCAATCGATGGAATGTTGCTGTCCGTACCTGCGCGTTCGATTGTTGAGCCTGAGCCAATATTGATGGTAAGCTGTCCATTTAGGTCGGATTTCACATAAGCCTTGATTATCTTTATGAGGTCTCCCGGGCTTATGTTTGTCATCTCAGGCAGGTTTGCCTTTTCATCCCACAGTTTTACCGTGGCAGCTGACTCTGTGTCGTAAACAGTCATGTTTCGGAGAAAGAACTGCGAACCGTCTTTTCTTGAAAACTGTTTTTTTGGAGATACATTAAGAACTCTTGTCTGCAAGGTGACTTCCTTTGCACCTGCGTACAAGTCCTTGATACTAACTTCACTTTTGTTTGGCTCTGAAATTATCAAGCCAAGATCCGACGCAACTAGGAATAACGCTCCCTGATCGGTTAGATATCCTGCCCCGATCTTTTCTTTTTTCTGTGCGATCAGTGTCTCAATGTCTTGTTTTGATAATTCTGGCTTTTGTTCAAGAAGCTTAACAAGTAATGAATCAAATTCGCTCAAGTTAATTTCTGATAAATAGATGTCCTAATAAAAATTTCAGTACGTAGATCGCAATAGATCATTAAATTAGAGTAAAAATTACAAGTACTCGTGTCAAGTATAACTGCAAGATCGCTTTCCAAGTCATATGGAGATATAGTTGCAGTAAATGGAATAGATCTAGACGTAAGATCGGGACATGTTTTTGGCTTTTTGGGCCCAAACGGTGCAGGAAAGTCTACCACAATAAAGCTCCTCACTACACTGATCCCGCCTACAAGTGGTACAATAGAGATTCTTGGAATAAATGCGATCAGGCAACCACTTGAAGTAAGAAAAAGAATAGGTGTAGTCATACAGCAGCCAAGCTACGAACCAAATCTCTCCGTAGAAAAATCGCTTGAAAAGTATGGGATGATGTGGAATATTGATAGAAAAACAAGAAAAGATCGAGCGGATGAGCTTATCGATGTTTTTGACTTGCGAGAAATAAGAAAACAAAAAAATGAAGATCTTTCCATTGGCCAAAGGAGACGCGTCCAGGTCGCACGTGAATTCATGCACCAAATGGATCTGTTGTTTTTGGATGAACCAACCGTAGGCTTGGATCCAAGTGCGAGAAGAGGACTACTTGATTTTCTAAAAAACAAGGCAAAAACTGGTCTCACTATCTTTTATACTACACACGTTCTTACCGAGGCAGAATATCTCTGCGATGAGATTGCAGTAATAAACAAAGGCAAAATTCTGGCAGTTGATACGCCAGACCAGCTAAAAAACACCTTTGGACAAGAAAAAACGATCAAAATTCACCTCTCATACAGGCACGATAAACTAGCAGAACTGCTTTCCGGAGTTGTCGATTGTATAATTGATTTTAACACAGGAACAGACATTATCATCCAATCAAGCAAATCAGAGCTTGTCTTGTCAAAAATCCTTCAAATACTAATTGAAAACAACATCGCGATTGAAGATCTGTCTGCTATGCCAACAACACTGGAAGAAATATTCCTAAAAATGGTCAAGGATACAAATGCACCCGACAATTAGACTGGTAAACAGGAACCTGACAATTTCGCTGAATCCAGGCTTTCTGGTATGGCAGGTAGTTTTCCCAATTGTATACATTTTTGTTGCAGGGTTTGCATATACGGCGCTGATAAAATCAGTCCCATTTGGAAGCATGAATCTAGATTATCCAGCTTTTATTGCGTCTGGTATGATCGGATTTAACATCATGAATAGTACTCTGGTGTCTGGCATTATCATCTGGAACGATAGAAGACACGGAATGTTTGAGCAAATCTTGGTTGGGCCATTTACAAGAAACCACTACATTTTAAGCAACGTCTACACGATCGCAATTGTTGGCCTCATCAGCGCTACTCTGATCACTGCGATTGGTTATCCACTGTTTTTCAAATCAGTCGAATTCAATCTGTTTACCATACCATTCGTGGTCTTTGCATCTGTTGTCGGCTCTATTCTGTTTGGCTCTATTGCGTCAATAATCTCAACTCGTCTCAAATCAAGCGAAGGATTCAACGTAATCATAAACACAGTCTTTTTGTTTTTTGCATTCGTAAGCACTGCCTTTTATCCAGCACAAGGTGCGCCAGAGCCACTTGCAACGGGATTCTACCTAAATCCGCTTACGTATCTTGTAGATATAATACGCGCAGGAATTTTTGGAACGATCACAGAATTTGTTATGCTTGAGATGTTAGTGCTTGTCAGCATCGCGGCAATCCTATTTGTCACTGCAATAAAGCTCCTCACAAAACTTGATCTGTAAAACCAAGTAGCCCGGCCCAGATTCGAACTGGGGTCAAGGGCTCCAAAGGCCCCTATGCTTGACCGCTACACTACCGGGCTTCCTGTTAACAACCATCAAAAACTCCTATTATTGATATTTTCTATTTGTTCTAGCTTCTCATTTTGATAACTTGGATTAGTTTCTTGTAAGGATCTTCCATTGACAGCAATGTCTTTTTTGCATTTCTTTGCAAGGCTTTGTTGTCAGAATGCAACATTTTGTCAATAGCTGAAATGATTTTGTTTGGATCCGATTGTAGCACCACCAATTTCTTTCTGACAAGATAATCTTGCACCAAGTTGGGAACCGCATTGTATGAAATTGTTGGAATACCAAGCAAGGCAGCTTCTGCAGTCATCGTGCCGCCAGAACCAACAAAAACATCAGTGTTTTGTAATAGTGCGCTTCCAACTACTGCTCTGTCTAGAATTTTCACTTTTTTATCCAAAACTCGTCTCATCTTTAGGATCTGTGATTTGTATCGCGGAAGCACCATTACATTTTCATCAGGAAACCTGATTGTGATTTTTTCTATAATTTTTAATATGTGGCCTTCATTTTTTTGCACGTATGCTGCTTGAGCCTCCTCTATTCTGATCAAAATATTTTTCGTACTGCCGATTCTTTTTGTCCTTTCATATCTTGCAGCTTTGATAATTACAGAAGCATCAATTGCCTTGTAAGGTATGATGTCTTTTTCCTTGATCCCATATTTTGTAAACTCGTTTTTTGGAATAATCCATGGAATCAATAATTTCTGAACGAGTGGTATTGAAAGCCGCATGACGGCTTGCGCATGTGGAGAATCGCAAAAAGCAATATGTCTTATTCCTAAACCAAATGAAACCCTGGCAGCCTCAGGAGAACAAAAGCTAACTGCAAGGTCGGGCTTGAATCTTTGAATTTGTCTGGTAAGGCTATTCATTCTGTCCAGTCCGGCGTTTAGCTTGCCAATTTTACTTGAGCCTCCATGTTCTCCAATTAAGAGCAGTTTCATCTTTTGAAGCTTTGCAAGCTGTGTTACCTCTCTGTAGTCTCTTGATGTGCAAAGGATAGTGTTGCTTTTTTGCAATTGCTTGATCATTGGCTCAAAAAACAAGACTTGTTTTGGTGTTATAATGTCAAACCAAATCTTCAAGATAGGTGCTATGTGATAACTGATGCAATAAGTTTTTCTTAGTCTTCATATCAAGCACCAATGAATTGGCATCAGATAGGGTAGTTGTTTATGGTTTGAGTACTGAGGGTTATTCCCTTGCATGCCATATGGCGATAAACGGTGCTAACGTCTTTATCATTGACGAATCATCTCAGTCTGCTATATCGCTAAAAGCGGAAATAGCAAAGACCTATCCCAACGTTTCTTCACTAAAAGAAGACGAACCGCTCTTGGCAATGGAGCCAATCGAAGTGGCAATATCAAAAGCGCAATACCTCTTTTTTGCCCCAAGAATTAGAAAGGCCGGCCAAGAAACAAAAACCGAGGTTCATTCAAAATTCAAAGACGCAATATCATCTCTAAAAAAAGGAAGCTCCATCATCTACACTCTACCAACTGGAATTGGGGGAAACAGCGAAAACATTTCACTCTTGGAACATGTTACCGGCCTTGAGGTTGGCAAATCAATCTCTTACTACTATTACCCACTTGGAGGAGGAAATCAACCACCAAAGGTAATAGGCTCATACAACAACAAACAAGATCAGAACCTCGCAAGTTTACTGAGCTCAAAAAAAGAGCTCACATTTGTTGGGGTTTCCGCAGCAGAACACTTTCACGCAATAAACGTGCTCTCAAGATTTTCTGCTCTCTGCAGTGTACTTGAGGTCTGTAAATTTGCACAGGATGACAGTACAAAGACAGACCTCCAATCAGACGAGTTTCAAAACATATTCCTAGACGACATGGTAAATGGGTTATACGATTTGCGTTCACTTGGAACATCCTTTGAGGGTGCCAACACCTTGATGTACCTAATTAACGGAAGCCTCAAAGGCATAGATGGATACATAAAAAGACTGATTGACGAAATCAGAGCAACTCTGAAGAAAAATGATCTAAAGGCAAGCCGAACAAAAATTGCACTTTCTTGGGCGCTTGATCAACACGAAATGCGTGGAGATAAAATTGAGATGCTTCAAAATCTCATCACCAGACTTAGAGATTACATTGGTGATGTTGAAGCTTTTGCGGATCCAAACTTGGACTTGTTCCACAACGACAAGACCACAATTCTGGTCATATGCTCTAAATCTGACTATGAAAGTCTTCGTAAAAAGCGAGACAACGATCTCATAATAATAAAAGGAAACCCTCTCTGTGAGATAACACACAAAGAATAAAACTAGAACACAAAAAATTACTTGTCGTGTCAGAACAAAACAACGAAGACGAATCAGAAAATCCACAAACCCCAGAACTTGAAATTGGCAGTGAGGATAATCCAAACCAAAACGACAAACTGATGGAACTAGAGCAAAGCCTTACCTCTTGTGA
>JBQTHG010000055.1:0-2253 GCA_052390175.1 Nitrososphaerota archaeon | reverse complement strand
CCGATGCCTGTGAACTTGGAAAGCACAAAAACCAGTTTGTATCAGACAATAAAAAAGTTACATCAGGTCTACGTCATGAGGCTGGCTTTCAGCGAAGCCTGCGCGAGACATTTTGATAAACTCGGCGTTTTCTTGCATCTGTGGTATGGTGTGGGCGCCGCAGTAGCTTAGACCGGAGCGCACTCCGCCGGAGAGCTGCTTGATGATGTCTGTTACGGTTCCCTTGTATGGAACCATTGCCTCGACACCCTCTGCCACATAGTCATTTAGATCATCATTGGCTATAGCGTTGCTAGTTTCTTTTGATTTTCTTCCAAGTGCTGCGTAAAATGACGCCATGCCCCTGTAGATTTTGTATCTCTTGCCGTTTTTCATCACATACGAGCCAGGGCTTTCGTCGGTTCCGCCAAACAAACTCCCAATCATTACTGTCGAAGAACCAGCCGCCAGTGCCTTTGTCACATCTCCTGAAGTTCTTGTTCCGCCATCTGAAATTATTGGGACGCCATGTTTTTTGCCAACCAGCGCACAGTCATACACTGCAGTAAGCTGGGGCACGCCAGAGCCGGTGATCACGCGTGTAATGCATATGGAGCCAGAGCCCACTCCCACTTTTACTGCATCTACTCCTGCCTTGATTAGATCCTCTGCGCCTTTTGCTGTTGCGACATTTCCTGCAATCAACTCGCAGCTTGGAAATGCCTTTTTGATATTTCGAATTGTGTTAATCGCGTTTTCGCTGTGGCCGTGTGCAATGTCAACTACAATTACGTCGGCGTCTGCTTCTAAAAGCGCCTCAGCTCTTTCCATGAAATCACCCTTGACTCCAACTGCGGCACCAACAAGAGGCCTTCCTTTTTTGTCCTTTGATGCGTTTGGATAGTTTTCATTGTGTGTAATGTCTTTGCTTGTTACCAGACCCTTGACTGTACCGTTTTCATCGATAAGCGGGAGCTTTTCAATTCGGTGCTGCCTTAGAATTTCTTTTGCCGTATCAAGCGAGGTTCCTAGTTTTGCGGTAATGACATCCTTTGTCATGACATCTCTTACCAGCTTGTTTGATTCCGCTTCAAACATGACGTCCCGCCCGGTCAGGATTCCAGCTAGTTTGGAGTCCTTGACAACAAGAAGCCCAGATACGCCTTTTTCATGCATGTAGCTGATCGCGTCTTTGATTGTCTGTTCTGGGGAAACGGTGTACGGGTTTTCTATCATTACGCTTGCTGAGCGCTTTACCTTGAGGACCTCCTCTACTTCTTCTTGCACAGTCAAAAATCTGTGAATGATTCCAATTCCGCCCTCTCTTGCCATGGCAATCGCCATGGCTGATTCTGTCACAGTATCCATGTTTGCCGAGATTAGCGGAATGTTTAGCGAAATATTTTTTGAAAGCTTTGTTCTGAGATCAGTCTGCGATCTTGTGGTTATGTTAGAGTATTTTGGCACAAGAAGAACGTCGTCAAAAGTTAATCCTTCTCTTATTTCCAAGTAAACCTTCTAAAGGAGACTTGCGATGCATTATAAGTTTTTCTTGGATTTTTTTGAAAACTTTTGTGCTACAGATGTTGCATTCCTTGTTTCTTTTACGTTGTGAGTGCGAATTATATCAGCTCCGTTCAGCGTTGCGATGACTTCGGCTGCAAGGGAACCATAGAGTCGATCGGCTGGGTTTTTTTTCTCAAGAATCTTGCCTATGAATGACTTGTTTGAGACAGACACCAAGATAGGCAAATTTAGTTTCAGCGAGGGCAGGTTTTGTAGGATTTCCAAGTCTCTTTTGAACCAGTCTGTTCTAATTTTGGTGTAAAACGGATTTTTTCCTGTCTTTCTGAAAAACCCAACTGCTGGATCTATTGCTATTTTGTTTGCGTTTATGTTTGCAGATTTTGCAAGGATGATGCTTTGCTTGAGTAGAAGCCTAGTTTGTGTAACTAGATCTCCTCGGATTGGAGTTGGGCTGTATGCGCACAGTACAAGGGACGGATTGTATCGTTCTACTATCTTTGGCATTTGTTTATCATACTTTAAGCCAGAGATGTCATTGATTATATCAACGCCACATTCCAGCGCTGCTTTTGCCACATCTGCTCTGCATGTATCAACGGATATTGGCAGATTTGATGCCTTTTGAATTTGTCTGATTGCATCCATTACTCGTCTGGTCTCTTCTTTTTCGGAAATCATAGTTGTGAGATATGGTGCCGTTGACATGCCACCCACATCGATAAGATCTGCACCATCCTGCTCCATTTG
>JBQTHG010000054.1:0-13464 GCA_052390175.1 Nitrososphaerota archaeon | reverse complement strand
GAGATCGTTTTTCTTCCTCAAGGCGCAACATACAAGCGCAGAAGACAGTACAAATGCACAGTTTGCAGTCACACAAGTTGGTTACAGGGAAAAAGGCCATCTGCTGAAAGTGTTTATTGAAAATTTTTGCGATCAGAAAAATTTTTGTTGCAAAAAATCGTGTATAATATGTAATCACTTGGTGTAATTTTGTTTAGTTTAACTATAGAAAAGCAAGTAAAAGTAATTTTTGTTAATGGCAACTAAGCGAAAAGCAGCTAAACGTAAAGCTCCAGCTAGACGCAGCGCACCAAAAAGAAAAGCGCCAAAGCGTAAAGCAGCTAAACGTAAGGCTCCAGCAAAAAAGCGACGACGATAAAAAGTCGTAACACGTCAATCGCAATTGACGTGAATTTATTATTTTTCTAAGTTCTTTTAACTAAACATTTGTCCTGGTGGTTGTGATTTGTCTTTTTGATTTTTCTCAACCGAGAACGTTCGTTCGCTTGGAATTATCGTTATCTTAACTGACGTGTTTATGGCATAGTGTGGTGTTCCATCAGGATTTTTGTGATTTGTTGCAATCCCGGCTCTGTCAAGATCAACTTTGACCTTCACTAGTGCACCGTCTTCTAGCTTAAATGCGACAAAATCAGTTCCCACTCGTTCAGAATCTAACATTTTAAACTCGATTTTGTTTTTTTGTTCGCTCAATTTCACAGCACTCCAGTGTAAGTACCTAATACAGGTAGCTCATCAGTTTTATTTGTTCTTCTGTGGTTATGATGTTTTTTGCAGTTAATACATCTAGTAATTCTCTGAATAATGCTTTTTGTTCATCTGACATTCCAGCTGCACCTGGCGGTCCTGGTGGTCCTGGTGGACCTCGTGGGCCTTTATCGCCAGATGATCCCTGTGGGCCTTGTGGGCCTTTCTCCCCAGCTGGGCCTTTTGGACCCAATGGTCCTCGCTCACCTTGTGGGCCCTGAATTCCCTGTGGGCCTTGTGGGCCTTTCTCCCCAGGCAGCCCCTGTGGGCCCTGCTCGCCTTGTGGGCCCTGAGAGCCCGGAGTTCCTTTGTCGCCGGGAGGTCCTTGTGGGCCGGTAAGTCCTTTTTCCCCAGTAGGACCCTGAGGACCACGTGGTCCTCGCTCACCTTGCGGTCCTGGAACACCTGTTAATCCTTTTTCACCTGGAGGTCCTTGTGGGCCTTGTGGGCCTTTGTCGCCCACTTCACCTGCTGGACCCCTAGTGCCTTTGTCGCCAGGAGATCCCAGTGTACCTTGTGGGCCTTTGTCGCCAGCAGGTCCCTGAGTACCACGTATGCCTCGCTCACCAAGCGGCCCTTGAATTCCCTTGTCGCCGGGAGGGCCGTTTATTCCAGTTACACCTTTGTCTCCTTGTGGCCCAATCACCCCAGTTGGACCTTTCTCGCCAATAGGTCCAGTTGAACCCTTGTCGCCTTTGTCGCCGGTTAGGCCCTTGTCACCCTTGTCGCCTTTGTCGCCAGGCGGCCCCTTGTCACCCTTGTCGCCTTTGTCGCCGGTTAGGCCCTTGTCACCCTTGTCGCCTTTGTCGCCAGGCGGCCCTGAGATTCCTTTGTCACCCTTATCGCCAGGCGGTCCAGTTGAACCCTTGTCGCCTTTGTCGCCAGATGATCCGGGTGGGCCCTGTGGACCTTTGTCTCCCATATCTCCTTGCAATCCAGGAGAGCCCTTGTCTCCTTTGTCGCCTTGAATTCCAATTTGGCCTGTTGGCCCTTTATCGCCAGATGGCCCGCGTGGGCCGCGCTCTCCCTTCATTAAATAAGGTTTTTCATCATAAAGTGATGAGGAGTCTTCTTCTCTAGATTCTTTTTGTTTTCTTTGTTTTGGCTGAGAGTAATTCTCTTCAGTAGAGCCGCTGATTTGAACTTCAAAAACAGAATGTAAAGCGGAAAACTGATCGCTAACTATTATCCATACAGATGGCAATGCAAATACAGATTCTGGGATAGGATTAGCATCACTGCCAATGGTTTGCGAGAATTTGCTGTCCTTTACATGTAAATGAAAATTTGACTGCCATAGAGATGTGAATTTTCTTCCAACGATCTCCTCCGTAGTGGGCTTGCCATCACAGATTGAAACTTGGACCTCGTATACGCCAGACTGACTAAATGGTGCTGTGCCCGAAATCTCTATTTTTTTTGTATCGCTAGGCAATAACCAAGTTGTAATGTGCAGGTATTTTTGTATTTTCTATATTTTGTCTACTTTTTGCCATCATGTAATCAGCAATAGTATTTATTCAAACAGCAGTCAAAAACTGTAAATGAAGGAACTTGACAAGAATCTCCCAAAACCGGCTGACGATAAGGAGACTAGTCTAGTCAAAGCAGACTATCAGCAAAACAAGCTCCTAAAGAAAGGGATACACCTCATGGCAGACGAGCGCCTTGAGGAAGCAGTCAGAGTATTTGATCAAATACTGAAGATAGACCCGTCCAATATAGACGCCCTCCTGAAACTAGGATACTCTAAATTCCATCTTGATGACTATGCCGGCGCGCTCCAAGCTTACGATCGTGTCTTGGATGTGGATGTGGCAAACTCAGAGGCGTGGAATCTCAAATCACTTGTTCACTATCAGCAAAAAAACTACACAAAGGCACTTGACTGTACTGATAAATCAATAGAATCAGATCCAACTTTTGGCATGGCCTGGTACAACAAAGCATGCTATCTTTCAATGTTAAACGAAGTGCCAGAATCACTAGAAGCTCTGAAACGTTCAATTGAAATCGATGTAAAAAATGCAAAACGCGCAGTAAAAGACAAGGATTTTACAAACGTTAGAATCGAAGAAGGATTTCGCAGGATCGTCGAAGTTGTTGTTCTAGAGTCAGTCAGACAGGGCTATCACACCGTTGGAGCAATAGTCTGGACCACGTTTATCAGCAAGGCCGACGTTGAGGATTCCCTAAGAAAATTACTTGAAAAGGGACTCGTTGTAAGAAATGAGAAAAGGCAAGGACTCGGCAAAATTGACACGTACGACATTGAGCCAGAGTTTGCAAACAAAGTAGGCGTTGAAAAACGAGGCCTATTTGGCCCGACAAAAAAACTTCCAAGCTCAATTAAAAGCCTCAAGGGAATAAGCGAGGCAATACAAACAACAAAAATTGCGCTGGAAGAAGAAAAAATTGAAAGAATCATCAAAAGTTTCGACACATTCATTGATTCTGACAAGCTTGGAGGAATGATGATTGAACAATTCCTCGAGGATCACCGAGAGATAAGGCTTTTCAAGGTAAGAATCGAGGATAAAGGAATCGACTATCTTAAGGAAAACAAGGAAAAAATCTTCAACTTGTTTGACAATTTAGAGGCCACAATCACGAAAAAACTTAGAGGCCAGTTAACTGAATAATTATTCTGCAGAAAGATCCCAATAGTCTGCGTTTTCTTGTTTTACTGTTGGCTTGTTCAATCCCTTCCATTCCTTAAACGAGCGAACATAAAGTTTGACGTTCTTATGATCTACAGATTTTAGCGCATAGTATGCGAGTCCCGAAAGTGTCCCGACACTTCCGCAATACGTTATGATTTCAGAGTCTTCATTGATTCCCCTGTTTTGAAGTAGGCGTTTCAGCTCATCTTTTGTCCGCAAGACTCTGCCCTCTGAAGCAAGAGTTCGGTATGGGATGTTTATCGCGCCTGGAATGTGTTGCTCCAAATAATTTAGTCTCTCGCGGTTATCAATTAGAATCACATTTTTTGCATCCTTTGCCTTTTCGAGATAGTCTGCAGTCGCCATGATTTCTGGTTTGAGATGCAATGAATGCGATTTTGGGTCAAAGGATTGCTCTTTTGTGTCGGTTTCAAGGCCAAGTGATTTCCACTGCCCATAAGTCATATCAAGTAATGAGACATCGGAATGGCCAAGGTATTGCAAGGTCCATGCCACTCTAGATGCAAGCGCGCCAAAGGTGTCATCATATACTACTACTGGCGTCTGATCATCAATTCCAAACGACTGCGCGATTTTTACTACTCTTTCTGGGCTGTCGTCAGATAACAGATCCGCAAGAGGCAGGTTAACTGATTTTGGAATGTGATCTTTTTTGTAGTCTTCTTTGCGCCTCACATCGATTACGCGAACACTGTTGTCCCTAAGCTCCGATCGCAGTGAATCTGCGTCAATCATGGGTTTTGTTTTTTCTTTGCTCACGCAGCACACTCGCCCTTGCCAGTTCTTGTGTGGTAATGAGAGTCGCTTCCATAGTCAGCATAGAAATACTTGTCGTCATCAATGGACGGTGCAACCGTGAGTGGCAAGAGAATTTTTTTAATATCATTAACTGATTTTATGGATGAATCGCTGTGCCCGGTGGCCACATTGTGAATCCATGACTTGAGTGTGTCCCCTTGTTTTTTGTTTGCCTTGAATGTTTCAATGATTTTTAGAATTGACGGCATTACCCTTTTTGCTGGAATTCTCAGCACATTTACGCCAAGCATCGTTTCAGCATCGGATCTTCCGCCAAGCGACATTTGGTAAACTGGATACATTTCCTTGCCGTTTCTTCCACCTCCTCCGTAAAAGCCAATTGTTGCAATTTCATGTTGCCCACAGGAGTTTGGACATCCACTGATTTTGATTGTAGAGTCTCTCAAATCATCGTCTTCGTCAAGCTTTAGCTCAGTGAACTTTCTTTGAATCTCCTTTGCCAGTCGGTGTGAGTTTGTAAGCGCCAAATTGCACGATGTCGTTCCAGAGCATCCTATTGGGTGAGCCATGGTAAGTGAGCCTGGGTTTGCAAGCCCGACCTCGAGCAGTCTCGAATAAAATCTTGGCAGGTCAGATTCCTGCACCCAACGTACGACCACATCCTGTATGAACCCAGTTCTTCCAGAGCCTTCTGCAGAAAACTCACGGCAGATGTCCGCTAGCGTCATGAGCTGGTTAGAGGTGATGTCGCCTGCCTCAAGCGTGACTGATATGGAATAGTAGCCATCTTGTTTTTGTTTGTATGTGTTGTTTTTTCGCCATCTTGAAAATCCGTCTGGAATTGATTTTGTATCAAATCCAGAAACTCTGAGTTGTGATGCGGGTTTGTGTGGGTTCTCTACGTCCAGTGTCACCACCACAGACTGTGTTGCTCTGACAATTGCGCGTTCCTTTAGAACCAGATTTCGGAATGGTTCCCACCCCATTTGATCAACTAGGTATCTCATTCTGTTTCGAGCCATGTTCTTTCTGTCCCCTAGTCTATCAAAGATTCTAATCACTGCAATCGATGTATACAGTAGATCTTCTTCTGGCGTAAAGTCCTCAAGCTGATGCCCTACAAAGGATTTGTTTCCAAGGCCGCCCCCAAGAAATATCTTAAAGCCATGCTGAACATTCTCGTTGATTGTTCTTGTCTGTGGGATAAGACCGACATCTGTCATTCTTACCAGTCCGTGTTTTTCACAACAGGTGAAATTAAACTTGAATTTTCTTGGGAGTGATTGATTCAATGGATTTCGGAGCAGAAATTTTGCTGTGGCAATAGCATATGGTGTTGCATCAAATTCTTCCTCATCGCACACGCCGGCAAGTGGACTGCACATTACGTTTCGGACAGTATTACCACACGCCTCCCTTGATGTAAGTCCGACTTCGGCAAGCCCTCGAACTATTTCAGATACATCTTCCAGTATGACCCAATGAAGCTGAATGTTTTGTCTAGTCGAAACATGGGCGCTGCCGATCGAAAACGCCTCACTTAGATGGGCCAGTTTTTCAAGCTGGTGTGGATAGATTTCGCCTGCTGGAATTTTGATTCGCACCATCGCATAATCATCAGTCATCCTAGTTCCATATGCTCCATGCTGGAGCCTGAACCTTCTAAACGAGTCAGCGTCGATTTTTCCTTGCCTGAAAAGCTTGACTGTTTTTGCAAAATTGTCAGCCTCTTCGACTCGTGCCCAGTTGATTTTTGGCATCCTACCCTCCTTTGGAGCCTTTGTTACAATATTACTCAAATTCAACTAGCTTTTTTTAAATTCGGATATAAATTTTTGAGAAAGGGTATTTTCGTTACAACGGCAAAAATTCAGGTAATAATTTTCCGCTTGTATTACATGCATTGGAAATTAGTGGCACCTAACGTGCTTTGCAAATAATGGCAACTATGCGGATGCATCCATATTGAGAAGATGTGAGTGCCACATCTGAAAGCTCGATTTTAACAATAAACTATTAATGTGTTCTACCAAGTCTAAACTTATGCAAAGTGCATCAGTGAAAGAAAAGACGAAGATTTTTGCAGGTGTTGGCGAAGCTCAAATAACTCGAGCGATTGCAGACGAGTTTTTCTCTGTGTTTACTGAACACATTACTTCTGATGTCATAATTATAGGCGCAGGTCCTGCTGGCCTAACAGCTGGACGAGAGCTTTCACTTATGGGTTACAAGGTTTTGATTATAGAGCAGAACAACTATCTTGGCGGCGGATATTGGCTTGGAGGATACATGATGAACCCAGTGACGGTAAGATCTCCGGCGCAAAAAATCTGGGACGAGCTTGGCATACCATACAAAGAGGTCGCAGACGGACTATACATTACCGCAGGACCGCACGCAGTATCAAAACTGATTGCGGCCACATGTGATGCTGGAGTCAAGTTTCTTAATTTGACAAAATTTGATGATCTGGTTCTAAAATACGGAAGGGTCTCAGGCCTAGTTGTAAACTGGATGCCAGTCTCTGCACTTCCAAGAAACATCACGTGTGTAGACCCAGTAGCACTTGAATCCAAGATGGTGATTGACGCGTCTGGTCACGACTCTGTTGCAGTAAAAAGACTAGTGGATAGAAAGCTTGTAGATTGGAAAGGAATGAATCCGATGTGGGTCGAGGACGGCGAAGACAAGGTAGTCGAGCACACGGGGGAGGTTTATCCTGGCTTGGTCATCGCAGGAATGTCAGTAACTGAGACGCACGGCTTGCCAAGAATGGGACCTACGTTTGGATCCATGTTGTTTTCAGGAAAAAGAGCTGCGGAGATAACTGCGGCAAAGCTAAAAGAACTAGATCACAGCTAAGTTGTGAAAGTCTCCAAAATATTTTTGTATGATGAGCCA
Source organism: Nitrososphaerota archaeon (assembly GCA_052390175.1). GTDB lineage: Archaea > Thermoproteota > Nitrososphaeria > Nitrososphaerales > Nitrosopumilaceae > Nitrosotenuis. The sequence continues at coordinate 6,373 of JBQTHG010000054.1, read as the reverse complement.
TCCGTGCCAGAGATAAATCTGGATGCATTATCAGGGTTCATCGAAAAAACGTTTCATGTCAAGACAGAAAAAAGGAAAAATATTTTTGCAAACGCGACTAAAAGAACTGCAGTAGAGCTTGCATCGTGCCGTATATTTGATTTTAAAAAGTCATTTGAGGCGCACACTCCGACTGTTGAAGAGATAGAATTTGAGGAGGAATCGTTTGAAAACCCTGCAAAGATCGAGAACATCGTTCTGTATGATGGATTTGAGTTCCAAAAAATTGTCTCATCCCGTGTACCACATGAAGATAGAGATTTAGAAAACTTTCACTTGGTCTTTACAAACAAGCTAACCTGCACTTTTGATTTTTCTGACTATCGATACCACGGAAGGGCGCTGATTGGGTCAAACCCATCCGTTGTTTCAACCACTGGGATAATCGAAGCCCCTGCAAAGCCTCGAGAATACTATCTTGACCTCATGACAAACTACGGCCAAGGCCTAAACATAGAATCTATCAAAAAAAAATACCATGGATCATATCTTGAGTATCACGATAAGCGTCTTGGAACTATCGTAGAGGGATATTGCTTGCAAGCGTTATTCTATTACATCACTGGTGAGCCGTTTTGCGATATGCTTGATTGCCGGTTGAATAATGCGCATTGGCAACGTGATCTTCTGTACTCCCAATTAGAGTTTGGAAAACTATGTGAAAAGCACAAAAAAATTCTCAATGACTGGTTAACTTAAATTGTTGAGCTGATTTAGCCTCAAATATGATGTCAGATGGCGGCTCAACGTTAATGGTCGAGAAGGAGTTTCCAAAATCAGAGAAAAAGAAAACAAAATACGATGTCATAATTATAGGCGCAGGTCCTGCCGGATACACTGCTGGAATTTATTGCTCACGTGCAAGACACGAGACTTTGATATTGTCTGGGATTTTACCTGGAGGGCAGCTTGTCAACACAACTGAGGTTGAGAACTATCCGGGTTTTGAGAATGGTGTCATGGGCCCTGACTTGATGATAACAATGAGAAAGCAGACCGAGCGAATGGGCACTACAATAATCGATGATGAAGTAGTGGATGTAGACTTTAGACACAAACCATTCAAAATCCTGACAGCGTCTGAGGAGTATGAATGCAAGGCAGTAATCATTGCTACCGGTGCCACCCCAAGAAAGCTGGGATTACAGGGAGAAACCACTTTTGGTGGGAGGGGTGTATCGTATTGTGCTACATGTGATGGACCGTTTTTTAGAAATCAAGAGTTGGTAGTTGCTGGGGGCGGGGACTCCGCAATAGAAGAGGCGACGTTCCTTACAAAATTTGCAAGCAAGGTACACCTGGTTCATCGTCGTGACCAACTCAAGGCAAGCAAGGTCATGCAAGAGCGCGCGTTTTCAAATCCAAAAATCGAATTTCACTGGAATAGCGAAGTGTCAGACATATCTGGTGAACAAAAAGTACAAAAAGTCACACTTAAAGACACTAAAACTGGAGGAAAAACCACGCTAGGTGTAGGTGGTATTTTTGTTGCAGTTGGGCACATGCCAAACACCAAAGTCTTTGAAAACCAAGTCGAGCTTGATTCTCAGGGCTATATTGTGCTAAAAGATCACACCCATACAAGCGTACAAGGTGTTTTTGCGGCTGGGGATGTCCATGACCATACATACCGGCAGGCAATTACCGCTGCTAGTTTTGGTTGCATGGCCGCAATAGACGTTGACAAATATCTGACAGAGACCAAGTAAGCTCTGTGTGTTCAATTTAAACAGACACTCACAGAAAGGAATCTTCCTAGAATCCCCACTGTGATGCACCACATTTTGACTCAAAGTGGCAACTATGTTTGGAAAGACCAGCTTTAAGATAAGCGGAACCGTTGGAATCATAATCTTACTTCTAGGAATAACAGTTTTGTTTGGAAGCTACCAAATGTCCAAAGTGAGCAACGAAATAGTCATAATTTCGGAAGAATACAAGCCGTTGCAAAACATTTTTGGCGAGATCAGATTCCATCACGCAAACCAAATCGATAATTTTGAAAAACTGAAATTTGGATCAACGCTCAGCCAAACAGAGTCCGATAACGCCAAAGAAGAGTTTTGGTCAAGCAATGTAATCATAAAATCAAACATTCAGTATGGAAAAAAACTTACACAGACTGGGTATAATGTCGCATCAACGGATCCCATCGGAGGCAACTTTAAGGCAATTCATCAAATGTTTGTAGACATAGAGCAAGCCCAAGTCGAACTCGAGGATCTTGCAAGGAGTTATTTGATCTCAAATCAAGATGAGCCATTTTTGTTAAAACAAATTACAGCCAGACAGCAGCAAATCCAATCCAAGGTTGATTCCGCCACACTTGAAATAGAAAAATTCAACGAACAATCAATCAACGCAATCGAAGAACATGAACGCGTCTGGCTCTCCGTGCAGATTGGAATCATAATAATAGTTGGAATTATTGCAGTTACACTAAGACACCTCATCAACCAGATAAGCGGCGAGCTCAAAAATGAGATCAATGAGAAAACACATGAGCTCCAGGACGCAAACAAAAAGCTCCAGGAACTAGACAAGATGCGCTCGGAGTTTATCAGCATAGCATCCCATGAGCTAAAAAGCCCAATCCAGCCAATCTTTGGATTTGCAGAGCTAGCCCAGTCTGGCGATATCGACCAAAAGGAGGCATGGGATGGCGTCACAACGCTAGCAAAGAAGCTTCAAGACATTGCAACTGACATACTGGATGTCACAAGAATTGAGAATAGCCGCCTTACAATTTACCCACAAAAGATTGCAATTAATGCACTTATCTTAGAGACGATAAAAATTCTAAAAACAGGATTTGGTAATGAGGTCCAAATTATAGAAGAGCTTGATGACGACATCCAAATTGAGGTCGACAAGTCCAGAATCGAGCAAGTGCTTCGAAACATAATTGGCAACGCAGTTAAATTCACAAAAAACGGCACAATCAAAGTAAAAACCACTGTCAGCAGGGAATCTGATGAAATCGTAGTAGCGATAAGCGACACTGGTCTTGGCATACCAGAGGACATATTGCCAAAGATTTTTGGCAAGTTTGTGACAAAAGGACACGAGACTGAAAATAAGAGTGGAAACGGCCTTGGATTGTTTTTGTGTAAAGGAATAATCAACGCGCACGGAGGTAGGATAACTGCAAGAAACAACAAGGACGGTGGAGCTACATTCGAGTTTTCATTGCCAATTTCTCGCAAAAAGACTGTCGAGTCGTTTGCCAACTAGCTTGTATGCATCAAACAGACTCATCTTAAATTATACATGAACAAAACAAGCTTTTGAGATGCCGCTAAACATACTTGTTGCAGAAGACAATGTATTTACTGCTACCCAGTACACTAAGGCTTTAGAAAAAAACGGTCACAAGGTAACCGTCGCAAGGGACGGCCAGGAATGCATCGAAGTGTACGATGGAGAGATTTCCAAGTCTGAATTTGAGTCGCTTGACAGGAATCCCTTTGACGTGGTTCTACTTGATAACAACATGCCAAAAAAAAGCGGTGTCGAGGTGGCAAAAGAGATCCTAGACAAGAGACCAAATCAAAGAATAATTTTTGCGTCTGCCTATGACATAAACTCGCTAATCAAGGCACCGGGATCGATATCCGAATCTGTTGAGATACTTGAAAAGCCATTTTCGCTAACCGCTATGATTAGCAAGATACAGACATAGCTACATGTAGGCTATTTTTGAGAGGTGTTTTGCCTCTTTTAGAGCGCTGTCAAAATCTTGTTCTGTCAAAACCTTCTGCTGCGCATAAAGGCTTTTGAATTTTCTTCCATCATCTGCAAAGATTCCCACCACCACACCTTTGTCTATGTTATAGTTTTTCATTCCGGCATATACTGCAGCAGATGATGGGCTGACTAGCATCTTTTCTTTTTGGAAGATTTCCTTGACTGCGGCAAATGCCTGGTCGTTTGTTACCGTTATCCAGTCATCCACCACATCTTCACGTCGTAAGAACAAGTCTGGCTTGGCAGATTCTTCAAAGTTGCGCAGCCCTTGAATCAAGTGATTTTGCTGGGGCTGGACTGCTATTGTTTTTATTTTTGGGTTTTGTTCTTTCAGGTAAGTAGAGATGCCAGTGACGGTTCCTCCTGTTCCGACTCCTGTGAAAAAGTGCGTTATCTTGCCTTCCGTTTGCTTCCAGATTTCTGGTCCGGTTCCCTTGTAATGACCCATAAAGTTTGCCTCGTTTGAATACTGGTTTGGTGAAAAATACTTGTCTGGTCTTGAAGATGCAATCGATGTAGCTAGAGCGATGCTTTGATCAGTACCTGAGCCGACCTTTGGGCACAAGTCGTCGCTTGTTTCGTATAGTTTTGCCCCAAGTGCAGATATGATATTTTTTGTCTCCTCGCTTGCTTTTTCAGGTATGACTATTTCAACTTGGTATCCAAGTAGATTTGCAATTCCAGTGAGTGCAATCCCAGTATTGCCGGAAGTCGGCTCTATGATTATTGTGTGTCCACGCGTTATCTTGCCTTTTTCCTCGGCGTCTTTGATCATCCAGTAGGCTGCCCTGTCTTTTACAGAGCCAAATGGGTTGTGTCCCTCAAGTTTTGCAAAATACGCTACATTGTTGTTTGATAACGAGTCTAGTTTCACTATTGGGGTATTGCCAATTTTATCTAGCGCATCTGTGTCAGTTAGGACCTTGGTTGCCAGCTATTTCACCTTTTTAATTGAAAACTCTAGCTCTGTCTCTTTTTTTTGTAAAGACAAAAGCTCATGCCCGTTTCGTTTGACCCAACGTGATATATCGTCTTCCGCACTAGGATCGTCTGCAAGGACTGTGAGTGTTTCGCCTACTTGCATTCTCTCAATTTCGATTTTTGTTCTAAATACTGGTTCTGGGCAAAACAGTCCGCGGGCATCTAGTTTTTTAGTAGTTGCACTCATTGATATTTCTCAGGTGCGCATTTACATATTAAAATCTATTTGGGATTAGTTTTAGCTAAACTGACGATTACACTTCTTGTGATGGCACTGCTGCTCAAAGATCCCATAATCTTATTAATCTGATTGACGATGTATTTGTGAATATGGGAATAAGAATTGGTGGTAGAGGAACGTCAAAAAGAGTAGCTGAGAAAGAAGAAGACAACTGGGCTGGCTCTCCATTCAAAAAATATAGCGAACAACAAAAAGAGGCTGCCAAAGATCGATACATCACAATGGGTCGAGGCACAGCAAAGATAAAGTTCGGAGATGTGGTTAGCACAGAGACAAAATCCACAAAAGGAATGTGGGTCGGAACAGGCCGTGGAACTGGCAGAAGAAAGCTAGACTAGTCTACCAAAAATAATCAAAAATAAGAAAAAGATGGGACTATCTAAAAGTCCTAACTCTATTTACTACTCTTTTGTGATCAAGCGAAGAAGTTGTTGTGATGAAGAATAGATGGTTTTTTCCAGCAGGCAATGTGATTCTTTTGACGTTGCCATATTCAGCTAGCACATATTTGCATGCACCAAGTTTTTTCTCTAGCTTTTTTCGTACTTTCCATGCTCGTGCAGCAGACTGCAGTGACATTCTGCTTTCTTGTTTTGAGAGAAGCATTTTGACACGGCGCGAGCGTTCGCTGAATAGAACCTTTCCATTCATGTCACAGATAGTTACAACTCGAACTGATGGACTAAGCTTGATTAGTTTTTCAGCGGCTTGTTGAACTTCCATAGGTTATGGATCTAGATATAACTGATAAAGATTACTGCTTGATTTTTTATATTGCCATCTTGAGCATATTTCCAATGTTTCTGTCACGAATCCTGGATGGGTCATAGTCTAACAAATTTATTTTCTTTGAGATTCTCTTCATTAGATACACCGCTATTTTGTAGAATATTGACCAAAGGTAGCTGTTCGGATTCATATCATACACTCTCAAAAGCAAAGAAAGCATCCACTGTGAATTTGGATAGTTCTCCCTGATGTATTCTGCCAGATAGTCTTTAGAGTTGTTAATTTTGTATTTGATGTGCTCTAATGTTTCCATTTCTTTTGCATATCCTGTTTGCTGAATCGTGATCTTGCCATGTCTCATTCCAAAAAGCACATCGTCAAGCGTATTTTCTGACTCTATTACGTTGACGCATCTTCCCAAAGTTGATAATACGTGCGAGTCACTACCTGCTACGCCGATCTTGCTGTGCTCAAGTGAGAACTTGACTGCGCGCGCATTAGATATGACATCCACATTATTACTGTTAAAGACCTCGATTAGGTCGCAAAGATCAGCCTGCTCACGCAGTGCATCAAGTAAGCTGAATGGATGCGGTGCGCATGAAACTGCGTCCTGTTTTTTTATCTCATCTAACA
>JBQTHG010000053.1:0-1985 GCA_052390175.1 Nitrososphaerota archaeon | reverse complement strand
TTTATCAGATTTGAATTTCTTTAATTTTTTATCAAGATAAAAAGTGTCAGTATCTATTTGCCACAAACTTATTCAGAAAGAACTTCGTCAACATGTTTCAGATATTCATCTACGGTGTATTTGGTTGTCTTTATCTTACCAGAATCTATGTCTTCCAGAATCTTCTCGATTTTTGGATTTAGCTTATCCATTTTTCCTTTTGAGTGTGACTTCTGCATGTAGTATCTATAGCATACGTACGTTATAATATCTTGTATACTTTTGTAAGAGATGAAAATTTTATGGGCCCAAAGGGTTGCGTTCATACGTAACAGACGGGCACCGAACAAAAACGGCAGAAAGCCATTGTGGGGCTTAGAATACCACTACCTTGGATTTTTTATCCATTAAGAGTAAAAGACACTTTTTTCAAACCAAAATGGTTGGGTTAGGTAGATTTGAACCGGAAGGTAAGTTCCTTAGGTTGGGATTCAAATTCACCATATCGATTGATTAGGATTTGCTAAAGTGGATAGACTCTCAAATCAAGAAAAGAAGATTCGCAAATCGCTTACACGCTTTTGAGCATGGTACTCAACTGATGATGGAAAAAGAAGAATAAATTCACTTTTTATCTGGATTGATTAGATCAAATTCATTTTCAATTTGAATTGTGCAATGATTTATTCCAAATTTGTCTCTCAATAGTTGGTTTATCTTGTTAAGAAGAGTATTGTTTTGGGCCATAAACTCTTGTCTTACTTTTACATGGGCCGACATTGCAAAAACATTTGATGTCAATGTCCAAACATGTAGATCATGAACATCTGTTATTTCTTCAAACTTTTGCAGTTCTTCTGAAATATCAGAGATCTTGATTTCGTGTGGTGTTCCTTCCATGAATATGTGAAAACATTCTCTACACAGAATTATGCCTGAACGTATGATCAATATTCCAATACCTATGCTCACCATGGCATCTATTGCAAAATAATTGGTAAACTGAATTATGATTGCTCCAACTATGACAGCAATTGAAGATAAAAGATCTCCAAGAACATGCACATATGATCCTCTGATGTTGAGGTTTGAGTGACTTTCCTTTTTTAACAAAAATGCCATTATTAGATTTGCAACTAATCCAAGGCCTGCAAACACAAACAATAGTGGGGTGTCAATTGGATGAGGTTCTAAGAATCTCCTGTATGCCTCATAGAAAATGAATGTGGCTATTGCAACCAACGACAGACCATTGATCAAGGCTGCAATTATCTCGGCTCTGTGAAAGCCATAGGACAGCTTTGTAGAATGTGGCCTCTTGGCTATCCTGAACGCGATTAATGATATTCCAATCGCACTAAAATCCAGCAAAACATGCAATGAATCTGAAATTAGCGCAAGGCTATTGCTTAGTAAACCGCCCACAAGTTCAAACACGAATATACCAATAGAGATGGCAAAGACTAGTCCAAGTTTTTTTTCTATGTGATTATGCATTTAGTTTGATCCTTGATTTTGACATGACCAGAATCATCCCAAATCCGGCAAAGAGTATCAATATTGTGCTAATCGGAAATTCTGGAGTCACAAATATTGGAATCTCTGCATATTCCGAGCTTTTAGCAATGTTTTCAATCTTTAGAACCAGATTTCCAAGATGCTGCTCAGATAATTTTACGTCCTCAAAGCTTCCGCCGGCCTGAGCTGTTCCAGACTTTCGATATATTTCGGCGTCTCCCTTTAACAAAACAAAATCATACGCTGCTTGAGGTACAGGAAAACCAGATTCTTTGTCATAGATCGTAATGATAAATTCCGCATCTCCAAGCCCAAGTGTGCTTGGAAACCATGTAAGATCAACATTGAACTTGCCTGAAGCTACATTTCCATTTTCATCTTTTACAAGACTTGATAGTCGTATTGGAAATGTTGGCTTTTGTTCAGATTGCGGTTTTATCACTATGACATAATCTGCACCAGAAAGATTGTTGTCTTCTACGTTTTCA
>JBQTHG010000052.1:0-13250 GCA_052390175.1 Nitrososphaerota archaeon | reverse complement strand
TCAGAACAGGCGTGAAATATTCACATACTCCCGCTAGAAACCATCAGGATTAAGACGGCCACAATATTGTTTACTAATCCCCCCCCCCCGGATCCGCTTCACCTATGTCTAGATCCCTTACGCATGAAATCTCACCTTGAAGATCGCAAAAGAGGATATTGAAACATTTTCCATACTCGTATTCCATATCCATTGTGTTGATCTAATATTTCGAGATGACAGCATTACAACTTATTGACATGGCTTGTTTTGCACAGGGTACACTCTGACTATTATTGGCTCGGATGCTGTACCAGGTAATCCCTTTTGGTCTGAAAACTTGGCCTGCGCCTTAATCATGCCGTCCTTTTTATCCCAGACTTTTGCAGCTGTGAGAATCCAGAATCTTCCTGATTTATCGGTCACCCCATGTCCAATTGTTTTGTTTGCACATGTACCGTCGTGCGTTATTGTGATTTTTCCACCCCTTACTGGAATTCCTTCTTTTGTAGAAAGTATTCCTACAAAAACCGCTGGATTTCCTTCATTGACAGGAGAACGGATACTAAAAAGTCTCAAAATGGCAGATTGTGCTGTGTCTGATAACGATTGTTTTTTGTTTTGTGTTGGGCAAAACGAGGTAGAGTCATAATGCAATCCTAGATCTTTGCACATGTCTGCGAAAATTTCCCTAACGTCGCCAAAAATCAAAAATACAGAGATGGCAAAAAAGATTATCGGCAATAATAATTTTTTTCTATTATTTTCAATATTGTTTTTCGTTGTGATCATTTCTGCATCATCTATGATTATTCTATCTAACTAAATCTTCCTGAATTGTGTGGCCATGGATTCATTATTGGATGTAGGTAAAATTAGAGTTTGAAATTTAGCTGTGACCTTAAGATACATCTCATTAGGGAAAATTAAACCACTGTCTTAAAATTGCTGAATACGTTCCAATCATTACAAAAATAATTCCCGCAGCAGTACCACCAAAACTGATGAAATTATGATCAATCTAGTCCTGAGTTTCACACTATGTTTTTGTTGAAAATCCTCATTATTCCTTGGTTGTACTATTCATACAAACATACTGTAATTAATGCATCATTCAGATTCGTTTTCCAATTACGCTAACTTATCATCTGTTAGGATTTGTTGTGATTTGACTGAGAAAAAATTCTAAAAGCATTAAAAAACTGTCCACTGCAAAATGAACTAGAATTCATCATTGAGAATGGCTTAGATAGATTTGGATTACTTTAAGTATTGTAAACGAGCTTTGACGCATGTGGTGGGTCATTAATTGGAAATAATGGGGAGAGGTCCCTTGCAGATAATCCATGAGACTCCTTTGTATTACCAATTGTTAAAAAAATACGTCGGATACAAGATCTTCAATAAACGCAGTCCTATTTTTGGTTCAGTTGACATCATCAATGTATGTAACTTGCACTGCACCCACTGCTATTGGTGGCTAAACAGAAAAGAGGACACTGATCTGACAGTTCAAGACTGGAAGAAAATAATCGATGAAAAATTCAAAAAACAACACGTCTTTGTGATCACTCTGGTTGGCGGTGAGCCAATGATGAGGCCGGATATAGTGGAATTGTTTGTCAAGGAATTTCCAAAGAGAGTTTGTGTAGTCACAAATGGCACGTACCCGATTCCGCACTATCCAGAGACCTATTTTTACTGGGTATCAATAGACGGCAATCAGCCAATCCACGACAAGATCCGTGGTGAAGGAGCTTGGGAGAAAACAAGAAAGAACGTCATGGACTATGTACAAAAAAATGGTGACAAGGCATACAAGGACATCTGGATATCAATGACGGTCAATTCGCTAAACCATCACACGATCAAGGATGTGATTTCTGATTGGTATGATTACACCAACAAGATCGGGTTCCAGTTCCACACTCCGTTTATGAAAGGAGATCCCCTGTGGCTCCCATATGGCCCAAAGCGTGATTCCGTGATAGACGAGATAATATCTTTGCAAAAAGAATACAAGGAATATATCGCAAACCCAAGAAAAAATCTTGAGCTGTTAAAGAAGAGTTGGGGCGGAAAGGGGACTACGCCTATTGCGTGCCCGACATGGGGGATTCTTTCTGTGGATCACCGAGGGCGTGAAAAACACCCATGCTGCATAGGAAGCGCAGAAAAAGAATCAGTGAAGCCGATTTGCGAGGATTGTGGCCTTGGGTGTTACTCGATTCTCTTGAACTCTGGACTCCGTGGATAAGTACGTCAGATCTTTCCCAAGAACCAAGTGTTATACCTTTTTATAAGACAGGCAGAACTCGTCAAACTGTTGAGCAATAAACCAGCATCTGGTCATGCTTATGGAATCGGAGTCATAGCAGTTATTGTTGGCATTTCAATTAGCATTGGTTACTATCAAATGTATTATCTCCCGGAAGCATCTGCAAAACCCAAAGTTTCTCACGAGATACTAGAGCCAGTAGGGGTCACAAACATTGAGATGATCAAAGGATCTGCCACCGAAGAACAAAAGGACAACTTTGTGCCAAAGCTAGTAAACATTCAGCTTGGAATAGACAACAAGGTAATATGGCATAATGTAGATGAAACTGCCCATACAGTCACTCCAGATCACAGGGCAGAGGACTCTTACAGTGGGGAATTTGGATCGTCTGGAGTAATCATGCCTGGAGAATCGTACGAGTTTCTCTTTACTGAGGCCCATGTAATAGAATATCATTGCGAGCCACATCCATGGATGAAAGGCAAGCTAGAAGTCACAAAACAAAGGTTCTAGATCACATCATAAAGCGCTAAAACTAGTTTTTATTTAATAAAAAAGAGGTCTCACATAAGAATTACTTTAAGCGTTTTAAATCCTAAAATCTTCTTTGTGTGCGGTGTTTTGGTAGGCATTCACGACAGTAAACTGGTTTGCCCTCTTTTGGTTGGAAAGGTACCTCTGATTGCTTGCCACAGTCTGAGCAAGTGCATGGATACATTTTCCTGAAATCCGACATAAATCCCGACTTTGGGAAACCAAATAAAAATCATTGGTTTTTTCCAAGGCAAAAATCGACTCAAACATCAGATCCCGGCAAGCAACATGGTCGATTTATGAGAATAGTGGCCTTGGCTTCCATCCACGCTCGTAGGCATTGGCACAAATGCCTAAGGTACAACTTTCAAAGCCGAAATCTTATTTTCAAGAATGATCAAAACTACAGTGGTCGTATCAAGACCAGTACCTGACAAATTAGAAGGGAACATCAATTTTTGGCTCATCGTTGTACTGCTTGGACTTGTTTCAGCCTTCCATTTTGGAATAACAATAGAGGTGAACGACACAACTAATTTTATCACGCAACAGTTCACCGAAACCTCGGCATTTGCAACTGCGCTTGCAGCAATTTTTGCAGGTCTCACATATACGCGAAGCAGGGTTTTTGGGAGATCGTTTATCATTTTAGGAATAGGATATTTTTGCATATTTGTTGGAGAGACGATTTACACAATACAAGACTTTGTCACGCACGAAGACCCATACCCTTCGCTGGCCGACCCATTCTTTCTACTAGCATACCCATTCATCATCACACATTTGATAATCAACATCAGATACTTTGAACCAAAAATGAAAAAGAAGTCCATTTTGTGGATGAGTGGTCTTGGCACTGCAATTTTTTTGTCTTATTTTCTGCTCTCCTTATCACATAGCTCCGAGTTAAATTTCGAGTTTTATTATGGACTTGCGTTTGTAATACTTTCTTCAACTGCAATTTCAATTACTCTGCACGGAGTCTTGCTGTTCAGGGGAGGCCTGATAGGAAAGGCTTGGCTAATCCTTTTGTTTGGAAACCTTGCAAATGCAGTCGGCGATGTGTGGTATTACCATCTTGAGACCCTAGACCAGTACGAGTTGAATCATCCCGTGAATATTTTTTGGTTTTTCGCATATTGGGTCATTGTCTATGCAATTTACAAGCACAGGAAATACACCGAGATGCAAATCTAAGATGTCAGGATGCTCCCAGAGTGAATTGTTGCAGTTGCGTGCCCATCACCTGAATAATGATAAAAAATATGACCACCGGGAATGCTAGGAATTGGGCCGTCAGCCTGAATGTATGCATACAAGTAAAACTCTACCATATCGCCAGGCAAAACATTTGTTGTTATTATTCCATTAACTACAGTTTGTGGATAGGAATACTTGGCAGTAACACTAGATGAAGAGCCAGATGTCTCTCCAGTGTTTTGTATGATCGGATTTGCATTAAAGTAAATCTGTTGCTGGTGAGACAGAACTCCGTTTTTGTACACATCCACGTATGCCCGTAGAGGATCTCTTGGTGGTGGCGGCAGGGGTCGTGGAGGTGGTGAACCGAAATATGCATAGTTTTCAATCTCAGAGTCACCCGAGATTGTAGCTGTTAGTGACGTAGTCAGAGATCCTCCCGATGTGGCAATCACATATGCTGTAGATCCTGTGGTTGCTGCAATTGATGAAATTATGTTGTTTTCAGTATAGTCGGTAATTGTCGACGAGCTTGGTTCTATTACCTTAAGGCCGGATCCTCCCAAAACATTTGCAATGACTGTAGTAGTGGATATTCCATTGATTTTCATGTTAATGTCGTGATATCCCGGAATTACTGGTATCTTGATGCTGTCACCTGTCGTGTAATTGCCATTTAGGTATGGTAAAGCGAGTTGACTGTCAAGATAAGTGTCTGTCACTTGGATGTCTCCGACAACTGGAATCTGCACATATGCATGTACAACGTAAACTTTGTCATCGGTTGTTGGTATGTGAATCACTTGATCATTTACATTATCAAAGACAACTGTACTAAAGGGGCCGCGATATGCAAGGGAGCCAGGATAGAGCCGTAATGTTCCACCCATAGATGCGTCGTTGATTTGGAATTGAGACGCAGATATCACAACAGATCCATCATAATCTGTCATGCCTGACACCCCAACTTTGCCATTTTTTTCAATTTGGAAAGGCGTGTTTGGCGGAAGATTTTCAATTTCCAGTATTGGTGTGGAATCAGGGTTGTAGGCCACGCCTCGAATTGTAATAGTTCCGCCATTTGGCTGTGCTACGACATAGTATTGCTTTGAAGTGAACTGGTATGGCGTCTGAAAACTGCCTGTCAGGTCCATTTTGTTGTTAATTATGGTTTCCTTGTCAAAGGCTACAAGATCGCCCCCAGAAGGTACTGGTGAGGATGTTGGGTATTGGCAACAAAACGCATGCCAGCCACTAGATGCGCCTGCAACATACGTTATAGAATTCACAGAATACACTGCTGGGTTTTGAATTCCATTGTTTACTGAAAATTGGCTTGAACCGTAGTAAGATGCAAAATTATTTGGTGCTGATATCACTAGCGATGGTGAAAAAGTCTGAGTGTATGTAAAGGAAGCATTACAGTTGTAGCCTTTTGTTGCAGCAGAGCTACATCCATTTTGTGAATAAGAGTATCCTGGCAAGCCGCCGGAATAAATTTTGAAGCCGTATGTGTCATGGTATGGAATTGAGGTGTAATCATATTGCAGATCTGATCCTAGTTGCAGGCTTGCCGCTTCAGGCACATTTCCTTCCAAAACCAAGTTTTGTCCTACATAATCGTTTAGCTTCACAATTACTTTGCCCATTCCAGTAATGCTTATTCCTTCAGAGCCCTGTGTGACATATCCAGTCCCACCCACAGATCTGCTTGCTGAAAAACCAAGAATGTTTGGTGATGCGGCCCCTATGTCATGTAGAATCTGACTAGCGGAATCGTATTCATATTTTGTATTGAATTTTGGAATTGTGATTGAGGCGACTGTATCACTATCAAGAATTTCTGCGGCAAAATTTGTTGTGGACGGTACATTTGTGTATGGAATGAGGGATTCTTGTGTACCAACTATGCCTTGCCCGTAGTTGATCTTTCCTGTTTGCTCAAACTGAATGATCCTAGAATTCAGCCCCATGCCGTTGATCATTGCTTTTCCATTACCGATCACACTGCCTAGATTAGACAGATCCTCCAGATTCAATGCAGCAAAGACATTACCAAGATCAGTGATTGCAACGATTTTCTTGTCGGTAAAATCAGACATGGAAAAGTTCTCATGGTACAAGACTGTTTTATCAAATGCGCCCAAGACATATCCGCCGTCTTGGAGTGAGGAATAATCGATTTTTGTTATTTGGTTTCCAGCATCATCCATAATTCTGAATTCTTTTAAAATTGATGGACTCATCACGTTGTTTTGGACAGTGAGTGTGTTGTTTTTTATGGTCAATGAAAGATCTTCGCCTGCCTTGTCTGCTTGAATGTTCATGGCTTGTTGTGCAGTAAGCGACCAATTCATCTGATTAGACGAGGTTGCAGAAATTGCTGCCAGGGCTATTAGCGTTGACATGCTCACTGCCGCAACAAGATATGGGCTGGCCATTACTCAATAATCTGGAATTTACCTAAAAGGAGTAAGATGTAACAGATTAACCAGCAAATTTTTTAACAAACCAATAGAAGCCATCGTGTGACCAACTTAACCTTCTATGGCGGAGTCAACGAAATAGGCGGAAACAAATTTCTCATAGAAGACAAAGGAACCAAAATCTTTTTGGATTTTGGAATGCAAATGGGAAAAGCTAACAGCTATTTTGCAGAGTTCTTGAAGCCAAGAAAACTAAACGGAATTGGAGACCTACTTGAATTTGGATTACTTCCAAAGCTAAAAGGGCTGTATCGCACAGATTATACAAAGCACGTGGGTTTTGAAGATGACAAAGATTCCAATTATGATGCTGTACTCTTGACCCATGCGCACATAGATCACTGTGCATACATACACTATCTCAGACCGGAAATCCCTATCCATTGTACTGAGGCAACAAAACTGATCATGCAGGCATTAGAAGACACCAGTAGTGATGAAGAATACATCACTTACAAAGAAGGTTTCAAAACTTATGAAAACAATAAAGGCACGTTAAGTAGGGCAAGAGACCCGAAAAATCGCGAAGAGAGGCCGCGTAATATCAAAATCATAGAAAACAACAAAAAATTTAGCGTTGATTCAATAGAAGTTGAACCTTTGGTAGTTGATCACTCTCTTCCCGGCGTTTGTGGTTTTATCTTACATACGTCTAAAGGTTCTTTAGCTTATACTGCCGACATTAGGTTTCATGGCAGGAGAAAATCAGATAGTGAAAAATTTGTTGAGAAGTGTGGAGACTCGGATTTGGATTTGGTTTTGTGTGAGGGCACCCGAATAAACAAAACCGAGTCAAAAACCGAATTTGATGTGGAATCTGAAGCGAGGGAGGTAGTTAACTCCACTAAAAAGCTTGT
Source organism: Nitrososphaerota archaeon (assembly GCA_052390175.1). Classification (GTDB taxonomy): domain Archaea; phylum Thermoproteota; class Nitrososphaeria; order Nitrososphaerales; family Nitrosopumilaceae; genus Nitrosotenuis. Next base: position 5,913 of record JBQTHG010000052.1, on the reverse strand, counting down.
CGTGTGTACGTACCCTGTACGAGATTTGGATAGGTTGCTGTCATTTTATAATACAGCAAAAGAAACTGGACGCAACCTCGTAATTGACTTCAAGCAAGCACATCTCCTCAAACTATTCCAGACATCAGACGCTTGGAAAAACATCTATCCCAAGCCGGATGATCCCCACGTCAAGATATTCATGCCTAAGAAATCATGGGGCCTGATTGACAAGAACGTGGACGTCTGGACTAAGAAAATCATACGTGAGGACTATGAAAGTTGGGAAGAGGAGTTCTTAGATTATACAAATGCCATCCATAACCGCGATGTGGCTGCAAAGCAAAAGGATTTCATATTTTTCTGTGATGACTATCATCTGCAACAACTAATTGATGTGAGGCCTGAAGAAGGTTCAAGCTACATAAGATCATCTACAGAGCCATTTGATGACGAGATGATACTAGACCAAGAGCGAATAAAAAGATGGCTTGTGCACTTTGGGCTCATTTCAAGACAGGATCAATGGAATCAAATTCACGTTTCTGGACATGGCTCTGGCGATCAGATAAGTGATGTTGTCAAGGGAGTAAAAGCAAAAAAGCTGGTACCTATTCATACAGAAGCCAAAGATCTGACTCATTTTGATGGACTGCATGACAACATAACAAAGGTTCAGCTAGATGACACCATAGAGTTGTAATGCGACAGATTATGATAGAAAGCAATTTACTAAAACCATTTTCAAGTCTTGGTTTGTAGTATTTTTTTTGTGCTTATATTTTACATAGTTTTTTGATTTGTGAGAAAACAAGAATTTTTTCTCATATTGTTGTTTGTACCGTTTCTCATACCAGCTTATGGGGAGATTACAAAAGAGGCCAGCTTGTGGATTCCCGAGAACATGATCACCGGTGAGACATATGAAGGCGTAGCTATTTTGGACAATGCCTCTCCATCTGGACACGTAATCATTCTTTCAACAAGCGATCCATCAATCATGTCAGTTCCAGAGTCTGTCTCGATTTTACCATATCAGAATCATGGTATTTTTAAAATCAAGGCATTGCGTCAAGGAAGCATTCAGGTATTTGTAGTGGTTGATGGCAAGATATCTGTCTCACATGCAGTCATTCACTCTTCCAGCGTGGTACCAGAGGCGCTTTCAGTTTTATTTCCTGCTAATAAAACTAAAGCAAACACAATGATCGGTTATGTGGTTTCAGTTGATTCCAAGGGAACGCCTGCACCTGTATCAAAAGACACACAAGTTACTTTGAGCGCATCCCAAATGATCACAGTTGATAAAAAAATTCAAATTGAGCAGGGCAGTCACTATGCAAAATTTGTTGCCAATATCAAAGGTTCAGGCAAGGTTTTTGCTAACGCGCCTGGACTGGAACTAGGAGAAAGCCAGATAACAAAACTCCAAGACGAGGTTACCGTAAAGCTCAAAGTTGCGCCAGACATAATATTGGAAAACTCGAGGGCCTACTTTTATGTCTGGCTTGAAAAGGATGGAAAGCCGTTCAAGCCACCATACGTAGTGCATGCCTTTCTGTCATCAAATAATCTGGGCTCAATTAGATTCAATGAAAACACGCAGATCAGGCAGCACTCTGACGCGGTCTTGAAGATATCCCTTACTGACGGAGTCGGTTCTGGCACATTGGTCTCATCGGAGCCTGGGTCGGCAACCATTACAGCAAACGTTGAGGCCTTCGGTTCGGCTCAAACCAACGTTGTTGTCGGGCCGGTTTTAGTTGATGAAAATTTTGAGTTCTTGGAAACCGAGGACGCAGACAAAATTAAGGAGATAGAAAATAGAAAACCAAATATTGCTTTTGTGTGGGTTTATCCCTCCATAACTGACTCTAAAGCATTTGGGGTTGTTGCACTGTATAATATGAATTCCACCAAAGACACAATCACAAGTGTCAAATCTAATGGCACATCTGTCACAATCACAAACTCGATAAACAGAGTCATGCCGGTTCCAATCGACGGGAGAACTGTGACTTTGACTTCGTCGTCTGGCCTTGACCACCCAAATGTAATTTCGCTCTCGGAAAGCAATGAAGTCTTGATGAAAAGAGGGATAGGATTCAATCATGCCGCAGAATTTCAAATAACTGGCGCTAGCCAGGGAGACTACATTTTGTCGCTTTCAGGGCCTGGGCTTGAAAGATTTCAAACCAAGGTACAGGTGATGTCCCCATATGTAGAGTCCTACAAAATTAATCTCACACCGATTCCATCTTTGCCAAACTATGAGCAAGACATTGCAATGGTTTCTGTCTTTGATGGACAAAACGCGTTAATTGACGCCCAGAAAGCATTTGCAGGCCCGGTAGACTTGGTAGTCACTACTGATTTTGAAACAAAAAATCTCAGTATTGGTGGCCAGAATTCTGCAATACTTGCTGGAAACCTCAACGAGGATGCGCGCGTCGTGATTTCAGCAGCAGGTATCACACCCCATGAGAGCACGATTGTTCCTTCAGGCATAGCAGACTCGATAAAGCTTGATTTGCCACAAAGAATCCACATCCTAGAAGAAGCCCCATACGCAATACATGAAGTTGATTCCAATGGAGTTCCTCTTAGAAAAATCAACTTTACAAATATTTCAGCTACGTCTGGAATTACATTATCCAACAGCCGCATAATCATAGATAGTGTGGATGTGGAGGATTTTGCCGTGCTTTCAAGACTTGGGGCAGACAGTAGGGAAATCTGGGCGTTTGCCAACCAAATGTCGCTTCAGATTACTCCTCATGGGACAACAAACCGTGTTAACAGGAGCTTTGAGCTAAGAATAGACAGCGACACAAGAGATCCACAGATCATCATCGACTCCCCCATTCCTTATAGAAAAATCGATGAGTATGCATACACCGTGACCCCCAACAGGGAAGGCCACTTTAACATTACATTTACAGGGACAAAGAATGGCTATGCACCTGCAAAGAGCACGTACTCTGTTTATGCTGAAAAAATATTTGATGTGTTTTTCAATGCAATTGGATCTGATGGAAAGGAGTTGCACGTAAACAGCTTGGTAAAAGTAGATGGGATGTCAAAAAACTTTGTAACGCCACATCAGAGTGAGCTCAGGCCCCAGTTTGTAAACGCAGAATTTCCAGCCACATTTGAAGCAGGCGAGGATGGGTACCAGTTAGATCATGTAAAATTTGGTGATCAAAGACTGTCAAGTGGAACAATAGAACAAGTGTATGTGGATGGCGACACGAGAATTGTTGCACAGTATCAAAGGATGATAAAAATCCAAGCAGAAAACGCCATTGGCGGCGGCTACTACCCGTATGGCGCAACCGTGACATTGAGTGTTCCGCCAAAGGACAAGGCGTTGTTTTTTGTAAGAGATGTATTTGATCATTGGGAAGGTGCACCTTATAGTGCTGATGTCGTGATTTTGATTGCCAAGGAAAACATGGATGTAAAGGCAGTGCTGCGCGAGGATTATTCGTTTTTGATGCTTGTTTTTGGCATTGTGATGACTGCTGTAATTTACTTCAAATTTGTTTGGAAGAAAGGCGTCAACCTATCCTGGTATGTACGCAAGCTTGCCATAATTGAAAAGATTCCAAAGATGGGTTCAGTCAAGACGATCCTAAAGAAGCCCAAATCAAAACACAAGGTCTTGCGGCCAAGCGATTTCGACAGAAAAGAAATCGATTTCTAGGCAAAATCGTGGATAGTAAGCGGTGATTTTAAACCACCAATAATTATCCGCCGAATCATAATTAGGATCAGCGGTTACTTGCGTATCTTTACGAAATATGGCTGCCATACACCAATAATTCATTTAGTAGGTCTCTGGTTTCTTTATTGTTGAAAAAGATAGGCCTTTTGGGGTGTGGCTCAATCGGAACACAGATTGCACTAGCAATAGACTCTGGGAAAATCCATGCCGAGCTAACTCATATTTACGATTTTGATAAAACAAAATCAGAATCTCTTGCATCGAAGCTAAACAAAAAGCCAGCCATAGTCGATAACCCGCATCTCTTGTCATCAAATAATGTGGATCTGGTAGTAGAGGCAGCATCTCAGGATGCGGTCAAAAACCACGCGTTGAGTATTATTCAAAACCGCAAAGACCTCATGATAATGAGTGTTGGCGCACTGCTTGACGAATCTGTCTTGGAAATACTTGTTGACGCATCCCAAGAATTTAAGAAAAAAATCTATCTTCCGTCTGGCGCAATCGCGGGCCTTGACGCAATCAAAGCCGTGAAGGACGAACTTGAATCGATTACACTCACCACAACAAAAAACCCAAAATCACTTGTTGGTGCCAAGTTCTTTGAGACAAACAAGATTGACATCATTAACATCAAAAACCAGCAGGTGATTTTTGACGGTATCGCAAGGGATGCAGTAAGACTATTTCCTGCAAACATCAACGTAGCAGCACTCCTAAGTCTGGCAGGCCTTGGAAGCCAGAATACCATGGTGAAAATAGTAGCAGACCCAAACGTAGACAAGAACATTCACAAAATTGAGGCAAAGGGGAAGTTTGGTACAATCACCATAACTGTGGAAAATGTGCCAGATCAGAACAATCCAAAAACAAGCAGGCTTGCAACCCTTTCCGCCATAGAGTGTCTCAGGGCAATATGCTCTGAGAACATCAAAATAGGTACGTAATGCTGGCAAAAATTGCCGTAATCTAGAGGCTTTATGAAAATTCCAACTCTGATCTGAGTCTTTAAATGATTATCAGAAGCAAGATTATGATCGTATGCTAGCCGACAAAATCTTGGAGCTAAAAAAGAAAAAGGACGTAGTCATATTAGCCCACAACTACCAGCTGCCAGAAGTCCAAGACGTGGCAGATTTTGTAGGAGATTCTTTGGGCCTTTCAAGACAGGCAGCAAAAACACCAAACAAGACAATTCTGTTTTGCGGTGTTCACTTTATGGCAGAGACCGCTGCAATAATTTGCCCAAACAAAAAGGTCCTAATTCCCGATCTGGCCGCAGGATGCTCACTTTCCGATTCCATTACCGCTGATCAGCTGCGAATGTGGAAAAAAGAACATCCGGGTGCACTAGCTGTTGGTTATGTCAATACAACAGCGGAGATAAAATCAGAGCTTGATTATTGCTGCACGTCATCAAACGCAGTAAATGTAGTCAAGGCGATTCCAGAGAACAAGGAGATCTTGTTTTTGCCAGACATGTTTTTGGGTTCCTATGTGGCCAAGACTACTGGAAGAAAAAACATGTACATTTGGGCAGGGGAATGTCACGTTCATGCCGGAATAAGATCAGACGACATACACAGGATGCTAGACTCCTACGCAAACTCGGAGCTTTTGGTGCATCCAGAGTGCAGCTGCACCTCACAGATAATGTATGATGTCGCAGTTGGAGATTACAAAAACAGACAGGTGCAAATTCTCTCAACTGAAGGCATGATGAATTATGCAGCACAGACAACAACAAAGAACCTAGTAGTTGCTACAGAAACTGGAATCCTCTACAGGATGCAAAAGCAAAACCCAGACAAGAACTTCATTCCAGCATCACAGACAGCCGTGTGCCAGTACATGAAAATGATAACTCTAGACAAGGTATATGCGTCATTGCTTGAAGACAAGTATGAAGTCCGGGTGCCAAAACACATTGCAGACAAGGCAAGACTTGCAATCGAGCGAATGCTTGCAATAAACTAATTTTCAACGTTGACATAAAGTTCAGTGATAAAGGAAGAGAGGTTCTCGGACTCCTGCAAGGATTTTCGCCTGATAAGCGATGAGAACCCCAGCTATCAATACTTCATTCGAATTAATAAATAATTCTTATAACGGTGAGGATGGGATTTGAACCCACGTAGACTTGCAGGAGTCCTTTAGCTCATCAAGCTAATGCCCTACCGAACTAGACGACCTCACCACAAAACTCA
>JBQTHG010000051.1:0-16068 GCA_052390175.1 Nitrososphaerota archaeon | reverse complement strand
CAGTGCCGCCTCGCTCAGCTTGTCAGGCGCGAGGTTTCTGTGGGTTTTGGACGGGCGGATTCCGAATGCCTCGATTTGCGAGATGAACTTTGCCGTAAGAGTTGTTTTAGAATCAGTCATTTGTTTTCACATAATCAAAGAACAGTATGTCCATTGAATGATCAAGACGACTTGCGGTTCATTATTATTTCTTACTTTTGCCGCGAGATCCTAGGTAAACCTATTTATTCTAAAATCCAAGAGTCCACTTGTTGACGATAAACAAGGAAAAACTTGCACTGAGGCAAAAGATAGCAGAGCGCAGGCCCGACTTTGTAAGACAGGAAAGCTGGAGATACAAGCGGGTTGGCCTTGCATGGAGAAAGCCAAAGGGAATTGACAACCACCAGCGAAGGCAAAAGTTTCGCGGCAGGCCAGGACTTGTCAAGGTCGGATATGGCGGCCCAAAGCTAGTGCGCGGTTTGCATCCTTCCGGATTTACAGATAATCTTGTACACAATGTTCTTGAGCTGCAGGGGCTCAACCCAAAGACCGATGGCATAAGAATTGCACATGGTGTTGGGACAAAAAAACGCCTAGATATTGTTAAAAAAGCGATGGAACAGAAATTCAAAATCTTTAACGCGCGAGTGAGAACAAGTGGTAGTAAATCTTAGAACAAAAAAACGCCTCGTATCTCGAGTGGTAGGGGTGGGCCTAAGCAGGATAAAGTTTGACTCCGACAGGGCAGACGACATTGCAGACGCAATTACCCGCGACAACATAAGGGGCCTTATCACTGCTGGTATAATCACAATCAAGGCAGCAAAGGGGACATCGCGCGGACGATCAATATACAAAAAGAAGCAAAAGCAAAAACGCGGAACCACGACCGGTTCAAAGAAGGGGCGAAAGGGAGCCCGCGTAGGCAAAAAACAGGTCTATGTGAAAAGAACCAGAGCCCAGCGCCACATACTAAAAGTAGCAAAGGACAGAAAGGAGATAACAAATCCTGAGTTCTGGACGCTGTACCGCAAAGTCAGCGGCAACACGGTGCGAGACGTAGCTCACCTGAGGGGCCTAATCGAGGAAATAAAGGCGCACAGAAAATCTAAAACCTAAAAACTGATTTTTCCCAGCCCTGCACTTTGCCGTTTTCTATCTTGATGCCTTCCCCTGAGAGCATTTTTGTTTTGACGTCTTGTCCGTAAAAGTAGCCGCCGACTTTTCTGTCAGACTTGACAACGCGGTGACAGGGAATTATTACCGGGTATGGATTTTTGTTCATGATTTTCCCAATTGCGCGCTGTCCGTTTTTTAGTCCGACTGCCTTTGCCAGCTCGCCGTATGTTGTTACCTTCCCCCTTGGAACCTTGAGCAGTTTTTTGTAGACTCGGCGATCCAAATCGTTCAAAGCTTTACCACCTCAAGGTTGGTCGTTTTTAGCAGCTCGAGGAGTTTCTGCTTGTGCGCCCCAAGTCCCCCCCAGTCAAGCAGTGCCGTTTTTGCCTGCTTGTTTTGTTTCATGATTTGATAAAACAGATTCTCGTCTAAAAACTCTAGGGCGTGTTTTGGAACAACCGTCCCAAGTGCATGCTTTCCCTCAAGCAGTTCCTTTGTGAATTTCTCAGGATAGTGTGTTCCGCCAAAGCAGACGGCCACAGGCCATGTTGGAATCGGTCCAGACATCACCTTTAGGACGAGTTTTGCTACAGAACCGCAAAGGGATTCGTCGGTCCACTGTTTTTCTGTAGTTCCTATTTCAATAAACAGGGTCGGCTTGGCAAGGGCAGTTGGGCCGTGGTGCGTTGCCTCTATCGTGATTTGGAATTCCGGATAGTCTTTTCTGTTTTGCCAGAGCTCCTGCAGGTACGATTTTTGCAGGTGTGGATGTGGAACTGCTATCTGTCTTTTATTTCCCCCAAACTGCGCATCTGAAAAATTCCCTGTGCTGTGAGCAGTCAGCGCAAGCTCGCCTGACTGTGCGGCGTGCTTTGAGAGGAAGACAAATCCATCATAGTGGTATTTTTCCTCAAGCCAGTCCGCAGAAATTGCCGGCGTTGGAATGATTGCCAAATCAAAATTTTTTCCCCTGTAAATATCGCCGTGTTTTTTCATTTGTGGCAAAAGGAATTTTGCCATGTTGGAGCCGGCCGAGTCTTTTTCGTATGCGACCAGCAGCTCCATGAAATAAGAGATATAAAGACACCATATTAACTTCCAGCCATGGATTTGAAAATGACCCTAAAGAACATGGCAAACACAATGAAGCTTGCCAAGAAATCCGACAAGGACGATTACATGCAGCACCTAAGACTGGTTCTTCTAGGGATTGGTTCGATAGGAACAATTGGATTTATAATTCAGTTTGTATTTTCGGTCTTTAGATAGATGGAATTGTCTCAAGAAATCAAATCTCATATTTTTGCAGTAAGGACCACTGGAGGTCAAGAGAAAGTAGTGATGAATCTCTTACAAAACAAGATAAAGACCAACAAGATCACCATCCTGTCAGTTCTCCTAGTCGATAATCTCAAGGGATACATCGTAATCGAGGCAAAGGACGCAAACGCCGCCTTTGATGCCTTGCAGGGAATAAGGCATATCCGCGGCCAGCTCAGAGGCGAGCTATCATTCGAGGACATTGAAGGATACCTTGTCACAAAGAGCAACGCCCCGCAGATAGCAATTGACAACATTGTAGAGATAATCGGCGGCCCATTCAAGGGAATGAAGGCGACAGTTACCCGAGTCGACAACGACAAGGAAGAGGCAACGGTGATTCTCTTGGACGCGCCGTACCAGTTGCCAGTAACAGTGGACTCGAACTATCTGAAATTATCATCTTCTTCGTAAGGATTAAATCGTCACGCAAGCGAGTCACCACATGTCTGATACCCAAACCATTTCCGCACTGGTAACAGGAGGACAAGCATCTGCAGGTCCACCATTAGGTCCGGCGCTGGGCCCGCTTGGCGTAAACATCATGGAGATAATCGGCGCCATAAACGACAGAACGGCAGACTTTGAAGGAATGAAGGTTCCAGTCACGGTATCAGTCAACACGAAGACAAAGAAATGGGAAGTCACAGTCGGCATTCCATCCGCTGCAGCACTGCTGCTAAAAGAGGCAGGAATCCAAAAGGGATCAGGAACCAGCGGCTCGACGTGGGTTGCAGACATCAAAGTGGATTCCATTGTCAAGGTGGCAAAGGCAAAAGTGGAGTCATCCTATGCAACCTCCATAAAATCAGTCGCAAAGGAAGTTGCAGGGACATGCGTCTCACTTGGAATAAAAATTGAAGGTAAGAACCCAAAAGAGTTCACTGCAGAAGTCAATGCAGGAAAATGGGACGAAAAATTCCAGTAAAATTATTTAGATACCAGATAAGAAGGCTCTTTATCGGTTTTTTGTAGCTCCACAAACGTTTCCGTGCTCTGTATTCCGTCTATCTTGCCTATTTTATCAATGACAATAGTGTGTAGCTGTTCCAGGTTTTCCGCGTGGACGCCGACCATTATGTCGAACCTGCCTGTGACCTCAGAAATTGATGATATCTCCGATGTCTGCAGCAGCAGCTTGTGAATCGCGTCCTTTTGCTTCGGGTCGCGGTTGATGCCGATTGTGGCCTTGACACCAATCCCGAGCTGGGCCTCATCCACCAGTATGGTGAATTTTTTTATTATCTTCTTTTTTGTGAGCCGCTTTATCCTACTGTACAAGACTGACGCGTTGATTCCCATCTTTTTTGAGAGGTTTGGAACCGAGATGCTACCGTCCTTTGTCAGCTCGTATAGGAGCTTCATGTCAAGATCGTCTAGCTTGTGCAATATTTTAGAAATAACAGTCACGATGTTAATAAATGTGGTTTTTTGTGCGATAAATTACAGATACTCCAAGGCAGCCTTTGATATTTGCAAAATTTTACAATTTTTGCCAAAATTTTATTCCGAGCCCAACAAACGATTTTAAAGAGGATTTCTTGGAGTCACTCCATTGATTAGCGAAGCAGACCTGACAAAGATGGTCATGGAGGCCAAGACTACGGACAAGGAACGCAAGTTCAGACAGTCCGTAGAGATGTATATCATTCTAAAGGATATTGACGTGAAAAAAGGATTTGCAATTAACGAGACAATCGAGCTGCCAAAAAAGCTGAGCAGCCCGACCACTGTTTGCGTGATGGCGGGGGGAGACATGGGCCTCAAGGCAAAGAGCGCAAACGCCGACATGGTGCTTGGCGGGGACGAAATCAGCAACATCGCTGCAAACAAGCGCAACGCGCGCAAGTTCATCAACAAGTACGATTTCTTTTTGGCAGACACCCAGCTGATGACGACAGTCGGTAAGGTCCTAGGCCAGCTTCTCGGCCCAAGGGGCAAGATGCCAATACCGGTTCCGTTCAACGCCCCGATAGAGGGATTTCTCACAAGATTCAGATCATCAATACGTGTTAAGGTGAAGAACTCGCTTTCGATAGCATGTAAACTTGGGGACGAGTCCATGAGTGATGCGGATTTGGCAGCAAACGCGCATGCAATCCTAAACGCAATCGAGAAAAAACTTCCAAGCGGGGAGAGAAACATCAGACGAATAATAATCAAGACATCGATGGGAAAGCCGATCAAGCAGATACAAGAGGCAAGAAAGTAATTGCACGAAAACAGGACAGTCTACCCGCAGAAAAAGGCAAAGATGTACCAGCAGCTGCAGGAGCTCCCAAAAAAATACAAGGTCACAGCTCTCGTCAGAATGGAAAAGGTCCGCTCATCACAGTTATTGCCGCTAAGAAAAAAATTCCTGGGCCAGGTAGAAGTAGTTAGCATAAAGGACCAGGTGGCAAAGAAGGCGCTTGCAACACTAGATGTCCCCGGCATTGCAAAGATGGTAGAGTCCCTGACCGGCCAGTGTGTTTTGATGTTTACAAACATGTCACCGTTTAAGCTGAATGTCCTGCTTGGGAAAAACAAGGTGATGATGTACGCAAGAGCGGGCGACACTGCAAGCATTGACGTCGTGGTGCCAGCAAAGAACACCGGAATCGCCCCAGGCCCGATGCTCACAGAGTTCAAAGAGGCCGGAATCGCGACAAAAATAGACCAGGGAACAATTTGGATTACAAAGGACTCCACGCCGGTCAAAAAGGGCGGAGTCGTCAAAGACAAGCTCGCAACGCTGCTCCAGAAGCTCGACATAAAGACAATCGAGGCTGGAATACTTCTCGATGCAGCACTGGAAGAAGGCATGCACTACAAAAAAGAGGAGCTCGTCATCGACTTGGAAAAATACAGAAACCTCTTTGCCAAGGCACACCAGGAAGCACTCGCGCTTTCAATCGAGGCAGGATACATCACTGCAGATAACATCAGACTGATAATTGCAAAAGCGGCCCAGGGCGCACGCTCTGTCGCAGTTGAAGCAGGATTTATCACGGACGAGACAAAAGAGCCAATACTCCAAAAGGCAAACGCCCAGGCAAAGGCTGTTGCCTCAAAGGCAAAAGGCTACACACCTGCATAGAATCATTTCTCTCTTGCGCGCGGCAGGTTCCAGTTGTTTTTCATTGCCACGAGACGTATTGCAGTGGTTGCAATGATTCCAATTATTGACGATATGTACAACGGGACGTCTGCCACAAGCAAGCCGTAGAAGACTATCACTCCGACAAAGCTCGCCGTCACGTAAAGCTCCTTTACAAAGATGAACGGAATCTCGTTTACAAAGACGTCCCGAAGTATGCCGCCTCCGACTGCAGTAAGTATTCCGGCAAACGCGATTGCCAAAAAGTTTAGGCCAAAGACATTGTATGCAAAGGTCGCACCAGTAATTGAAAAGACCCCAAGGCCTATTGCGTCAAATTTCAAAAATAAGTTCCAGTGCTTTTGCAAATGAGGGTACAGAAAGAACAGCGCTACTCCGGCCGCAACGGATATTCCGACATAGGTCGGGTCCGTAATGGAGTTTGGCGGGAATTTTCCAATTATTATGTCGCGGATGGTGCCACCTGCCACTCCAGTGATTATTGAGAGGATGATTATTCCGACAATGTCGGATTTGTGCTCTATTGCCTTAAAGGCGCCCGTAACCGCAAAGGCCATCGTCCCGAATAGATCAAAGGCATAGATGAGAAAAACGAACGGTGTGTCTGCCAACTAGAATTGGAATAACATCGCGATAAATAAAACCTAGTCAGTGCGCCAATTTTTTGCGCTTTTGACATCTGCTCTTTATTGCACCTCCTGTCTAATAGATTTTATCGCACATCCGATGGCAAGTACCGTAGATTACATAGAACTGATTAAAGTAAAAATGAAAATTTTAGGATTTAGCCGAATAACGAGGAGAGGCCTTCCATTGCTTGCTCTTCTGATTTAGCTGCTGCAGCCTCGTCCTTCTTTTCCTCGCCGCCACCTGCTGCTGCGGGTGCTCCGGATGCTGCCGGTGCTGCTGCAACTGCGACTGGAGCTGCCTTGATAGCCTCTTCGATATTTACATCTGCAAGTGCTGACACTAGTGCTTTTACCTGTGCCTCGCTTACATCTGCGCCGCTTGCTTTTACAATGCTGGTAATGTTAGCTTCGTTGATCTCTTTTTTGAGTTTGTGCAACATTAATGCAGCGTAAACATATTCCATTGTACGATGACTTTTTTTGAGGATAATAAAAACTATACGTACTAGTTTAGGATTTTCAGACTTCGGCAAACAGAGTAGAGGTTTTGTTTTAGGTTTTTGTCATAAAGCGTTTCCATCCTCTGCTTTAGGACTCGCTTTGCCTGCTCTTTTTCTGGTCCCTCGGCAAGAGAAAGAACGCTGTTGATTATTTCCGGCAGCGACTCTCGTATCCAGCCATCCAGAACGGAATAGACCTTTGGAGATATCTGGATGACCTTGTTGTCGTTTAGATCCAGGACCTCGTTGAAGGTCTCGTGTTCTATTCGGTATACAAATGCCAGGATGCAGTTTTCCGGGGTCGGGTTTTTTAGTATTTCAGCGGAGCGAGGTCCTGCCTTTCCCTGTGTTACTTTGTTCTTTAGTCCTACTGCGTTGATGATCAGTCCGCTCACGCCAACTTTGGTGCCGTCGATTCCAGTTGCCATCCCAAAGATGATGTTTTGATAGTCTCCGTCGGGCTTTGATGCAAAAACATAGCTTCCCTCTTCGAGTGCTTTCTTGCGGCCGAACATGAGAAAATGGCATGTCGCATTCTATTTAATTCATGGTTATCGACAATTCTTAATATCGGTCAGGTTGAACCTCAAAAGATGGACAAAGAAGAGATTCTTGCCAAGTTTTCTTCAGACCCTGACAGATACTATAACGTGAAATTGTTTTCAGAGCAGGGGTTTGTGCGAAAGTCGTGCTCTGTTTGTAAAAGATTTTTTTGGACGCTCGAGGCTGGCAGGCATGCGTGCCCTGAGCATTCGGACGACACATACTCGTTTATCGGGGATCCTCCGACAAGCAAGCGCTTTGACTACACAGAGGCCTGGAAGCAGGTAGAGTCGTTCTTTGTAAAAAACGGCCACACATCTGTAAGCAGGTATCCGGTGGTGTGCAGGTGGCGCGACGACCTTTACTTTACAATTGCATCGATAGTTGATTTCCAAAGGGTGATGGGCTCAAAGGTCGTGTTCGAGTTTCCTGCAAACCCCCTGGTCGTCCCTCAGACATGCCTTCGCTTCAAGGACATTGAGAATGTCGGCGTCACCGGAAGACACTTTTCAAGCTTTTGCATGATTGGCCAGCACAGCATCCCAAACGGCAAAGGATACTGGAAGGACGAGTGCGTTGATCTTGATTTCAGGTTACTTACCGATTCTTTTGGGATTCGCAAAAACGAGATAGTTTTTGTAGAGGACGTCTGGGCAGGCGGAGGATCCTTTGGCTCGTCACTGGAATATTACGTGCGTGGCCTCGAGCTTGGAAACGCAGTCTTTACGGAATTCCAGGGGGAGCTTGGAAAGCACACGGTTCTTGACCAAAAAATAATCGACATGGGCGCAGGCCTCGAAAGATTTGCGTGGATTACCATGGGGACCCCCACTGCATACGACTGCTGTTTTGGCCCCATAACGCAAAAGCTGATCCAAAAAACGGGAATCGATGCGGACTCGAAGATTCTCAGCAGATACTTTACAGAGGTGGCAAAAAATCTAGAGAAATTCCACGACCTCTCCCAGGTGAGAAAGGCCGCAGTCAAGGCATCCAATTTGTCGGAGGAAAATCTAAACAAAATGATCACGCCGCTTGAGGGAATCTACATGATTGCGGATCATCTCAGGACTCTGATTTTTGCAATATCCGATGGCGCGCTGCCAAGCAACGTCGGCGGCGGATACAATCTTAGAATCATACTGAGGCGAATCATGGCTACCATGGACAGGCTTGGGCTGCGCCTGGACCTAGACGAAATGATAGACCATCACATCGACTATCTCAAAAAGACATACCCTGAGCTGGAGCAGTATCGAAGCGAGGTCAAGACGATAATTGGAATCGAGGTCGGCAGGTACCACGAATCCAAATCAAGAATGGAAAAAATCGCTCAGAATCTCAAAAACCAAAAGAAGACACTTGGTGTCGACGACATGATACGACTCTACGAGTCGGACGGAGTGACGCCGGACTATCTAAAGGAATACAACGTGATATCAGAAATACCCGACAGCTTTTACAGCAAGCTATCGGAGCTGCACCAGTCAGAAAAAAAGAAGACAACTGAGGAACTTGGGTTGGAGGGAATTGCAGACACTGAGCTGTTGTTTTACAAGGACGATCCCATGGAGTTTGATGCCAAGGTAATCAGGACGATCAAGGGCAAGTTCGTCATACTGGACAGGACGTCATTTTATGCAAGGGGCGGCGGGCAGGAACCTGACCATGGAAAGATAAATGGTATCGATGTGATCGACGTGACAAAGCACGGCAATGTCGTGTTGCACGAGATAAGCGGGACTGCGCCAAAGGACGGCTCGACTGTCAGCTGTGTAGTGGACGCATCAAGGCGCCAGAGAATTACAAAGCACCACACCAGCACACACGTGGTTAACTCGTCTGCAAGAAACGTGCTCGGGTCATGGGTATGGCAGCACTCTGCATTCAAGGAAAAGGACTATGGTAGAATAGACATCACGCACCATTCTAGCTTAACAGACGACGAAGTCCACAAGATAGAGTTTTTTGCCAATTCTGTAATCCAGAAAAATTTTCCGGTGACCATCAAGGAATACGAAAGGGGGGAGGCCGAGCAGTCCTTTGGATTTAGGATATACCAGGGCGGAGTCGTGCCTGTCAAGTCGGTAAGAATTGTAAGGATAGAGGATTTTGATGTGGAGGCATGTGGCGGAACGCACGTGAAAAGGACCGGCGAGCTTGGCCTCATCAAGATCACAAAGTCGGAGAGAATCCAGGACGGTGTGGTGAGACTCGAGTTTGTCTCAGGCGAGGCAGCAATAGAGTACATCCAAAAACAGCACAGCGACATCTCCACAATAATTCGCGCGCTTGGATCAAACCGCGAAAAGCTCCTCAAGTCCTTTGAGCATGCGCTCGAGGATTCCGAAGCTGCCAAGAAAAAGCACAAGCAGCTGATCAAAAGAACCAGCGGGACTGTTGCAAAGCACGCAATCGATTCTGCAAAGAACTTTGGCTCTGTGAAATTTTATTCCACGATTGATGAAGAATTGGACGAGGAGTTCCACATCGCAGTCGGCGAGGAGGCAGTCAGGCAGGATCCCTCCATGATGTACTGCGCCTTGGTTGTGAAAGGCTCTGGAATCAGGATAATTGTTTTTGCGGGGGAATCAGCTGCCAAGATTTTCAAGGCAGGAGATTTAGTCAAGGAACTGTCCGCAAAGCTTGGCGGCTCTGGTGGGGGGGACGCAAGGTTTGGCCAGGGCGGAGGAAAGGACGCAACAAAGCTTGCAGACGCGCTCTCACACGCTGAATCGCTTATCAAGAAAGTGACACCATGATAGACTGGAACGGCATTGAGCAAAAATGGAGGGCAAAGTGGCATGATACCAAGGAATTTGAGATAGAGCCCGATGCCAGAGAGAAAAAATTCATCACAGTGGCTTATCCGTATCCTAATTCGCCCCAGCACATAGGCCACGGAAGGACATACACATTAGCGGACGTCCACGCACGGTTTTTGCGCATGTGCGGGTATAACGTGCTTTTTCCAATGGGATTCCACTATACCGGCACGCCAATTCTTGGCATGGCAAAAAGGGTCCAGGAAGGCGACAGGGAGCTTATTGAAAACTTTGAAAAACTCTACCACGTTCCAGTAGAAAAAATCAAGGAATTCGTCGAGCCAGTCAAGATAGCTGATTATTTTCACGCCGAGATAAAGCAGGGAATGCTAGAGATGGGCTACTCTATTGACTGGAGACGAGAGTTTACCACTATCGATCCTGTGTACAAGAAATTCATAGAGTGGCAGTTTCGCAAGCTCAAAAGCTTGAACCTTGTTGTACAAGGGTCGCACCCTGTAGGGTGGTGCCCAAAGGACCAGAACCCGGTGTCACAGCACGACACCATTGGAGACGTAGAGCCGGACTTTACCGAATACATTTTGGTAAAATTCCAACACGATGGCATGGTAATTCCCACTGCTACATTGCGGCCTGAAACCATCTTTGGCGTGACGAACCTCTGGATAAATCCTGCAATCAAGTACAAGAAAATCAAGGTAAACGACGAAACCTGGATCGTCAGCCCGGAATGCGCAAGAAAACTGGAATTCCTTGACAAAAAAATATTTCACCTTGGTGACATTGGTGGTTCTGAGCTTGTAGGAAAATCTGTCAGCATCCTTGACAGGACAGTCCCAATATTTCCTGCAAGCTTTGTCAAAAGCGACAACGGAACCGGGATTGTTATGTCGGTACCAGCACATGCGCCATTTGACTACCAGGCGCTAGAGGACATCAAGAAAAAAGACTCCAGCATCAGAATAGAGCCAATCTCGATTATCAAAACTGAGGAGTTCGGCGAGATTCCGGCAAAAGAGGCAGTGGACAGGCTCAAAATCCAGGACCAAGACGACCCAAGACTCGAGGAGGCGACAAAGGAAGTCTATGCAAAAGAGTTCTACGGTGGAGTGCTAAAGCAAAACACCGGCAAGTTTGCAGGCCTCAAGGTTTCTGAGGCCAAAGACTCCATAAAGGCATGGCTGCAGGAATCAAAAAATTCCGATATCTTGCTTGAGCTGAACAATGGCCCAGTGAGATGCAGGTGCGGCGCAGAATGTGTGGTAAAGCTGCTCAACAACCAGTGGTTTTTGAACTATCTTGACAAAGATTGGAAGGAAAAGACAAACCAGTGTTTTGAAAAGATGAGTGTTCTGCCAAACGAGATCAGGCCGGAATTCAACTATGTCGTTGGATGGCTAAGGGAGAGGGCTTGCGCAAGACAGCATGGCCTTGGGACAAAGCTTCCGTGGGACCAGGGCTGGATTGTGGAAAGCCTTTCTGATTCCGTCATATACATGGCATACTATATCCTCTCAAAATATGTCAACAGCAAAGAGCTAACTGCTGACAGTCTTGCGGACGAGTTTTTCGAGTTTGTGTTTTTGGGGAATGGTGACTCAAAGCAGGTCTCATCAAAATGCAAGGTTCCGCAGGACACACTTGAAAAAATACGAAATGATTTTGCCTATTTTTATCCAGTCGATGCAAGGCATTCAGGACGAGATTTGGTTCCAAATCATTTGACATTTTTTGTGTTAAACCATGTCGCTATTTTTCCGGAAAAACTCTGGCCAAGGCAGATTGTCGTGAATGGTTCTGTATTGATGGACGGAAAGAAAATGTCAAAGTCCATGGGAAACATCATTCCTTTACGTCAGGCAATCAAGCAGTATGGCGCAGACCCGATCAGGCTTGCAATAATCATATCTGCAGAACTGCTCCAGGATGCTGACTTTAACCTGGAATCTGTGAACACGATAAAAAACAAGCTTGAGAACATGTACGAGGACTGTGCCAAATACAAGCCTGGAAAGATAGACAAGCTAGAGTCAGAGGACGGCTGGATTCTCTCTAGGCTCCAGAACCTCACCATACAGGCAACTGCGGCACTTGAGAAAATGAGGCTGCGCGAGGCCCTCCACCACATACTGTTTAGCTTCGAGTCTGATGTCGCATGGTACCAGAAAAGAATCCAGGCAAAAAACAGGACAGACGTTTCCGCTATTCTGCACCAGATCCTTACCGCAAGGGTCGCGATGCTCTCGCCTTTTGCCCCGCACATCACAGAGGAAATGTGGATATTGCTAGGGAATACTGGCCTAGTTTCAAGATCGGCTTGGCCAAAGGCGGATCAAAAAACAGATACCACGTCAATCCAGTCAGAGGAACTGCTCCAGTCAATACTTGATGACATTAAAAATATTTTAAAAGTGACCAAGATGTCACCTCAAAAAATCGTCATCTACACTGCGGATACTTGGAAGGTAAAGGCCTATCAGAAAATCGCACAGAGTGTTGTTGGAGGCCAGACAAACATTGGCATAATAATAAAGGATTTGATTGCAGACAAGGAAACGGAGAACATCAAAAAGGATCCGGATTTTGTGAAAAAGACGGTAAACGCAATTCTGGCAGAGCCAGCAGAGATGCGAAATCTAAAAGCGGAGATCACACCAATCAGTGAAATTCAGGTAATCAAATCCGAGCTTGCATCCTTGGTGAAAAAAGAATTTGGAGTGGAACTGCAAGCATTTGAGGAATCAGATCCTGCAAAGTATGATCCCAAAAACAAGGCAAGGACTGCGCGCCCGTTCAAGCCCGCCATACTTGTCGAGTGATTAGAGAACATTCGTGAAGTTTGAACATAGTTTCTTCTCATTATGAGAGAAATTAGATCAATCGAGACATCTAGCTTTCAATTATCTTTATTTTCTGTACCTCATTCTGGAAAACCGTATTAATCCAATACTTTGCATTTACGTAATTTCTAATCTGTAAATTTTACGGCGTTGGATTATCGGCTCAAAGCCGAATGCCGTATCTTACCCCCTAGTCCCCCTTGCTATCTATATATATGATTGGACAGATCTGTCCAAATTATATAAATAGACCAATAGCGTATGATATGACATGATGAGTAGCATGTCTGGTCTTCTGGAACAAGCAGGGCCCGCTTTACTATTTGCTCAGGAATTGCCAACACGTCCAGTGTACACTCTAAAAGACTTGGAATCTGCCGGTTCTGCAAAAACTGCACATAGAAGAATAAAGTCATTGATTCCTCTTGGACTTGCAACATACAATCGCGGTAATTTTGAAATCAAAAAGGAGGTAGTATCACAGCCACTAGATGTGATAAAAAAACTAGGACCGTCACTAATTGCACTAAAACAAGCTAGGCGATTTGGCAGATCCTACAATAATGCAGACATTAATTTTGTAACCAACAACATGCCAGATTCTGCAGTTGTGACACTTGATTACAAAGCATGGGAGATCACTCGATTCCAATTCCCAAATGATCTTTATATTTATCTTGATGATGTCGATACTGGAGCTTCATTTCTAAAAGAAAATGGTTTCAGTGAGGGAAATAGTGGTCATGTTGTTCTGCTTCCAAAGATTGGCTCATTTGAAAACCAGATAGAGCGTGTGTACCTTGACTGTATTGCAAATGGGGATAGAAGCATTCTTGATGCTGTGGCAATTGAGCTACTACACGGATCAGAGATAGAAGTAAAGGGAAGATTTTCAGTCGACACGATAAGAAAAGTTCAAGAAGACATGCCACGAGGTCAATTAGCAACTAATTGTTCTATGTTCTAAAAGTAGAACATATGTCCTAAACATAGGACAGACGGAGTTCAAGAAAAAATCAATCTTTACCATAGACAGATTTATGGTCGCACACACGCAACAAATGAATTATTTTTTCTCGATAATTTATCGTGTAAATTATTCTGTCATCTTTGTTCAGTTCATAGGCCCACACTCTAAGACTTGATTTGTACTCACCTAACTCGGATGGATTCTCCGAATAGGCCAAATCAAAAATGCCCCTGTCGGTGAGTTGTTGTCTGACTGAACCGATGTTTTTGTATTGTCTGTCGAAACGTTTGGATCTAAGAATTTGCCACATGCTTGTGCAAGTCGGCTATTGCCTCTTCTGGTGTTTTAAAGACCTTTCCAGGTTTTTCTTTAAGCGCTTTCTTTACGTCTGCAATCTCATCACGTGTAAGCGGTGGGGACTTAGGTTTTTGTTTAGACATCTCATTCTTTTCTCCTTTGTTTTAATTAATGGTTTTTGTCCCATGCCTCCTTGTCGAGTCGGTTGGGGGGTCAAATGGCACCATCGTACAAATATATTATATACTAGATTGTACCATTGTATAACATGGCTGGCAACACCGTCTTTGAAAACAAAGGGCACGATCCGCGCTTGGCAAGTATCGAAATGGTGGAAGACATTCTAAAAGAACACCACGAGTTTGCGTCCAAAAGCGCCCTGCAAAGAGCCTTGCCTAAAACAATCCAAACCCAGACATTTAACAGAATTTTGAGATATCTGGAAAAGTCAAACAAAATAATATTCGCCAAGGATCGTGCAGTTGTCTGGATATTTTCAGATGATCCAAAGCTAAGGAAAGTATGGGAAAAGTCAGTCAAACTGTAATTATTTATTGGACTAGACAAGATTTCAAGTGAATTGAAAATAGCTATAGTCGGCGTCGGAGTTGCGGGCGGGTACCTCATATCCAGACTCAAAAAGGACCACGATGTGGTCGGCTTTGAGCGCATGACTGAGGAGAACCACGACTCTATCTGCGCCTGGGGCACGTCGCGAAACGAGATGGTGCAGCTGTGCGCAAAGTCGGGGATTGATTTTGATGATTTTGTGATCCACCACGGAAAAGACCTGCACATCGAGATGAACAACTCGCAGAAATTTGACATCAGGCTAAAGGGCCTGGTGACATATGACAAGATAGGCCTGATAAAGGAGATGGCAAAGGGGGTTGAGGTCCACTATGGCGTGGCGCCAAAGCTGGAGGATCTGGAAAAAGAGTTTGATTTGATCATTGATTGCACGGGGTTTCATCGGAGCTACCTGCCGAAAATCGAAAAAGACTTTTACCTTCCGACATACCAGTACAAGGTCCAGTACGATGGTAAAGTCCCAATCGACGACTTTTTTGTAAAGCCCTTTCCGGGGATGACTGGGTATTTCTGGTATTTTCCGTTAAACGACAACATGGCGCACATTGGCGCTGGCGACTACAAGAAAAACCACATAACTGAAACGGACAAGTTTTTTGCAAAGTACGGCGGGAAGGTCACCAAGACAGTCGGCAGGCCCATACGACTTGCCACACCTGACATGTGCGAGCCGTTCTACCATGGAAAGGTAGTGGGGGTGGGGGAATCAATCGGTACTGTGTATCCTCTGCTTGGCGAGGGGATCATTCCAAGCATGGTCTGCGCCGATATCTTTGTTAGGAACATCGATGACTTTGAGAAATACCGTGCTGATGTGCTAGAGTATTTTGCCATATACAAAAAGGTCCTGAACTTTATCAGGCTGAAGATGAACGGGAACTTTTCTGCCATTCGAAGCATCGCTGATTTATTGTCAATATTCCGGTACATGAAGAAAAACGAGCAGAGGTTTGGGATGGAAGTGCACATGCGCGACCTGATGAAGGTAGCAAGGGCCTAGATTTGGTTCAGATTTAACTCCAAGTAAAAAGCAGTTTGTTTCCCCTCGAGGGCCTTCACCTTTCTGTTTAATACCCTAAGATAGTACTAGCTGGCTATGCAAGAGTTCCAGATTCGTGACTATGACATGCGCATGATGCTAAACTTTGAGAGCGGAAAGAGAACTGTCCAAGGAAAATATCGATCTCATCAAGAGATACGACGCAGAAATAGCGACTCTTAGACTCAAAAAATCTACCCGTGCCAAACAGATCGGAGTTATCATCGATATTACAGTACGAATAGGAAAAGATTAGAATTTGGTGACAAAATTCGACATAGATGTTAAAAGATGGAACGCTTAAACAATGAGATTCGAGACAGGGAAAAGGTAATGCGAAGCCTGAAAAAAC
>JBQTHG010000050.1:0-2021 GCA_052390175.1 Nitrososphaerota archaeon | reverse complement strand
GGGGCACTTTACTTAATGGCAAGTCAGGGTGCTTGCACTTGAGAATTGTAACAATAAAGTTGATTGAACCAAGTATTGATGATACCCCCAATATTTTGAGGCCAAAAATCCACATGTCTGCTGCAGGGCCTGGAGCTCGGATTGCAGAATATGGTGGTGTTGCATACCATGTAAAGTCAGCAAAGCCAAGCCATATCAGTGCGCCTGCTGGAGGGATCATCCAAAATGCAATTGCATTTAGTTTTGGATACGCCATGTCTTTGTAGCGCACCATTATTGGAACAAAATAGTTACCAACTGCAGATGCAAATGGAAGTAAGAACAAAAAGATCAAAGTCGTTCCGTGTACTGTGAACATCCTGTTGAATGTCATCGAGTCCGCAATTATCTGGGATCCTGGGAAGAAGAGCTCTGCCCTTATTCCAAGTGCCAGTGCACCGCCCATAAAGAAGAATGCAATCGACATGATGGTATACAACAATCCGATATCGGTGTGATGAGTCGAGAACATTATCTGCCAAATCGGTCGTGGCTTTTGTAATTCCAGTACCATCCTAGCTGGCCACCTCAACTTGTTTTATTAAGTTATCAGTATTCATTTCATTCCTCCACGTATAGCGTGGCCCTCATGTTATAGTGAAGCAAGCCGCAATATTCTCTGCACTGGATTGTAAATTCTCCTGCCTTGTCTGGGGCAAACCAAACTGTGTTTATTCTGCCAGCAACTGCGTCCTGTAGCACTACATAATCATGTATGTTAAATGAATGGTTGACGTCCTTTGCTGATATCTCAAATTTGTATGGATGTCCTTTCTTTACGTGCAGCTCTCCTACTTCTTTTGTTCCGTCTGCACGCTCAAATGTCCAGAACCATTGCTGCCCTACAACTTTGATGACCTCGGCTTCTGCTGGTGCATGTTCTACTAATCTTTCTACATTCCATGCCTCTGCTCCTACATAAACAAGCAATGCAATTACAACACCGACGTAAACCCATTCAGGCCAGTTTGAGTGTCCGCTCACTACCATTCACCCTTTTCTTCATATTTGGTTGGCTTTGCATTTGGGTTGGATTCCCTAAATCTCCACACAAGCCAGATAAGCGTGCCAGAAACCACTGCGCCAACTGTAAAAGCTATAGTCATCATTTTGAAAAACAGATTCCAGATCTCTACTTTGCGGTTTATGTATTGGCCGGGATCGGTGCTTTCCGCAAATACAAGATGTATAGTCGGCAAGACCACTAAAATAGTTAAAACTGACAACAATGCAAATGCCCTGACCATAGCCAATTACAGCTCGTGGTCTTCAAATTCTATTTAAGGGTTTTGTAGATTCTTAGAAAGGTCCTTGGAGGTACCTGTCAGAGTTCATTGCGTTGATTGCAGTTAGTGAAAGTTTTCCATCATCTTCTCGAATTATTGTCAGTGAAGCATTTGCAACTATCAACTCAAACAGCGAGTGGGGGGTAAGGTTCAGTATGTTTGAGATCATGGCCTTTATTGGATCCATGTGGGTCACAAAGAGGAGGTTTCTGTCATTGTGTTTTTTGCGCGCAAAATCTACCATATCTAGAACCCTGCTTTTTACCTGTGAAAACGTTTCAACGCCATTTTCCGCAATTGTTGGATCGTCCTGATAAAATTTCAAAAAAATATTTCCGTGTTTTGCAAACAGATCGTCGTATGCCATGCCCGAAAACTTTCCCATCTCAAGCTCGTAGAGTCTTTCGTCTTCGGTAGGGAATAGATCTAGATGATTTCCAACTATTTCTGCAGTTTTTTTTGCCCGCTCAATCGGACTAGTGTAAATGTGAGAAATGTCTAACGATTTTAGAAATTTTCCAATGTCGTTTGCCTGTCTGATGCCTGTATCGGTTAGCGAAACGCCTGGTGCCCTTCCTGCCAAAACTCGCGCAGTGTTGTTTTGTGCCTGACCATGGCGCAAAAATATTATCAATCGCATGGACTTTTTGAAATGTCAAATAAAGATAATAATAACATTGCCTGCCGATCAGCGTT
>JBQTHG010000049.1:0-72644 GCA_052390175.1 Nitrososphaerota archaeon | reverse complement strand
TTGTCTTGAAGAATACCACTTTGTCATTGTTTCCCACAGTGATGTTTCTGAGGTTTCTGTCTATTCCTATTACGTTCTCACACTTGATTTGTTCGACTTGTTTTTGTATGCAAAGGCTGATGCCTGATTCGCTCATGCCAAATGATCTGACCTTCAAGGTCTGGTCTGATAGTATTTTTTGCGTGTGCGCGTTGAGTAGAATATGGATTGACTGCCTTGGCTTGTATGGTATTGACAGTAAACAGCCGTTGATCTTAAACCCATAGCAGTTCACCAAGTATGGTTTTCTGACATACGGAAACTTTGTCTTTAGTCCCCTCCTGATTGATTGCTTCATCTGGCTCAGTCTGCCAGCAGCTTGTGAGATTGCATTTAGTTTGTAATAGCTGAGAATCTGAGTCTTCCAATTTATGGTACGAGAGTAACGATAGTTTTTTCATAGTTGAGCAGTTATTTTCAAGGCCGATTCTGATGCAGCGATTCACCATCTGTCGGAAGATTTCCATCATACACAACTGCTCGCTGTTTGGCTTATGGCTCTGCCTTATGGATTTGACAGGCAATGGTCATTTTTGGCACACATGAATAAAACGGATCTGATTTGTCAAGTGTTGACCAGCAGCATATAGGGTTTGCTTTTGGGGATCAAACCCCCGGCTTTTGAACAGTTCAAATTCCTTCAAAATCTGCTATATGGCGTTTTCTGCCTTTCTTTTGCCGCCTTTTGCTTTTGCTTTGGCTTTTGCCTTTTTTGATTTCTTTTTTGGTTTGGCTTTTTTACTGCTCTTTTTCTTTATCTGCTTTTTCGCCTGTTTTTCAAGCTCAGATCTTATCTGCATATTTTTTAACTGGACAAGCTCGATTCTGGTTTTTGCACTAAGCGATGCAAGCTCGGAGTTGGGAGTGACAAAAGAACCCCCATGCTCTGTAAAGCATTTGGCATGAAAGACCTTGCCTTTTTGATAGTCCATATCTGTTTTTAGAACACCCTGTTTGCAGAATGCACACATGTCCACAAATAATTCAGCCAACGATGCTAGATTTTTTTTAGACTAATTTAAGATTTTTCAACAACAAAAAACAATCTGAAATCATACCTGTGGGTTTTGTTTGACTTCCTTTCTGTACTCAATCTTAAGCCAGATTGGGGTAATAATGGTGGTCACTGCTACCATTATTATTATGGTGGAATAAACATTGGAAGCAAGGACTCCACTTGACAGGCCAACTCCTGCAACGATGAGACCAACTTCTCCACGTGATATCATCCCGATTCCAACTCTTCTTGCTTGACGTTTGTCCTTGAGAAATAGCCAAGCGGGAAGGCCACATCCAAGCATCTTTGTTGCAATTGCAACGCCGATTATGACTGCACCAATGATTAGAACCTCGGAATTTATCCCACGAAAATCTACCTGTGCCCCGATTATTGCGAAAAACAATGGTGCAAAGATCAGGCCCAACTTGCTGATATAGTGTTCCACTCTATCAAGAAGCTTAGTTGAGGCAATTGCCATTCCTACAACAAATGAGCCAAGTATTGGTGAAAGTCCAATTGCAGCCGCAACGCCTGCAGCGCCAAAAAATGCAGCGGTGACAACACCTTCAACCCCGCCACCAGCTTTCCATAATCTTGAGCCTATGACACGAGGGATCACAAAGATTGTTACAATCGCCATGACTGCAAAGAATCCAAGCACTTTGAGGATGGTAAATGTAATCTCGAGCACATCTACGCTCATACCGTCAGCTCCAAGTGACGTAACTATTGACAAGACAGCAATTGCCAAAATATCATCAACTACTGCAGCACCAATTATGAGTCTGGCCTCGGGAGTCTTTAGTTTGCCAAATTCAGATAGTACCTGAACGGAAATCGCGATGCTTGTAGCAGTCAATGCGGTAGCCACAAGCATTGCCTGAAATGCATCAAACCCGAAAAGCTGGAAAACGAAAAGGCCAACGAAAAAAGGTACTATGACTCCAAGGGTACCTACAGTAAAGGAGGCCTTTCCACCCCTGAGGAACTCTCTTGGGGTCATCTCAAGTCCTGCTATGAACAAAATTACAATTGCACCAATCTCTCCAAGTATTTTCACTTCTGCATTGAGCTGCAACAATGGCTCGCCCTGAAATACAATAAGTGCACCTATCGCAAATGGGCCGACGATCATACCTGCAATCAACTCCCCCAAAACAATTGGAAGCTTTAATCTGACAAATAATTCTGCCATTAGCTTGGCTGCAAATAACAATACACAAACACTGATCACGACTTGAACAAAGTGAGGTTCCAAGCTACATGATGTTTTTTTTGACGATATAATAGTTGATTGAAAATGATAAAAAACTGATCAAATTATGTCTGGCTGGCTGTCTTTTTTTGCAGTTCAGCCTTTACAGTCATTTTTGCAAGGTTCTCGTCAAAAGCGACCTCCTCAAAATCAAAGCTTTTCTTAATTGAGATCAAGGCTGCATCTGTTATTGATTCTATTTTCTCATAGATTTCCTGCCTGGTCTTAAAGGGAAGAATTGCAGCCTCGACTGCTATGGGGGCAAGCTCAAAAATCATCTGGCGTCCCCTGCTCGTTAACTGCCGGTTGTTCTCAGTGACCATCCTCTCCACGAGTGGCACTATGTTTTCTCTGAGGAGCGATGCAGTTTTTTTTGTAAATTCATCAGACTTTAATTCTATTATTAGGCTGTCAATTACGCGTTTTTTTGCTTCCTGTCCCAAGCTTTTTGGCAAGCCGCCTTCATGACTTTTTTGATTTTGTTTTGCGTCCAAAGCATACCAGTGTTCTTTGTTGTCCCTTAACTGCTCGTATATCCACCTGCTCTGATCTGCAACAAACGAGCTGGTGGATTTGACAAAATATTCTTCTGCCTCGGCGCTAATCGCCAGTCCTTTTTTTCTTGCAAACTGGGTGCCAATCATGACGGCACCGCCTACTATCGGCCCGACTTCGGCCAAGAGTCTCTCAATTATTATGAATGCAATTTTTTTAGAGAAATCGTCGTCCTGTTGGATTTCAGTTTGTTGGGCAAAACCATTCTGGGCCAGATTCCAAGTTCCAAATCCAATCAGTATAATTGCAATGAAAACAAAAGTTTTTTCTTTGAACGAAGACGGGAAATTCAATTACTCAATAGAATGCACTTCAAGTTATAAGAACACTACGGTTTGCACAAAGGAAAAGACAGACTCATGTTAATTTCTTTGAATCGATAAAAACGCCTTTTTTGTTTGAGATTGAGCCAATAACTTGGCTTTTCAGTTTGTACTTTTTGCAGATGGAAATGATTCGTTCGGAACTATCTTTCTGGGCTACAACACAAAACCCAATCCCCATGTTGAACGTCTTGTACATCTCGTCTTTTTTTATCCCAGAGTCTTGGATCAACTGCATTATTTTTGGAGGCTCTGGCATGGAATCTAGAACGAATCCTGTGTTTTTTAGCCGTAAAAGCTTGGTAAATGCGCCTCCGGTTATGTTCGCAAGGCCGTGAACTTGGCATTTTTTAACAATTTCAAGGACTGGGCGCACGTAAATCTCAGTCGGCATCAAAAGCGAATCACCGAGTTTTCCTATGCCTCTTACCTTATCTTTGATGGCGTATTTTTTTAGTAGAGCCTTTCGTGCAAGGGAATAACCGTTCGAGTGAATACCATTACTGTGAATTCCTATTATTACATCGCCGGTCTTGATCTTGTCTCCAAGGATTATCTTGTCTTTTTGCACAAGGCCTGCGACCATTCCTGCAAGATCGAATGCGAATTCTTTTTCATTAAACAAGTCAGGCATTATGGCAGTTTCACCGCCTACAATTGGTACACCTGCTTTTTTTGCACCAACTGCAAGACCGCTTGCAATTTGGATGAAAACAGATTCGTTGTTTTGATTGGCTGCAATATAGTCTACAAACGAGATCGGGGCTGCACCAATGCATATGATGTCATTTACGTTCATTGCAACGCAATCGATTCCAATGGTGTCATATTTTTTTAGCATGTTTGCGATAAGAACCTTGGTTCCAACCCCGTCGGTGTGTGTTGCCAAAAGTTTTCCACCATGAATCTGCACAAGGCCTGCGTAGTGACCAAAACCGGTTTTGACCTTTTGCAGTTTGTGCGTGGATGAAATTATTTTGCCAATGGATGCTTGACTTTTCTTAATTTTGTCTATGTCAACTCCAGCACCCTTGTATGAAAGCATCTCATCTTAATGCCATCTTATTGTCAATAAAAGAATTTACATCAAATTCGTAAGTGATCCCTACTGTAATTTGGGTAATTAGCAAAGGAAGAAAAAACTCCAGAATGAAGCCATCTAGAAAAACCTCATCTAATTTGAACTGTATTTGTTAGAATTCGAACCTGTAGATGATTCGAATATTTTGAGCCCTCGTAGTCATATTTTTTAACAGTGTGAAGAATTTACTACCGTGGTCAAACTTACAACTATAGCGGCAATATTTGCTGGCGTAATTGGTGTTGTTTCTGGCGTGGTTGTAATCTGGGAGTTCTGGTATAACGTTGATGATGAAATATTTCCTAAACAAGATTATTTTGAAATATCGGCCACATTCAGTGAATATGACGCAGTTGCCGAAAAAATTACCAGCTCAGAAACTCTTGAGCTGAAAGGGCAAGATATGGAAATTCTCGTGAATTCCCTGTCAGATCAAATCGCAAAAAAACTAGAACCTGAATTGCCTCCAGAAGTTCCGATTACTTTAGAGATCACCGATTCGCAATTAAATTTGTCTCAACTAGTTTTGCTAAACATCTACATTGATGGGGACTCAGGCCCTGCTGACCGAATTTATGATCAGCATGCTGTGAATGCGCCTGTATCTCTTCCCTCAGCTGGTACAGAGTATGTAGAAGATGAATTTGGTACAGAGTATGTAGAAGATGAATTTGGTTCAAAATTCGTAAAAACTATAGATTTACTTTCCATTTACCAGGAACCATTCATTGATCAGGATAGTGGTTGTGTCAACATCACGCTGACTCTAGAAAATCAATATTCTTCTGAACATGTACAAATCTGCAAAGACATAGACTCGAAATTTGTAATTGAAGGAGAGACTAAAAAAGAAGTAGTCTTTTACATCATAGGAAGAAAGTCAATAATCATAGAACCATTAACAACCGAAGGCGATGGGAGTGAAAAGATCCCGGCTTCCTTATTACAATCGCAAATAAAAGAAAATCTAAAAAAATTCAGGTACATAACAATAGAGGAAAATTCTTTGGATGAAATTAAAGAAAAACGAAGAGAAATGCGGGAGATTATGGAGCCATCACCAACGAAAACCAGTTTATTTGAAGACTTGGGACCTGACTACATTTTGTCTGGCAGTATTTTCATTCATAGTAAATAACAGATAAAAAAGATCCGAATCAATCTGGCAATTGACATTTTACATGTACATGCCAGAGTCGACTTGGCGGTGTTCCTTGTATTTTTCCGATAATTCCTTGAACTCGATGCCAATTCGTTCCTTCTCCTTTCTAAGGTCTGCGGTATCAATGGCAAGCCCATACACTCTGTTTACGGCATCAATTAGCGTGGCTGCTGCAAGCGGGTCGGGACTCGTGTGGCTAGCCTTGACTAGCAGGGTAATTGCCCGAATTTTGCGTATGATGCATTCGTTTAGGATGCTTCCAGGGATACCCGTGATGAATCCCTGCGTAATCATGCTAATCCCCTTGTCTGACATTATTCTGCAGAGGTCTTCCTCTGCGGCACAAAAAACCTTGTTATCATGTTCGTCGCTTGCAACGCCATCTAAAATCACCAGCTCCTTTGTCCCCTTGCTTTCAGCCCAGTCCAAAATCGCTGACGCGATATCGTAGAGTCCCTCCATTCGCAACGTGACCTCACAAATCACTGCGCAAATGGTTCCGGTTTTGTTAGAGTAAAAGCGGAATGGGTGTCGCAGTCTTCCCTGAATGAACACTGTTGATGGCGGGAGATATTTTGAGCGAAGATATCCAACTTCGTGCATTTTCAGCCTTTCTATCATGTATCCAACTGAGAGCGGGCCTGCAAGGCCTGGGCCTACAAATCCTGCGAAAATTATCGGGCTCTTGCAAGTGATCTTTTTTATCTCATGAACATGATCTTCTAGAATTTTTTTCACTATGTTTTGTTTTTTTGTTTGTCTAAATACTTTTTTGCATGAACAAATTCAACATGATTCTGCCCTTATCGGTAATGGAATAGATCATGCAAGAGCCGGCCGGCTCTTTTGTTATAAAGTTGTAATCAACACACAGATGCAAATAGTTCAAAAATGATCTTTTCATTCTTATTTTTGAGCTTGTGTACAGATCGGAAAATGTCATGGGGCTGCAGCTGAGCTGGTACAATAGCTTCAAAAGAGAAAGTGCGCTAAAGTCTCGCGCACGTGTCTTTACCGCATCAAGGATCCGCTCGTCTCGTCTAACTATGAAATCGCCAAGCTGGTCCGCAACATCGATTGGGACATAAGTGAGACGCGCCTTTATCATACCGTATGGTACGGTATATTACCATATTAATCTTAGCTAAAGTTTTTGTTGATTAATTGACAGTTTTTTTACACAACAGGCACGGATTTGGAGCAAAAATTTGGGAAAACTAGGCCACTGCAGGTATCTGTTTTTCCTCTTTTGGTGCCTGTTTTCGCATCTTTGAGATTATAGCAGCAAGCTGTGCATCATGAATCTCGTCCAGAGTTTCGCACATGGGATTGGTAGGAGTGATTGCTACTTAAGCTTGACTAGATCGGATTTATGGAAATGTCTTTGCATCTAATCGTCGGTGCTGTGACTGGCATTGCGGCCCACGGCAAAACAGTTCTCAGATTATTTGCAATGGATGAAATGTTTTGTACCAGAATAGGAAGATTGTGAATTATTCGAACCGGCTTTGCAGGATTTTTTAGCTCACCGTTTTGTATGATCCAAATTCCACTTCGTGCTGTGCATGAGAAATCCCCCCTGATTGGATTTACTGGATATGTGTACCAGAGTCTTGATACCAGTATCCCATTTTTGGTGTCCTTGATGAGATCATCCCTGCTTGATTTTCCAGCCCCGATGGTAAGATTGTGGGGGGCAGCAAATGGAATGGGATCCGATGAGCGACCAAGAGGGGAGCCAGGCCTGCACGCGTTGCCAGAAGAAACAGTTCCTTCCTTGAATGCGTTGTAGGAATCAGAATATGTTTTTTGAAAAACCCCATCTTGTATGAATTGTGTTTTTCTAGTCGGCGTCCCCTCGTCATCAAATGCCTTACTGCCTAGGCCATTTGGTATGTGTGGATCATCTGACAAGTTGAACTCTTCGACTGCAATTTTAGTTCCGATTTTTTCTGAAAAGCAGCTTCTGCCCTCTGAATATGTTTTGAGAAAAAAATTTGGACCAAAAACAAAGTAGAGAATCTCGCCAACTGCTAGTGGTTCAAAAACAATGCTTGTCCTTTCATACTCGCAGCTTTGCTGATTTATGGAGTCTACGCACATCCGTGCAGCCTCAGAACCAACGCTTTTTGCATCAAAATCTGCAAGCATTCTTGAACTTGCCTGGCCTATTCCAGATACTGGCGTGCTTCCTGCCTCGGAATCTGCGTTTATTATTCCTGCGATGTATGTTGCATTTTCATGCCTTTGGAGCTGGTTTGAGTTTGCAAGCTCAAATTCCTCGCACACAATGTTTAGTGAGCCGGAAATACTGCTCACCATTTTATGGGATGCGGAATTGATCATTTCTTGGGCAATCTCACCTGCCTGAGTGGAATCAAGCCTCCAAAGTTCCGCATCGTTGGTTTTCTCAACTGCATTTGTTTTTGCATCAAAGGGGAATGATTTCCAAAAATCTCTTGGTGTGAGGCTCTGAGTGGATTTTAGCGCCGAGTCGACAATTTTTGTTGGCTCTAAAACGTTGGATTGCAAAGAAGAGATTCTTTTTTCATGAATGAGGCGAACCCCGACCATTCTGTCAAAATTTTCCTTAATCTCGGCTATCTCGGAATCAGTGATTCTGACCGTGAGGATTCTTTTTGTGCAAAATATGGACTCGCATTCATCAATCCTTAATTTTTTTGCATAAGATATAATGTCGCTGCAAACCGACAAGTCTAGTTTGCCCTTGGGTTTTGGTACTTGTACTTGTCAAGCTTTACCAGTTCAAAATAGGAGCCAAACTGTGAGGCATCGCTTATTTTGTCAAGCTCGTCCTCGTCTGATTCCGAGTCATACGTCTTGAGGATCTTGTATGTTGTCGTCCTCTGCGCCGGAATCCTTCCGACTTCTCTTATCAGCTGTCGTATCTGTTTTGGCCTGAGGAGCTGGCCATGCTGAGCCCCTGCCGAAGTCGAGATGCTCTCGTTAATCAGCGTTCCACCAAAGTCGTTTGCACCCCACAATAATAGCACCTGGGACATCTTTTGCCCTTCTTTTACCCATGACATCTGGATGTTGTTTATGGAGTTGTTTAGCATTATTCTTGATATTGCATGGGTGAGCATGACGTCGTTTGCTCCAGCACCGCTCCTGATCCCTTCATGCAACCCGTGTTTGTACATTGGGGCCTCGGTGTGGATGAAGTTCAGCGGAACAAACTCGGTAAACCCACCAGTTTCTTTTTGAATCTCTCTTATTTTTGCAATGTGCTTTACCCTATCCTCAATTGTCTCGACATGGCCAAACATTATCGTCGAAGTGGATCTTATTCCCAGTCTGTGCGCTGTCTTGATTACGTCTACCCAGTCGGTAACGGAAATTCTTCCAGGAGAAATCTTGTCGCGTATGCCCTGATCTAAAATTTCTGCCGCGGTACCTGGCAGGGTGTTGACTCCCGCATCCTTTAGTCTTGCCAAGTATTCCTTTATTGAAATCTTTGAGCGGCTTGCACCGTATAGGACCTCTTCTGGCGAAAATCCGTGTATGTGGATGTCTGGGATTTCTGCCTTTATTGCCTTGCAGATGTTCTCATACATGTCTCCATCCATGTCGGGTGGCAAGCCTGCCTGGATGCATACCTCGGTTGCGCCAAAACCATGCGCCTCTTTTGCGCGTCTGACGATTTCATGTGTCGGCAACAGGTATCCCTCTTCTTCTCTAAAGTCCCTGCTAAATGCGCAAAAGCCGCACTGCTTTATGCAGACATTTGTAAAGTTGATGTTTCGATTCACTACAAAAGTCACGATGTTTCCAACGCGTCTTTTTCTAAGCTCGTCTGCAACCATGCCAACAAGGTGAAAATCCATGCCGCTTGCCTCATAAAGTCGGGTTGCCTCCTTGACAGATATTTCCTTTTCAGAGAGTGCACGGTCAAGGGCATTGGCTATCAGCGGATCCGAATTCCTAAGCAAGCTGTCGATGTTCGGGCTCATTTCCAATGTTCCTCCTTTACCAAGCCATCAGCATCCATGACCTGAGACATTTTATCGTACAGATCTGGGCTTGCCATACCAATGAACTCTGGATACACTGGAAATCTCGCCCTGAGCTCAAAGCCGGCACGTTCCGTGTTTTGCTGGACAAGTTCTATTTGAGGCCAGCCAAACTCTGGATTCACATAGTCCTGTGTCAGTGGCGATATGCCGCCCCAGTCATTTATTCCAACTTGCAAAAAGATCTGGTACGAGTTTGGGGAAAGATTCGGCGGAATCTGAATGTTCATTTTTGGCATTATTATACGTGTTAGAGCAACCACTGTCTTGAAATAATTTTCCTCAGCTGACAAAACACTATGCATTGCGGTATCAGGCTTTGGCTGGAAGTTCTGCAAAATAACTTCTTGTATGTGTCTATGTTTCTGATGCAGATTTTTTATCTCAAATACAGCGTCGATTATTTCGTACGGTGTCTCGCCAATTCCGACTAGGACTCCTGTAGTCATTGGCATCCCAATCTCGCCGGCGCTTTCCAAAACACGTAGCCTTGCTTTTGGATTCTTGCTTGGGGCCAAGTGGTGTGGCATGCCTTGTTGTGATAGTCGCTCACTAGAATTCTCAAGCATCAGCCCCATGCTGACGTTGGTCTTTTTTAGATCACTGATTTCGGATTTTGTCAGGTTTCCTGCGTTGGTATGTGGGAATAATCCTTCAGAAAGTGCAATCTCTGATGCATGAACTAAATATTCTGCGGTGCTTGAAAATCCGTTTTCTTTGAGCCATGTTTTTGCCTCGGTATATCTCTGCTCTGGGCGCTCGCCTGTCACAAACAACGCCTCAGTGCACCTGTATTTTTTTGCAAGTCTTGCCAAATCCCTAACATTGTTTTTACTCATCAGTGAAAGCTTTGACTCGCCAGGCTCTGACTTGTAGGTGCAATATCCGCATGTGTCCTTGCAGAGATTAACCAGATTGAAAAACGCTTTTTTTGAAAACGTGACGGTTTTGCCTTTGTGTCTGTTGCGCAGCATTGTAGATGTTCTGTAGAGTTCACCTGCGTTATTTATCGCAGCGTCAAAAATCTCATAAGATTCTGTTTTTGTGATTTCTTTTCCATCCAGAACTCGGTTTAGTGGCTCGGATTCCAGCACAAGGTCGCTCAACACGTGGAATGTCTGAATGTACTATTTATTTTTGTGTAGAATTTGTCGAATTTGTTATGTAGCCGTTGGAGTTTGGTCGCTCTTCTAGGGTGAGTATGATGTCTGTGGCCTTTCCGTCCCTGAGAATTTGCAAAACCATCTGATCACCAACGGTTTTTTCGCGCTGGAGATGAATCAAAATGTCGTCAATTTTTCTCACAATTTTTCCATCCACTGTAAGTATGATGTCGCCTCCAACCTGATAGCTTACACCATCGACCTCTTTTGTCTCAGTCGTTCCATGCATTCCTGCCTTTTTTGCAGGGCTATCGTCTATTACACTGATTACCAAAAATCCTCGTGCATCTTGCAAACCTAAAACATGTGCCAAGTCTGGATCGATGTCACGCCCTGAAATCCCGACCCACGGATGATGATACACCTTACTTTCAATTAAGACTGGCACAATTTTTTGAACGGTTCTTGATGGTACTGCAAAGCCGACTCCTGCAAAGTCTCCACTCTCTGACTGGATTGCAGTGTTTATGCCGACAACTTCACCACGCATGTTCAAAAGAGGGCCACCGGAATTACCAGGGTTTATCGCAGCATCGGTCTGGATTATATCTGGAATTTGGAACCCTCTGTCTTGAGACGGGAGCAGCCTCCCAAGCTGGCTTATTATTCCAGATGTCATGGAACCAGAAAGCCCAAACGGGTTGCCAATCGCGGCAATCGACTCTCCAACTTTCAGCTTTGAGGAATCTCCTAATGACAGTGGAAACAACGCGTCTGAACTCGCATTTACTTTGATTACTGCAAGGTCTGTGTAGACATCTTGGCCTATTATTTTTGCATTAAAAGATCTTCCGTCCAAAAACGTCACAACAAGTTTTTCTGAATTCACAACTACGTGATCGTTTGTTATGACGTGGCCTTCTTTGTCATAGACAAACCCCGAACCGATTCCACCGGCACCCCTAGGATCCGTATTGGAGCGCTTTACGTTGATTCTTACAACGCCGGACTCTGATTTTTCAAAAATCTCGACAAGCGAAAGCTGCCTTGATGAGCCATCTTGCGCAATAACTGCCTTTGTCGAGTCGTCAACCTCGTCAATTGTAGGAACTTGGCTTGGAGGGTTTAGGAAAATGCTGTATGTGACAAGGATGATTATAGCTCCCAAGAGGCCCCCGACAATCGCAGTTGACTTGGTCAATGACTTGGCAGCTTGCGGATGCTCTATAATCTTTGCTTATGCGAATAAATTTGAGCAGGGATCATGCTTGGTCGTTTTTAGTAGAACGTAACGGGTCACTGGTTTACCTATCTTCTCAGCCTTTTCTCATTATGAATTGCATCAAGGCCTCTTTGGAGTATTCAATTCCATGCTCGTCAGTAGAGTGCTTATTGTATTGCTCGATTATCATTGCGACATCGTTTCCCTCAGCAACAAAATCGCACTCAAAACCATAATCTCTGCATACAAATTTAATTGCCATCAAACCAAACTTTTGCTCTTTGCTTATAACTTCTAATTAACAAAGTTAACTAAGGCATTTTGGTTTAGCTATTGAACACGAGGGGTTTTTTGAATCTAAGAAACAACACACTCTTAGATAGCCTCTCGAGGGGTATTGATCCAAATTTTGGTACGCCTTTCACCCCGATGATATCGTTTTGTTGTTATTTAGGAAATGATTAACAATGGTAACTGAGCCTTGCTGATGCACATATCTAAAATCCTCTTAAGTTATTTAGCTGTAAACTTCATAAAAATTAATGGTGATTAAGGCTTATCGTGACAAAATTTTCATCATAAAAGATGTCATTACACTTCTTACTGAATACGGTCAGCTGAACCAAACTGCGCTTGTTAGTTACAGTGGCCTTAATCTGAAAAAGCACAAACAGATTCTTGACGAGCTAGAATCGCACGGATTTATATCAAAATCGCCAATACAAGAAGGCAAGCGCACAATTACGATTTACAGGGCTACTCCAAAGGGCATAGAATTCTGTAGATCCATAATTGGGCCATATGAAGAAATGTTTCCTCGCAAGTCCGTGTCTTCCGAACCCAATCAAAACAAGTTGGGGCTATTGATCCTCGTCTAGCCCAAACTGTGAGGAAATCTGGTTATCGACCTGCTCTTTTTTTCTGATATAGCTGGAATATTTTTCATTCCAAGACTTTAGCATGATGTATTGACGCATTCCAAGCGCAAGCCAAGTCATTGATACGATTATTATGATTCCGAGTGAAACCGACAGGAAAATTCCAAACTCGTCATACTCTTCTAGTATAAAAAAGAAATGCGGATGCGTGATCAAATATGCAGAAAGCCCAATCGCAAGAGGCGCCAAAATCAGTGCAGAAATCGATATCACAAGAAGGGTTTTTCTGATTTTATTGACCTTGTCGATGAATCCCTCAATTACCTCAATTATGCTAACGCGCGACCTTTCAGCATCAGAGTTTTCCACGTCTGACATAACCTAATCCGTTTTAATAATATTTGAATGGGTCATTCCACTATCAGTTTTCCGTTCATTTCTGGATGCAAAGAACAATAATACTTGAATGTGCCAGTTTTATCTGCGATAAATGTAGTTGTCGATGTCTCGAAATAGCCAAGATCTTTTGTGTGAACATTAAATTCATTGATGTTGAGGTTGTGCTTTGAGTCGGCATCATCATTGATGATGTGGATTGAGCCTAGCTGATTCTTACCTACATGAATCTCTGGAGTTATGTGTAGTGCTCCAAGGCTTTTTTTACCGCTAGTGCTTCCCCTTGTCGCAAAAACGTAACCTGCCTGCGAGTCGTATTTTGTTACAAGATAGGTGTTTTCTGGAGCTGCCAAGACAGGGAATTTTCCATTTACCGGAATCATGGAATTAATGGCAGAATATCCTACGGTTACACCAATCATTGTAAATGCGACAATTGCAAGTATCGTTCTGCCGCTCAATTTCGGCATCTGGCGCTTTTGTTTTGACAACCAAAAACAATCATCAGTTTTCAGTATTTAGACAATGATTAACAATGTTAAGCAGTCGATAATAATACAAATCAATATTGATGTGTAGACGAGAACGCAATACTCAGTAAATATAAGCACATACCTATGTCTTGTTCTTCCTTTTGCGTTCTCGTTTTACCTTAATGTAAATGCAACAAACTCACACACTGATGGAATTCTGTACGTGATCTTTCATGGAATAGTTTCGGCCGCGCCAAGAAACCGACATGTTGCTTTTTGCCTGCAAAATACCACTGAGAAATCCACTCACTATTACAAGGCTTCCAATCGGTCCGCAAACTCCATGTACAAGTCTGATTTGCAGTGCCCTTGAGTCAATCAGTCCTGCAGAATATACGAGGCCTGAGGACACCAGTGCGGCCGCAAAAAGCGCGGAAAACGAATCTGACTGCCCAAAAAATGCCAAAGAATATGCCAAAAACACGTACGGCATGAACAGCAAAAACAAGACTGCAAAAAATACCCCAACTGCAATTTTACCATTCTGGAGGTACAGCGGTATCATTAACCGCTTTAGGCCATTCCACAGGGTGGACCAGTTGCGTGCCCACACTGCATCGATTAGGTGGGTTCCCCCAACCATCCGCATTTTGTGGCCTGACTCTTTGACTTTTTTTCCAAGTGCGCCGTCCTCGATTATTTCGTTGCGTACGCCATCATGGGTACCGACGTTTTCATATGTCTCCTTTCTGATAATGTAAAAACTCCCAAAAAAGTATCCGGTCTTTTTTGACGGATCGTTTACCCGCAGTGCAGAAAACCTTGTGTGCAAAAACGTTGAAAGGACAGGCAGGGTGATTTTTGTCCATGTGTCAAGGCAGATCATTTTTGGCACCACGGTCAGAGCACCAAGCCCAAGCGACAAAAGATGATCCACCGCAAGTGAGATTATGCTTTTGGAATGTTTTGTATCGGCATCGGTAAAAAGCAAAAGATCGCCTGTCGCCTTTTTGTATCCTTCCATGCAGGCCCAGTTTTTCCCAATCCATCCATCTGGCTTTGGCCCGGCAGAGACATGGATTATTTTGGGATTCTTTCTTGCATAGTCTGCAATTATTTTTCCAGTCGCGTCATCTGATGAGTCATCGATTGCAATTATTTCATAATTGTCATAATCTTGATCAAGGAGCGAGTCAAGACATTTTTTTATGAATTCTTCCTCGTTTCTTGCAGGTAAAATTACCGAGACCCTTGGGTTTTCATGATTCTTTTTCTCAAATCTGTCCAAGTATGGCGTGTTCCGGAATGACACAATCATTGATTTTATGAGAAGGATCCATGCGCCTGACACCCCGGCTAGAATAGCAAAAAAGCAATAATTGATTACATCTACAAAATCCATTTTATTTTTCGACTTCTTGTTTTATTGATTGGAGCGCCTGCTCGGTGCCGCTTTTTACATGTTTTTTGATCATGCCTGTGAACATGCCCATCATGCCTGAGAGCTTGATGTCCCAAATGGCTTCAAGCCTTGTCTGGTTTTCTTGTGGGGTCAGCTGAATGGTTTTGGTGCCAATCAGTATCCCATCTGTAAACTCTCCAATGATCTTTTCCTTCGGATACAGCACTACTGTTTGCATGCATTTTGAATCCTTGAACGCAATTGTTATTTCGCGGGTTACTACGTTGCCGTCTTTTGAGATGTTTCGAATGGATTTTGTCCCTTTCCAGAATTTTGCCTCATTGTCAATGTCTGATACCAAGTCCCAAACCCTGTCTGCTGGCGCATTTATGATTACTGACGCCTCTATTGTCGCCATACATGTGAAAATTTTCTAGCCGGAATATTAGTCTTGATCTAGGGGCTAAAGTCAAAGACTGCGGTGTCTGTAATTCCGCTATATGACGAGCTTGTCGTGTATTTGCCTGCCTGCTCCCACCCTGTGCCTCCGGCAATCACCAGGGTTGAAAATTCGCCATCTGGTTTCACAGTGACAGTCTCGCTCCAGATCTCTTGGTTACTTGGATTGTTTATCACAATCTTTACTATTGACGTTGCGGTTTGTGTCTTACCGGAAATCGAGATGATGTCGCCTCTTGCATAGACTTCATCGTCAAGCTCCAAATTACTTGCTTGGGGCGGCTCGATGCCTGTCAGTGTATCTTGGTTCATTGCGACAACACTGATCACTAAAACTGCGAAAACTACGGAACAGACAGAAATTACGACATTTCTCATCTTTTTGTCTCCGCCCCCAATTTTTGGAATCGGTTTTTCATCTCTTGGCTTTTGTTGATATTTTAGTTCAAACGGGCTGCTTTGGGCCGGTGGTGGGTTAGCTGGTGGGACTATACGTTTTTCTGGAATTTTGACTATTCGTTCTGGCTCGGATGACGGCTTCAAATATCGCGAGATCAAACCTTCCACATACCTTCTGTCCTCTATGGTGACAAGCTTCGTTGCTTGGAATTCTGCCTTTATCTTTGAGAGGCGTGCAGAGTCGCCGTGCCCTGACTTGAGCAGGACGTCAATGTCGTCTGTAAAAAACTCACCCATACGGTTTCTCCTGTAGAGGTTTTAGATAAATCAATTGTGTAAGTACCATTTACTAACCCGAAATTAATTTTAAACGGTGGAAAAACCCAATACCATGACAATAACATATGATG
Organism: Nitrososphaerota archaeon; assembly: GCA_052390175.1. Classification (GTDB taxonomy): domain Archaea; phylum Thermoproteota; class Nitrososphaeria; order Nitrososphaerales; family Nitrosopumilaceae; genus Nitrosotenuis. The sequence goes on along the minus strand of JBQTHG010000049.1, from coordinate 56,453 downwards.
ACTTTGCAAAGCTTGACATCCAAGTAGCCAAGATAGTTGCAACTGAAAAAATCCCTGGTAAGACAAAGATTATCAAAGGAACCATTGATCTTGGGGGCCAAACACGAAGCCTCATAATCGGAGGGGCGCAGTATTTTACGCCAGAAGAACTTGTGGGAAAAACGGTAATTGCAATAACAAACCTTGAGCCAAAAACAGTCGGGGGTGTCGAATCAAACGCGATGCTCTTGGCAGCAGACTTGGACGACAAGCCATACTGGCTTACAGTAGATGACTCGGTTCCAGCTGGAACTAAAATAAAGTAGCTATCCTATTCCGGGTGCATCTTTTTTTATCTCAACTGGGGTTACAATTTTTTCTTGCAGCTCATCAGTGTTGATCTGAACCTTGATTATTTTCTCAATTTTGCATATGATGTTTTTTGCTGCCCTGTGTTGTGGGGTTTCGGCGTCATAGATTTCACCAAACAGTCCTATCCCGTCGATGTTCTTGTTTTTTGCAGCACCCAAGACAAGGCCGTTAAACCAAGTGATACTCTTTACATCGTTTGAGAGCATTTTCACGTCGTGGGATTTTAGCATTTCAAGAAGCTTGGAGCTTGTCGCAACACCGTGCACGCTATCACCATCGGATTTTTGAAGCGGTATGTACCCGCCAGTTGAAACTATCATCTTTATCTTGCCCCATTTTTGAACCGTGTCCACTACGAAATTTACCAGCTCAAAGACTGCATCTGGTTCTTGGGGCTGATTTTCCCCTGTAAATATGACAAGCGCGTTTTTTTCATCCACTAGAAGCTTGTATTCGTCTGATGGTATCTCAATCAATCCGTCACTGTGATTGACCCAAGGCTTGTCTGCCAAAATAATTTTTGCAGCATCCTTTGCAGAAGTTGTTTTTGCGATATGTTCAGTTACGAGCCCCCCGACTCGTCCCATGTCTGGAAGCGACGAAATCAAAACAATATCTTTTAGCTTAAAATCTCTGAAAAACTCTACGTTCATTTACAACAATTGAACTCTGATCAGTATATTCACTTTACTTATGATTAATAACAAAAAAGTCTAATCGTAAATCATCAAACTTTTTTCTTCAAGTAACGAGTGAAGATTGTTTACGGATCTGTATACGTCGGGCTCTTTTTTTGCCCCGGTGCACACCAGTTTTCCTGACGAGAAAAGCAGGATGACTGTTTTTGGGTCCAGCATTCGATGAATCAGGCCTGGAAACTGTTCAGGCTCGTACATGCTTCTTGGTAATGTCCTTGCAGCCTGTTCTAGGTGAATTTTTCCACCAAGGTTAATCGATGCGACAATGTTTTGGATGTCTACTACGGCATCTTTTTTTACCTTGATTCCGCCTTTGCGCAGCTTTTGAACAACCGACTTTACTGCGCTACGTGCCATTTCTTCTGACTTGGCGCCAGTACAAACCATCTTGCCTGACGTGAAGATCAAAGTAGCTGTCTTTGGGCTCTTTAATCTAAAGACTAGCCCTGGAAACTGGTCTGGGTGATACTCAACATCTGGAAAATTGCGGGTAATCTCGTTTAGATCCATTTTTTGATCCACTGAGGCGGATGCAACTACGTTCTCTATGCTTACTATTGGCTTTGTTTGAGGCATACGATACCACTTGATTCAGCTAGGCTATATAAAAAGCACTTTCTAATTGTTTACCCAGCAGACAACTTCTTTGAAATTTGGGTAGCCTTTCTTGATTTTGACACACAAATCCATTAATTTGGTAAGGTGAGGCCTTGATTTACTTGAACTTTACAGAAATGTTTTCACCAGACTCTCTCTTTGGCGGCGAATCCTCAAACCCGGTAATGTGGCTTGTCTGGATAATCCCAATCGTAGTTTTCGTGTTCTACGGACAGAGAATTCAACTCCTGATAACGTCAAGCGAGATTTCCAAAAGCATCAACAAGCTGCAAAAATACAAGGACGAATCCAAAAAGGAGTTGCTTGACTATCTGCAAAAAAACCTTGGCGCAAATGACGCAACAAAAAAAGTGGAGCGATTCTTGGAATACTTTACCATCATGCCAGTTGACATAGACCCAAACGGAATTATTCCAAAAATAAGGCATCTGGTGAGATCAAGGGAAGATTACACTAGAACCCAGGTTCAATCCCTCTTTACAAGCAAGAATCCGATAGAGATATCCAAGGTTCAAAACATTCTCGAAGTAGCAGCATCGCTGAACATGCTGCACAAAATAGTGAGACATTTTTTCCTGACTGCTAAAAAACAAAACAACTTTCCCCTTATTCTGCCGCTCCAAATGATGATCCCATTTATCATGGAGCAGGCAGGCGCACTAAGAGACGCAGTACCTGCACTCAAGCAAGGCCAACCACTTGGTGATGGAATCGGGCCAATGGTTGTTGGAAAAATGATGCTGGGTAAGCAAAAAAAGACGATTGCCTTTGAAACTGTATGCGCCGAAGCTGACTTTGAGCAAAGAAAACTATATCTTTTGAAGGCAGAAGGTCCAGCAGCCACGGTCGGCAGGCCTGGTGACGCGGTTGAGGTTTTGGTTGCAGAAAAAAAGCCAAGCATAATAGTCATGGTGGATGCTGCACTGAAGCTTGAAGGCGAGGACTCGGGGTCTGTTGCCCAAGGGTTTGGAGCAGCGATTGGCGGCGTTGGCACCGATAGATTCCAAATCGAGGAGGTTGCGACAAAGAGCAACATTCCAGTTTACGCAGTTGTCATAAAGCAGTCAATAAAGGAGGCAATCACACTGATGAGCAAAGAAATCGCAGACAAGGCAGAAGAGGTAGAGTCGCAGGTGAATCAAATTATTCTCGAAAACACCACCCCCGGCCAAAATGTGTTAGTGGTGGGAGTTGGAAACACGTTGGGTGTGCCACAATGATATTTGCAAAAAAAGAAAAACAAGTAATTGCATACACACTGGAAAGGTGCCCGTCATGCAAAAAGGAAATGAAAAGAAAATTCAAGGAAGGCGACTGCCTTTTTGTTGAGGCATCGCAGTGTATTGCGTGCAAGGTTCCAATGACTATTGCAAAGATCTTTGGCGAAACTATAGCGTAGTGACTAGTGCGCCGCCATCCGTTGGGATGAACGTATGTTCTGCCTGCGCCACCCGCTGGCTGTTTGCCTCAACCAAGACAGGATACGCACGAACAATTTTGTTTCTAACTAGCTCTTCAAGCAATGGCCTAGTCTCTTTCTCGTCACGCTCTTTTGTTATCCATCGAAGGGCAAATGGAAGCGTGTTAAAATTATCCCAGATGTAATCTGCGAGTGCGTTTGCATTTTCGTTTTTTGTCTTTTTTCGCGTCACAAGGCCAAAGATGTTTTTTGTCTTGCCGTCTCGCACAAAGCCGAGTCCTTTTGCCGTGGTCACAAACGGTTCGCACGCATATGCTTCTTTTGCAGATAGGGGAAATGAGCCAATTGACCACATGTTTGGAATTGATCTTCCTGCATGAATCGTGTACTGGCCTAGCGAGTGGCCGCTGAGATTGGCAATCGGTTTTAGACCGTACTGCTTTACCGTTTTTTCTATGGTCCTACCAATGTCGCTTGACTTGGTTCCTTCCTTTACCATCACCATTGCGTTTTTTAGCGCCTCTTCGGCAGTCTGTACAAGTACCTCAAACTCTGGATCGTAGGAGACTGACACCGCAGTGTCTGCAATGAATCCGTTTATCTGGACTCCTAGATCTATTTTGATAAGATCCGAACCCGACAAAATTTTTTGGTCGTTTGGTTCTGCAGTGTAATGAGCTGCAATTTCATTAAGGCTAGTATTGACTGGAAACGCGCATTTGCCGCCACGACTTTTAATTTCAGACTCGACGGTTTCGCATATCTCGTACAAAGTTTTTCCGACCCATTCTTTTTTTCTTGCAAGCTCACGAACCTCGGATGCTATCTTGCCTGCCCTGACGTAATCATCGATTTGCAATGGTTGCATTGACTTGGTATATTATTAAAATCATGTGAGGCTTAAATTGGGGTGAAAAAGCTGCACACATATCGGGATCGTGGTCTAGCTTGGTATGATTCGGGTTTTGGGTACCTGAGGTCGTCGGTTCAAATCCGGCCGATCCCATCTTACTAATAATTTTTAATTGCCCAATTCCTATCAGCATCATTGAAACATCAAAGGCGCGACCTGATTTTAATTGGGGGAGTTTTATTCTTCATGATTGGGCTATTGGGCGCAGGATTGCCACTAATCTATTCTGTAATAATCGCAGTTGGAATATACGTTGGAATCAAAGTCTACGTCGGAAGAAGACAGGCGGCAATAGCCAAAGATATGCCCGAAGGCATCTGTGCAGAGTGCGGCGCCAAAATAGCGAGCGGGGCGTGCCCAAACTGCGACAAATAGAATTGATACGCATTGTTTTTTAGTGAATACGGCAAGCATTAGTGTAAAATGCACCTTCAGCTCACAACTTGCTCAACTTTTCCTCAATTTAGATCTAAAATGACATTTACAGCGACAAGATTATAGGTAAAAAATGAGGACTTTGCCCCTAGCTGGTGTATTTGCAGCACTTCTCTTCTTCGTAGTGTTTACTGCATATGGACAAGAAACTACAGATCATGTGGTGATTAATGAAATTGACACGAACCCGGCAAACGATGATGCAAAGTCAGTATCAGAATGGGTAGAGCTGTATAATCCGACAAACGAAGATGTCGACATTAGTGGATGGAAAATTGCGTCAACAACTGTCACAAAAAAGACACTGACACTCCCAGTTGGAACCACGATAAAGCCAGGCCAGTTTTTGATTTATTCTTATACGCGTCTTTGGTTTACCGACGTTTCTGAAAAAGTCCAGCTCAAAGACAAGGAAGGAAATCTGGTTGACGAAACGCCAGCAATGACTGATCAGAAAAACGATTTTTCATCATGGCAAAGAAAGTTCGATGGTGCAGATTCTAACGCATCAAATGACTGGATCTTTAGAATGTCTTCAGCTGGCTCTTCAAACGGCAAACTTGGCGCAGCGTCTGGCAGCTCAGATGGGGCAGTGATCATCGTCGAAACAGACAAGAGAAATTATATTTTCGGTGAGACCGCAATAATTACAGGAAACATATCAAAACGAGTTTACCAGGAAAAACCATACTATACACAAGCACAAATAACAATTCATGTTGACGGGCCTGGGAGCTACGATAAAAAATTCACAATATATCCTGATATGAAATTACAGTTCAAGGCCCAGCTTAAGCTTGACAAGGTCCAGGGTGTGGACGCTGGCAACTATGTGGTCTCTGCAGATTATGCAGACTCTGATGACACAGCGTTATTCATAGTTGGAGATGAGGTGACGTTCACAGAGGCAGAACAAGAATCTGAATTGGTGATTTCGACTGATGCTACATCATACCTTCCAGGACAGCGAGTCACAATATCTGCATCTACTACCAAGATAATCCCGCTTGCTGGGCTTGACTATGCAGTTTATGATCCAAAGGTCAAGCAACTCTTTTCCGGAAAACTCTTCCCATCAAAGTCTGGTGAGTTCTCAGGCAAAATCCCCATGACGACTGTAAATCCTGTTTTTGGCAAATTTGACATTATTGCAGACTATGGAAAGCAGCACGCAGAAACAACCTTTGAGCTTACATCTAACATAAAGGACACTGAAAAAATCGTTCTGTCGACTGACAAAAAAGCATACGGTCTTGGTGAGTCAATAACGATTTCTGGCAGAAGCAACAAACATGTCGTGGCCCTTGACTTGGAGGTGCTGCAGACCGGAGTCACAGCAATTGGAAAGGATACAAACAATGTATTCAAAATCAAAGACCAAGTAAAGCTTGCAGGTGACAGCACATTTAGCTATGATCTAAAGATCCCAAGTGACCAGCTAAGACTTGGAGACTATCGTGTTACTGTCTCAAAAGAATTTGGTATGTCTATTATTTATTTCAAAATTGTAGAGGATCCTGACACATACGTCTCAACAGGCGACGGAAACTATGTCTCAACTGACAAGCCAGACTATGCATCTGGCGAGAAGATGTCAATCATTGGACATGTAATCCCAAAGACACGATCATCCTCGTTTGATGTAACCCCAGTCAAAGTCTCAATTACCGACGAAAGCGGCAAAGACCTCTCAATTGTTGGTAAAGACAAAAAACTCCGTGTAAGAGACGAGAGCATTGTCACCACTTACAGCTTTACTGCAATACCTGATGATGTTGGAAACTACAAGATTGACACAGTACTAAACCAAGCTACGTTCACTCCAGGTGCATACAAGATAAAGGCAGCATATGGCAGCACGGAAACTTCGACAATGTTTACGGTGTCTAGTGCAACGGACACGGCAAACAAGAAAATAGTTGCCAGTACAGACAAAACCGTTTACGGCCTTGGAGAAAAAGTCACGCTGGACGGAACGCTGCTCACAGGACAATCTGCAATAAAGATAACCCTGACCAAACCTGACGGAAAAACAGTCAACTCTGGAGCCAAAATAGATGACAGCAAGTTTTCGTGGAGCTGGGAAATTCCAAAGAAAGACTATGATCTTGCAGACATTAGAGATCCAAAAGAGGCGCGCCCAAGCGTATTTGGCAACTACAAGATATCTGTCATAGCAACATCGGAGACAACAGACGTATTTTTCAAAGTATCCAAGAACCCAGCAACAGACAAGCTCGAAGTAAAACCACTTGATGTTAAAACCGAAAAGCAGGTATATTCAGCTGGAGAGAAGCTCAAAATTATTGGCGAGGCAATCAAAAGACAACAGACTACGAGTACATCTGGCGGAGAAATCCAAGACCGAGTCAACGTCGTGATCAAATCATGGAACAATAAGCCAATCTATGAGTCAAATCTTAGCTTTGACAGCGCCGGACACTTTGGAGCAACATATGATCTTCCATTGACAATATTCAAGGATGCCAGCTACAAGGTAACTGCAATTTACCAGGGGCTGAGGGCCGACACCACATTTGAGGTAAGAAACAAGGTCCCAACAGCTGATACTAGCAAGCTGGCAATTACGCTAAACACCGACAAGGGGGAGTACTCACCTGGCGAAACAATTCAGATTTTCGGAAACACAAACAAGGTGGTGCTTTTGGGCAAGCTTGACTTGGTAGTGATTCCAGAAGAGAGCACAGAGGTAAGCTGCGGAACTTCTTACTGCGGATTGGGAGGCAAAAAAATCGACCTCACCAGATACTATGACAATGGCTCGTACACGTATGATTATGTTCTCCCGGCAAATGTAGCACTTGGCAGCTATATCATAAAGGCAGATACTGAATTTGGAACATTTACCGCGACGTTCAAAGTTGTTGAGAAAAAGGCAGAGGTAAAGGCCACAATCAAGATTTCAGAAAAATTCAACAGAATAACAGAGGCACTAGTTGAAATCCCGATCTTTGAGCAGACCTTGGAGGACCAAGATGTTGTACCAATACTATGGCAGGGTTCAGTTGTCACGCCAAAAGGCTCTGAAAAAGATGTAAATCTCAAAATAACAAGCGAGGAGGGGCAATGCGTCATAGGACAAGACGCAGACTGCCTTATCTCAAAATCTACCAAGAGTGCTGACGCAAGCTATGAGATAGTGACAATTGGCGCTTACAACTACAAGGTGACATACTCTGGACACACACCATTACTGGAAAAATTCTCAATTTCGCCGGAATCTGAAGGAAATGCCATCCCAGACTCGGTCTGGACTGTGGAGATAGTAAAAGAAGAGAACAAGTCGTCCCGATTCTACTATGAAATAGTGTACAACCCTCTCCAGTAGGCAAATATTTCGCAACGCCAAACGATTCATTAGATGTACATCCAAGTTTTGATGTTCAGGCAAGACGACCCAAAAAAATGCACAGCTGCAAAGCTTGTCAAATTCGGACTGGCAAAACCTGTCACAAGGACAAAACACGATACCATAGTATTGGATCCGTTTGCCAAACAGACGCTGCTAAGACAAGACGCAAATATTGCCGACTCTATCACAGGAATCGACTGTTCTTGGAATCTGGCAGAAGACACATTCACAAAAAGGTTCTCAGGAATCCCACGCAAGCTCCCGCCGCTTTTGGCAGGGAATCCTGTGAACTATTCAAAACTCAACAAGCTTACAACAGTTGAGGCAATCGCTGGGGCGATCTTCATTTTGGGCTACGAGACGCAAGCACTAGATCTTTTGGCCAAGTTCAACTGGGGGCATACATTTTACGAGCTTAATGAAGAACTCCTCAAGGATTATTCAAAACTACAATTCGAGGATCAAATAGATCCGCTCCTGCGCCAGTATGGGATTGTAAAGAATTTTGACTGAAATACAGATAACGCAGCTAGGGTAAAGATTTATTCAAACTCGCTTTGGGAGCGGTAGATAAACATGGCATCAGATACTCCAAACGCCGGACTTGCAAGGAACCTTGGCCTACTAGATGTGGTGATGGTAGGCGTGGCAGCGATGATTGGCGGCGCCATCTTTGTTCTTGTCGGACCTGGCATGGCAGAGGCAGGCCCTGCATTAATGATCGCATTTTTGATAAACGGAATAATCACAATATTTACCGCCTTTACATATGCGGAACTGAGCTCAGCCCTTCCTGACACCGGAGGTGGATACAGATGGGTAAGAGAAGGCCTTCCAAGACCAAACGCGTTTTTGAGTGGCTGGATGTCCTGGTTTGCACACACTATTGCCGGAAGCCTTTATGCAGTTGCATTCGCGTCGTTTTTTGTTCATCTTTTGGATATAGCAAATTTGGTAGAATCAACCCCATGGCTTGAAAAAGGCTTTGCAGCCTTGGCAGTCGTCATCTTTACATTCATCAACGTACGGGGGACGTCGCCTACAAGCAAAGTTGGTAATGCAATCACCATTACACAGATCACAATAATTGGTCTGCTAATCGTTGCAGCAGTTTTTGCAATGGCCTTTGTCAATCCATCATGGCCTTCAAACTTTGAAGACTTTTTTCCAAAGGGAATTTCTGGTCTTGTGATTGCCATGGGTCTGACCTTCATTGCATTTGAAGGGTACGAGGTGATAGCACAGACTGGCAACGAGCTAAGAAATCCAAAAAAGAACATACCACGTGCAATTTTTATTTCACTCCTTGTTGTAATTGCAATCTATATTCTGTTTACGTTTTCATTCATTGGTGGCCTATCCTCTCAGACAGTAGGACATCCATCGTGGGAGTTTATCGGGAGCTTCGGCGAGCTTGGAATAGTAGAGGCCGCAAAAAATTTCCTTCCGTTTGGGGCTCTGATTGTTATTGCAGGCGGCATTGTCTCGACACTTGCGGCACTGAACGCCACTACGTATTCATCCAGCCGCGTCTCCTACGCAATGGGAACTCACTATAACCTCCCGCACTTTTTTGGTAAGATTAACCCAAAATACAAAACGCCTGTGTTTGCCACTGTCGCATCCGGCGTCATAATGCTAGTAATGGCCGTTTCGCTCGACCTAACAGAAATTGCATTTGCTGCAAGTGTGATGTTTTTGTTTTTGTTTGCGCAGGTGAATTATGCCGCAATCACAATTAGGCGACTGTATGGGAAAAAGCTTGACTATGCGTTCAAGACTCCGTTTTTCCCGCTGATTCCAACTCTTGGAATGCTTTCGGCATTTGGGCTTTCGGTATACCTTCTCATCACAGAGCCAAGCTCTTGGGTAATTGCAATACTCTGGATAATAATCGGATTTGTAATTTACAAGGGCTACACAGCAAAAAAAGAAATAGAGCACTATGCACCGCTTGTGTACAACCAAGGCCCAAAGGAGAGAAAAGAATACAGGATCCTGATAATTTACAATCCAAAATACGTGGCGAGTTTTTTCAAAATAGCAAACGCACTGGCACAGGAAAAGGAAGGAGAGATCTCATTTCTGGGCGTGGTTCGCATTCCTGTACACCTGCCGCTTGCGGCATCGAGCAAGGTGGCGGAATCTGAAATCGAGGAATTCAACGAGCTCAAAAAATCCATCCCGCAATCAATCCGACACCGGTACATGGTGCGCATATCGCATGATGAAACCGACGCAATCCTGGCCACCGTGGAAGAACAAGGAATCAACATAGTAATAGTGGACTTTTCGTTTTTGAGGAACAATAGAAAACTTTTGTCACTTTCAACATGCGACTTTATCGGCGTCCGTCTTGGCAATAACTTTGAAGAGGATCTTGCAAATGTAGTGGTGTCATATGACAAAGGAAGACACTCTGATCTTGGATTAAGGGTGGCAAACGCAGTATCAAAGGAACACGACAGCAAGATCCGAGTGGTAAGAGGAGTCGTGGAGACGCCGGAAACTGAGCTTGAGATAATGAACAGAATAAACGAGATGATGTTTGATCTCGAGATGAAAAAAGTCTTCTTTGAAAAAGTCTACCCCAAATCAAAAAACGTCTCCCCAAGCTTATTGGAAAATTTTGAAAAGGTGTCGTCGGAATTAATAATACTGGGGGCCGGAAACCAGGCAGACCAGGCCTTCAGCCCGAAAACCCTGGAGATAGTCGACAAGTCAAAAAAATCAATCTTTGTAATCAGAGACCATAGGTTCTCAGAGTTCCACGCAAGAACGTTTTGGAAAATCATCTCGTCCCGTCTCAGGGAAAACCGCCACGTTTACAGACTATACGTGGACATCGTGCACCTCGGCTACACCCTAAAGGCGAGACGCGCACAACGCTACGATGAAGAATACTTTGACTCGAAGCTAAAGTAATGATAAATAACTCATAGCGCCAAACCAAGATGCGAGCTGGTGGACGATCACTGTGAAAACAGAGGAAACTCCTCCCTCAATGCAGGAGCGCGTTGTAGAGATGCAAAGTCAGAGATGGCTGGCAACAGAGCAGAAAAAATCCACGCTGGAGCACCATGATGGCAAAACCTGAGATTTCCGGCAAAATGGAATGAAAGGTCTGTCCCGCGCAGAGCAAAGCCAAACAGAACTTGGACCTGCACCTTTAGTTCAGGTAGGCTGCAAAGCGTAATGTCGTTTAGAACAGAAGGAGGGTTACGGCCAGCACGCAATTATTTTTTGCTAATCTCATCCGGCTCTAATTATTTGAGGCCTACTCTGATGTTTGTCTTGAGGATCTCTGTTGTTCCGGAAGCAGACGTCGTGTCCGTGAATTTTAGCTGGGCAGTAGAGCCAATCTTTAGTCGCTTTCCGTCGATTTCCTTTGGCATCTTTATTGATACCACAAAAGTATTGGTATCATCCCCTGTCTCCCTGAGGGATGCAGTACGTGCATCAAACGCTGCATTTGCCAGAGTTGTCCTTATTCCGTTTGAGCCGCGAAACTCTATGAGGGAAAGCGATATGTTGTCTGCTCTTCTTGAATCCAAATTAAAGTCAGGATCAGAAATTCGCACTTGAAATGTTTGGCCTATCCTGATGTTTTTTGCCGAAGTCTCAAAACCGGTGCTTGACTTTTTGACGGAAAGTGATTTTGAGCTGGTGTTGGTGTCTCCTGAGGCAGTGGACTGGTCGTTGTACGTTATGATCAGAGTGTCGCCTTGCTGGAGAGGCCTGCCGTTTATGGTCTGTGGGATCTCCACACGTCCGACAAAAACCCCGGAATTATTTCCGGTCTCCACTATTTTTGATGGCCCGGAAATCGTAGTGCCGGCTATCTTAAATTGCAAAAGTCCTGCAGTGGATACCTCGTCTATTCCACGATGGCTTGTGTTGAGGTCATCATCATGGATGTAAAATGTCACAGTGGAGCCTGGGACCAAGCCTCCGCTCGCAGGTAGTGTAATTGCCAAAAATATTCCAATTAATGGTAGCATGTGTCAATTCTCCAGTATTTTTCTGAGCTTTTCTGAAAACTCTGGCTTTTCAATATTACGCATGATAAATTCTAGGTCAGAAACATCGTCCACATCCCACATGATTCTGCTGATGAGAACAAAGGAGGTTGGTATGCTTCTGGCTTTACCGGTGGTTAGGTGGATTTTATAGCTGTCCTCGTCATAATGCGTCTCTACTATATTGACTGGGCTTCGGAGCAGGGCATTTGTGCCGTCAAACTTTCTTGACGGGACAACGAGCAGCGACTTGGGAGTTTTGTAAAAGGCAAGCAAGCTTGCAATGTCATGGGGCTGCAACAAGGGTATGTCCTGCGGAAACACAACGGATGCATCAAACCCGTTTTCGAGCAGGTATTTTTCTGGAAGGGCTACTGCCGCATTAACGCCATTTTCTTTTTGCTCAATTACTGCCTCGACACCATATTTTTTTCCAATGCCAAGTGCCGACTCGTCACTTGAAACCATTACTGTCTTGCTTATCTGAGATTTTGATATTGTGGAGAGAACCTCGTCTAGCATTAACTTGCAGAGCGCTTCGGTTTTGTCTTCTGGCAGTCCAAGGCGTGTCTTTGCCTTTGAGAATGTCTTTACGGGGATTATCGCAGCTATTTTCAAGCTACATGCGGACGTTCTTTAGAACAAATGATGCCAATGCATCTTCTGTTATTTTGTTTGTCATTTTGATGCTAGTGTCATACACTTTCATGTCTAGATTTTGGATTTTCTTTGTAAGCAGTCTGTCCTTTGAGTCAATTACAATGTTTGAGCAAACATCAGAGTACATTTGTGCAATTCCGTACGGGGAGACATCGATTCCAGCAGCTGCCATGTATTCTGCAGCAGGACCAGAAAATGCCTTGCCACCTACGAGTGGACTGATTGCGACGACTTTTTTCCTGTTCTTTACAAGCTCCTTTCTAATCCCCTTTATCTGGAGCATAGGCCCTATGCTGGTAAGCGGGTTTCCTGGCGCAATTATGACAAGCTCGGAATCGTGAATTGCGTTTACCGCTTCTGGGTTAGGCCTTGCCTTCTCTGCACCGACATACTGAATTCCTTCGACTTTGTCCTTTCCTTTGTATTTTACCCAGAATTCTTGGAGGTGCATCTCTCCCTTGCTTGTTGTTATCCTTGTCTCAATTGTGTTGTCGGTGACCGGCATTACTTTTGACTCCACTGCGAATCTTTCACACAGCCACTTGGTGATGTCACCAAGGTTTTTTCCGTTCTTTAGCATGTTTGTTCGAATTAGGTGCGTTGCAACATCTCTGTCTCCAATTCTAAACCACGTCTCCTCGCCAAAAATCTCCATCTGCCTTAGAAAACCAAACGTGTCCTTTCTTATGCCCCAGCCTTTGTCATAATCCAAAATGTCTGCAAGGCCGTAGATTATCGTGTCAATGTCTGGACACACATACAGGCCGTAAAGCCAATAGTTATCGCCAACATTGCAAACAACATTTAGACTGCGTGTTTGGGAAATGAGTCCACGAACAAGTTTAACAGAACCTGTACCGCCGGCCAGTATTGTTATCATAAAACCCTTTTTGTATGGAGCCGGGGATCCATATTACCTTTTCAATGAATGCGGTTTTGCAAAATTTTGTGTAATGAAATCAAAACTGCAAAAAAACCGTCCGCAAAAAATTTTGCCCTATAATTTTTTTAGCGATTTTCATATTCCAAGATAGATTTATTACTATGGCCAAAGGCAATTTGGTCGTGAATCGAGGCTCGATTTTCGCGTTATCAATTTTGAGCGTTTTGATTGCAGGTTCAGTTTCTCCAGCATTTGCTGCCCAGCTAAACTGGGATGCAAAAACATACGAGAGTGCGCTAACACCCAAGTTTACATTCCAAAGATCCGTCTTTATAGAATACCCTGATGGCGGCTCAATCGCGGAAGCCTTGCGCGGCCAAGATGTTTCCATGGATTTTACTATCGACTCGACGTCGTCTGATGTCCAGGAACTAATTGACAGAATCAATGAGAATCTTGTAGCTGCACAAAGCACGGTGCATGTAACCGATCTTAAAATAGAATACCATGCCTCAATGTTCGGAAGGGGAGAAAGCGCCTCTGTCGATTACAGGGTTATAGTGACTCCTACAATTGATGGATTTTTGATCAGAGAATATTCCGAGGGCTCGCCAGCACTATTTGATATTACATGGAGAGGAATCAAAGTCCACGGCCCAATAACGGTCTCAACAGAAGAGTTTGGCCAAGTCGATGTAAACCAGCCACTCTCATTTTTCAAGGCAAACTTTCCTGATGTTGCTTCACAAATAACTGGCGAAGCGCAAGATGTTTTGGCGATGGGCCTAATTGATGCGGCAGACATAGGAGCACTACCTATGGCGAGCTGGCACTCTTTGTTTGACCCGACTGGAATCTCGGCAGACACTGCAAGATATGGTTTCAGTGGTGCCAAAGTGGTGGTATCGTCATTTACAATGGGCGAGAGCAGCTTTAGAGAGGGACAAATAAAAGAAAAAGAATTTGAATCAAGCTTTACTTCTGATCAAACTTATCATATCAGGACAGTGCAGTCAGGCGACTCTGCAAACATATTCCTTGCAGGCTATGCATCCCCTGACAAAGTAGGGGAACACGAAGTGCTAGGAGTTTCTGCAACCGCACCAACATCTGCAGCACAAACATCAACTGGTTCATTTCCGATCTTTATCATCTATGGAATGGCCGGCATGGCAGCAGCGGGAGCAGGCGGATTCTTTTACTATAGCACCAAAAAGGCAAAAGGAATGGACTATACCCAAACAGGAATTGATCCAAAACACCTCAGGGCTGTAACTACTAGTGAGGCCTCAGGCGGTTATCATACAGTACGCGGAGAGGCAGAACTAGCTACGGATGATACCAGCTACAAACAGCACCAAAGCGTCTATGAACAAAGTGGCTCTTTGCCAGCTGAGCAAAAAGAAGAACCAAAGCCAAGCCGCGGTTCCATGCCAAAAGACTGGAAGCCATCTTAAAACAAAATACGCGATATTCTAGCAAAACGTCTTTTTGATGTCCCATCAAGGTAACAGCACCCGGCATCGACAGTTTTATAGAGAACATCAAAGGTTAAATACGAGAAACAAAGGGTTTGCAAAAAATGACAAAAAACATCGCCAAAAAGGATCGCTGTCCCCGTTGCGCGCAGGGTTCCATTGTTACCGACACCACAACAGGTGAAAGCTTTTGCGGAAAATGCGGTTATGTCCTAAGTGAGCAGAGCATAGAGGCAGGGCCCGAGTGGCGTTCTTTTTCAAAAGAGGATGAGGGAAAAAGCAGAACCGGAGTCCCGACATCGCTTGCAATGCACGACATGGGCCTTGCAACAATAATCGGGCAGGCAGACAAGGATGCAACAGGAAAGCCGCTATCATCTACGATGCGTTCTACTATTGAGAGACTCAGGACGTGGGACTCGAGAAGCCAGGTACACGAGCCAGTTGACAGGAATTTCAGACAGGCATTTAGTGAATTGGACAGACTAAAGGACAAGCTTGCAGTAGGCGATGCGGTTGTGGAAAAGGCCGCGTACATTTACCGAAAGGCGCTAGAAAAACGACTGGTCAGGGGCCGCTCCATCTCAGCTCTGATTGCATCTGCACTGTATGCTGCATGCCGCGACACCGAAACACCAAGAACGCTAAAAGACATTGGCAATGCAAGCAACATAAAAAGAAAAGACATCGCAAGATGTTACAGACTGTTATTGCGAGAGCTAAGCCTCAAGATGCCAGTAGTGGATCCAATCAAGTGTGTTGCAAGGATTGCAAGCAAGGCCGAGCTCTCTGAGAAAACAAAGCGCGATGCAGCAAAAATTCTAAAAACCGCAGAAGAAAACAAAATCTCGGCAGGAAAGGACCCGATGGGCCTTGCAGCCGCAGCATTGTACGTCGCATGTGTCACAAACGGCGAAAACAAAACACAACGCGACGTAGCAGAGGCAGCCGGGGTGACCGAAGTGACCATTCGAAACCGGTACAAGGGTCTAAAATTATCGTTAAACCTCTAGTGTCTTTTTTCTGCGATTCATTGCCATCAGTATAATCGAGAGCGCACCAGTGATGAGAAGCAAAATCTCGATTGTCTGGATTAACGAATGGGAAAACGCGTCTGCAAATCTGGTCTCGTTTACGGATGACACCAAATACCCATATGAAAAAATCACATAGTTTGTCGCCCAATGAATTAGGAGCGATGCGACAAACCCATAACGATAGTAGACCCAGCCGATGATAATGCCACTCATCGTTGCCTGCGCAAACTTGCCCTCGCTCCACTGATCAGAAATGATGTGTGCCATGCCAAAAAATACTGCAACCACTACGACAAGTATTATTGCTTTTTTTGAATCCGTGATTGGCAGGTTTGCCGAAGGATTCCACAACGACTTGAAGAATAGTTTTGTAGATGCCCTGTGGGAATAAAACAAAAACAACGGGACTCCAATCAAAATTATTCTAAACCCTACTTCCTCTACTACCGGCGCAAATGTCACGCCCAAAAACTGCAAAAGATCATTTTCAAAAGGCGGGGGTGCAATGGTGACACCAAAGCCTTGTTGCACGAGGTCTATTGCCTCTGACAATACAATGATTACTGTAAACCACTTTATTGCGTGGAGCAAATAGTTGCCGTCCTCAGGGCCAGACGAGCCGGACATCATCGTGGTGAGCACTTTGAGAAAGCTCTTTTTTGGACCAAACACTGCAATTGTAAATAAGATGAGGAAAAACGCCCACACCACAACAAAAAGATCCCCGATTTCAACTCCTGCAAGCCAGCCCAGACCAAAGTACTGTAAAACCTCGAATTCCGAGAGCGGAAAACTAAAGTCGATGCTTTTTCCAATCTGGGAATTAAAAAAAATGTATGCTCCTATTGGAAATGAAAATGCCATCAGGCCGAAAATCACAGAGACTAGGGCCGAGTATGGGATTGCAATTCCTTGTAGAATTTTGTAGACTTGCAAGACTAGTGGACTTCGATGCTTGATTCGGAAAACCCGAGCTTGACTAGCGTCTCTTTCATGGTGTCGCGATGGTCTCCTTGCAAAAAGATATAGTCTTCTTTTGCCGTTCCGCCGCACGCATATTTTCTTTTCAACTCGTACAGCGTTCCTTCGACATCATTTAGTTTTGTGTCAAGGCCCTCGATCATGGTACCCTTCTTTTTAAAACGCCTTTCCTCGAGTCTTATGACAATTTTAGTACTTTCTTTGTTAAGATCACCGCAGGCACACAAATCTTCAGGAAGGCCACATGTATTGCAAATTACTGCCATTAGTTACGATGATGATAGCCTCAATCGGTCTATTAAGCCTTGTCGCCTTTTCTTGTGAAATTAGGTTTTTACCGAGGCCTGATCATAACTAGTCCATGTCGCAAGATCTGCGAAAAAAAGCAGTGGATATGTTGCTTGGCGGTGCGACACTTCTCGCAGAACCGTGTCCGTATTGCAAGGGTGTTCGGGTAATGAAGGACGGCAATGCATTGTGCGTCAGCTGTGGAAAAGAGCCGAACAAGTCCAAAGCTGAACCCGCTCCAAAACCGGACGCAGATCAAAAAAACCCGATCCTAGAATCAATGGGCAAAAAACTTGCAGATCTGACGGCAGAGCTTGGGGCCGAAAAAGACCATGAAAAGCAGCAGCAGATTCTCAAGTCGATAAACTCGCTCATTGAGACCATGCAAAAGCTGAAAAGCTGACACAAAGTTTTTATTTTAATTCCTTAGCTTTTCCATTAAATGAGCAGCAAGAAAAAAGGGGCACCACTACCTGCGTCTTCTGCAGGCCTTTTGCGCTTCTTTGAGGATGAGACAAAGGGATATCGACTTGATCCGAGAATAGTCGTCTCCATACCTATTGGGCTTATTGTGGTTTCGTGGCTACTTGATATATTCCTCATAAAATAGGTAACCAAGCAAATGACAGAATCACATGATGATGTGTCAAAAATCCACAAGCGTTACTCCCTTACACTGCTGACCCCGTCTTCGCGTTACCATTCCTTGATATTTTCTCTAGTGGCAGCCTCCATTACTTGCGCAGTCGCGCTTTTTGCATATGCTGGAAAAGAAGACGAGCTGGTATTTCGACTGCCTGCAGTGATCTCGGTTTTGGTTATCACGCAATATCTGGATTCAAGATTCATAAAAAATAAGGAATACTCTAAAGCACTACACCTCTCGCTGTTTGGAAACCTCATGTGGATTGGAATTATTCTCAGCGGGATTGCGGCATCCATGATCCTCTCAAGGCAAGAGCTGTCACTGTTTTACGTCGCAGAGGGAATGATGATCTTTGCAAGCTTTAGAATCGGAATATTCACAACGACTCTTGGCACGTCGATGAGGCGAGCGTGGGCGCTTTGTTTTCTACAGCCATTGGCAATGTATCTAGTCATGATTCCGCAGGATCTCTGGACAAGTTCGCTTTTAGATCCGACTGTCTTGGGAATCGGCGCGGCGTTTTTTGCAATTGCATCTGTGTGGTCTTTTGCTACAGACAGGGCAGGACGACCTGGAGTTGAAAGTACACACAAGCTAGTGCAGGCATATCTTGCGTCCAGATCAAAAGGAAATTTTGACGAAGTAGAATCAATCATTGAGTCAAGGTCAAAGCCTTCCAGCGTTCTTACGTCGCAGATACACCTGTACTCAAAGGACAATGACTTTAGAATGATACTTCCCGAAGTCCATCCAGGACCATACCATCCGATAGGCGGCAGCAACATCACGTATAGAATTTACAAGACGATGAATTCATCTGCGATGGTAATGCACAGCGTTTCTGATCATGCGCTCAACCTACCATCGCAGGGCGAGGTTGAAAATTATCTAAACAGCCTCACAAACGGCTCTATTTTCAAAAAGGGTGCAATGTGCACAGAGCCTGTGACTGTACAGGTAAACAAAGCCAGAGTGATTGGAATTTTATTTGAAAAGGCGGCGGTGCTGTTTTTGTCGCTTTCTCCTCACGGAATGGAGGACGTGCCAAACTACATCAAAAAGGAAATCGAGCAGTTTGCAAGCAATCGAAACTTTGAGCGAATTCTGATAGTGGACTGCCACAATGCAATGGGCGAGGAAATCTCAGAGCCTGACTCGCAGGACATGCTCAAGGCAGCAAAGGCGGCGCTTGAAACACTGATCACAAAGCAAAACCATCAGATGGAGTTTGGTTACGCGAACTTTGATGAGATGAATATTACCACTCCAGACCTGGGCCCTGGCGGAATAGGAATTTTGTGTCTAAAGATAGACAACTCGAAATATTTTCTTGGCTGGGCTGACGCCAACAACATGGAAAACGGGGCGCGAGAAGAAATAGTGAACCATTTCTCAAAAAACGGCCTTGCGCTCTTGGAAATCTGCACATCTGATACCCATTACAGCTCAACCATTGTAAGGACCCGCACAGGGTATTATCCGCTTGGCAAAATAACAAAGGCACAAGACATTGCTGACTGGTACCTAAAACTGGCAGAGCAGGCAGAAAAAAAACTAGAACCTGCATCATTTGAGATACTGGAGCACAAAACCGACGTCAAGGTTATGGGAACTGAAATACTGGAAGACTTTTCAGGAGCGCTGGACCGATCCATGAAACTCTCAAAGATATTCATGTGTGGAAGCATGGCGCTCTTTATTGCTTCTTTGTTCCTATAGTTTCCACATCTTCTAGGTTTCCGTAAAACTCGTCAACAAACGACGCAAACTGAAAGATGGGAACAATTGGGACCTTGTCGATAAAGCTGACCCTGTCCTGATATAGGGTGACTATTACGGGTGCTGCAACTGCACCGCTTGTCTTTGCGACGTATTGTTTTGTGCGTTCTATCTGCTTTCTTACAGCCTCTTGCAGTGCAGAGCTGCTGTGCCTTTTCCAGTGCTTGCAATCGACTAGCATTGCAACACCAAACTTGACCCCGACCACGTCGATTTCCATGCGTGGGTTTGTAAGGATGAGGTTTCGCATTGTAACAAAATCCATCATTTCAAGTATCGTGGCCGCCAGGCCCTCAAAGTCCTTCCAGTCCAGGTGTTCTGAGGCCTCGTCAATCTGCGCTCCCTTTTGCAGGGCAAGGATGGTGGCCCGAAGCTTGTCCCCGTCAGCAAACTCCATCATGGTGCCATTGAACCTGCCTATGCCGTTTTTGGACAACTCCTGCAGCATTTTTTTTGCGGTATCGTGATCAGTGTTTGCCACTACTGAATAATCTGCCACAGAGATGCCGCCCGGAATAATTCCATCAAGGCCATCAAGCCACAACTTCTGGTTCAACGGAGTCGTTTTTCTTTTTATGAATTTTAAGTTTACAGACAAATCATATTTGATGCCAAAATAACACTTTGTCGTTTTGAGCTTTAAATTAGATCAGGTTCTATTCTCTTTGTGAAAGTTTTCCTGGTTTTTTTGCTGTGCACATGCTTTGCAGTTGGTTTTGTCTTTGCAGAAAAAGGAACCTATGTGGATTCGATCCAGTTCATCCAGTACCTTGACGAGAGCACTGCACTAGAAGAGGTAAAGAAGGGAAATCTTGATCTGTACTACTCAAGGCTTCCATCAGACCTGATACAGAACCAAGAGTCATTGCAAAACCTGCAGGTATTTTATACTACAGGAGGCTCATACAGCATTCTTGTCAATCCAGCAGAAGGCGACAAGTTCAATCCGTTTTCACATCAAAAGATAAGGTTCGCACTGAACTATCTTGTAGACCGGAAGCTCGTAGTAGATGAGCTCATGGGGGGATATGGCGTTACGATGATCTCAAACTATGGCCCATTTGATCCTGACTATCTTTTCATCGTGGACGAGCTTGAGCGGTTCCATTTTAGATACAACCCTGAGCTTGCAAACCAGATTATTTCTGATGCGTTACGCGAGACAGGCGCAGAAAAAATCGACAACACTTGGTTTTATGATCAGGCTCCAATAGAAGTCACGATTTTCATTAGGAATGATGATCCTGTCAGAAAGTCGATAGGAGAGGTAATCTCGTCGGAGCTTGAGCGAATCGGCTTTGTGGTGAAAAAGGACTTTGGTGACCTAAACAAGGCGTTTGTAGTCGTGTACGGCTCAGATCCGGCAGAGCTCAAATGGAGCATGTACACCGAAGGCTATGCAGGACGATCGGCGTTTGTCAGATATGACCAACTGGGACTTGCGCAAATGTATGCACCGTGGTTTTCAAACATGCCTGGCTTTAACAACCTTGGATACTGGAACTATGAGAACAAAAAAATCGACGAGCTGACACAAAAAATCTATTCCAGCAATTACACGTCAGCAGAACAAAGAGCTGATCTGATTCGCATGGCAACACAGGAAGGAGTGAACGAATCTGTGAGAATCTTTCTTGCAGCAAAAATCGATCCCTTTGTCGCAAACAAAAAAGTCAGCGGAATAATAAACGACTTTGGCGGTGGAATAACGACAAGATTCACACCAATAAACGCAAGGTCTGACGATGTGGATCTGAAGATTGGTGTCAAGCAGATCTATCAGGGGGCATGGAACCCAGTCAGGGGCCTTGGGGATGCATACAGCAAAAACGTCTGGGATACACTGTATGATCCGGGAATGTTCAAAAATCCGTACTCTGGTCAAAACTTTGCCGTGAGGCAGGACTGGCAGGTGGAGACTGCGGGGCCAGGTGGCCTTTTAGATGTCCCAACAGATGCGATAAACTGGGATACAAATATGCAAAAATGGACAAGTGTCGGGCCAAACGCAAAGGCGACAAGCAAGATCACGTATGATCTTTTGTGGGGCAACTGGCACCACGGCCAAAAAATGGACATGAACGATGTGTTATACTCTGTTTATTTTGGGCAAGAATGGGCGACATCGTCGGGAGAAAACGACAAGACATTTGATCCGGAATACTCACCAACTGCTGCTCAGTCTGCAAAAACGCTCATTGGAATTAGGCCTATGGATGAAAACACAGTCGAAGTCTATGTGAATTTCTGGCATTTTGACGATTCTGAAATTGCCGACTGGGGCGGCGTTTGGGTTGTGCAGCCATGGGAGGTGATGTATGCGATGGAACAGGCAGTAGTAGACGGCAAGGCATCATTCTCAAGGACCGATTCCCAGGCAAAAAGCCTCAACTGGCTATCTTTGATCGTGCCTAGGGATGCCGCAATAATAAAAGAATATCTTGTAGATTTTTCCGAATCAAAAAAGATCCCACCTTCACTGGAACCAAATGATTCTTGGGAATATTATGGCGCAAGATATGATTCTGCGATAAAGTGGATTGAGCAAAAAAACCACGCAGTGATAAGCAACGGGCCGTTCTACCTTGACGGGTATTCACCAGAAGCCAGGACAATCACAATAAAATCATTTGATGATCCAACGTATCCGTTTGGCGCAGGACACTGGAGGGAATTTGAAAATGTCAGCCTTCCAAAAATCACAAAAATAGACGTGCCAGACCAAATAATGCGTGGAAGCGATATAGAGATTCCAATACGCACCACTGACGCAACGCAGCTGTATTATTTTGTCAATGACGCAGCAGGGGCTCAGGTGGACAGTGGCATCTTGGAAATAAGGGACGGTTCTGCGATTCTATCTTTTTCAGAATCTCTGACAAGCAAAATGACCATTGGAGGAAATGATCTAAAGATGTACGCAATTTCCGATTCTGTACTAAAGCCAGACATTTACACTACAAGCTTTCTTGTGGTAGAATCAGAGGCAGGAGAGACATCGGAAACAATATTAGATCATGGTGATTCCAAGACGCAGCAAGTGGACAACCTTGGAGCGCTCTCAATTATTGCCGGTGCAATCATAATAGGAATGATTTTCTATCTGAGAAAATCAAGGAAAGCCAAAGCCTCTAAGGTTCACTGAGCTTTGATACGAACAATTTCTACTCAAGTCTTATATTCAAAACTGCAAAAGCTGTGATTGAGGAAAAATGCCAGACGAATCGTGCAGAAACTGTGGAGGACAACTAGCAAAATGCACAATATGCGCAGAATGCCGCAGTGCGGTAAGCATGGTGTGCGTACAGTGTGGTGTGCGAACCGCCGAACAGGTACATGCCTTGTGCTTTATGCCAGAGATGCAAAAAATCGAGGAATCTTCACCATTGCCTAGTGGGATTTTTAAAAAACAAATCCTCGTAGCGTAAGTAGGAATCATGCCTAAACCTTAAGTAGCCTAAATTAACCTGAAAGCTCCTATGCGTAAGGCTTGGTTGGCATGGCTATCCATAGGCATTCTAATTTCTCCAAGTTTTGCACACGCACAAAGCTCACAGATAATTCTTCTTGACACGTTTGGCGACTACAAAAAAGGAGAGCAGATCTTTTTGTTTGGACAGGTTGCACAGGTAGAACCAGAACTATTCCTAGTAATTCAGATAATCAATCCAAGTGGAGACCTGTGTCAGATTCAACAGCTAAAGCCGCTCTCCGATGGAAACTTTGTTACGGATGCGGCACCGCTTACTGGCAGGATCTGCGGCCTTGATGGGAACTACGACGTGAAGGTCTTCTATGGCGAATCCACTGCGAACAGTTCTTTTCGGGTGCTCAAGGAAAAAGTCAAGGAAAGCCTTGATGTTGACTATCTTACCATTGGAACGACTTTGGTTGAAACAAAGATACTCTCACTTGAAGACACTGTTAGCGAAAACCAAGTCGCAGAGTATCAAAATAATCTAAACCAAATAAAGACAATCTCTGCATCATCTTCTGCAATATCGCAGCTGCGGGATCTTTACTCTGCCTTACTTTCGTCACACTATACAGAATCAGACATTCTAGATGTGGATCCAAAATTCAGGCCTGCAGTGGAAACTGCGCTGTACGCCACGAAAAAGCTCGTTGACTCTGGCACACTTGACCCTGCAGAGGCAGACAAGATAGACACCCAAACATACTCCGCAATGTTTTATTCGCAAATAGGTAACGACAAGACTGCAATCAGCACGCTAAACGACGTCTATGTGCAGATAACAAACGTCGATCCACAAAAGGTTCCAACAGAACAGCCCCTGACATATGAGCAGCTCAATGATCTTTTGCTAAACCTGATGACAAAGTCCAACTCGATAATGAGTAGGATGCTAAAAGAAGAGATCGGCTTTATTTTTGCAAGGGGAACAGGGCCAATCTACTCTGAGGATCTTGGCAGCCTGGTAGACATGCTCACAAAATCAAGAACGCTTGATGCGACGCTCAAGCGCGACGACCAGCTGACGTCGCTTATCAAAGCAAATTGGGGCACCCTGAGAGAATCACTAATAGAAAAAGAATCATTAGAAAAATTCCTAGGACAAAAAGACAAAGTGGACAAGCTGTATGACGCGACACTTCTTTTGCGAAACCTGGACAAAATTGACAGGTTCACATCAACTGATTCAGAGCTCGCTGCATTGATAGAGCCAAGACTTGATGATCTGTTCTCAAAGCTGCAAAGCGCCACGTCCCCAGATGATATCATTGCAGCAAAGCAGGAAATAATTGACATGAAAAATGTAATTGACATCTCGTCTAGGATTTCAAGCACAATCGAGTTTTCAAAAAGGAACAATGCGGACCAGGAATTGGTAGATTCATTTGAGTCGCTCTTGGAAAAGGTAAACGATGCAAGTACACTTGCAGAAATTCTTGAAGTGGTATCGGAATTTGACAATGCAATAAACGACCTAAGGGAAAAGCGCAGCCCGCTCTCCATTCTAAAATTCGAATATGAGAAGCTAAAGACAAAGGCAGAACTGCAGGCGGACTATCAGAGCCTAGTTGAGATAAACAACTCGCTCAAAGTGATAAACACGGCAATCGAACTAGAAAAGGGAAACCCGACAATCAACAAAATCGAGAAGATCGAGGTCTTGCTTTCATGGGCAAGCCAAAACAAGCCAGTGCTGCAGGAAAAGCTGAATTCGTACACAAAGGACGCATACAAGATTCGGGCTTCGGACATCTTGCAGCGTGCAAAATCCCTTGAGAATCTTTTAGATCTTGGTAACACTCACAACAAGTTCCTCCCCGGATACACAGACTTTACAAAATCCATGAAAGACAAGCTTGGTGTGGCAAGAAATTTGGTGATAAAAAATAACCTTGATGAGGCTGACAACCAAGTCAGAGAATTGTTTGCAGAATGGCGGACCGTCTCAGAGAAATACTCTGATGACCCGTACGGCTCTGAAATCGGGTACACTGGGGACGAGATAAAAAGAATCGAATACAGAAAAAAACTCCAACAACTATCAAGCTTTGCGACCGAGTTCTACAATGCTGACTTTGAGGAACACTCTTCAGAATTCACGCAGTTAAGGGAAAAGGCATACGATCTAGTAGACTATGGGAACTTTGTCGACGTTGAAGACAAGATAAGGGAAATCAGGAGCTTTCTTTCCGATAACCTGGAGCTAAAAAGCCGCAAGATAATCTATGATATTTCGTATGATCCAGAAAAACAGATCTGGGTCATGAGCGGCGCAGTGGACAAGCAGGTGGAAGACAGAAGACAAAACTTATACCTTACTGTCTACGACATGCAGGGAAACACACACAGCACGCTTAAATTTTCAGACTCTAGACAAGGCGACCTCTATACGCAATGGTATGCTCCAACCGAGCCAGGCCTGTATGTGGTGATATTACAGTGGCAAAATAACCAGGCCTCGCAGATAGTTGACGTGCCAGAAAAGGACACGCCAAGTCACAGCTCAGACGACATCAAAAATGTCGACTATGCAAGAGAGTTTGAGGAGCTGGAGAACTTTATTGACACGTTTGGAGGGGCAAGCTATGATTCAAACAAGGCAAGATTTGATCCTGTCATAAGTGAGATAAGAACTGCATTGCACAACAAGGACTTTTCCACATCATCCTCAAAGCTCACAGAGCTGAAAGGACTAATTGAGCGCTATCTGCCAAGCAGGACTACAACGGCAATAATTGACGCATATGTGGAGGGTGACAAGCTGTACGTTTCTGGCGCAATCTACAAGACAATCGCGTTTTCTGAGGACATTTATGTGGACATCTTTGATCAAAAAGGAAACCGCATCGAGGAAATTCCATTAAAGGATACGGCGTCTGGCTACTTTAACCAGGTGATAAGCAGGTCGTTTGAGCCGGGAGTATATGTTGCGCAACTGCAGTACCATGACTTGCTGGTGTCTGACTTTTTCAAAGTAAACTAGATTCAAATTTTATTTCCCACTCATTTTGAAGGGGGTAGTTGGAGTTTAGATTTCACACTTTTTAGCCCTAGAGTAGACAGACAAATCTTCTAAAAGAGAAAACATTGTATATTATTACTTGAAAATAGAATACATGGATAAAACAAATATCGGGCTTGGTTCAAAATCGCTTCAAAAAGTCATTACTGTTCTAGGCAAGGTTATTGCGGATCAATACATTCTGTATACAAAAACAAGAAACTATCACTGGAATGTCACTGGCGAGGACTTTGCACAATACCACAAGCTATTCGAAGAACAATATTCGGCAATAGATGCAGACATCGACGAAGTTGCAGAAAGAATACGCGCGTTAGGCGGAAAAACCCCAGCAACACTTGGCGAATTTCTCAAATCTGCAACACTAAAAGAACATCCTACAAAATATCCTGCCGCAAAAACAATGATTGCAAATCTCTTGGCAGACCACGAAACAGTCATCCGAAATCTGCGAAAAAGCATTGAAATCTGCGATGATGTGGACGATGTGGGCACAGAAGACTTTCTGACACAACTAATGGAAAAACACGAAAAAACTGCTTGGATGCTAAGGGCAACATTAGCCAACTAAATCCAAGTTTTTTATTCTCATTTTAAAGAAAAATACTAAACCTCAATCTCTGTCGCCTTTGCTTTGAATCCTATCTTTTGATGGGAGCCATCGCAATGAGGTTTGTTGTTTGATGCGCCACACCTGCATAATGCAGCTACTGTTTTTCCGTCAATGTCTATGATGCACGGGCCATTTTCTGTAGCCTTGACTGTGATTTTTGACATTGTGCTGTATTGGCAGTTGATGGATTAATCTTTTGCACGATAAAGCGGTTTTTGTTCTTGCAAAATTGAATCTATCTTCGCAGTTTTTATACTTACCCAAAAAATCTGTTCATACACCAATGACAAAAAGAAGAAATTTCCTAGTATGTAGCTAGGTATGCACCAATACCTAGTCCAACACCTATGCCTAAGATAAAGAAAAGAACATCCCATGCAATGACCTTCTTGAACGGTGCTCGGACTTCTTTGTTCCAACGATTTGGGTTTTTTGGCTGGTTTGAATCGTTTTCCATGTTTGCTCTTGCACGTTTCTATACTTATAAATCAGTCATCTAATCGGACGAGTCATACTTTGACTATTTTGTATTTTTCTTACCTGTAGCCTCTTTTACAATATTGAAAAGCTGCCTCACTGCTAACTTTGGATGATGCGTGGCAAGCTTGATGATGCTTGCAAGGCCAAACTCTGCTTTGATAAAGTCCAAAAACTCATCTGCACTCAATTCCTTTATGATGTCAAGTTCATTATCCCATTCTTGATCTGATAGGCCAATCCATCTTGACTGGACCTTTGATGCGGAATTGATCTTTGCCAAAATAGCCTTCTTCCAGGCCTCCTCATACGAAGCCAGGGCTTTCTCAGAAGTATTTCCCTTTGATATGGCGCTTGAGGCAACCTCTCCTGCCACTCTGCCAAACCTGATTGCATACCGAATCCCTTCAAGCACAAGTGGGTTTGCTTGGCCTGCCGAGTCACCAACCAAAATTAGATTGTCGTATACGGTTTTGCGGGACAAGCCGTCATTTGGAATCAGGCCATAATGAAACTCGATTGGTGTGATCTTGCCAAGCTTTGCAATTGGCCCCATTTTTTTGTCCATTATCTCCTTTAGCCGTTCTGTTGGATCAATTGGCGATTCTGGTTTTCCAACACCGACTCCGATTCTAACGATGTTTTTCCCAAGCGGGAATATCCACGCATATCCGGCAGGCGAGTACTGCTCTCCAACCATGAGGTACCAAGTTTCTGAGTCCACGTTTTCAGCTTCGACTTCGTATTCGGCACCTGCACCAAATCGCTTCCACTGGGAAACAAATCCAAGTGATTTTGCAACAACTGACTGGAATCCGCTTGCATCAATTACTATTTTGGCATTGAATGTGATTTCATCCTTTGATGATGTCGTATTTAGTGAAATTCCGCTAGGATTTTTTACTGCGTCAGTTACAGTTGTGTTTAGAAATAATTCCACATCTTGTCTTTGCGCTTTTTCTGCAAGCCACCTGTATGTTTTTCTTACATCAAGGACTGCCGCTTTTGCGGTGCTGCTGCTTATTATAACCTCGTTGTTTGGGGAACAAAAGGAATAGTTTTTGATTGGATTGTAACAATGTTCTGGGATGCCAAACTCCTTAATGCTGTCGATCCATGTTACGCCACTGGTCCGAACAGTTTGCGCAACGAACTCTTCTTTTTCTATCAATGCGACTCTCATGCCGTTTTTTGCTGCAGAAAAGGCAGCAGACGAGCCTGCAGGGCCTGCGCCGACTACCACAACATCATAGCTTAACTCACTTGCCAACAGACTCTGGCCTGTTTTTGAATATTATAATGTACACATTTTTTGAAAAACAGAATCCGATTTTACAAAACCAAACGCTTGAAATCGTTGTTTTTCTGAATGCACTCAAAATCAACATCAAACCTTGCCTTGTATTTGTATGAAAAATCAATCATGATTACCTGATCAAGCATCGCCAACCCGTCCTTGATTTTGTTTTGTCGAACTAGACTTGAGGCCTTGTTGTACATGGTGATGGCATTATCTGGCTTTAGCTGCAAAACCGTATCATAGCAGGCAATTGCATCATCATATTTTTGCAGATAATGAAACGCAAGGCCCTTGTTTATGAGAGCCAAGGTATTTTGAGGCTCTAAACCAAGCACTATGTCGTACGAGTGTATGGCTTCTGAATATTTCCCAAACTTGCCCAAAATGTTTCCCTTTTTGATCAGGGCGGAAGCATGTAGTGGATTTATCTCCAAAGTTTTCTCAAAAAACATCAACGCCTTTTTGAAATTGCCTAGGTTGGACTCTGTTATTCCTTGGTCGAAAACATCGTCGGCATTCAAGTTATTTTAAGAGAGGCTTGCCCTTTTCATCGTTTGCTCGCTCTGAATCAAATGTTGACATGTGCTGTGCGTCGCGATGCATGAAACTGTGTACGTCTCCGGGCTTTTTGCGGCAGAATTTTTTGTGAACGGCCTCCTCGATTTTTAGGGTAGCTTCGTTTTCATGAAACATTTTTTTGCCACAGTCTGCGCAAACTATCTCAGGCATGTAACTAGTCAGATATCAAATCTATTTATTTTATTCTAAGTATTGACAGGGATGGCCGAAGTACAGCTGATCCCATTTATTGGCTGGTCTGCAGTCACTGCAGCCTTGTTTGCAGTCGTGACGATTGCATATCGCGTCTACTTAAGAAAACGAAAACCAGGATCATCTTGACTTGGCGTGTTTTTTTAGATAGTCAAGAATTGCAGTATAGTCTAGCTCGCCAAAACCGTTTTCCTCTGCGTCCTGGTATACTGAGTTTGCCATCTTTGCCATTGGGAGGCTCAGACCAAAGGCTTTGGCAGCCTCGTTTATGGTGTCTAGGTCTTTTTTGAGGTTTGCCAGAGTAAACGTTGGAACAAAATCATCTTTTATCATCTTGTATGCCTTGTTCTCGCTCATGCCTGTCTTAAAGTAAGTCGAGTTGAGAATTTGCAAAAAAATCTCTGGCTCAATTTTTGCTCCTCTTGCAAGGAGGATTCCTTCTGATAATGCCAACGCGAGCATTGCTATCTGAAGATTCATTGCAATCTTGACAGAGTGCGCCGTTCCATTTGCTCCGAGATAAAAGACCTTATTTGCAATGACATCAAAAATTTCTCGGTGTTTTTCAAAAACTTGTCTGTCGCCACCAACCATCATTACAAGCTCGCCGGTAATTGCAACGTTTGGCCCACCCATCACCGGCGTATCTAAAAATGAAATGTTATGTTTTGCAAACTCCACTGTGATTTCTTTTGATGCGATTGGGTTTATCGTGCTCATGTCTGCAACTACCAAACCATCGTGCTTCCCACACGCAATACAGCTGTCTCCAAACGCTACCTTTCGTACCGCATCGGCGTTTTTTACTATGGTAAATACAATATCCGAGTTTTCTGCAACCTCTTTTGGCGAGTCAACAATGATGGCGCCGTTTTCCTGAAGCTGTCTTGTCTTGTTTTTTGTTCTATTATACACGGTAAGCTTGTAGTCGTGTTTGAGTATGTTGAGGCCTACTGCATTCCCGAGCAGGCCAGTGCCAACAATTCCTATTCGCATGCTGGTGTTTTTTTAAAACGATTATTTGTGTTGTGCCCTAGCGCGATTCCTCTTCGGCTATTTCCCAGTTTCCGCCAAGCCTTGATGAGATAAACGCCAGGTGACCAATCACCTTGTCTCCCTTTCTGATTACCCCATAGTCCTGTTTTTTGAGTTTGACTATCTTTTCTTTGGTTTTGTATGCGCCTTCTATTACCTTGATTTTATAGCGCTTGCTTACCTTGATTGTTAGCCTTCTTGCCACCTGTATGTCCCCTACCCATGAAAACATCTCAAAGGAGCCAAAGTTCTGAGTCGATATCTCATGGCCATAAAGTCTTGCCTCGAACCGGAGATCGTTTTCTTTTGCCTCCGCGTTTAGCCATTCTATTGCCTGCGCCCCGTAGCCCTTTTCTATGCCAAATGTTTCAGAATCGCTTTTCACAGCACTGATCGTACTCAATTCTTCTTATTCTATAGTTTTGAAAAAGGTTAAATGTCAAGTCAAATCAGATCAATCAATGCAGCACCTTGCATTATTTTTCCTGTTGGCAGTTACGGCCTCTATGATATTTTCATTTGAGGTACAGGTATTGGCCCAGGAGGCCCCAGTAGAGCCATCGGGCGAAGAAATGCCAGAAGAAACGACCGAAGGGGAAACCATGGAAGACGAAATGGTAGAAGCAGAAATGATGGAGGACGAGATCATGGAAGAAGAACCCGTGATGGAAGAAACCATGGAAGAAGTAATGGAAGAAGTTGAAGAAGATGTGGACTCACCACTAGAGCAAATGACATCAGGAGTTGACCCACATGAAATACAGTGCAAGACTGGCCAAAAACTTGTCTTTAAGGCAAGCAATTGGAGACCTGCATGCGTAAACGAATCAAGCTTTGACATCTTGGCAATCCGCGGTTGGGTTTCAAGCCACGATCCGTCTCATGAGGAACTGACAAAGATGGTGGATGACTATATGATGGCACATCCAGAGGAGGTTGAGGAAGAAGTCGAAGAAGAAATCGTAGAAGAGACTCAAGAAAACCCAGGCGAGATTGAAATCGAAGAGGGTGTGGACGTGGAAGGCGATACAACCGTTGGTAACGGAACCGAGGGTGAAGTGGAGCCGCAAAGCTACGAAATTGATCTTAGTGAATCCATGGACATGGGCGCACAATAGATATCAAACAATTCAACAAACTTTACAAGAATTTTCAATGCATTATAGATTAGTGGGGCCTCGTATCATGTTGTACTGTGGAGCCAGTTAGCAAAAGATGGATTTGGTTTATCCTTCCGATTAACATAGCTGCAGAAGGACTGCACACTGCAATCCCACTCTATGTGATTGCCTTGGGCGGTGGAATAAGCGAGGTTTCAATAATCATTGCCATTCATTATGGCGCTGCCGCGCTAGGCTCGATATTCTGGGGAAAAATTCTGGACAGGTATCATGCAAAAAAGGCAGTCCTGATGATATCGTTTTTTGTGATATTGCTCAGTTGCATCTGGGTTTACTACACTACACAAATTGCGCCAATCTACATCATTTCGCCTCTGACTGGATTCTTTTTGGTTGTGCGAAGTCATGTGACGCAGATGCTTGTAATGGAAACTAGCACAAACAATCAATGGAGCAGGCTGTTTGCGCGAACGTCAATCCTTTCAACGTTTGGAAGCATTGGGGCGATGTTGATTGGAGCTGTGTGGAGTATTTACTTTGACAACCGACTATACTTTTTGATCTGCGCGGCCTCTACTGGAATAGCACTGGTACTATGTCTGCAGATAACCAGAACCCACTTTCAGATTGAACGAAGCACTATAGCTAACTCCATTCAAGGACTGCACTACATCTTCAGCCATTTTAGACTATCACATCATTTTGTTTTTCCTAGTATACCTGAGCTGTATGACTTTAAGCACATCATTGCAATACTAAAGGGCAAGGTCACACACGAAATCGGATTCTTGTTTTTGACAAACTTTTTGTTTTATTTTGGAAGCAACATCTACTTTACAGCACTGACACCATTCCTAAAAAATCTTGGACTTTCCGACTCGATCGTCTTTTCATTGTATCTGACTCAGACCTCGACCATGGTTGGGCTCTTTCTTGCAGCACCAAAAATAATTGCAAAGCTTGGGGAAGAACACTCTACGATGCTAGCATACATTCCAAGGATTTGCGGAGTTTTGATTGCTGGATTTCTGATCAGCGCGTTTGTCGGAGTGCACTCATTGCTCTTTACTGTAGTGTCGATGTGTCTGATGGTGATAGGGTTCTCTATTTACAGTACAGCAAACTCTGTCCTGCTTTTCAAGACCATCCCGAAGGGATTTGAGGGCAGATACCTAGGCGTGAATAGCTCAATGGTTGGAATGGGCGTGTTTGGAGGCGCACTCACTGCCGGTTTTATAACCAAAATATTTGAGTATGCTGCTACGTTTTTTGTCTCGGCGCTAATTTTGTTCGCCTCGCTTGTACTCTTCAGGTTTTATCTGAATCATAGGTTGTCTGGCAGAATACTTCCAAACTAGGAGTTAATCAGTTCGTGGAAGCTTGCCTTTTACATCAAAGATGTTCTGTATGTCTGCGTTAGCATTTGCATACCTGATGTTATAGTCCTTGTTCAGCTCTATTATCTTGGTCCTACTTATTGCAGCATTTTTGTGATATGCATTCCATGCATCTTGCGACTTTCCACCGCCTGATAATATGGCATCACGAGAGTCTTTTGCCGATTTTACTTTTTCTTGCTGATAGTTGAACATTGACCAGTATACGTTTTGCAGCTCAGAGGGTTTTTTGGCGATAAACCTTGAAAAAGCACTCTGGGCAGTAAATGGCTCATTGTCTTGGTTCATCCTGTTTAACTTCTCATCAAGCTTTGCCTGTACTGTTTTCCTAATCTCCTGCATTTTCTGTGCGTTTTTATCCTGTTGATTCTTTTGTTCCTGCATCTCTGCTAGGATTTTTTTTGACATCTCTATTTTTTTTAGCATGTGCATGAGAGCAGGGCTATTTTTTATTTGGTCTGTAGCCTTGATTGATGTTTCGTCAACGGCATGGGCTTGCGTACTGCCAGTCAGAATGACAAAAAGGCTTAACACGCTTGCACACAAAACAAGTTCTCTTGCCATTGATGCTATGATTCATTATTTTGTATTTAGCGGTTTGACAGAATTTCTTAGCAACGCTTAAGTTTAGGAAATGGGAAAAACACATCTAAAAATACGTCATTGCTTGAGTCATTGTATGATCACAGTGGACTGCAGGGAAATAGAATCTCTCAAGCAGGATCTGGCGGTGTTTGTCTCGGATTGGGTCGGTGCAATTCCGTCAATGAAACTGCATGAATTCATGCTCTCGCCGATTGCAAACGAACGATTGGAGATGGGTCGAATAGTCAAGGCTGTGAAGGAGTTTTTTGCCTCGATTGGTGAGACTGCAAACTATGGGGTTTTGGCAAAAGATGACCTGATCTTGATAAAATCCCTCAATGAAAACCAACAACAAAAAACAAAAAAGCCTGCAGATTCGATGTTTGCGTGCACGCACTGTGGATATGTCACTCCATATGAGGTGTTGCTGCAAACCCACATGAAAATGCACTATTTCTGATTCAAACCAACGGCCTTGAGAATTTCTTATATCTTATGGCGATTTCTGTAATGTATGGACGAAAAAAACACCGACTCTAAAGTATCATGCGAGACGTGTCCGTTAGATATGCTTGCACAAAAGATAGGAAAACTCTTCAAGAGAAGATAACCAGAACAATCCTTTTAACTTGTTAAAATACTCAGCTAAAAATTGGCAAAGACTCTCAGGCTAGTGTTTTCAAATTTTCAATACGTAGCAATAGCTGTGGCAATATTTATCGGAATGTTGATGCTTCTCTCAGCACTGTCAGAATATGTCTTCTTTGAGCCGTATTTTGTATTTCATGTTCCACCTGATCGAGTTGTAGGATTTGCACTTATACTTGGGGTTTCTATTCTTTCCGCACTTGTAATTCCAATGAATGTTTATTTGATTGTGATACTGCAAAAAGCAAAAAGGATCAGCAGCGGTTTTCTGGGTTCGTTGGTAGGTGTATCTGCTGGTGCCTGCAGTTGCGGACCTGTCGGCTTTGCAATAATCTCCACGTTTGGGACTGCAGGAGGCATCGCGACTGCCTTTTTGAGCACATATGAAATTCCTCTAAGGCTTGCATCCATTGGAGTACTCGGATATGTCTATTATGCCACAACCAAGTCCCTGTCTGGAGACTGTAAGATTAAAGGGGAATCTGCCTGAAACACAGAAGACAAGAAGCCACGAGATAGGACCAGGGAATTGTTTCAGGCCACCCTTTGATATGTAACGATCATCGTTGAATATCAGACAATGTGTGTTGATTTTGTGCAAGCTCCAAGATAATATCTGAGCACCAACTTTTTTAAAAATGGTTTTTTCGAATCTCCGCTCTGTTAAGCGGCTCATACCAAACAACTAAAATCGAATCATAGAGTGAATTTTTTTATTCCATACTTGATAATATCTGCCAAAACCCATCATCAAAACATGACGATATTATTTGTGCCTGCAAGGCCATGTAAAAGGACGCTAAATGCGGATGACCTAGACGACGAACAAAAAGACTAGTGTTTTATCTGTGTGTAGGAGTCATGTGGGACTTGGAGGGATGAAAACTCTTCTGGCCGGATTATCTTTGCTAGTATTTCGATTCCGGTCACTATTCTAATGCTTGGCTTGCTAAAGTACGAGTTTGCATCGACTGCAAACAATCTGTTGTTTTTTACGGCTCTGAGATCATTCCATTTTTGGTTATTCTGCAAGGACGATGCACATTCTTTGATGGTCCTTTTTGTGTCAAAGCCGCACGGCATCATAACTATGATGTCAGGATCCACATGTGCTACTTCGTCAATTGTCATTCTTTTTGAATGCTGCCCAACCATGCTTGCCAGGTTTGTCCCGCCTGCAATCTCTACCATTTGTGGAACCCAGTGGCCAGATGTAAAAAATGGCTCCACCCACTCTATGCACAAAACTCTGAGGCTATTTTGGGGTTTTTTGTTTTTTACAAAATCAATTCTTTTTTGAAGTGATTGGATGAGTGCCAGCCCCTCAGTCTCCCTGCCAATTCTTTTTGCGATGAGTGTCACACTTGATAATACATCCTCGATGTTGTGCGGGTCAAGCACCTCGACTAGGGGCCGGTTCTCTAGGATCTCAAGTGCCTTGTTTACTTCGGTTGTGTATGCAGAGCAAACTGCGCAAGTGCCCTGCGCTATTATAAGATCTGGGTCTGCTTTTTTCAGGTTCTCCTCCTGCACTATGAACATTTCCTGCTTGTTTTTTGCAAGCTCTGATACTTTTTCGTCGATTTGACGCGACGTCATTTTTTCTGGATCAAAAACGGAATTGATTATTCTAGGCTTGCTCTTTGCCTGCTCTGGGTAAATACATTCATGTGTCACCCCAACTAGGTTATCACCAGCACCAAGCTCAAACAATAACTCTGTGGCACTTGGGAGAAACGAAACGATTCTTTTTGAAACCATTGCAATTTTTTATACGCACTTGAATTTTAATTCATTTTTGCTTAGCTATGTACCAACAAGTCAGGCTAAATATGACAAATCCTCAAGCAGTGTCATGAGTCCTACGGCAAGGGACATTCGAAGGGGAATCGAGGAAAACTGGAAGGAATACCTCTCAAAGTACGGCAATCTTTTTTCCTCTGACTCTATTAGCGGTTCCAGCCCGCCGTCTATATTTGTCGGCTCTTTTGGATATCCAAAGGTCGGAGTTGGGCCAATGGTGCCGCCAATACATGGAGACACGAGCCTTCTTGACCTGCCAGAGAAGTGGCTTGGAAAAACTCTTGAAGAGATTGTAAATTTTCGGCTGAATCTGGTCAGAGGTGTCCAAAAGGTTTCAGTCTTGGAGCCACAGGGCAGATACATTGAAAACCTCCAAGATCTTGCAATGTCACAAAACACTCCAGACTCTGACATTGTGTTTCAAAAAAACACCACACCAATATCAACAATTGATGGCGAGAGCGCACCGTTTGGCCCAATCGGAGAGATAAAGACTGCCAAGTTTTCTGGCATGTCGTCAAGCAAACAAATTGAGAAAACATACTATGACAAGGATCTCAATGCACAAGACGCAGTGCTAAAGCTGTACAATTCGGGAATAGAGATTTCAAAAATTCAAAAATGCCTCTCAATTGGAATGTTTGGCAAAAAAAGAAAACTCGTGCCAACCCGGTGGGGCATCACCGCAACAGATGATATGATTTCAAAGAACTTGGTTTCGGAAATTCTGGAATGTTCGCCAGTGGACTCGCACCTTGTTTTTACACACGAGCACTTGGGGAACATGTTTTCCGTAATGCTGTTTCCACATAGATGGATTTTTGAAATGGAAGAGGCTTGGTACACAGAAAAAGGCGACATTGGCTTTGGTGTGGACTCTGAAGACGCAAACGGAATTGATCACTATCCGAGTATTGCAGGAGCATATTTTGCAGCAAAGCTTGGAGTTGCAGAATACCTAAAAAAGAAAAAAAGTCAGGCCGGAGTTTTGATCCTAAGGGAAATCAGGCCGGAGTATGCAGTGCCTGTTGGAGTGTGGCAAGTAAGGGAGGCAATACGGGCCGCAATGTCAAAAGCACCGTTTTTGGCAGAAACACTAGACGAAGGAATTGACCTTGCCTGCAAACAGATGAGCATTAGCAAAACCGAATGGCTTTCCAAGGGGTCTATCCTAAAAATGCTAAAACAAAAGTCAATTACTGATTATTTTTAAAAAATTCTACCCAAAACCGAACTAGTATGATTCATACCCAATGGTTAAATTCGCAACCGCGACTCCTTAGGCATGAATCACGCATGTGTCTATAACGATCAAGCACTAACTTCACTTTTGTTGCGCTGTCCAGTTAAAGTCCAAAGGAGCGTGACCTAAGTATGGCACAGACTTCGGCACCACTGCCGCCAGCACCGGTTCTGATGACTTGTTTTGGCCACTGTGGGATAGGCCTTGGGGCAGAATCGTACCGAAGATTGCTCCTAGATGTTGGTGCAGACCCGCTAAAGCCAGTCCTAAAAGACGCAAAAGACGAGTCAAAAATTCTAAAACGATATGGCAGCACAATTTTGAGATTTCCAGGTGCATATACCGGAGGAGAGACTCCGCTAATTCCAAGAGCGCTTTTGGTGGATTTGGATCCAAGAGCAGCAAATCTGATTTTACAATCATATCCGGATCTTTTTGCGTTACGTGACAAACATGTAATCCACGGAGCAGGAGGAGCTGCAAGAAACTGGGCAGAGGGCAGATCAAGATTCAAAAATGAAGTTACACAAAAGTGGGACTTTACAAAACAACTTGCAGCACTGTCCCCAGAACCAGTGAGGGGATACACCATTCCGTTTGCAATGGGCGGAGGAACAGGAAGCTCGTTCGCATGTTCGTTTATCGAATTTATTCGAAGCAACATAAAAGAGCACGCAACGATTGCGACGCTTGGCCTTTTGCCAGAATTTGGATGGGATCCAGTGATCTTTGAGGCTGCCGCAATCAACATCGTAATGAACCTCGAATACCAAATCAAATATTCTGACTGTTCGATTTTATTCTCAAACAAAAGGCTGCGTGAGCTATCACACAAATACGAAAAACGTGTACAAAAAATCCCATCGATCATTGATGATCTACCAAGGGAGCATGAAGTGGGATGGAAAGACTACAAGGGAATGAACCTAATTGCAGCAAACGCAATCGCGATGTTTGTCTCATCGTTTGCTCGCGAAACAGAGTGGGACATGTCAAACTATAGAACATGGCTTGCGACAAAGAGGCCAAAAATGGCAATCCCATGGGTAATACCAGTCTTGCCAGAAGATGACCAGTGGAATCTAAATCAGATACCTGGTATGAGCAAAAACAACACCATGGATGCAATCATTGAAAACCTAAACAAGAAACAAGATGCTCTTCTCTTTGACATTGATGAGAACGACATCCGTAACTCTGGAGGCCAACGTGACTCGTGTTGTGCGCTGATCAAAGTAAAGGGAGACTTTGACATCAAAGAACGTGAAATACTAAAACGAGTAATCAAGGAAAGATTCAGCATCGAAGATTCTAGGATGATATTTGTCAAGATTCCAATCATGGACAGGGAACAGGCAAATGTTACAATCCTGGTGAACACAAAGGCAATAGGCCCAAAAATCCTCGAAATCGCAAGAGAAGCCGAAGAGTCTTGGGATGCATACAAAGAAGAGTATGGCAAGTGGGGCTTGACGACTGAGGATTTCAAGCAATCGCTGATGGATGTAGTGCACCAGTTCAGCTAGTGGTCAATATGGTTGACTTTACCAATCTTGAAGAGCTTGCGCGACAAATAAAGGCAAACCGCAACTATCTGGGTCAAATCGAAGAAGAGCTAAAGATAGTAAACATGAAGCTCCATGAGCTGCCGCTCAAGCGCCCGACAGAGTCAACTTTTGCAAAAATGATAGGAGCACCGTATGATGACCAGCAAGAAAATCTTGAAAAGACAAAGAAAAACCTGGAAGCAAAAAGAGACGAGCTTTCAGCCGCGGTCAAAAACGACACATCACAATTCATTACTGATATGATCTCGCCAGACTTGGTAATACCAATTGATCCAAAGCCGACATTCAAGGATGGGCGTGTCCAATTCCAGTACAAAAACGCAACAAAATTCCACAACCTTTTCGAATTCCTTAGCGAACTTTTGGGACTGAGCGCCCCGCTAGTGGTTAAAGACGTAATGCTCTCGTCATCTGAGGTAATAGTCAAAGTGACAAATGAATACGAGGCAAAGCAAAAATTCATCAGCTCGATGAGCGAGATTCAAAAAACACTCACAATAAAAAAGAAGTAATCCCTTAGTTTTTATTCATTTCAAATTTCCAACCCAGTGATGCAAAACAAAAATCTGACGTTTGCAATTTTGATAATCGTCAGCCCTGTTTTGTTTGCACTAGTAGCATATCCGGATTCTTTTAGCTTGAGCTGGAATCAGGGACGAGGCGGTTTTATTTTTGCGATGGCGTTTGTAGTGGCCGAGCTAATAGGAATAAAACTCCAGGTTTCGCAAAAAAAAGTTTTGATGATAATTCCGCTTGCAGCAGCGACAATAGTTTACCTCGTATCGCTTGAATTCGGCCTTCGGGATTACATTGTTGGCGGAGCAAAGCAGTATAACGTGAACCTGGTTTATTCTTGGACTTGGATGTGGGATTTTGTAGTGATGGGCGCGTTTACGATTGCGTCGGTGTGCATTTTGTTTGGTAAAAAATGGATAAGAATAGCACCTGCAGGACCCATATTTTTGTGCGGCAGTGCAATAATCCTATCACTGGATGCCTTTTTTCCTTACGATACCCTTGGACCGCTTCAGTACGTCGTTCCGTATCTAGTGGAAGCAAATGTCTGGATAATCAATACGTTTGATCTTGGATTCGGAATTGCGCGAGACAATCTGATGTTTCTAAGGGGTGAGCACGGCTCTATGGCCTTGCAGGTATTTTGGCCGTCAGCTGGAGTCCATAGCGTAATCATCTATTCTCTGGTGATGATGGCGTTTCTCTTTAAGATGAACATTCCACCAAAGCGCAAGGCAGCATATTTTGCGCTTGGAATAATGGGCACAATTGGCGTAAACATGATTAGAATATTTTCGCTGTCTCTCTTTGTCCTCAAGGTATCTGCAAATCCGACAGAATTTGAAGAATTTCACGGGATAGCAGGAGAGATTATGTTTCTGCCGTGGCTTTTTGCATATCTGTTTGTAGTTACAGCAATTGAAACAAAGCGGCTCAAAAAACTAAGTACCTAAAAGAAATTGGTAATTGAGCTCTGGCCTTCCAGATCCGATAGCTCTGAAACCCTTACTCCGAGTCTTCTGACATTCATCGTCTGATCAGCTAGTGCCTCCTGTAATAGATGTATGACTGTTTTTTTGAGATCTTCTAGATTGGCTGTTGGGTTTTTTAGCATTCTTGATTTTGTCTTACTTGACAGGTCAGACTGGACAAACTGAATTCCAACTGAGCGGAACAGTTTTTTGTGTTTGAGGACGGTATTATGAAGATCAGCACATATCTCGTCAATGCTCTGTGCTAAAAACCCAAAGTCCTTTGAATCTTCTTTTAGTGTTATGATCCTGGAAAACTGAATCGTTGGCTGTCTTGGCGCCACTGGATCATCATCTACTCCCCTTGCGGCATTGTAAATGTATGAGGAAATCTTGCGGCCAAACATCTTGTTGAGTGTGAACACATCAACGCCCTTGAGCTCCGAAATCGTCTTGAGGCCCATACCCGCAAACTTCTCTTCCGTGACTTTGCCGATTCCAGGAATGTCGCCTATTTTGAGCGGGTCTAGGAAAGACTCGATGCCATGTGGCTCTACAACTGTAAGGCCATCTGGCTTTCTAAAACCAGATGCAATCTTTGAGACAAGCTTGTTTACAGACACCCCAATAGAGCAGGTCATTTTGACCTCGGTTCGAATCTGGTTTTTGATCTGTTGTGCAAGATGACTTGCCGCTTGAAAATTGTTTTCAACCCTTTTTGTCACATCAAGATATGCCTCATCTTTTCCAACATATTCAAAAATATCTGCATGACCTTTGATTATCTCCATCGATTTTTGGGAAATGTCTGAATAATATGCAAAATCTGCAGGCAAAAACACGGCGTCTGGGAATTGGCGCAGCTTTGCCTTTGCAAACTTGATTGGCATGCCGGACTTTACGCCAAACTTTCGTGCAATATAGTTTGCAGTAGCTATCGCACCGCTGTCTGCCCCCCTATCGGAAAAAATACAAACACAAACAGGCTTGATCTTTATCGACGGATCCTTGATTTCTTCACACTGGGCAAAAAAATAATCAAAGTCAATATGAAATACAACGCGTTCGCTCAATACACTATATGTTAGAAAAATCCTTATTACAATATCGAAATGTATGGTCTAAATACGATATTATGAGTTGAAATCTGTGTCATACCCACTAATTCCGGACAAAAATGGTATCAAAATAATACCTGAAAACATGGAGAAGGAGAAGATGTATTACTGTTTACAAAATGAAAAAATCGTCCTAGTTTTCAAAGATGATCAAGACTTTCTAAACTGCTACGAAATCGAAGAAAACGAAATAGTGGAAAGTGTAAAAAAATGTCAAAACCCGGACGAGATTGAAAAAACAATAGGCGAATATCTGACAAAACAAAACATCAAACATTAAAATAAACGCAAAAGGGAATGATCAACAACTAGGTCAATATAATGAGTGAGCAAAACAAGCCGACAGACGCCGAAGAGATATTTGCCGAGTCTCAAAAGATCAAAGAACCCCCAACAGAAACTGCAAACCAGGATGCTCAACTAAAAGCTCCCACAGAAACCACTGCCTCAAACCAAGACGTAGTGACTCCAGATGCGGAACAAACCGCAACTGATGATGATGGTGCAAAAAAGACACGCGATGTGATTTTTGTCGGAATCAAACCAATTATGACTTATGTCACTGCTACGCTTACCCAGCTTTCAACTCAGTCAGTCGTTACAATAAAGGCAAGGGGCCAGAGAATCACTCAGGCCGTTGATGTTTCTCAGATGATAGTAAAACGAATGAACACTGTCGGCTACCAAATAAAGGACGTTCGGATAGCCTCTGACTCACTGATGTCACAAGACGGGAAAACAAGAAACGTATCAACCATAGAAATTGACGTTACAAAGGCATAATTATTTTAAAATCTCTGTAGTGTGCGGCATCATCATAATTTCGACCTTGGTACTGTTTCAAAACTTTAGCTCTTGTCCTGCGAGACAGTTCTCGATTATTGACGAAATTGTAGAGTATGAAAGAACACTTGATCCAAACATCTGTATTTCCATTGCAGAAAAAATCGATCAACTAAACAACGAATGCAAGTCGGGCTTTGAGACACCAGACTGCGGTTAAACTATGCTGATGATAAACAAGATTCCAAAATAAATCAGAGACGCATTTATTACAATCATGAATATTTTGTACCGATTACTTGAAAGAAACTTGGCTCCCTTTGATGAGATGGTCGATACAAAAAATAGCCACGCATAATCCATCCATATGTGCATGCAAAACATTATCAAAATCCCCCAAAACGACCAGAGCGAAAATGCATCAGAAATAAGCTTGATTCCAATTGTAAACCACCAGACTAGAAAGAATGGATTGAGGCCTGTCAGAAGAACTCCTGTAAGAAACGCGCCATGCTTGGAATCTTTGATAACTGTTGACTTGAATACTGAGCGCAGCTGGAATCCGACAAATGCAAAAATGCTCAACGCTCCCAAAACCGACACGATGACTCGAAATCCAGGCAGCGATTCTAGCGACAGGACACCAAGACCAATCATGACTACTAATGGAAGCTCAACTATTGTGTGACCTGCAGCTATTTGGAGGCCAGCGAGTCTTCCAAGCCGCATCGCACTTGAGGCCGTTGCCACAAAAAGCGGTCCCGG
Source organism: Nitrososphaerota archaeon (assembly GCA_052390175.1). Lineage (GTDB taxonomy): Archaea > Thermoproteota > Nitrososphaeria > Nitrososphaerales > Nitrosopumilaceae > Nitrosotenuis. Next base: position 13,663 of record JBQTHG010000049.1, on the reverse strand, counting down.
TGACATGACGCCTGATGCCGAAATTATTATAACTGATGCAAAAAACCCAAAAAAATCCGGCATTTTTGAGGGCTAGCCGTACATCGTATCTTTTAGTAATGCCCTTGTCTCTTTCTCTGTCTGCTTGATCTGTTTTTCTGCTATCTCTGCTTGCTTTTGCATCAAACTCAAATCACAGGAAACACCTGGCAAAAGCTTTGACATTGCCATGCAAAGATGCACGCCAGACTTGAAATCCGGTCCTGACTCATCCACATTCACCAGAACAACTACTACGTCTTGATTGTACAACATCCCTTCGTTTAGTAGGGCACCAGGAATGCCAGGGATTGTCCCGTTTTCCAAAATAGTCATTCCGGCTTGTTTTATTTTTTTGCGGGCCTCATCTGTACTGCCTGCAGCAATTATCTGATCTTTTTCATCTGCTGGGGCTTTCACTGGGGAGCTGCTGACAATCAATGTGCACTTGTGTTTTTTTGCCCATTTCAGCATCATTCTTGCAACTTCACGATGGTACGGCTCATTGATTGTAAGATATGATGTAAAGACGCTGACCTTGAGATCATTGTTGACAAAAATTCTTGTAGCATAATTTGGGACGCCGTCCTTTAGTATGGTGACTGTTGGAAAGTCAAGCGAATCAATAAACCCAACAAGGTCGTATTTGGATACGTGCATCAGAGATTCGCTTGCAATCGCACTGGTGAATCCAATTGATGGAAAGCCGTCAACTAGGTATCCGCCTTCAATGTTGATTGGCTTTATCTCTTTTACCCAAAGACGAGAGAGCATACAATTATGAATCCAAAATCACTGATATACTTTACCAGATTTTATTTGATTTTTGCCAGTAGATGTAATAGATAAACAGCAAAACCGTGTTAACTCGGCATGGATTGCTACATGTCTATATCAGGGCTGTTTTTCAAATTATTGTCGATTATAAAACCATCTAACAATATTAATCGCACAATCCATTTTTATTTATGGTTCGCATCTAACAAAAATTAAAGACGATGTTGCCATTTTGGAACTGATTTTTTACACCATATGAGGATATGATTAAATAGCGAAACTAACTTCACTGGTCGTGGAAAAGATACGAGCGGCTTTTCTAATTTTTGTAGCTGTCTTTGTATTTGCAATTGGATTTTCGCCACAGAATTCATATGCTGTTGGAGGTTTGATACTTGATCAGACCTCGTGTGAATCTATAGGTGGCGTGTGGAGCATTCCTAACATTTGTACAGCGCCTGGCTTTTTAGTTTCTTCTGGCGATGTCCTAACTATAGACCTCAGTACAACATTGGTGAATACAGGAACAATCATCAACAACGGACTCATCAACATCAATGGCGTTTTAATCAACACGGATACAATACATAACAACTTTATCAGCGCCTCTCCAGTTCGTGGACTGATTAACATTCCTGGAATGCTCAACAACTTTGGCCTGATTGCCAATGACAATGTAATTATAAATGATTTTGATTTCAACTCCTTCTTTAATCACTGTGGAGGAAGCATAGTTGGTATAGGGGCAAGCGGCGGATTCAAAATTGGTCCTTGTCCTAATCTGACAATTAATGATATGGCACTTGACGAAGGCAATTCTGGTACCACTGGCTTCGTATTCGTACTCACTTCAAACATTCCTGCAATTGCACCAATCACTGTCACTGCTACGACTAATGATGGCAGTGCTACTCTGACTGATAACGATTATCAATCTGTCTCTAGTGCACTGCTGACCATACCGATTGGACAAACATCCACTACTGTAACGGTACTTGTCAATGGTGATACAACAGTAGAACCTGATGACACTTTTACAGTTCAGCTTTCAAATCCAAAGGGGATGTCACTTGCTGATTCTACGGGAATCGGTACCATACAAAATGATGATATTCTAGATATAGACAGTGACGGAATAGCAGATGATATTGATAACTGCCCAGCCATAGCTAATCCATTACAAGAAGACACTGACGGAGACGGGATCGGTGACGCATGTGACCCAACACCAACTGGAGACACGGACAATGACGGAGTAGACAATGCGCTAGACAACTGCCCAGCCATAGCTAATCCATTACAAGAAGACACTGACGGAGACGGGATCGGTGACGCATGTGATGCCCCATCAACAGAGATTCTGTATTGTAGTGATAAGACACTAGACCAATTGCTTGCAGATTCAACCTACAACCTCATTGACAATAGAGACGGACACCTTGGCGATAAAGTCAAAGGAACAAACGGAAATGATCTGATTTTGGCCTCTAATGCAGACAACAAAGTACATGCAAGACAAGGAGATGATTGTGTAATTGGTGGAGCAGGCAATGATCGCCTATTTGGTGGAAAAGGAAATGACCAGATCTTCGCACAAGGAGGAAACGACAAAGTCAACGGTGGAGAAGGAGATGACAGTCTAAGCGGAGGCGACGGTGACGACAAGATGTGGGGTGGAAAAGGGGACGATTACATCGAAGCAGGAAATGGAAATGATAGAGTGCATGCAAACCAAGACAATGACACAGTATTCGGCGGAGATGGAAATGACTGGCTCGGAGCAGGAATTGGTGACGACACTGTATCTGGTGGAATGGGAGACGACAAGATCTTTGGCAGGCCTGGCGCTGACACACTAAACGGAAATGAAGGAAATGACCGTATTCACGGAGGTCATGGCAACGACGCACTGAATGGCGGATTAAACAACGATGTGTGCCATGGTGGGCAAGGCGCAAACACATTCACTGATTGCGAAACTCAAAAACCAATTGTTGAGGAAGAAGATCTGGCTCCAGAACCCGAAAATGACTGACTCTAAAATCTTCAGGAAAATCTCTTTTTATCCTCGTATCTCTGAATCCTGCTTTTTTTGTATTTTGAAAGACAGAACGATATGGTCTTGGTTGACTGTGTATCTGATAATTTGAAAGGCTTTGGCATCATGATTCCATCATTGTCTTCTAGATCAACTATGATGCTCTTACCACCAAATTTTCTATCATGTACGTTTGCAGCTAAAATTGGAATCCTGTTCTCAAGTGATCTTGCCTGAACGTAAATGTGCCATGGCTCAATCCCTCTTCTGACTATTCTACTTGGTGAAAACAAAACCTCAGCTCCCTTCTTTACCATTGTTTCTGCAACATCGGAAAAAACCATGTCATAGCATATTATGACGCCAAATCTTGCCTTTGCCTTGAAGACTTGGGCCTTCGTGCCTGGTTTTATTAGCCGTTTTTCATAGTCAAAGGGATGGATTTTTTCCTGTTTTCCTATTATCTGCCCAGAATCAATTATTGGAGCCGATATGGAATAGCCGTGGTGTAGTTTCTCGTAAAAGGCACCAGGAATTATGGTCATGGAGTAATCTTTTGAAATTCTTCTAAAGGCAGAAAACTGTGCATCAAAATCAGCTAGCCTGTTTTGTGCAAGCCATTGCTCTGGAAGGCATACTATGTCTGTCTCTTTTCTTGCCAACCTAAGCAATACTTTTGAGACCTGGTCTATTGCGGCTTCATTTGAGTCGTATGATGTTGTTTGGACTATGCCTATCTTGATCAATGATGATCCGTATTGCTTCCTAATTATAAGCCGATTCACTCCTACGAGATTTTTGATAGTATTACAAGATTTGTTTGCCAAGTCAACTAAACTTGTCTATATTTGATTAACAAACCAGATCCAGAAGGGTACCTATACTTTGGTTCATATTAAAAAGGTTGAAATTTTTGGTTTCAAATCGTTTGGTTTTACAAACACTACCGTCGGCTTTGAGCCAGGACTAGTCTCGATTTCAGGCCCAAACGGATCTGGCAAGAGCAACATACTTGATGCAATAATCTTCGCACTGGGCGAAAACAAGCCAAAGATAATGAGGGTGGACAAGCTCCGATCCCTTATTCATGATATAGAGGGGGCAAAGCGTGGTGCAAAGATGGCCAGAGTAAGCCTTCACTTTGACAACACGGACAGAAAGATCCCAGTTGATTCCAACAGCCTAGTCATTACGCGAGAGATGGACGAGCATGGAGAAAACACTTACTATCTAAACCAAAAGCAGACGAATCGAAACCAGATACTTGATCTTTTGGAGGTCGCAAACGCAAGCCTAACACAACTCAACGCAGTCCAGCAAGGAACGGTCACAAGAATATCCGAGTTTACAGCCGAAGAAAAAAGGACGGTAATCGAGGACCTAATAGGTCTAGCATACTTTGATGAGAAAAAATCCGAATCGCTAAAGCAGCTCGAGGATGCGGACAGGCGACTTGAAGTGGCGCTGGCAAGGATGGATGAAATCAAAAAGAGAATAGACGAGCTTGAGGCTGAGCGAAACCTAAAACTCAGGCACGAACTCATCAATTTCGAGCTTGGCAGGCTCCACGCAATATCTGCCTCAAACAAAATGAAGGTAATCCAAGCCGAAAAGGTCTCAAAGGAGCGAAGCATTCACTCACTGGTATCTGAGACAAAGCGCCTTGACGAGGAACGCGCAGCAATCAAAAAAGAGATATCTGTGCTAGAGGCGCAAAAATCCACGTTTATGCAAGAGGCAAACGCCTACAACCAGGCAAAGGCCTCAATTGACTCTGAGCTAAGTGCGGCAATGCAGGTGTACGAATCGGCAAACACGGAAACCGTGACAAAAGCACGCAGGATGGATCAAATCCAAGCAAGGCTGCCTGAAGTTGCATCTGACCTTGAACAGCTACACCAATCCCGTACCGTAATTGAATCACAAATCGCAGCGCAAAGGGAGGATGTCGCAAAAATCAAGGAAGACAAAAACCAAATCTATTCACAAATCAAGTTACTAGAATCTGAAACATCTCAGGTATACAGACAACAATCACACGCAGTTGCACAAAGAAAGGAAGTCGATGTCAAGATTCAGGGCCTGACAACAAAGCTGAACCATGCCAAAGTGGCGCTTGGAAAGCTGGAATCGGAAATCAACGATACAAAATCAAAAATAACTGCCAACAAAACAAGACATGCGGAAATCATCGACGAGTCTGCAAAAATTGATCAGCTCAAGACAAGACTCGAATCGATTAGGACAAACCACAAGGACACCATAACCGAGCTCAAGACGAGAATATCTGATCACGATAGTCGGCGCGCAAGAACAGAAGGTGACATTGATGAGCTTGCAATAATTTTAGAAAAGGCAAGCAAAGCAGCTGCCCAGTACGATGCCAGAATCCGCGTAGTCAAAGGAATAATGCACGAGGACTATACCATCGCAAGCCTCAAGGAACACAGCCTGGATCTTGGCGTAGAAGGACTCGCATATGAGATGATTTCATGGGACAAAGAATACGAGCGTGCAGTACTGGCTACCGCCTCTGACTGGATAAAATCATTTGTGGTAAAAGACTTTGCAACGCTTCTGAATCTGGCTGAAGTGGCGCGCGCAAAAAAACTACCAAAACTAAAGATCATACCTCTTGAAGCAATACCAAAATTCAAACTATCTCTACCGTCAGGCCAAGATGTTGTGGGGGCGTTGTCGGTTTTTGTCAGATGCGAAGAAAAATACGCCCCGCTCAAGACATTTTTGTTTGGCAACGTAGTCCTGGTGAGGACACGCGAGTCTGCACTGGACATATCAAAACAGGGATACAAGACAGTCACCATCGAAGGCGAGTTCTTTGAGGCAAAGGCAAGTGCCGTAATCATTGACATCAATTCAAAAATTTCCAAGCTCACAAAAATCATCTCTATGAGCACCTCGGTTGATGGCCTAATCCAATCAATCAGTCTACTAAAAAAATACATCCAAAAGAAGCGGTTCACACTCAAAAAAACAGACGGCATCATATCCAGCTACAAAAACCGACTTTCAATATCGGAGACAGGCCTTGCAAATGTGGACATGAGCTATTCTGACCTCAAGGCAAAAATCGCAACAATTGAAAAAAACCGTGTACAGTTAGAATCAAGAATAGTCCATCTTGAGCGACATCTGGAAAAAACCTCAACCGAGTTTTCAAAGGAGGAATCCAACCTTTCATCACTTGAACAAAGAATAGCCTTAATGCACGATAATTATGCAGACGGCGAGCATAGCAGAATAGCAGGTGATCTCGAAAGGCTGAACCAAAGGCGAACTGATCTGATGGCAAGCCAATCTGCAATTGTAAACGAACTACGGGACAAAGAATCCTTGCTTGCCACCCTTTCTGCACAGGAGGTTGGCGAAAAGGCAAAGATGCGAAACCTGCACGAGGAACAATCCTCGCTAAACAATGAAAGGCATGAAATCGAGTCACGCCTCAACTCACTGGTAAAAGAAAAGGAGCAGGCAAACCAGAGCCTAATAAAACTCAGGGAAAAAGAGCAAGAACTCATCGCCACCTCTGGAACCTCGATTTCACAGCTTCAGGAATTTGATGAAAAACTTGGCCAGTTAAATGAAAGGGACAGAACCTACACAAGGGAGATAAACTCGCTTGAGCGACAATCAGACTCGCTGGCGCGCGACATACGTGACATTGTGGAAAATGAGGCAAAAATACTCAAGGTTCTTGAAAGATATGGCTACCAGGAAATTGCAGAAACCTTTGAGGTGGATTCGATGCTTTCAGCACTGGAATCAGAGATGAACTCGCTTGTCTCAAAGCTGAATGCGACAGCGCCTGAAACATATGTTGAGGTCTCAAGCGGATATCGTTCGATGTCTGACAGAAAGAACGAGCTTGAAGAGGAACGCAATGCAATTGTGGGCTTCATCGAAGAAATCGACAAGGACAAGCGCCAGACATTCCTGGAGGCATTTGATAGGGTGGACAAGGAAATACGAGAGGCCTTCCATGCCATGACTGGCGGTGAGGCCTGGCTTGAGCTTCAAAACGAGGACGACATCTTCAACTCTGGAATATCATATCTGATACAATTTCCAAACAAACCAAAAAGAGAATCCACATCGATTTCAGGCGGAGAAAAAACACTTGCAGCAATTGTCTTTGTGTTGGCACTGCAAAAGCTCAAGCCTTCAGTGTTCTACCTGTTTGACGAAGTCGATGCACACCTAGATGCGCCAAACGCTGAAAAACTTGCAAAAATAATCGAGCAGCGCTCAGAGGGAAGCCAGTTCATCATGGTCTCGCTAAAAGACTCTGTAGTGCAAAAAGCAAAGCTGATCTACGGGGTGTATCCAAAAAATGGTGTCTCGCACGTTGTCACCTACAAGGACAAACGAATGCCGTCGCTTACAAGCTAGTTAAGCTTGGCAAAACAAGCCACACTTCTGTTATCCCCAACATCCTCCAAATTAGGCTCAACCTCGCATTTATCAAATGCGTAAGGGCACCTTGCTCTGAACCTGCATCCTGAATAGGCATCGATTTTTTTTGGTTCGTTGATCCGAATCGTTTTTTCTTTGTTCAGATTTTTTGGATCCGGCTCTGACACTGCATCAAGCAAGGCCTGTGTGTATGGGTGCTTTGGGGAAAATAACACATCATCAATTGGCCCAACCTCGACTATCCTGCCCAAATACAAAATTGCAATAATGCTTCCAAAATATCGCGCAGTGGCCAAATCGTGTGTAATGTACACAAATGAAATACCATGTTTTTTTCGGAGATTTTCCATTAGCTCCAAAATCTCTGCACGAATCGAGACATCCAACATAGATACCGGCTCATCTGCGATGATCATTTTTGGTTTCAAGACAAGCGCCCTTGCTAGAACTACTCGTTGGCGCTGGCCTCCGGAAAGCATGTGGGGATATTTTTCCATGATCTCCTCTGCTGGCTCTAGTCTGACTTCATGTAATACATCCAAAATTCGTTGTCTCGTATCTTTGATTTTGTGGATTTCAAGTGGCTCTGCAATTATGTCCTTGACCTTCATTTGTGGGTTGACTGAATCATACGGATCCTGATAGATCATCTGGCACTCGGTTCGAATTTTTTTGAGGTCGCCTTTTTTTGATGTTATCTCAACCCCGTCAAAAATTATTTTACCAGAATCAGGTTCAATTGATCTTAGGATTAGCTTTGCGATGGTGGTCTTGCCAGAACCTGACTCGCCAGCAAGGACCACACTCTGGCCTGTGCTCACAGAAAAAGAAACACCATCCACGGCTCTTACTAGTGATGACTGTCTGCCAAGCCAGCTTTTTTTAATGAAATGTTTTTTTAAATTTTCAATTCGTAATATGTCACTCAATGTCTGAAATAAAACAAAACACTATATCAAGAATTGTTAGTAGGCTCGGCCAAAGATAACATTCGCGATGCCTTGTTCTTTACAATAGATGCACTTGCCACCTTTGGAATCATTTCCAGACGGAATGACACGTATATCTGCCATGGTTTCCTCCTTGATTCTTTCCTCACAGTCTTTTTTTCCGCACCATGACGCATCAATAAAGCATCCCTTTTCTAGTGCTGATTTGAGCTCGGAGTATTCTGTCACCTTTACTGTCCTTTCATCGAGCAGTTTTTTTGCTGACGCAAACATCTCATCTTGGATCTGCTGCAAAATTCCGCTGATTTCTGACTCTATTTTATCGAGCGCAAGGTCAGCCTTTTGCCTTGTATGGCGCTTTGCAATGGTTACTTTGTGCTTGTCTAGATCCTTTGGACCGATCTCGATTCTTAGCGGCACCCCCCTGAGCTCCCACTCGTTGTACTTGAATCCCGGTGTTAGCTCATCGCGTCTGTCAACATGGACCCTGATTCCTTTTGTCAAAAGTAATTTTTCAACCTCATCTGCTTTTTGTAGGACTCGTTCTGAATCATTATCTGAATAATATATTGGAACGATGACTGCCTGAATAGGGGCAACTCTTGGCGGCAATACCAACCCCTTGTCGTCACCGTGCACCATTATCATTGCACCAATCAATCTCCAGGAGACGCCCCACGATGTCTGCCATGCATATGTGTCTACATTGTTTTTATCCAAAAACTTGACCTCGAAAGGCTTTGAAAAGTTTTGGCCAAGAAAATGCGACGTTCCCATCTGCAGTGCTTTCCCATCAGGCATTATTGACTCCATGGTCATGGTGTATACCGCACCAACAAATTTTTCCTTCTCACTTTTCTTTCCTGTGACTACTGGAATTGCTAATTCTTCTTGAACTGTTTTTTTATAAATCTCTAAAATTTGCAGAACCTCTTCTTCTGCTTCTTCTTTTGTTGCGTGCACGGTGTGCCCTTCCTGCCACAAAAATTCTGAGGTTCTAAGAAACGGTTTTGTTGCCTTGATCTCGGCACGCAGGGCCGTGTTCCAAAAATTGATCTTTAGTGGTAGGTTGCGCCAACTTTGTACCCATTTTGAATACATCGAGTATGCTAGTGTCTCAGATGTGGGCCTGAGCGCAAGCCTATCGCCAACCTCGGTATCTCCAGAATGCGTGACCCAAAACACTTCTGGGTTGAATCCTGCAAAATGATCCTTTTCCTTGCCCAAAAGCGACTCTGGAATTAAGACTGGCAAAAATCCGTTTTTATGTCCAGTTTTTTTGAATTTTTCATCAAGTGATCCTCTAATTGATTCCCAGATGGCATAGCCGTCTGGTCTTAGGACAATGAGTCCCTTTACTGGAGCATAGTCAGCAAGCTCGGCCTTTAGGACTACCTGTGTGTACCATTCTGAAAAATCATCCTTTTTTGAAACTGTTATTCCAACGCTTTCCTTACTCAACTAAACTCACACACGGATTTTGGTTAATGAGCCTTTCTTAGTTGTCCCAAAAACCTATTCCAAGATTATAGAATAATCTGGTTCGTTTAAATGATATGGTCTGAGCGGCACTGATATGAAGACAAAAGTAGCTGCAGTTATTGCAGCGTTACTTTTTGCAGTAACTCCTCTGGCTCTTGCAGATGACAGCGAAAAGCGCGACTTTGCATCGGCACTAGAGGAAACACTCGGGCATTTTCATGCACTAGAGCTGAACTTGGATGATAACAATGCAGAACTTGCAATAATTCATGCAACACATCCAATTGCAGAACTGTATGATTCAATGAAAGCTGAGCTACAAGAACATGACCCAGAGCTTGACGCAAAGATGGAGGACACACTCATAAACCTGCGTGCAAGAACTGTCGAAGACATCACACGAGAAGATGCACAAGCCGCAATTGATGAGGCAAGATCCATCGTCGAAGAGGCAAGAATGTTTGTTGTTGGTGAGGAGCTAAGCAACGATCCAAACTTCAAACTCTCTCTGATCAAAGTTCTTCTTGAAACATCTGCAGCAGAATATGCGGAAGCAGTAGAAGAAGGAGTGATAGCAGAGATGGCAGAATTCCAAGACGGCTCCTCATTTGTGTGGAGATCACAGCAAATCTTTGATGAGATAAAAGCGGATCTACCAGAACACGAAGTAGAAGAGATCGACGAATTCTATGCTGACCTCTGGCAAGCATACGATGACAGGTCAGATCCAGAACTAGTCAAAACCCTAGTTGGTGGAATAAACCATGAAATCGATGAAATCACAGGCGAAGAGTCAGAATACGGCGGATTACACATGTACTTTGAAAACATTGAGCAGCTGTTAGCTGAAGCAAATGAAGAATATGCCAATGGAAACAAAGATGCTGCGCTAAGTCTTGCAACAAAGGCATACTTGGACAACTATGAATTTCTCGAAGCGCCAATTGCTCAACATGATGAAGATCTGATGGAGGAAATCGAAATCATGTTGCGAGAAGAACTGCGTGACATGATAAAGACAGATACCGATGCATCTGAAATCAGTGCACACATCGATGCAACTCTCGTAAAGCTGGAAGAAGCAGAAGATCTCATACCGGCAGAATTGATGGGTAGTGAAGAACACGAAGAAGAACATGAAGAAGAATACATGGGCATAGCACCACTAAGACAAGTTGAGTCTGGTGTTGCACCGGAAGATGTCACGTGTAGTTCTGACATGGAACTGATCCTCAAAAACTCAAACGGCTCACCGGCATGTGTGAAATCAGCAACTGCAGAAAGACTAATACAACTTGGCTGGGGAACCAGACCATAATAATCTCTTTTTTATAATAATTCTATTTTAATGGGCTGCCCTTGCAGAGAACCTTACCCATGACTCTGCTTTGGAAGTTAGGGCACACAAAACACTGGATAAAGTGAATGTCGGATTTTAGGACGGGACACTCTACAAACTCCTGCTTCATTTTCTTTAGCATTTTTGGGCTTACGCCTTTGAGCTTGAGCTTTCCCTTGTCATCCATCATACCGGATGCCTTTAGCTCTTCTTTTACGTTGTCTGGAATTTTTTGCATTTTTTCAGCGGCCTTGATCTCTACTTCGTATTTGTGCTCAAGCTCTTCCATAGCCTGACAAGTTTTCTACTGTGATTTAATATTAGCGATAAAGCGATCTCGGAATAAACTTCAACTTTTATATTGATAGATTTTTGTCCAAAAGTAGAAAAAATTGCTTGCGATTTTTGATGTGGAAGGAGTGCTCTTTGATGCTGAATATTTGCCGATTCTTGCAGAAAAGGTAAACAAAGAAAAGGAAATCTGGGATATCACCAGAAAGGGAATCCAGGGCCTGATAAACTGGGAAGAAGGACTACGAACTAGGGTTAATGCGTTAAAGGGACTTGATTATGAAATATGCAAGGAAGTTGCAGATACACTTCCAATAATGACTGGTGCAAAGGAGACCTGCCGGGTTCTCAAGGCAGCTGGATGGAAGCTACTTGCAGTTTCTGGCGGATTTACCATAATGACTGACCGACTCAAAGAAGAACTAGACCTTGATTATGTGTTATCAAACGAACTTGTCTTCAAGGATGGAAAACTCGACGGGGTAAAAATCCATGTAACGTCAGACAAAGCAAAGTCTGCAAGAATAAAAATCGAAGAATGGAAGGAAAAAAAAGAGAACATCGTAGTTACTGTGGATGGTGCAAATGACATGACTTTGTTTGATATTTGCGGACTCGGGGTGGCCTTTAGGGCGCAGGATGTTGTAAAAGAAAGGGCAGACGTAACAATCGAGGAAAAAAATCTAACAAATCTAATCGACATGATAAACAAGCATTACGATCTCAAACTACAGCTGCAGACTGTCGCATAGCTGATACCATCTAACGAACTGTTTTCTCAACAACTAGATACCGTAATCAAACGTGTCAAATGTATCTGGCTTGAAGCCCTTACCGTTGCGTTCCTGGATATACCTGTCAAGCTTTTCAAGCTGGATGCAAATTGGTGATTCGTCCTTTGCAAGTCCATAGATTTCCTCATGGACTCTTTCTAGCTGTGCTTGGTTTAGTTTTACCTGCATCATAGGGTATGTTGGTTTATGGATCATGTAAAAATGATCAAAAATTATCCGTTTGAATCAATCAAACCTGCTTTGAGGGCAAAACGACATACCGCAAAAGAGCCAAGTAAGTTAAATTAGAATTCCAGTTTCTGATCGTTAATGCCTGTCCAAGTCATTCCAATCATAATAAAAAAGGAAATACAAAAAGGAGATGACATCGCGCAGATTTTTCTATCCAATTTTAAGGAACTAGAGGACGGAGATATTATCGTGATTGCGCAAAAAATCATCTCAAAACAAGAAGGCCATGTAGTTGAGCTTGCTAACGTAATTCCATCCATCCTTGCAGTGGGAATCGCAGCTGAGTACCAAAAGGATCCAAAATTAGTCGAAGTAATTCTCTCAGAATCACAAAGGATTGTTCGAATGGAACGCGGCATAATTATCACCGAGACAAAACATGGCTTTGTTTGCGCAAATTCGGGAGTTGATGAAAGTAATTTGCCAATAGGGTTTGCAGCAATGCTTCCACAAAACCCAGACAAATCTGCGTCCAATTTTGCGCAAAAAATCCTATCGAAAACAGACAAAAAAGTAGCAGTCCTGATTTCAGATACATTTGGCAGGCCATTTAGGGAGGGGCAGATAAATTGCGCAATTGGAGTTTCTGGAATGAGTGCAATAGATAACTATGAGGGAAAAAAAGACGTCTTTGACAGGACACTAAGGGTTACTGCAATCGCGCAGGCAGATGAGATCTGTGCAGCAGCAGAACTGGTGATGAAAAAGACAAAAGACTGTCCATTTGCAGTCATTCGCGACTTTGAATTCGTTCAGTCCGCTGGCGGCATTAAAGATGTACTTCGGACAAAGGAAACTGATCTGTTTAGGTAGATCATCACAAAAGGATTATAATTATTGCTAAAAAGACTGCAATTGATTTGGATTACATAAAAACAGAACTTCACTGCCACAACTCTTTTTCAAACTTCCATGTGGGGGAAGAAGAACCACCATACGACTGCGACATAACAATCCAGGAACAGCTCGCAAGGGCAAACGCGCTTGGTCTTGAGGCACTATATGTCACAAACCACAACACCCTAAATGGTCACGCTCAGATGTTGCAATACAAAAACGATCATATGAAATACAAACACATTCAGATTTTTCCAGCAGAAGAAATCACAACTAACACTGGAGCTCATGTGATTGCGTATGGTTTGTCAAAGGAGATCAGGGCTGGACTGCCGCTAGAAGTAGTGTTAGATGAGATAAAAAAACAGGACGCAGTTTCATGCGCACCGCATCCATTCAGCTTACTTGATGCACTGCGTGAGCAGGCTGATCTTTGCGACCTAATCGAGGTCTTTAACAGTAATAATGTGGA
>JBQTHG010000048.1:0-2734 GCA_052390175.1 Nitrososphaerota archaeon | reverse complement strand
TTGTAAAATGTCCATCACTCCCAGGCTGCATCTCACAGGGAAAGACAAGAAGCGAAGCATTGAGCAACATCAAAGATGCAATAGAGGGTTATCTTCAAAGCCTAAAAAAACACAATGAGCCAATTCCTCCAGTAGATGAGGAGTTGGTAGAAATCAATGTCTAACTTCCAGTCATATCTGCACCAAAACTGATCAAAATATTATCAAAATTAGGATATTACACAGATCACCAAACTGGAAGCCACATCATACTAAGACATAACAAACCACCTTTTCGGAGGCTCACAATTCCAAACCATAAAGAAATCGCAAGAGGTACGTTAAGCGCAATAATCGAAGATGCTGGCCTAACAAGAGACGAGTTTTTATCTCTGTTGTAGAAGTTAAGGGCTCAATGGACATAGTAAAATTTGTACTAACAGTGAAGGCGGGCCCGGGGGGACTTGAACCCACGACCTGACGCTCCGCAAGCGTCCGCACTATCCAAGCTGTGCAACGGACCCTGAAGTAACAAAAATCAGATTTGTAAAAAACGTTTGCAGTTTATGCAGTCTCTGCCTTTTTGACAAAGATGTAATTCATGATGAGGCCAGCAATTATTGCGCCAATTATCGGGCCTGCCCAGTAAATCCAGTGAAAGTCCCAGTATCCTGATATGATTGCTGGGCCTAGCGTCCTTGCAGGATTTACAGATGCGCCAGTCAGCGGCACACCAACTAGGTGTATCAAAAAGATCATTCCGCCAATGACTAGGCCATACATTCCCGCGGGTGCCTTTTTGTGAACTGCAGTCATGAAAATCACAGTTACGAGGAAGAATGTCAGAATAAGCTCAACTGCAAAGCCTGCCATTGCACTATGATTCAACAGATCGCTTGGGCCGCCTTGGGTACCAAAGTTAACTTTGGCCCCAAGCTCAGGCAAAATAGTTTTGAGTGAAAATGCTGCAATTATTGCACCAATTATTTGGAACACAATGTACCCAATTCCATCCAGTATGCCGATTCTTCTTGTAACTAGCATCGATATGGTGACAGCTGGATTGATGTGGGCACCTGAGACATGGCCAAATGCGTACACCATCAAGCCTATTGCAGCACCATGCCCTAATGAGATCATAATTATCCCTTCTATTGATAATCCAGTCCCAAATGCCGTAGCTGCCATGATTACTGAGAGTGGGCCGAAAAACACTAGACAAAATGTTGCAATTGCCTCTGCAAACCATGATCTGCCATTAACCATGAAAACCTGCTCAGTCGCTTACAATATAAAATATTCGAGTAGGCCAAAACTAAGTAGGCGTCTCTTGGGGTGAAAACAGATCTTTCATCTAGATTGGATGGTTTCCAACTATGACATTTAGCAAAGCTTTGCCACCAAATATAGCTGCCACGGACAGACCAAAATTGGCAAGAATGTTCACTATCATCAAGCCATACTTTGCGCTGTTGAGTAGATCGCTTGTATCATAAGCTAAAGCTGACATCGTAGTAAACGAACCGCAGAAACCAAAAGCAATCAACATGGCATATTTTCCATCAAGGTTCCATTGCTGCGATATGACTGCGAAAGCACCCAAAACAAAACTTCCAACTACATTTACAATCAAAACATTAGCTTGCAGGGCTACAATGTATGTCGGAATCACCGTGATCTTGTATCTTAGAAACGTTCCTACGACTCCACCTATTGCTAAAAATGCCAATTCGATCGCTTTCATGTCTACCATTTTTCTTTTTTGTGTTGGTAGACATTATCAGAGTCACACGGACACGGTTCTGGTATTACACCAAGGCTAATGTCATAGCCTGACTTGTTTGACCTGGGTGTTTTTTATATTTATTGTTACATCTTTCAAAATAATCTGATTCACATGTTCACAAATAATTAATTGAGGAGATGGTGAGCACAATTTGTGATACAAGAAGGCGATCCAGCGCCAAAATTCGAGCTGCCTGACGCAAACGACAACTTGGTAAAATCATCAGATTTCAAGGGCAAAAAGTACGTAGTCTACTTTTATCCGCGAGACTTTACCCCAGGCTGTACAATTGAGGCAGACGAGTTCACCAAAGAATACAAGAAATTCCAAAAGTTGGGAGTGCAAATAATCGGCATCTCAACAGATGACGTGGAATCACACAAAAAATTTGTTAACAAGATGGGGATTCCGTATGTGCTTCTTTCTGATACAGAGTCAGAGGTGTGCAAAAAGTTTGGGGTTTGGGGGAAAAAACAGTTCATGGGCAAAGAGTACATGGGCGTAATCAGAAGCACGTTTCTGGTAGACGAAAAAGGTAAAATCTTCAAAGCATATCCAAGTGTCAAACCAAAAGGCCATGTGCAAGAAGTGCTAGATGTTTTGAAAAATTAGAAAAGAAAGAAGAAATTTCTTTAGGATGGTTTCCAGCCCTGTGGCATCGCGCCTCTTTTTGCGCTTGCTGCCTGTTGTGCTTTTGCCGCTTCTTGTGCTGCCTGTTGTGCTTGTTGCTGTTGTTGTTGAAGTCTTGCAAGGTATTGTTTTTCATACTCTTCAAGCTGATTCTTTTTTGAGCCTTGTCCACCTGACGATGTCTGAGTCTGTGGCGGTGGGGTAGTTGTCTGTGGCTTTGGTGGAGGTGCGCTTTGTGCAGAGCCAGCCGTACCCTTGATACCATAACCTGCAAAGTTCTTTGGTCTTGGGTGGTATGATAGTCTCTCCCTAGTTGCAAAGTACTTGTTTGAAGGTTGG
>JBQTHG010000047.1:0-19435 GCA_052390175.1 Nitrososphaerota archaeon | reverse complement strand
TGATGATGGAGTTTTTTCTGAAACCTTTACAATCAAAGAGGGAGTCTATGAGTTTCGATTTGTTCCAAACGGAGACAGTCCAGAAATTTTGTCAATTGCACTAAATGGCAGTACATTTTCATTTTCTGAAGATTTTGAGTTGGAGGGAACGAAACATGAAACGGGCATTTCTTCATACTATACCTGGAAGTACCTGGGCCAGAATACGATCGAGGTTCTAGAAGACCAAGAACTCCAAATAACGATTAATCCTCATGGAAACACATTAGGGCCGGTTTCCGTTTATCTGATAAAATAAAGGCTAGGCGTGGCCCCAGACGTAGAACATGAGAGAACACCTCTCGCTACCATAACGCCAGTGCGTTCATGGTTCACAAATCCGTTCTACTGGGCCACGCGTCCTCAGTCGATAGGATTTATGTCCTTTCGCATTATTTTATATAGGAATTTATCTTATTTAAGATTTAGTGTGAATTTTTACATAAAAGAACTACATATAATAAAAAACCTTGTGTCTGATTTTTCGAAAAACAATATTACAAAATCATTCTAACAAAAATAATGAGGCTCACTGGTAAGGTTGCACTAGTTACTGGCTCTAGTCGGGGAATTGGAAAAGCGATAGCTGAGCTTTTTGCAAAGGAGGGAGCTTGTGTTGTGATTACAGCAAAGAATCAAGATCGACTACAAAAAACCGCCCAAGATCTTGGAGGTGTTTTCTCAGTGCCAGCTGACATTAGAAAGGAATCCGAGGTACGATCTGTGGTTAGCAAGACCATTGAAAAGTTTGGCAGACTAGATATTTTGGTAAACAATGCTGGGATTTTGCCAAAAATAAAGCCACTTCATGAGATTTCAGAATCAGAATGGAATGAGGTAATTGACATAAATCTGACAGGACAGTTTCGCTTTACAAAGGCAGCAATTCCATATTTACAGAAAAATGGCGGTGTCATAATCAACATTGCCTCAAATGCAGGCCTAAAAGCTTATGAGAATTTTAATGCGGATGCATATTCTGCGTCAAAGGCAGCACTTGTGTTGCTCACAAAATCATGGGCAATAGAATATGCAAAAAACAAGATCCGCGTAAATTGTATTTGTCCAGGGGTCGTAGAAACGGACATGACGCAAGAGTTTCTTGCGACTCCAACATTAAGGGAGATACAAAACTCTCAGTATCCAATTGGCAGGTTTGGCACAGTTGACGATGTTGCAAAATCCGCCCTGTATTTTGCGACTGATGATTCATCGTGGGCTACAGGCACGGTTTTGGCTCTAGATGGCGGCGAATCTGCAAAATAAACTTGCCCAAATCAATTTAATATCCAAACAATGAGCTAAGGCGTTGGAACAAAGAAAGAAAAAACGCGTACAGACAATCGTACTTCTTGCGATGATTTGGTTTGTCATTTCACTGCCATTGCCATGGCTGTATATGGCACCGGAGGAGACAAAACCGCAGCTTTTCATCCTGCTTCAGATAATCGGACTAATTTCAATTCCGTTTATTGTGTTGGCAGTAGTTTGGACGATAAAGCCGGAACTCACCACATAAAATGTCACCAAAACTGCCATTTGCAAATCCAATCAGCGAAGCTGTGTTTGCAGTGGAAGCTGCAATAAGGGCAAGCAAGGCCGTTTTGCAAGTCTACAGTAAGGAGTTCACATCGGAGCTCAAAGACGACAATTCGCCAATAACACAAGCGGACCTGCAGAGCAACGAAATCATAAAGCAAGTTCTTTCTTCTTCTGGCCTTCCAATTTTATCAGAGGAGGACAAGGATGACAAATCACGTCTGAGTCATGACAAAATTTGGGTTGTAGATCCGCTTGATGGCACTAGTGATTTTGTAAACAGGACGGGTGAGTTTACCATCATGATTGGGCTAGTTGAGAACAAGAAGCCGGTCTTGGGATTGATTTGCAGGCCCACAACTAACACCATATTTTTGGCACAAAAGGGAAATGGTGCATACAAGCTTGAAGATCAAAAATGGCAAGAGCTAACGGTGAGCAAAACCAGTGATCTCACAAAGTGCAGAGCGGTGGGAAGCAGATTTCATCTCTCAGAAAAAGAAAAAGAGTTTTTCAAGAGTCTTGGCGTTTTGAGCTTTGAGAGCAGGGGAAGCTCACTAAAGGTTGCAGAAATTTGCATGGGCTTGGCGGAGCTGTATCTGACAACTTCGGACAAAATAAAACAGTGGGACACCTGTGCGTCGTATTGTTTGGTTACTGAGGCAGGCGGAAAGATGACAGACATGTTTGGAGGCGAGGTTTTATACAATACTGAAAAGATAAACCACGAAAATGGCTTGCTTGTGACAAATGGCCTAGTCCATGACCAAATACTCAGACAATACCGTTCAGCTGTCTAGGTTCCTTGATTTGAGAAAATTCAGGAGGTTCTGAACGCTTTGCTCTAGTGTTTCCTTTTCGGTGTCAATGACCAGATCTGCGTTTTCTGGCGCCTCATATGGGTCGCTTATTCCGGTAAAGTTTTTGATCTCGTTGTTACGTGCCTTTTTGTACATTCCCTTGACATCCCTGGTTTCGCATTCCTGAAGGGAGCATTTTACATATACCTCAAAGAATCGTTTGTCGTCGGCAATAATTTTTCTTGCGTCATCTCTGTTTTGGATAAATGGGCTGACTAGTGAAACGCCACATGGGACGTTGTGTTTTAAGAGAAGCTTTGCTAGGTGTGCCACTCGTTTGTTGTGCTCAATTCTGCCTTCCATTGAAAAGTCCTTTGGCGAGAGCCATTCTCTTAGCTCATCCCCATCCAAAATAGCCAAGTTTGGAATGTGTTTTTGCATTGCCCGGACTATGGTTGTTTTGCCAGAACATGGAAGTCCAGTCATCCATACTACAAATCCCATTTTCATTTTATCTCAAATTTCAAGTTCTTAAAGACTTTACGACTTGAACCAGTCCTGCTGTTCCAAATAATCGATTTCTTTTAGGATTGTCTCGATTTTTGTGGATACTGCCATCACGGACTGAAATTGTTCATACATTTCTTGTTCCTCTTCTTTGGAGAGAACCTCGCTTTGCGCCTTGGCAAAAAACTCTTCTTCTTTTTTTAGGTGATCCTCCAGGTAAATAGAATAGGTTCTCAGAAATCTTGCCACCGGCTCCCTTGCGTCTTCTCCATTTTGCCATTTTTGAAGGTGCTTTGCAATATTTTTTGCAATTCTTCGGCTAAACTCGTGTTCTATCATGAACTTTCTGATTTCATCTTTCAGGGTATCATAGCTTGCAACACACGCAAAATACGAGTCTTCTTCTCTGGAATAGTGGATCGAGTCTAGAAATTCCAAAATAACATAGTTAATCTTTTCAATGTCAGAGAGTGGAATTGATTTTCCTGCATACAAGTCTTTGTAGCATTTTATGATTATCTTTTCTAGCCTCTTTATTTTGAGATGATCTTGTCTTAGAATTTCTGTTGCGCTCATGGTTCTATGGGGAACATATATTGCAAGAACATTCCATCATGCCAGCCTTTCCCATGCACTGGTCATGTTTCTCTTCAAAACACTTGTGACAGGTTACCATGATTTGAGTGTGGTTTTAGAGACTTTAATCGTTTGTCTTCAAAGAACAAAGCTAGAGTTTGCGCCATCAAAGTTGATTGTGACGCCAGAAAGATACTTGATTTTGTTTTCAACTATTGATTTTATGAAATTACCAATTTCTTTTGGTTCGCCAAGGCGTTTCATTGGTAATGATTTTGCAAGGTCATCTGCGTTACCGAGATCTCTGAGTCTGTCTGTGTTGATTAGCCCCGGTGCAATGTTTATGCAACTGATCTTTTTTGCGGCAAGTTCTTTGCTAGCCAGCTTGAAAACAGCTGTAAAGGCAAGTCTGTATGCACTAGAGATTACGAGTCTTGGGTTTGGCTCTCTTATGACGCCAGAGGTTATCACAAAAACATAACCGCCGTTTCGCACCTTTAGCTTTTGTAGCAAAATACAAAATCCCAAGAATAATTGGTTGTGATATTTTTGCCATTCTTTTTCCGTTACATCGTGGAATTGTTTTGGTGGCGGGCCTCCCGTATTCAAAACTAGGATTTCTGTTTGCTTGTGTTTTTTGATGAATCTTTTGACGCTGTTTAGGTTTGATGTATCGATGTCCTTTCTTGAAGTGGATACAACGTCACAGCCAACAGAGGAAAGCGAGTCGGCTATTGCTTTGCCAATTCCTTTTGAGCCTCCAAGAACAATTGCCTTCATTGCTTTGCTAGACATTGTAATTCATTTTAATTTACTGATTACTCTACGCCAAAGAGGATTATCTTTTTTGGCTCGTGTTCAATTATGGCAAAGTGCGGCTTTGCAAAACCTCCCTGATGGTGCCCTTGTGGGCCTCCAAGCCCAACTCTTATCAGATAATTGTTGCTTTGCTCGATTGGAAACTCGTGTTTTTGTAGAAGATGTGATGAGATCTTCTCTGTTTGGTGCTCAAATGACCAGATGTTTGTAATTTGGTTTTTGTTTTGCTTTATTGCCGCCTCTATATGTTGATGGCCGCATAGAATAATGAAGTTCTCAAAGTGGTTTTTTCCTTCTTTGAATGCCGAGTCGGGTTTGTAGTGATAGCCGTAATAGCTGTGAAACTCGTGGTTTTCCTCTGAGAGCCTCTGCCAAGTTCTTTGGTATAGCCAAGGATCATCACCTTCTTTGGTGATTTTTTCTGGGTTTATTGGCCCTCCATGAACACATAAGATCTTGTTTTTTTGATCAATTACAAATTGGTCACCGTATGTTCCGTCCTTGTTTTTCTTGAAAAACTCGGTGTCTTTTTCAGATAATAATTCGTGAGCCTTTATGCTTGGATATGGACTTCCGCTCAGAAATCGCTTGTACAGAAACCCCTCGTCATGGTTACCCATGACTGAGATCATTGGGTAGGATTTTGATAACTCTGTCATTTTCTGCATGACCTCCCTTGGGTTTGTTCCTCGTTCCAAAAGATCTCCTAAATTTATTATCCTGGAGATCTCGCCGTACCTGTCTTTAAATTCCGAAGAAAATGCAATATTTAGTATGGTTTCTAGCCCTTCAATATCCGCATGAATGTCAGAAAAAACAAGATCCATTAGCTATTTTGAATTTTCATGCAATATATCATCATTACAAAGATTAGAAATGTAGGATTTTGCGTTTAGTTTGCTAGGGTTATTCCGCTTTCTTTAGCTTCTACTTTTAGCTCAACTATTTGATGGTTAATGTCTTCAATTTCTTTTACTAGCTCCGCTCGCCTGTCTATTAACGTCTTTAGCATTGAGTTATACAAGCTGACTAATGTTTGACTCGTTTTTATCACCAAGATGCCTCTTCGATTTTAGTCTTAAACCCTTACTAATAATTTGTTCTACAGTGTTTGTCAACAAACAGCTCATTGCTCTAAAATACGGGATTTTCCGCACTGGAAGGGGTTTTTTTGTTTGTTGCCAAGTTGGTCTGTGTCGCTTAATATATCAAGTACGCACAGATTAAAGACTAAACTGAGTCGTTGTGTTCCAGATGTTCGAGGATCTGGTAAAGGAAGCAATAAGGGCACCAAGCGAGGCTAGCGCTTCCGCGGTAATGGGAGAGAGCGTACCACAAGAAGTACAGGGCTTCATTCCAAGTCTTCTTGAACAGCTAGACCAAGGAGTGCCTTCAGATATCGTTGCAGACCAAGCACTGAACAAGACCTTTGATATTGTGGAAACCACGGTTTTGACTGAGGCGACAAGCCACGTACTGGACAAGTTCTCTGACAGAATTGTGAATTTGCTTTTCGGAGAGCCGTTTCTGAATTTATTGGCAAAGGCTTCGTTACTCATCACAAATAGTACCCTACCAAATTAGCTTTGGCTTTTACAAAACAAGATGCACTTACAGCCCTTGACAAGGCACCGACCTCCATTGTCATGAAGATTAGAATCATGAAAACAACCGGCTTGAACGTTCTTACACTTCATATTTTTGGATTAGAGACATCCTTCCTAATCCGTTTTATGGTCTTATGCTACCGCTATTCTAATTTCTCTTGATTGGTGGTTGCAGATGTTTTCGTGCAATTCTGCTATCGATTCTTCTTTGAATGTTAGATCGCATCGGTAACATTTCCAAGCTGTTGTTGTCATGAGAACAAGTGTGGGATTTTTGTATTTAACGCGCGCGTAGCTTTTGTATGGATGATTTCTACGAAGATTCGATCAGTAGATTTTATTATATTACATGTGT
Source organism: Nitrososphaerota archaeon (assembly GCA_052390175.1). Taxonomy (GTDB): domain Archaea; phylum Thermoproteota; class Nitrososphaeria; order Nitrososphaerales; family Nitrosopumilaceae; genus Nitrosotenuis. The sequence continues at coordinate 13,193 of JBQTHG010000047.1, read as the reverse complement.
GCTTTTTGCAAGATCTGTTGCTCTTTTTTTTGTCATCAGGGTTTCTTTTAGAATCGTATAGCGTTCAGGTCTCAACGACTGGGCAATAACTAGCGCCTTTGCAATCAGGTCTTGTTTTAGGCCAATCTCTTTTGCGGTGGTTGGAGCTCCAACATTCTTGAGGGTCTTTGCGATTTTTTTCCAGTCTTGGCCCTGTAGTTTTGCCATCAGAATAGCTCCGATGCCACATTTTTCACCATGAAGCCCAATTCCGGGAGCAAGTTTGTCTAATGCATGAGAAAACAGGTGCTCAGAGCCAGAACATGGCCTGCTGCTGCCCGCTATGCATGATGCAACCCCTGCACTAATCAGAGCTTCTACAATTTCTCGAATGTCTGGAAGTTTTTTCTTTTCTGTTGCCTCTAGTAGGATTTTTGCACTCATTGACGCAAGATTAGCAGAATATCTACCGAAATATTCGCCAGTTCTGTCCCTACCAATCTCCCAGTCTCTTACAGCTGTAATCTTGGCGACAAGATCACCACATCCACTTGCCAAAAGATTCCTTGGTGCTCTCTTGATTATGTCAATGTCGACAAAAACTCCAAGTGGCGCTGTTGCAACAATGGAGTGGGGTTTTTCTCCCCTCACAGAGACAAAGGGACTTGCAATGCCATCGTGCGATGCGGCAGTTGGCACACTCACAAATGGTTTACCAAGATTAAACGCTATCATTTTTGCAACATCGACTGAGCGGCCACCGCCAATCCCGACTATTAGATCGCTTTTGTCTTTTCGGATTTCATTTTGGACGTGAATTATTGACTTTTCGTCATTTCCTTTTGGAGTGTGCCAGACAAAGCGTATTTTTGATGCGGAGAGGGATTTTTGGAATTGGGTTTTGACAATTTTTTGCACATGCATTCCTGCGACAACTGAAACTTTTTTTGGCTCACTCAAAGACCGTAAAAATCTTCCAACCTGTCCAATGTTTTTTTCCCCAACCACAATCAGGCGTGGAAGCTCCATTGTATGCGATGGAGTATTTTGCATTACGTAGTTGTTGAGGCCACGCCTTATCAACTTCCCCTCCAACAACAAGTTATTTAAAAGGGGAAAAACTACTGCAGACTATCTAGGAGTATTTTTTGTCATCTAATAACGTAGAAGAGAAGATTCTACATGGAACAACCACAGTAGGTATCAAAGCAAGCGACGGTGTCGTCTTGTGCGCAGACATGCGTGCAAGCGCAGGCTATTTCATCGCAAACAACAACACAATGAAGATCCAACAGCTTGCCAAACACGCAGGCATGACGATGGCAGGTGGTGTTGCCGATGCACAGAATATTACCGATGTTTTACGATACCATGCAAACATACACAAGGTTCAAAAAAATGAAAACATCCCAATCAGATCCCTTGCAAGACTTTGTTCGCTTTTATTCCATCAAAACAGAGGATACCCATTCATTGCAGATATCCTCATTGGCGGATACGACAAGGACGGTCCTGCACTAGTAAACGTCGACGTCTTTGGCTCTGTCGAAGAAAAAAAATATGTCACGACTGGAAGCGGATCACCGGTAGCGTATGGAGTCCTTGAAGATGAATACCGTGATAACCTCAAAGTCGAAGAGGCAAAGATTATCGCATTACGTGCTGTGAAAGCAGCAATTGTAAGAAACATTGGTACGGGAGACGGCATCAATGTTGCAATTATTGATAAGGATGGATTCCGTCTCTTGACAAAAGAGCAAAAGAAAGCCATCATAGCTTTGTAGTGATTTAATGCAAAAAAGACAACAGGAAAAGGAAACATCATCAACAGCCCCAAATGTAATGGCGACTATACTGCAAAGTATTCCAAAGGAGGCCCAAGTAAGCAAGATCGATTACGAGGGGCCAAGAATTGCCCTTTACACCAAATCGCCGTTGTATCTCATGGAACACAATGAGATCATTTCCGATCTTGTCAACATTATCAAAAAAAGGATTGTTGTCAGAACTGAAGAATCAATTAGAAAGACAGAAGAGGACGCAAGACAAATCATAGCAAAGGCACTGCCAAAGGACGCCGAGCTTGGGGGAACTTTTTTCGATACTGCCACAGGCGAGGTATCACTAGAAGTGAAAAGACCTTGGCTTTTGCACAACAACCCTGAATTTAATACTGCTCAGCTAACCGAAACTACTGGATGGCGACTGCGCATCAGAAAGGCAACAACTATTCCATCAAGTACGATTCAGGCGATACACTACAACCTAAAGGTTTCATCTACGGACAGGGCAAAACACCTCAAGCAAATAGGTGAAAGCATATTTCGGCCACGGCTTGCTCAGAAATCCGAAGTCTCACTACTAACACTTGGCGGCTTTGGCCAAGTCGGGAGATCAAGCATGCTGCTTACCACACCCGAGAGCAAGATTCTGATTGACTGCGGCATCAACCCTGGTGCCCGTACACCCCTAGAGTCATTTCCAAGACTTGATTGGGCAAACATTACGCTTGATGAAATTGACGCCATTGTAATTGGACATGCACATCTTGATCACACCGGCTTTTTGCCAGTTTTGTGCAAGTATGGATACAAAGGGCCGATCTATTGCACCGAACCAACACTGCCAATGATGAATTTGATTCAGCTTGATGCAGTAAAGGTAGCTGCTGCCCAAGGACGTGTACCACTGTATGCAGAGCGAGATGTCAAGCAAATAATGAGACAGACGGTAACAATCCCATATGGAACCGTCACAGATATTGCGCCTGACATCAAGCTTGTGTTTTCAAATGCAGGACACATCTTGGGTTCGGCAACATGTCATTTCCATATTGGTAATGGCGATCACAATTTTGTGTACACTGGCGACATCAAGTTTGGTAAAAGCATCCTCTTTGAGAGCGCTTCTTGGAATTATCCTCGTGTCGAGACTTTACTAATTGAGAGCACATATGGAGCAAGAGAGGACATACAGCCAACAAGACAGGAAGTCGAGTCTGCATTCATCAATGCGGTGAACAATACACTAGTTGATGGGGGCAAAGTTCTCATTCCAATCCCAGCGGTTGGACGCGCACAGGAAATAATGATGGTGATTGATTATTACATGAAGGCAGGCCAGATGGTAGAGGCTCCAGTTTTCATGGAGGGAATGATTTCGGAAGCGACTGCGATACATGAGGCGTTCCCAGAATATCTGGCACGCGAGCTACGACAAAAAATCCTCGAAACTGATGACAATCCATTTGATTCCGAATATTTCACAAATATTGAGCACTCCGATGCAAGGGAGGAGCCACTAAGGGAGGGAACCCCCTGCATAATACTTGCAACGTCTGGCATGTTAGAAGGTGGACCGGTCTTGGAGTATTTTAGAAACATTGCCCCAGGAAATAAAAACAAGATAATTTTTGTCTCGTACCAAGTTAACGGAACACTTGGGCGCAGGGTTCTGGATGGAGCAAAACAGGTCTCGCTGTTAGGCAAGGAAGGCAAGGTTGAGGTAGTCAACATAAACTGCTCGATGATAAAGCTTGACGGGTTTTCAGGACATAGCGACTACAACCAATTGCTTTCGTTTGTGCACAAGCTACGACCAAAGCTAAGGCGAGTTCTTGTGAACCATGGTGAACGAAGAAAATGCGAGAATCTCGCCATGAACATTCGTAGAATGTTCAGAGTCCCAGCACACTATCCCCAAGTTCAAGAGGCAGTCAGGTTATTTTAGTTCGGGCTTTAGGCCTAAATCTGCATAATGTTGTTTTTAAGCAAATAACTGATCCCGTCTAGGTATTCCACATCAGAAATCTTCTCCTCTGTCCACCACTTTACCGTGGTTCTAAACCAGGGCGGGATTCTCATGTCGTCGTACTGAATTTTGATTTCCTTTGTAAAGACGTTAGTATCTATGAGCTCTGCTGACCACACTGATTTTTTTATTCTGTTTTCTTGCTTTATGAAAAGGACTATTCCCGTCTGCTTGTCTATTACCTCGTGGTATTGTTTGGTGTCATCCCATGCCAAAAATGCGTCTCTTTTTTTGTCCTTGATTGGAAATACGATTTCATCTGTTACTTTGATATCGAAAACAGAGTTGATTGTTGTGCCAAGGCGCATAGGTATTTTGTGCGCAAATTGATAATATTTGGCCTGATCGCTTTTGATTAGACCGTCGCTTTTTATTTGCAGATAGTCAGTTGTTTTGCCATTCCTTGATACCTCGGCAGTACTCACCGTAATAGAATCGCTTGATGTTCCAAAGGTGTGTGTTAATGTGACGACGTCACCGATCTGACTGTCTTTGATTGAGTATTTGAGAAAGTCATTTTCTGAGATGCAGATCGCATTGATGGTACAGTTTTGGGGATCAAATGTGCTGATCTGCGTGTGCAGTATTTTAGAGGTTATCATGTATCTTATTCCATAAGAAAAAATGTTATCCCTTTCCTTTCCTTGGTGCCATCGCGTAGCATCATCTTTTATCCATTGTGGAATGCTATTGTTTTGCACAAATCGATCCCTCACGGGGGTTTCCTGTACTGGTTTGTCAAGCAGCTCGATCAGTTCTTGTGTGCGATCTTGACCGTTCGAATACCAGATCGGATCGTCATAAAGTGTGTAGCAGTCTTGAAGATTTGTAAAATACAAATAGCGTTGATCGAATTTTGCTTTCCCAAGTACTTCTAGTTCAGGAAAGATTTTTTCACATTCCTCGATTATGCTGGCTTTGTCGTCTTCAGCTGATGCTAGTCCCGGTGTGACCAGTATAATTGCCAGCAAAACAATGGCCGAGAAAACTTTTTTCACTTTGCAAAATATTTCAGTTTATTTGATATTAAGAGGGCGTAGAAATCATACGCGGTGTTTTAATATTATTTTAGATCGTATTCTGGCTTCCAAATTTTTACGCCAGGCGGAGTGACGATGATTCGTTCTTCTCCCAATCTAGCAATATCTGCGTTGAAGTTTTTTGCTTGTGCGTACAATTCTTCAACAAGCTTTCGTAGCTGCTCAACATCTTTTTGTGCAAGTGGCGTCACTCGCAGAATCAGGATCATGTTTTTTTTCATGTCTTCCTTGATTGAGTGGATGTCGCTTGGGTCCCGAATTGTTATTGCCTTTAGATAGGTCGGGCTTTCTTGCTTTTGCATCTAATTAAGATGCAAATTACTCCCTCAAAAAGTCTTTCGCATAAAACACGAACAGATTTTTAGTTTTGTTCCTAAATTCTGTATTTGATGTAATCAGATTCGTCTGCCCTGTTTGTTGTAATTTCTGATTTTTGGGATCCGTTATCTTGTTCTATAACTACTGTCCCCTGTGTTTCTTTTGGTGCATCTGAATATCGCAGAGTTATTGCTGCGCAGAGTTGTTTGTGAGTTTCTGTGTTTTGGCCACGCAAAAGCGCATTTGGTCCCACATGATCTTTTGCATAAAATATCAAATCGTGTGGTAACGCAAGAGCTTTTATCATTTCGTTTTCGTCTTTATTTCGTCCCACAACCAGCTTTGTGTTCTCATCTAGTCTAAAATGTCTTGCAACTTTTAGAAGATCTATGTCGTTTGTAGTAGGAGTTTCTATGTGCTTGAATAGATCTTTTGCTCTTAATGCAAATGCAGGGTCAGTGAGTAGACACCCCCCACCTGCGTTCGGTGGGTTTTCAATTCCGAATTCTTTTGCCATCTGTAGTTGTGCTCTCCTTGTGCGGCCACGAATCATACCCAGATTTTCCCTTTTTATTAATCCGTTTTCTTCAGGAATTGTTTTTCCAAGTAATGCGCCTGAAAGAGGCCTCACTATGTAGCCCTCAAGTTCCGACTCTTTTTCAATTGTTTTGAGTGCAGGTCCATGTTGACTCATCGGCCTCTGCCCCAAGACTTCACCTGAAATTATAAAATCAGCTCCGATCTCCTCCATGTGTTTTTTTGCTGCCCTGAACATCATTGCGCGACAGTCAATGCATGGGTTCATCCCCGATCCAAATCCGTGTTTTGGGTTTTTTAGCATCTCAATGTACTCGTCCCCCAAGTAGACTGTTTTGAGATTAACACCCAGCGTATCTGCCCTTTCCCTTATTTCAAATCCACACCCTCGACCACAATCAAAATCACAAAATGGAGTCTTGATCGCAACTGCAGATACCTCAAATCCCTGTTTTTGCATCATTTTTACAGCAAGCTGGCTGTCTAGTCCGCCTGAAAGTAGTGCGACAATTTTTTTCTTTTCTTCCAACATTGCAAAAATCCAAGCTCGGCTATACAAACTTTCCAAAAGATAAATTTACTGTGCCGGCATCAACTGACGCATGCAACAACGCCGAAAAAATCTGCTAAAGCACGCGCAAAAGATCGGCTGTGACTTACTGGTTTCCTTTGAGCCTGAAAACCTTTTTTACATGACGGGTTTTTGGGGCGAAGCAATCGGAATCTTGGAAAAAGATGGTCATGCAACAATAATCGCACCTGAGCTTGAAGTAGGTAGAGCAAAAGAAGAATCCGTTGACTGCACAGTCATCAAAGCTGAACGTGGAGTGGGACTGGTTTCCAGCCTAGCAAATAAAATAAAACAAAAAAAGACTTGTACTGACTGCCAAAACTACGCAACTATGCAAGCCCTCAAAAAATCCATTCCCAACATAAACCATTCATTGGATCCGTTTTATCGGGCAAGAGAAATAAAAGACGCAAGTGAGATCATAATTCTCAAAGAGGCTTCAAAAATTATTGATGAGATGTATGAGCTGTGTGTAAAGAAGATAAAACGAGGACAGCGTGAATCGGAGCTTCAAGCAATTTTGATGTCGTTTGCCATGGAACACCAGATGTTCAGTACTGGCTATAGATCAACTCTGAATCCGCTAATAATTGCGGGAGGCCCAAATGGTGCACTGCCACACGCGCAGGTAACTGAAAGAAAGTTTGAAGACGGAGACCTGATCGTAGTTGATCTCACCCTGAGATACAAGGGATACGTAAGTGATGCTACCAGGACGTTTGGTTTGGGTGTCATCAGCGATCAGGCAAAACAGGTCTATGAGATTGTAAAAGAGTCACAGAAACTTGGCCTAAAAACTGTAAAACCAAACGTCTTATGCAAATCAGTTGATTATGCGTGTAGAAACTATATTGACAAAAAAAACTATGGTAAGTACTTTATTCACTCTACAGGCCATGGGATAGGTCTTGATGTGCACGAACATCCAACCATTAGCCAAAAAAGTGAAACCAAACTGCAAAAAAACATGGCAATCACTGTAGAGCCAGGCATTTACATCCCAAAAAAATTTGGAGTGAGAATTGAAGATTCGGTCATGGTTAGCGACAAACCACAAATCTTGCATAAATTTACAAAGGATTTAGTCGTGATCTGAAATTAAATCGTAATAGGGTGTTGTTCAATGTACACACACATGGGTCTAATTACAAATTATTCTTAGAATAAAACAAGTGGAGTCATTTGTTGGTATGTGCTTCCAATGGTTTCATTGGAAGCCCAACAATTTTTGCTATGGTTTTGTTGCAGTAAGTAAGAGCACCTTCCATGGAAACATGATTTGCCCATTTTTTGTATATGGTAGGGTTTTTTGTTTGATTTGGGATTTCATTTTGTTTTGTTGTGTGGGTGAAAGCCTGTTTATCTTTTCTTTGAGTGGTTTTGCCAGATATTTGAGATAATCTGCCCAATATTTTGAAAATGATCCGGGGCTGTACGAAAACACGTATTGGTAGATCTTGACGTTTGTAAAGCCAGCATCAATTATTGCCTTTTTTAGTTTGGTTTCTGTTCCAAATCTGTCAAGATCAGGTGCGCTAGATGGAATGTAGTCCGGGATGAATTTTGTAGCAACATCAAGTATGCTGCTAAAATATGGGACTGAGTCTCTGGCACCGTGAACTGTAAGTGCCAACATTCCGTCCTCTTTTAGGCAGTGTTTTATGTTTTGTAGCACTTTGTGTGCATTTGGAAAAAAGAACAACGCATACTGACATGTCACCACATCAAATTTTTCATAAAGAGGTAGATTTTCTGCATCAGAGACAACAAAGTATACATTTGATTTTCCGGCTACCCACTTTTTTGCAATTTTGATTGCAGCAGAAGAACTATCAATGCCTATAACGTGGCCTTTTTTGCCAATTTTTGCAAGAATTTTTTTAGTAACGGCGCCTGTACCGCATGCCAAATCAAGAACTTGGTTCCCAGAACGCAGTCTTGCCATGGTGATAAGTTTTGCAGTGCTTTGAAATGGGCCGTTATTCTGCTTTGCCCATCTTTTATGATATCGTGGTGCGATCTCGTTCCAAGTTTTAATTAGTCTATTTTTATATTCTATGGAATTAGATCTTGAGCTCACCAAAGTCTCTATAGTTTATTGGTAAATAGCTTTTAATTATATCATTGATGATTTGTTGGTATTGGACGCAAACATCAGAGAAGGTAAGTTTAACGACATCACTCATTTTGGAATCAGAATAGTAATAGGTGTAATCTTTATTGTCCACGGTTCTGGAAAATTCAATCCTGGATTTGTCGGATTTTTGTCAAATCTTGGCATACCAGCAGAGATGCAAATTCCAATTGCGTTAGCAGAGACAGTTTCAGGAATATTATTGATCATTGGAGTTTTAAGCAGAATTTCATCATCAGTACTATCCATAGTCATGCTTGGAGCAATTTTTCATGTAAAAGGCGCTGCAAATCTTACTGGCGAGCGGGGATTTGAGCTCGATTTGATCTTACTTGCAGCAAACCTAACAATCATCGCGATTGGTCCGGGTAGAATATCTTTATCTCATGCGGTAAAGAAGATTCCTAGGTTCTTGCACTAGTTTTTGCAATCTTGTTTTTTATTTTCAGAATTACGACTGCAGGTGCTACAAAGTACATTCCCACATTTAACAAGATAATCCCAATACCATATCCTAGAATCTCATATTCTGAATCAATCTCGACATAGTTTAGTATTGACAAAGTCGAAAGCATTGGAGTCAAGGTAAGCTTGACAGCTTCTTTGAATATTGGGTTTTGTCTTTCCAAGTCCGCTACTGTTGGGCTAAACAAATAGTAAACACTGTTGAATGCACCCATAAATGCCGTCCCAGAACTTGTTCCAAACACCGTATAATCCCTTATCTCTCTTAACATTTGGACTTGTGGGGCAAGCTCAGTTCCATATGCAGCGGTTGCTATCAGACATCCACCGTCTTTTTTATCTGTAGATGGTGCCTCAACGATCTCACCGGCTGATTCTACTTCAAACGAATTCAAAACATCATCAAATTTTGGCAAAGCCGCATCAAAGTTACTTTCAATGTTAGTGTATGTCAGAATATAGAACTTGTCAGAGCTTTTGATCACTACCTCTTTGAATTGCACTTTAATTATTCCCGAAGTCGTGTTGAATCGACCCATTGCATCCCTGACAAACGCCTCCTTTCCATCAATTGTTGTAGGTTCCTCATTTTGAAGCGTTAGAACTCCCGCATCGATAGCTGGTTGCATGATTTTTTTGAGCTCGATAGAATAATCTTCAATTGATGTCCCGTTGGAATTTTTTACCGAAATTGAAATTGCTGGTGTAAATCCTCCAACTTTTGTGCCTACAATTACAACATCAGGTGTTTGTGGGTTACGTCTTGGCGGCTCTTGCACAAGCCACCCTACAGGCGTGTCAAGGGAGAATCCCAGTTTTTCATTAGAATATGATTGTGCAGTTTGATTTGTTGTTACAGACACTCGTTCTGGTTCGCCCTGCTCAAGCAAATCGACAATTGCCGAGCGTTCCATTACTTCAGCTTTGAGGATCTCTCCCTTGCCCCAGTCAAATGGAACATAGTTTGTTGGCTCGCCTTGGTTTTCCAAATTTGCAATTTTATTCAAGGTTTGGAAGCTAGTTTCTGTTGCCAAGCGGCCAAAAGCAGCATAGTTCTGATCCAAATGGAACGAGTCCTTGTGAACTATGAAAAATTGCGAGCTTCCACTGTCAGGGTCTGCCCCCCTTGCCATGGAGACGATTCCCCGTTTGTGCTTTATTGTGTTGAATTCTCCAGGTATGGTGTAACCTGCATCACCTGTTCCCCATTCTTCGAGTTTCTTATATCCGCCGGGTTTTGTTTTTGGGTCACCGCCCTGAATCATAAAGTCCTTGATAACCCTGTGAAAGACGGTTCTGTCGTAAAACTTGTGTTCTGTTAAATTGATAAAGTTGGCGACTGTTTTTGGCGCATCGTTTGGAAAAAGCTCTATTACCATATCGCCTGATTGGGTATGTAATACTACTACCTTATCTGAGACTTCGGTTTGTGCAAAAACCGGAGATATCCCGATAAAAATGCTGCCTATAATTAAGGAAAGAACAATCAGATTAAATTGCAATTAAGGATCTTTTTAGAATCTCAAATAAAAGCTAATGGTATTAGTTTTTAACAAGTCGACATAAAGACCTAGGATATGAATTCCGATGAGAAGATCAGGGTGCATCTACTTTCTGTGTGGAAAGAGGAAAAAAAATTACTTTCGAGGGGAAGAGAATGCATGTTCTTTGTTACTGACAAGCACGTAATTTTCATAACAAAGACTGAGGCAAAGCCAAAATGGTGGAAGGCTGCAGTAGAAAGGCAAATTCTCACTTTAATGAAATCAAACAACACGATGCTCACACATGATGGATATGATGAAAAAGAACTTGGTGTGGATTTGCAAAATGACAAAAACCAAGAATACCTCATCGAGGACATAATCAGTGTAGAAACCGAAGAAAAGGCTTGGGGCAGCGTTTTGAAATTAAAAATCAAGGCAGATGATAAGGAAAAAACTTTACAACTATCAATTGTGAAGGACTGGGTAACATATCCAATCAAGGATCCAACAAAATTTCTCAAAGTGGACTGGATGCCAATAGTTGAGTACATCAAACAAAGGACATCAAGCTAAATTGGCAAATGTTTTTGCAGTTGGTGTTGGACCTGGTTCAAGCAATTATGTGACAGAGGTAGTCAAGGATGCAATACTTGGCTCAGATGTTGTAATTGGATACAAGTATACACTAAAGACGATAGAGTCTTTGCTAAAGGGCAAAGAAGTTCATGAAGTAACAATGAAAACCCAAGAGGAGGTTTATCAAAAAGTGGCAAAGACTCTTGGCAATAAAAAATTACTAATCCCCTTTACAGGCGATGTCAACTTTTCCGAGTCCGAAGTAGTAGACAGGTTACTCGAGATTTTTGGCAGAGTTGAGATCATTCCGGGAATTTCATCAATCCAAGTAGCTGCTGCAAAGGCAAAGGTTCCATTGGATAAATCCAAGGTGATTACGATGCATGTAACTACTCCGATTGAAGAAAAGAAGCTAGAATTGCAAAAAGCACTGCTTGATGGATTTAGTGTGATTTTGGTTCCAAGGCCGTGGCCAAAGGATCCAAAAAAGCATTTTATGCAGTCCGAGATTGCCGCTTACCTTAGAAAAAATGGCTTTGATACAAAAAAGCAGAAGGTCCATGTTTTTGAGTTTTTGACAACCGATAAGGAAACCGAGTTTGTCGGCACGGTAAGAGATTTGGAAGGAAAAGAATTCTCTGATCTATCCGTAATGGTAATCAATCAAGTAACGCTAGAATCGTACGTTAGTTTCAAAGACTAGTTTTGCGGTTTTATTGTAGAACCGATAATTTTTGAATTCGTATCAGACATCACGTAAATTGTTACATCCATCCATTGATAGTTTTCATCAAAGATCCTATAGAATCCTGGTTCCTTGATGGTTACACTCCAAGACTTACCTGGTTGGATGTCACCACTTGAAACCTTCCCATCTGCAGTAAATGAATCCTTGAGACGTTGTTTACTCCAATTGTTGGAAGTGCCGCTCTTTAGACTATGAGAAGCCGTGTCCTCATTCACAAAGGTAATTGTTCCTCCACGGTTTATTGTAATTCTGTCTTCTGAAAAGTAGTTGAATTGAAATCCAGCTGTCTGCTCTATGTAAGTCGACTCATTTGGATTTGCAGCGCCTTTTAGGATTTTAATTGTGACAGTAGATTTCGTTGCGGCCTCAACAGTTTTTGATGTAAATTCCGAAATTTTTGTGGTATAGACAAACTTTGTTGTCGCCTTTTTAGAATCTGTCATGGTGCCAGTCAGAGAATATATCGAGTCGGTAGCTGTTTTGTCAACTAGTCTGCCAAGTGCTTTGATAGTGAATTGGTCTTCGTCAGTTGATGCCGTTGATGAGACTCTGAAAAATTTGCCATCTTGTAATATGCTTCCACTAAAATCTGAAACGGTGAGGTCTTTATCACCAATTAATAATGTGCCGCTTTGAAATCCAAAATCAATGTTGGTTTTTGTTTTGGTTGGGACAAAGAGGAGATCAATGCTCGCATCTTCAATAGAATCCTTTGATACCGCAAAGCCGCTACCTGTAAGCGAGAATGCCTTGTTTGCCGCAAGTTGTGCGCTTGCATCTTGTGACATGATAAAAGTTATGCCTATCAAGGCTATGGCTAATAACATTAAATGCTTCATGATATAGCTATGCGTTGATTTTGTTTATAATTTACTACTGAATTATTTTAGGCAAAGCCGCTAAATTTTGTCACTTGAGATTTAGCTTATTTTTGGGAATGGATTTTCTGGGTCAGAAAATGTTTCGATCATATGTGCCTCTATGATCCCGCCTGCCAGCAACAAGCCAACTACAATCCCAATTTCAATTACAAGGTGCTTCCATTGCTGTGAGATTGGGATCTTTTTGAAGAGACTAACTATCAAAATACAACTACGTGACATACCAATGGAATATGCTGCAAGCTCCATTAGCCCAAATGGTGTTGCAAAAATCATTGCAATTGGAGGAATTTTTGCCAAAAGCGGCTCAGTTGTAGCTAGTGCCGCAAAGGCAAAGCCGGTAGAGAACGCTGAAAAGATTCCCCAGCCCACCCCAAATCCAGGAATGAACATTGGTAATGCGATCTGGACGTTGTGTAAGAATATCTCTAGTCCAAAGTTTTCTCCCCTTAACGCATCAAGCAACTTGTTAAATTCCTCAAGAAATATCTCGGCTTCTTCTTCTGGCACCTGCATTTGGGCTCCGACTGAAAACGTTACTGAAAAGATCGCTAGGAAAATAAAGAAAAAGACGATTCTCTTTTTTAACACAGTCAAGTTTTTTGGCGTGATTATTTGAGTCTGTTGCTTTGCGGGTTCTGTTAAAT
>JBQTHG010000046.1:0-11288 GCA_052390175.1 Nitrososphaerota archaeon | reverse complement strand
CCGATATTGATCTTGTCGGCAGATCATTCAAAAAACAAATGGAAAATGCATCTGGTTCAAAATATGCTGTCATTGTAGCGCCAAAAGAATACTCTTCCAATCAAGTTTTGATAAAAAATATGACTGATGGAAAAGAAACTACTGTCCTAGTTGACTCATTACTCTCTGATGCAAAGTCTGTGTTTACTCTGTAAACGCTCTAGTTAACATCATTATTTCCGGACCATTGGTGAAATTCCCTACAACTATCGCCTTGTTATTTGCCAAAATTCCAGACGAAATGTACGGTATTCCACCATTGATTGTTGCAGGCTCTAGCTTTACCCTCAGAACATCTGAAATTGTCTTGATATCTTCGTCGTCTGTTTCTGGATGAATGATTCCACCATTCTTGTTAGCACAAATCATGACTCCTGCTTGGTGATAGCCGGCCACTTTTTTTTGGATGACTTCGATGTCAAGTATGTCTTGAATGTATTTTAGCGACTCTATTGGAATCTTGGGCGAAATTACTCCGCCTTTGTCATTTACGCACATGAGATTGCCAAGTGCGTTGTGTTTTGTATCAAGTACTCCCACATTGAGGCCGGTGGATTTTTTCAAATAATCTACTTCCCACTGAGAGCAAGTGCTTGGAAGCAGCATCCCATGATTGTTTACGACCATCAGCGCCCCGATTAGTCTTGTACTTGCAACTGAGGTAAACAAGTATTCCACCTTTAGATATTTGGCCAAGGTCTCTGCTTTTGTTTGGGCGAAACCATTTGGCACAAAAACAAAGCTGTCATTTACTTTGGTGTAAACGCCAATATTTGGGCCGCGATATACGTCGTACTTGTAAATATCCAACTCTTCGACTTGAAAACTAAAAAATATGAACGTAGGGTGCGATCACCGTGAAAACAGTGTTATAATCAGCAGATCTTGTAAGAAAAAAAATTTAGTTTGCACTAATTATGTTTAGATTTAAATAACATATCGCTAAACCAGTCCTATGCCAATAGACGAACACTTTCCACAAGGCCTAAAGCCTACAGGAAAAATTCTACACTCTGATGGCGAACACTTTCACTTTATGTGGGGACCAGGTAGAAGCGATGCAGAATGCTTCTCAGACGAAGCAGTAATTGCAGCATACAAGGCCCGCGGTGAAAAACAAGTTCCATTAGGTGTCAGCGGTACAATGGTTGCAGTCGATTGGGATTCTTGTGTAGCAGATGGAGCATGCATAGAGGCTTGCCCAGTACAAGTTTTCCAATGGTACAGAACTGAGATGGATATTCATCCAAAAGATGTTGTTGGTAAAACATTTGCAGGCACAGGTTCTTCAGTCAAAGAAGAACGTAAAGACAAAACCGACAAAGCAGATCCTATCAGAGAACATGACTGTATCTGGTGCATGGCTTGCGTATCAGTTTGCCCACCTCTGGCTATCAAGGTTGATCAATCAAACCTAGAGCACCACGAGAAAGCAGCTGGAACCTTCATGAATCTCAAAGGCGGAGAAAATCCACACGCACACGACTAAAAAATAATTTTTTCTTTTCTTTTCTTTTAAAATCTGATCTCTATCACTAAAACAAATTTTAACAGGTTACTGTCATCGAAACCCGCAGAGGTCGCCTAGCTCGGTAGGGCGCGGGCCTTGAGAGCCTGTGTGCGCAAGCACCCGGGGGTTCAAATCCCTCTCTCTGCGCTATTTTCCAAACTTGCTTAGCTCTGCCAAAAGTGCAGATAATTGAATCTCGGGATTTGCTCCAGAGAGAATCCGGTAATCGTATTTTGCGATGGTTTCTGAGATCTCGACTAGATTAGTTAGCTTCGTTTTGTAGATTGCTTCGTTGAGGTATTTTAGCAGGTCTGATTCTGACATTCCATAAACTTTGATAATCTCAATCATTTTGTTTCTTGCATCCATTATCTTTCCGCCCAATGCCAGCTTTAGTATTTCATCAACATCCTTGGTCTTTGTCAGGCCAGCTGATGCCTTTACATTTTCCTCTGTTACGGCTCCAAGACTTGAAGATGCTTGCAAAAGATTGATTGCATGTCGCAAATCCCCTTCAGTGTAATCAAAAATCGCCTTAAGGCCGTCCTCATCTGACTTGAGTTTTTCTTTTTTTGCTATCTCTTTTAGGTGGGCAATTACCTCTTTTTCGGCAATTCTTGTGAACTTAAATACCGCACACCTACTTTGAATCGGTTCGATTATTCTTGAAATGTTGTTTGCGATGAGTATGAAACGGCAGTGCTTTGATGCATCCTCGATAATTCTTCGCAGGGCAGTCTGTGCATCTGATGTCATTTCGTCTGCCTCATCTAGAATTATTATTTTGAATGGAATGTTTGTATCAAGGCCAGCAAATTTTGAGAATTTTTTTACCCGTTCTCTTACCATGTTTATCCCACGCTCGTCGGATGCGTTGAGCTCAAGGGTGTATTCTTTCCAAGACTCACCTAGGATTTGGCGCGACAAGCATACTGCAAGTGTGGTTTTTCCAACACCGGCAGATCCAGAAAAAAGCAGGTGCGGCATTTCTGAGACGTTTTTTAGCAAAGACGTCAGACTTCCGACTATGTCCTTCTGGTTTACAAGATCTGCTATTTTTTGTGGGCGGTATTTTTCAACCCACATTACATTTGAGGACATTTAGATGAGTTTCCGATTGATCTTACTAATACATTACGCCTGAGGATCAAAAGGATCAAGCTACTTGTTAACACATTTGATCGATCGTATCCATTAAATCCTTGAGCCAAGTCTCATAACTGTTGAAAATAAACGAACTTTTGCAGGTTTATTCCATTGGATATGCTACTCAGGATGTCAAGGCAGTCATAAATCATGATTTTAAGATAAATGTATCAAATATCACGATAGAAGGAAAGCAAGGCGACGTCCTGAACATTCCCCGCTGGATCGCACAAACACTTGAATCAGAAAAACATGCAGAAATTCAAGAATCCGATATGGGGATCGAGCTAACCCAATCAATTTCAAAAGAAAACTTTCAGGGCGAAGAGTTGTCTCACGTAGATCCTGATTTTTACATCAAAGTGGCAGGATACATGGTAAGACAATCTGAGAAAGAGCAAGACAAGCTCCAAAGTCTACTGAAGACTCTAATCCGAAAAAGGCTAGGAAAAATCATTCCACGAGCAAACTCCATGGAGCTGACAGCGGACTTGGCAAAGAAACTCTCAATTGAGGAGCGTGCCTTGTACAATATAATCCACAAAAACAGCGCAGACTTTGTAAATCAAATCTTTGGTGATAAAAAATGACACAAGAAACACAGTCTCCAAGTGCAATAACTGATCAAGTGCAAAGTTTTCTTGCTTCATTTAAAGATAAATCTGGCTCGTTTAGGTATGTAGAGGAAATTGATCAAATGATGGCAAAACAGGCCAAATACATCGTAGTTGACTATAACGACATTGTCTCACAAAAAGACATTGAAGTAAAATTCAACACAGAACCAGATGAGATTCTTTATGCGTTTTCTCGTGCAGTAAAAAACATTTTAGAAGAACGATTCCCAGATTATGCAAAAAAAATTGCTGATGACATCAGAGCAAGAATCGCAAACTATCCACTCCAACGCAGCCTTCGTCAGATAAATGCCGAAGTAATTGGCAAGCTGACCAGTGTATCCGGCATGGTTGTGCGTTCATCTGAAGTAAAACCACTTGCAAAAAATGTAGTCTACAAGTGTTCGGAAGGCCACCTAACAGAAGTTCCATTAGAGCGAGGCCTAAATATTTACACGCCAAGCAAGTGTTCCCATGAAAAATGCGCAAACCGAGATCTACGAATCGATCCAGAACAAAGCAGATTCATTGACTTCCAGATTGTCAGATTACAAGAGCTCCCAGAAGATCTTCCACCAGGACAGCTTCCTCATTATGTCGATGTCACAATAAAGCAGGATCTAGTTGATAATGCGCGTCCAGGTGACAGAGTCATCCTGACTGGAATTGTAAGAATCGAACAGGAGCAAATTACTGGAACCCGCATACATAGTGGGTTACACAGGCTTCGAATCGAGGGGAACAACATCGAATTTCTTGGAGGCAGGGGAAGCAAAAACTCGAGAAGAACCGAAAGAGAAGAAATATCACCAGAGGAAGAAAAAATAATCAAATCTCTGGCAAGAAACACAGACGTATACGAAAGACTGGTCAACTCTTTTGCCCCACACATACAAGGACACTCACTAATCAAAGAATCAATCCTTTTGCTAATTGTTGGCTCTACACAAAGGATACTGCAGGACGGCACAAAGGTCAGAGGTGACATCAACATCTTTTTGGTCGGAGATCCAGGTACGGCAAAAAGCGAAATGCTCAAGTTTTGTGCAAGAATTGCACCAAGAGGACTGTATACATCAGGTAGAGGTTCCACAGCAGCAGGACTTACAGCAGCAGTGGTACGAGATAAGACCGGAATTATGATGCTGGAGGCAGGCGCAGTGGTATTGGGCGATCAAGGCCTAGTTTGCATAGATGAGTTTGACAAGATGAAACCAGAAGACCGAAGTGCCCTGCATGAAGTCATGGAACAACAGTCTGCAAGCATCGCAAAAGGTGGTATTGTCGCAACACTAAACGCACGAACCTCCATTTTGGCAGCTGCAAACCCAATGTATGGAAAATACGATCCGTTCAAAAATATAACAGAAAATGTGGCTCTACCAATTCCACTTTTGACAAGATTTGACCTAATTTTTGTTGTACGTGATATACCATCCAAGGAAAGGGACAGAAACATTGCACAGCACATTATAGGTCTGCACAAACGTTCTTCATCTGATAATAGGTCGGTAATCGATATTGATATCTTCACAAAATATCTGGCATACTGCAAAAGAGCAGATCCGACCCTTACGCCAGAAGCAGAAGAAAAGATTCTAGATTACTATATGAAGATGAGAAATGTTGAATCTGAAGAAATGATTACCGTTACCCCAAGGCAGCTTGGAGGGCTCATTAGACTTGCAACTGCAAGAGCCAGACTTTTAATGAAAGACCAAGTAGACGGCGAGGATGCTGATAGGGCAATATTTCTCATCCAGAGCATGCTTGAGGATGCAGGAGTCGACGTCAACACCGGCAAAGTTGATCTCGGGGTGCTTCAGGGAAGGCCACACAGCGAGGTCTCCAAACTGCAACTATTCATGGATGTTCTAAAATCGCTTGAAGGCGACCACAAAACACCAGTAGAGGAAAAACTGTTTGTAAAGGAGCTTGCAAAGACAACCAAATTCACCGAAGAAGAAGCAAGAAACTTTATCCGAAGAATGCTCCGAGAAGCATCAATTTATGAATCCAAGCCAGGCCACTATAACCGTGTATGAAAATAACCGAACTCTCACTGGCAGCTTCCGCAACAGAATTTCTAACTGAACAAGGAATAAGCAAATTATTTCCACCGCAGGAACAGGCAGTAAAGGCAGGATTGCTTGATGGGCAAAACATTCTGGTTTCAGCCCCGACGGCAAGTGGAAAAACCCTAATTGCAATGCTTGCAATTATGCAATTTTTAGCCACAAAACAGGGCAAAATAGTCTATCTTACCCCCCTTCGTGCTTTGGCATCCGAAAAGTTCTCCGAGTTTAAAAAAATGGAAAAAATTGATTTTGGCAGAACTCTCAAGGTCGCCATTTCTACTGGAGACTTTGATTCAGTAGACAAGGAATCAGAAAGTGCCGACATTATAGTACTGACAAACGAAAAGATGGATTCGCTCATTCGCCATGGCGTGGAGTGGGTTGACAAAATTGGACTCGTTGTGGCAGACGAGGTTCATCTAATTGGAGATTCTGACAGGGGACCAACACTAGAGATAATCCTGACAAAACTAAAGGAGCTGCAAAACAAGCCACAAATACTTGCACTGAGTGCAACCATAACGAATTCTGAAGATCTATCGAAATGGCTTGACTGCAAGCTGGTCTCAAGTGAGTGGAGGCCAGTACCGTTAACCGAAGGGGTCTTTGATGGCGGAACCATATTGTGGAATAACGGAGATTCTGTAGAAATAGAGTCCAGCATAAGAGGACCTCCAATAGATCTCTGCCTTGACACAATAAAAAATGGTGGCCAGTCACTTGTCTTTGCAGAAACAAGGGCAAGATCCGCATCGCTTGCAGCAAAGGGAGCTGATGCCGTCTCTAAGCTTCTCTCAAGTTCTGAAAAAAAGGAACTTGACGATGCTTCAAAAAAACTTCTTGATGACAACGAGCACACCGAACTGATAAAGACGCTATCGGCACTCTTAAAAAAAGGAGTAGGATTTCACCACGCGGGCCTAAACCAAGGTTGCAGAGAAATAATTGAAACCCAATTCAAAAATGGAAAAATAAAACTACTTGCTTCCACTCCCACGCTTGCAGCAGGCGTAAATCTCCCCGCAAGAAGAGTAGTGATTTCAAAGATCGAGCGATACGACGTGAAATCTGCAAGAAACAAACCAATCAGTGTTCTAGAATACAAGCAACTTTGTGGCAGAGCGGGCAGGCCACAATACGACGATTTTGGGGAGGCAATCATAGTTGGGAATTCAAACGCCGCTGACCTTATCGAATATTACGTAAATGGAATTCCAGAGCCAATTGTGTCGCAGCTCGCAGATGACAAGGCACTAAGAATTCACATTCTTAGCCATGTTGTATCAAATCCAGGAATAAAAAACGACGAGATTTTAGATTTTTTTCTAAAGACGCTGGCAGGCCTACAGACAAGAAAAAACACACTCAAGTTTTCAATTGAGATTGCTAAAAAATTTCTACTACGCGAAAATCTGATCGTGCAAAAGGTGGAGAGATTTGCTGCAACCGAGTTTGGAAAAAAAGTCGCAATGCTCTACATAGATCCAATCACTGCAATTTACTTTAAGCGAGGACTCGAGGTTGCTTCGAAAAGCAAAAAACACACACTTGGATTTTTGCATCTGATTACAAGCTCGGAGGAGTTCTTCCCCAAATTCTCACTTCGAAACAAAGACTATGAGATTCTAAGCGTGTTGCTTGAGAATCATTCTTCGGAGCTAATTGAGCAAATCTCAGAATATGACTGCTCACGGAGCTTGTTGGCACTACATTCATGGATAAGCGAATCCTCTGAAATACGCCTCTCAGATGATTTGAATATTGAATCCGGTGACATGCATAGAATGGCAGAAACTGCGGATTGGCTGACGTACTGTCTTTATGAGCTTGCAAAACTGCTTGAGCGGGCCGACCTTTTGGAGGATCTTTCCGTATTGAGAAAAAGAATCCTGTATGGAATAAAAGAGGAACTTGTCGATCTGGTTCGAATTAAGGGAATAGGCAGGGTTCGTGCACGCAAGCTATTTGATCATGGCATAAGGAGCCTTGAAGATCTGCACAAGATCCCAGTCAACAAACTATCTGAAATAGACAAAATCGGCCCAGCACTTGCAGATAATATTAAATCCCAACTGCAAAAAGTAAGGTAATTGCAAGATTACATAATTGCAGCAATAGTTGCCTCGCTAATTGCGCTTTTTGTGGTTCTCGGTTTGATGCCGCCTTTGATAAGGCAACTCACAAAACACAACTGGGTTGTAAAAGACGCCAACCGTATTGGGGGCGCAATGATCCCAAGGCCTGGAGGTCCTGTAATCTTGGCAGGTATTGTCTTATCAGAAATTTCACTATATTTTCTTCTTCCAGCAGACAAGCTAATCACAAAAGAGCTCATTGCCATAGTGATAACAACAACACTTGCCTTTGTGGTGGGGTTTGTCGATGACAGACGAGTCATGAAGGGTTGGTTCAAACCACTTGCCCTTGCAGGCGCGGCAATTCCAATAATTGCACTCGGGGCATACGAACCAAACTTGATGTTTCCACTCTTTGGCACAGTCAAGATCCCTGCACTGTATTTGGGGGTGGTGATATTCATGATTCCAATCACTGGAAATACAATAAACTCCATCGATGTAATGAATGGAATCGCGAGTGGATTCATGACCATTGCATCGTTTTCTCTGGCAATAGCGCTTTTTGTTTTGCAAAATTACACTGTCGCAATAATGACTCTACCTCTGGCGTTTACCTCACTTGCACTTTACAGATACCACAAGTTCCCATGTAAAGTATTTCCTGGAGATTCTGGGGCATTAACGCTTGGAGCAGCATATGGAGCAATAGCAATCATAGGACATGTCGAAGTAATTGCAGCAATTGCCTTGCTTCCAGCAATCATCAACTCATTCCTATTTTTGTCAAGCGTAAAGCGGATAGTAGAACACAGAGAAACAAAAAATCCCACCGCCCACACAGAGGACCACAAAATTACATCAACTACAGAAAACCATGCGCCTATCACACTAGTGCGTCTAATTGTTGCAAGCAAGCCGCTCACTGAAAAGGAAATCGGGTTTGCAATATTCAAGCTTGCAATATTTTCAGGAGCTTTGGCAATAATTACTGCCTTTATGACGGGAGTGCAAATTTGGCCCAACCCTTGATTTACGCCTTCATTGGAATAATGTGGGCCATCATGCTGGCAGGGGGAGGCATCCTTGTGATATTGGTCTCTAAAATAACAATACAGGGATACGGGGAGGAACTTGATTTTCTTATTGGCTCTATAATCAAAGCAGTAATTGCCATAATTCTTGTAGTGGGTTGGGTTTTAGTGTTGACCAAACTAAAAAACAAAATATTCCAACAACAGATAAAATCTTAGGATTTCCACTCTGCTTGTTTTTTGTCGTATTCTTTTCTTGAATACGTGACTTTGGCAGGAATACCAACAACTACACTGTTTGGCGGAACATCCTTTGTTACCACTGCCCCCATGGCAACGACACTGTTTTCACCTATTGTTACACCTGCCTTTATGACTGCTCTTGAACCAATGATGGCGCCATCCTTGATGGTAACACCAACCATCTTTTCACTTGGTGGATATGGATCGTTTGTCAAAGCAGCAGCAGGCCCGATGAATACGTTTTTGCCAATTCTTGAAAGTGGCGGTATGTAGACTAGTCCTTCTATCATGGTATTGTCGCCAATTACGACGTTGTAATCAACGTGGGCAAGTGAGCCTATCTTTACGTTATCGCCTATCGTGGTATTGTCGCCAACATATGCAAAATGCCAAATCTTGACATTCTTGCCAAGTTTTGCCTTCTCTGAAACAAAATTGGTTACCAAATTATCACAGATGCCATGGGTTTGCATGCTTTATTATTTTTTGAGGCAGGCTCTCTTTGTTTTGCTCAAGAAAGCCAATATCCTGTTTTTTGTCCCGCAGCTCATCTGGCAGCATTATTGGTATCTCCTCAATTATTGGGTAGAAACGACTGCACTTTGGGCAGTATAGCGCGCCTTCAAGCACGGTTTCTTGCTTTGAGCTTACGTCATAAAGCTCTAGCGGGAACTGTTTGTCGATTGGACACACAAGCATGTCCATCATTTTTTTGTTCATAATTCTAGGTAAATTGGAACTCCCTTATGACTTGATAACAAGGCCGCCTCTGCAATCTTGGTGACATTTACGGCATCCTGAGGAGACACTCTTGGCTCTCCTTTTGATTCTAGTGCATCAAGAAAGCTTTTAATTTCAAGTGTCAACGGCTCCTGTTTTTCTTTTCTCGGTATTTCGGCTCCAAGATCTTTTTCAACTTTTACCTCCTGTGAAATGAAATCTGCTGAAATTATTCCCTCGGTGCACACTGCATTAAAGTGTCTTACACGTGCTGATGTAATCCAGTTAGAAGAAATAATGGCAACCGTGTTGTCCTTAAAGCCAAGCATTATTGTAGCAAAGTCCTCATGCTCATGCCTTATCTTTCCTGATCTTGCAAAGACAACTTCTGGTGTGTCATCAAAAAGCCACATGGCAGTGTCTATGTCGTGTACAGCAGTATCATAAATTATGCCAACGTCTTTTATGTGCAGGGGCATTCTGTTTTCTCTGTGAAACTCTAACATGATGAGCTCGCCGTATTTTTTTGATTTTACAAATTCTTTTACTGTCTCTACTGCTGGATTGAACCTCTCAATGTATCCGCAAGTAAGTAAAACCTCATTTTTTTTGGCCAAATCTAAAAGAAACGTTCCTTCCTCTGACTTGTATGTCATAGGTTTTTCAATAAAGACGCTCTTTTTTTTCTGAATTAGCTTAGTTGCAATATCAAAATGTGTGGACGTTGGTGTGCATACAAATACGGCGTCAATGTTCTCTGCATTTAGCATCGAATCAATGGACTGATAGTGGTTGACTCCGTATTTTTGCCCAATTTCCTTTGCCTTGGACTGGTCCGCATCACAAATCGCTGCCAAAACACCAAATTGTGATAAAACTCTAGCGTGGTTTTTGCCCCAGCCACCAATCCCTATCTGCGCTACTTTCAAGCTAATACACCGGTGTTAGCCAGCTGGAATATTTGTCGTTTTTTGCCATTACTACATCTGAATATGCTGAAACCATTTCTTTTGTGATTTTGCCTGCCTTGCCAACTCCGATTTTTTTGCCGTCAACGCTGATCACCGGAGTTATCTCTGCAGCGGTGCCAGTAAGAAATATTTCATCTGCAAGATAGATCTCTCCACGTGTGATTGTTTTTTCTTTTACCTTGTAATCCAAATCTTCTGCAAGTTTCATTACAGAATCTCGAGTGATCCCTTCAAGTGCCGATGATTTCAGGGGGGGTGTTGTTAGTGTATTGCCTTTTACCATGAAAATGTTTTCGCCTGGAGCCTCGCTTACATTTGCATGCAAGTCAAGCAAGATTGCCTCATCATATCCATTGCGCTTACATTCCTGCGTGGCCAAAATCGAATTTAGATAATTTCCGCCCATCTTTGCAAGTGGAGGCGTAGTAGAATCGTTGAACTTTCTCCACGAAGAAATCCCTGCGGTAATCCCGTTTTTGTCAAATAGATCTCCAAATGGAAACATAAAGGCAGCCACATGTGTTGGCGCCGTTTCATTTACGTGTAGGTTTATCCCGTACTGCCCAACAAAATAAAACGGACGAATATAGCATGATTTTTTCATGTTGTTTTTTTTGCATAAATTAATCATGGTGTTTGCGATCTGCTCATCAGAATACTTGAGGGAAATTGAGTAAAACCGGCCAGACTGCCTAAACCTCTTGATGTGGTCTTGCAGCCGGAAAAGATTCAGATTTTTTGAATTCCAATATGCACGCAGTCCTTCAAAAATTGATGTGCCGTAATGAATTGCGTGTGTTGTAATTGGGACTGTGGCCTTCTCAAGTGTTATGAACTTGCCATCAAACCAAACAA
>JBQTHG010000045.1:0-5785 GCA_052390175.1 Nitrososphaerota archaeon | reverse complement strand
AATCACATCCTGATATATGGAAAGAAGCTGGAGAATATGCTGAGATGACAAGAGACATAGATCCAAAAAAGGCATCTGGATATATGACAAAAGCAATCAATTCCCTTGAGATGGCAAAGATCGCATTCCCAATCGGAGCCACTTCGGTAACATGCTCTGCTAAGGATTCCAACAATAACTCGGTTTCCGGCTCGTTTACCGTAACAGTGCGCGATACCACCACGCCAAACATTCCGGCATTCCAGCCAACAGAAGGCGTAAGAGATGAAACCGGAGTCCAGGTATTCTTTGATGTTACAGCGTATGATTTGGTGGATGGAAGCGTTCCAGCCAGCTGCAACTATCAGTCTGGTTACAAATTCCCAATAGGTGTTACAGTTCTGACTTGTACTGCAGATGATTCCAGAGGAAATCATGCATCAAAATCATTGCAGATTACTGTGACTATACAAGAATCCGGACAATAAATTCAGCAAGCTCTATTTTTTAACAAATGAGACAATCAATTGATTACACAGGATTCCTTGAGAGCATATCATTACTTGCGCATCGCATCGATTTGACCGGTTGTTATCCATACGAGCAATTCTTCTGATGTTGGATTGAGCTCCGGCATTTTGTGCATGAGGTTATAGACCCAGATGTAGTTTATCTGATTTAGGAGGGGCTTGTTTTGCTCATCCCCTTTTCTCACTTTGGACCGCAATTCACTTGGGATTGTTTCCCACCATTCCTCGAATGTTCTTACCATGGTTTTATGCGATTCCGTGTTATTTCTCTAAAAATGACAGAACTGGCATTGCATCCCATTGATACAAGTAATAATCAAGAATGTCTTTGCAGATCTTGTCGTACTTGTCATAGATCTGGGTTGCCTCCGCATCGGTTGCCTCAAAGATGGCAATACCTGTTTTGTTGTCGTTCAATGCGCCAGACCACATCATTCTCCCCTGAGACTGCCACTGGTCGATCAAATCGCTAATGCCTGGGCGTATTCTTTCAATATCCTGCTCGTTTGTTCCTTCTCTTAGGCTGCTTACAAGAACCCATGGCTTTCTCTGAGAAACTAACTCTTGGGTGCTCATGCGTTATGGTTCAAATTTAGTCAAATTAAGATGCTGATGAGTTTAGCTTGCTGTTTTATGATTTTGAAATAATCTGATAGAATCGGTGTGTGTAGAATAAACACACACGGCCATTTGTAGATGGATATCACAAAGCTTCCGTGCTTGTTGAAAAAAGGCGGATAGCTGATTCAAATTTTGTAAAAATTAGGGGCATCTTGCATACTGCAGCACATTATACAGTATATGCATCACTTAGCTTTGGTGTGTACTTTGTATCGAGTCTTGTAGTTGATGTTCTGGCGCACAACCGATGCACAACTACACTGTGCCTTCCATCCTAGATCATTTTTCCAGCAGCTCATCAATGATTTTGTCCTCTTCTGAAACGTCGTCTTTTTTGTTCTTGTTTTTCTTTTTGTTGATTGTAATTACTGCACCAATTCCGGCTGCTCCGCCGCCTGCCATGATTAGCATTGTAAAGTCCTGCTGGTAGACTGGCTTTGTCTCCACATCGTCGTCAGCTTGAAAGGTGGCCGCTGCTTCTGTATATGGAAGGTTTTCCCAGCCGACCAGTTTCTTTTTGATGATGAACATGTCATCGATTGTTGCAGGCGCGCTAATTGTCACGTTTGCGCCCTCTGGATAGGTTCCAGATCCTTCACCATTTACGACGGTTATGTCATATGTGAAAGTGGATACCTGTGGCTGTTCTACTGCCTGTTGGATTTGTTCTTGAACCAACTGTGGAACTGCTCCGGCAATTGTGATCTTGGATTCCACTGGCACGGTATTTTTGTCATAAAAGATCATTCCGTGGGTTCCGGACTGGTTAAAGTACACGAGGTTGCCAACTCTGCCAAGATCCACACCTGATGAGACCTTTAGATCCGCTATTCGCATCGGGTTGCCATCAAGATCAGTCACATGGTTCACAAGCGGGAACGGCTCTCCGGCATAAACCGTACCTGGATGCATTGACTCTATTTTGTTCCTGTTTGGATTGTACACGTCTAGTGTTTCTGTTGCGGTAAATGCGTTTGATGCGACATAGACCACCGGATCCTCCTCCAAGAGGTTTGTTATTGTTCCCTTTACGGTAATAACTGACGTATTGTCGTTAATCACCTGATAATCAAAAGCGGGCCTTGAGGTGATGCTTATCAGATTTCCATTTGTGGAGTTTGGTACTGTGATTATCTTGTCATGAGCCGAGCCGACCAAAAACAAATCCTGCGACATGCCAAAGATTACGGGTAGTGGAACCAGCTCAATGTCTGGATCCTTTACATATTTTGTCTCTATTTCTATCTCGATCTCGTCGCCTTCAATTTCGTTTCTTTGGGCAAATATTTCTGATGTCCCAATGTCTTTTACATTGGCAACTAGGATCTCATAGTTTTCGTCGGCCTTGATCGTGCCAGTCTGTATGTTCAAGGATAGCTTGGTGTCAACAAAGACCACAAAGCCTTCGTCGTCTTGCTCAAGGGCAGGTCCGTCATCAGACGAACTTGAAACTATTATTTCCACTTTGTCGTATGCGGGATCCGGCAAGGCAAATACCTGGGTTTCTGTAGCCGGATTGCCAGAACTTGATTCTACGGTGTTTATCTCGAGTATTTCGGTGACCCTTATCATTTCCTCATCTTTTGGCGGATTGATGCTTTCGGCAAGGCCACTTATGCTGATGTCTCCTATTTCATCAAAGCTAGAGTAAGCTGTCGCTCTGCCATAGTATGTGTCTTTTTTCAAAACAAGTTCTTTGGTTGAATCTAGCTTGAGCTGCGCATCAGATTTGGTGATTATTTCCGCTGCATCGGGATCGGTTGTCTGCCTGTCCGTAGTGGAACTCGACAGGACAATCGCTCCTTTCATCGAGCTATCAAAGGACAGATTTGTGCTTTTGTCTATGGTGATGGATATCTTGACATCGTGGGACGGGATGTACGGTTTTCCACCCCTTTCTAGCCAGTAATAGATCTCTACGCTGGAGCTGGTGGGAATAGGATCTGGCGCCACTTCCAAGTGGAGCTCAATCTCGCTTGGATCTGAGACGCTGATGGTCGATTCGTCTGGATCCAAGTTCGAGGCAGTTGCAGTAAGCGAGCCCTCACCATTCGGCTCAAAGCTGAATTTTGCGTAATGGTTTCCAGGATTGATTGTAACCGAGTTTCTTGACAGCACTACATCCCCGTTGCTTGTCAGGGTCACCATGACTGGCTCTTCTGTGACAACCGGATTATCAAAGTCGTTTAAGAGAAACACATATCCCGTATGTCTGGTGTTGCTGCCAGGTAGGGCGTTTACAAGCGATGATGGCGTGATTAGATCTATTTTTGTCGGCGTTGCCGCAGACTCGGAGATTTGGAGAGTCTGCTTAAGAAGCGTGTCTTTGTGTATTGCAAAAATCTCCGCATCGCCCGTGCCTGTTGTCCGCAGAGTGATTATTCCATGGTGCTTGCCTTTTGGGATCAAGACGTTTTCCGTGAGTATTTGCAGTACCTCGCCATTGTCAGTTATGATGTCAAACGTGACATCAGATTGCAGGTCTTCATCAATTATGATTATCCCATGGTATTGCTGGTTTAGCAAGACTTGGGACGGCATCCAGATGGATGCCTTTAGCGGCTCTGCGTTTGCATCTAGTGGAATGATCAGCGATAGGGCGGTCGTAACGATTGCCAACACTACAGTTTTGATTGAAAGTCTGATATCAAAGTCACATACATCGTTTGGTTTTTTGTTCATTGACGTCCAGTTCACCCATTTTTTTACTTAAAAGAAAAATCTCCAAACATCGAATCGAAGCTGACTGAGGCGTTTGCAAACGAATCCAGGTACAGTATTGACAGTATTGCGATTATTCCTATGGCAAGGACCCGCCATGTGTTGTAGAATGTAAAGTCAGTTGCCTTTGTGATCACAAATGCGCCAAGGATGCTGCTTGTGAGTATCAGGGTCTTTATCATGGACATGAACTCTGGCGTAATTGTCACAAGCTGGATAAAGCTAGCATTGAGCCCTAGATTGTTTTGTGATGAGCTCTGTGCTACGGAAGTTATGGAGGTGGAGTCTATTGAGCCGACTATGTTCTGTATCATGCCTGCAGTAAAGGCCATTATGACAGGGGACGCAAAAATGATCATGCCAAGCGCGGATATGGTGGACTTGCCTTCCCTTACAACGGTTTTTGCATTTGTTATGAATCTGGTGATCGTCTCAAGCGTTTTTGGCGTGCCGCCGCCAAACTCTGCAATGTATGCAAGCAAATAAAATGAGATCTTGCCAAAATATGACCTGAACTCAGTTGCCTTTACACTCGAGGTGGGGCTGATCCCGGCATCGAGCATGATTCCTACCTCGCCAAGCTTTTTGGCAAACGTGGAATGGTAGATGTTCTCTTTTGAGAGGTGAATCATTGCAAGAAGTATGTCGTATCCGATTTTTTTGTACTCTGTAATGTCTCGCAAAAACTCTGGCAGATCGTTTTCCAGTCTTGCCACCTCCTTTACGTGGCGTCCGGAGAGGATCATGCTTACCGCAGATGGAACAAGAAATCCTATGGCCAGCGCAATCCAGACCTCCTTGAGTAGCAGATACCCGGTTATTCCCCCTACAATACCAATGCCAAACAAAACCGAAAGCGTTCTTTGATCAAGGCCGATTGAGTTGAAGCTTGCAGGCTGGATTGCCGATATGATCACGCCCATTATTATCGCAAGAAGCGGAAGGCCGATGGTCGCAAATAGGGTGATTTGCTCAAGGGAGCTTCCTGGCATGACAAACGAGACCACCATTATCATTATGGGCAAAATAATCAGCAATGTGACAAGTGCCTCAACTACACTGGAGACGTTGTTTGTGTAGGTCTGGTACCTTTGGCGCAGAAGCGTAAAGAACTCGTCTGCCCTGTTTTCAAGATACAGCGTGAGATCACCGCCGCTGCGCCAGATGCTGGTGTATCCCAAAAGCAGGTTCTTTAGCATCCCGCTTCTGTGCGTCCTTCCAAGCTCCTCGAGTGCCTCCATCTGGGAGAGCCCAAAATATTCCACGTTTCTTTTAAGAAGCTGCGCCTCGCTGTTCATCGCGTTGAAGAGTTTTGTTTCTCTGAACAGCTGGAAGCTGTCATAGAGTCCGATTCCCACGCCCTGCAGGACAGAGGCAAATATCACAAACGAGGACAGCTCCTCTTCGACCTTTTTTTTGCGAGTCTGGCTTAGCTGTGATTGCTGGATTTTGGGATATGCAAAGATGATGATCCAAACGAAATTTGCGACAATGAAAATTGGAGACACGTAAACAAATGCAATAACGCTGAGTGGAAAAATCACTGCCGCGCAGACAAACATGTATCTTCTGATGCCGTTTAGGAGCTTGATTGTGTCAAGAGGCTTGCCTGAAAGCAGAACATCATTGTTGATGTCCTCAATCACTGCGTTCCATGCATCGTGAAATGTAATCTGTGAGATGACTCTTTGAATGGTATCTGATCTCTTCATTCAAAATGTAACGTCTTGAATTTAGTTATAAGCAAAAATTTGCAGGAGCAGCCAAGAACGCAAAATGACTCCACAAAACAAAAACAAAATGTTTGGTAATCAACGAGCAGTCAGTCCTATCCTTGCTACAGTACTCCTATTGGGAATTACTGTAGTAGGTGGTGGGCTGGCATACTCTCTAATGGCGCAAGGATCTAGTGCGGCAAGCACACAGACCATCAT
>JBQTHG010000044.1:0-4256 GCA_052390175.1 Nitrososphaerota archaeon | reverse complement strand
CGCCGAGTTTATCAAAATGTCTCGCGCAGGCTTCGCTGAAAGCCAGCCTCATGACGTAGACCTGATGTAACTTTTTTATTGTCTGATACAAACTGGTTTTTGTGCTTTCCAAGTTCACAGGCATCGGCATAGGTATTGGAGCAGTAATTGTTGCAATTGGGCTATATGCACTTGTTTCCTCATTTGGCCTTCAGACAATAACCATAGAAGAAACATTCAAGGCCGGAGAATCAACCACTTATCAGTTTCTTGCACCAAAAAGCTCGCATCAATATTTCAAAGTAACTGGAGAGTCATTTCACATAAAGCTAGAAACTCCTGCAGATGGAATACAAGAAGATAATGACTTCAAAAAAGAAATCTCGTTTGACTGGTTTGTATTACGCGAAGGCACAAACAGGATTGCGATACAAAACACAGGCCAATCCGAGCTCGAAGTAACGGGAACATTTGAAAAGAACACGGACCCAATCCTGTTTACCTATCATATCATGGTGCTCACAGCAGGAATCGTGATTATAGGATTTAGCGCAGCGTTTAGTATTAGAAAACCGAAGGGATTCTAGACTAGTTTTGCTTTCTTGTATGATCCAAGCACCTTGAGAAACAGCGAGTGCTGGTTGATTTTTTTCAAAAGCTCTACTATCTTTTGGTCTTCTTGATTCCCGTCAAAATCCACGTAAAAGTTATACTCCCACGGCGTGCTCTTGTTCGGCCTCGATTCTATCTTTGTGAGGTTTATCTTGTATTCGTTGAACTCTTTTAGTATGTTAAAGAGAGTCCCAGCCTCATGCTTTACTGAGAAAATAATTGATGTCTTGTCGCCGTTTTCTGATTTTACCTTTGATAGCACCAAAAACCGAGTATAGTTGTTCATGTCGTCCTCAATTCCTTCCATGATTGTTGGCACCCCATAAATCTCAGAGGCCCGCTTGCTTGCAATACAGCTGATGTTTTTTTTGCCAAGATCCTTTATCATTTTGACGCTGCCTGCAGTATCATAAGCAGGAACTATCTTGAGCTTGTGTTTCTGAATGAATTTTCTACACTGTCCGAGTGCCTGGGGGTGAGAGTATACTGTATCTATGTTTTGTATTTTATCAAACCCAATCAGACAGTGCTTTACTCTGTAGTAGATTTCGCCAACTACTTTCAAGCTAGTGGACAAAAGCAGGTCATATCCTTCCCCAACGCTTCCCTCAAGTGAGTTTTCCACTGGCAGCACCGCATACTGGGTTCTGTCATTTTCAGTTGACTCTATTGCCTCTGCAAAAGTAGACGAGGGAATAGTCTCAACTGCTTTACCAAAAAACGAAATTGCTGCATCCTCGCTGTATGCACCTCGTTCTCCCTGGAACGATATTTTTTGCATTTTAATCTCTTAGTTTTATAAAATCGGCCTTTTCGTAATTGGATGATATCTTTCTGTCCTCAACAAATCCACAGTTGGGGCACTTGATCCTGTCTCGCATGGGAACTACGCTGCCGGCACAAATGTTACATTTTGTAAATAATACTCCCAGTTCTGGCTCGTCTATTGATGCGTGAATGGTGCCATTTAGGTGCGATTCAATTTTGAGTGTAATGATATCGTTTGCTCTGGCAATGATTCTACGTCTATCTGGATTTTGACATATGCACTCAACGCCAGAAGAGTTTGGCTTTCCATTAATGTATTCTATTGATACTGCAATCATGGATGAAAGAACGGCACTGACACTACCTACTACAATGTCACCTTTTTTTGGAATGGATATCTGCTTTCCATTTTGGACTTCGGCGATCTTGTTCTTCTTGTCTATGTTGGCAATTCCAATAGTAGAAGCCCTTATCATATTTCCATCATCAAATGTATTGTTGCCTCCCTCCATTTCCTCGATAAATCCAAGCCTATCTCCAGGCATTACAAACTCATCCATGGTCTTTTTCCTAGGTGTTAACTATTATTTCTTTATGATAAAGCACTTCAGATTTCAGATTCGCACACTGGGGTGTCCTTTAGTATGTCTTTTCCATCCTCATCAACAATCGATGGAGCCACAAGACAAATTTTTCCATTTTTTCTTTTACAGTAAACCTCTGATTCGTTGTTTTCCTTGTCCCTTGCCCAAAAGGAGTGCGTCTGAGAAAAGTTTGGACTCTGTCCGCTTTTTTCATAAATCTCTTCTGCCGTCCAAATCTGATCACGTGCAACAGAATTGCTTCCAAGCTTCAAGCCCTTGATTCCCACAATGTCTCCATCTTCGTCTTTAATTACGCAACTCACGTGAATCCTAGCTTTGGGATATCTGATAAAATTCTTTTTTGCGTGTGAAAAATTGGTCTTGCGCGCCATTTACATCGAATTATAAGAAATGAAAAACAGTTGTTGATATCAAGTTATTTCCTTGTCAAAAATCCTCTCTAGTTGTTCAATATTAACATTATTGTTTTTGTTGTGATCATAACCAATGTGGGATCTGCAAGTATCCGTCCATGTTTTCTCCTCGAAGTATCTTCAGCAAGGCATTTGCCTGCGGCGTGGACAAGACAGGTTTGTCAAACTGATTGTCAGTTGAAATTCTCGGGCACGCCACTTGAATGAAAGCATCTATTCCCTTCAAGTTGCGCAATCGCTCATTTGTGATGTCTGTAAGAGCAAACAGCTGAACTATTTTCCCTTCTTTTTCAAGTTCTCGCTTGAACTTGAGTGCAGTTGTTTTTGAAATCTGTCCTTCCCGTAAGCCAACTACGACACCAAATGTTTTTGCCTCGGCTGCCTTGTATATTGCCAGAGTAGCTTTTTTCTGCAGTTTCTGGGCAAACTCTGTCACCTCTCTTACCTCATTAAAGTACGGATCAAGAACAAAGGTCGGCTTGTCTGTTGCCAGGGCAAGGCCTGCGGCATGAAAGTTGCTTTGCCCCATGAAGACGTTGACATCAACCTGCTCTTTTACTTCCAATGCGGGATAAAACTCACAGCCAAAGACCTGTCCGTCATTTAGCTGGCCCTTGCCCTTGCCCACCTTTACTGCAACTCCATTACTTTCAAGAATTGTTTTAACGGAATCAATCTGATTCAAGTGCTGGCTATCAGTTACAAGCGATACGGTCTTTCCTTTCAAGACCTCTGCACACTTTTCTGCAACGCTCTGAAACGACACATCATCAAACGCATCAATCATCACAACATTGTCCATGCTCTGCATGCTGATTGTGTGGCCTATGTTAAACAAAATTTCCGACGCAAGTACTTTGGCACCATTTGAGTTAAGATCGCAAGAGCCCCACGTCGTATCCGCAATAACATATGCGGGAATCCCAAACCGACTCATTATTCTGACTGCGGTTTCCTGCACCACTGGCAAAATCCCATCTGGACCATTCAGCGCCACGGAGACAGGCTTGCGCTCCTGAATGATATCAAAGATCCTTTGCTCGTCTATTACTATCATTGAACGAATGATTCTCTTTTTTAATTTAAATCAAGCTGAGGGCAAATCACAAATGTCCGATTGATTTTTGTCAATTGTGCCAGAAAGTACAGTATTGAACATTGGGTTTGACGATACCGACTCGCCAAAAGGAATGTGCACAACATACCTTGCATACAAACTAGTCGATTCACTGCGAAAAGAAAATGTCAAGTTCTTGGATTATCCAAAACTGATCCGATTCAACCCAAATATACCTTGGAAGACGCGCGGAAATGGCGCAGTATCGCTTAAGATAGAGACTCAAACTCCTCAAAAAATCAAAAAAAAAGTAATAAGATTTGTGACAAAACTTTCCGATCTCAAAAACGGCGCAAATCCGGGAGTTGTTTTTTTTGAAAACGACACCATTCCAAAGCAGTTTTCGGAATTTAGTAAGGATGCACTGTGGAAGCTAATACGCAGAAAAGACGCAAAAAAATTCATCTCGGACAATAATCTAGAGTCGTTTTGCATCGGCAATGGCCAGGGCTTGGTTGGGGCTATTGGGGCAATAGGATACATCTTTGGCGATCATACATTTGAGCTACTGAGCTATAGAAGGAAATCCCAGTTTGGAAAGAAAAGAAAGATAGTCGATTCCAGCGTAAAGCAAATGCAGGAAGTGACATATCCTCAAACATTTAACAGCTATGACACAAAAAAACACCGAATCCTTTTTGCACCACACGGGCCGGATCCCGTGTTTTTTGGGATCAGGGGCGAAAATGTAGACTCTTTGCTTCATGCATCAGAGTTAATCCAAGCAAATGAAAGGCCTGTGGGACACTTGATCTTCAAATC
>JBQTHG010000043.1:0-37857 GCA_052390175.1 Nitrososphaerota archaeon | reverse complement strand
CGACACAGGTGAAGCGCAGTCTGGCACTTTTGAGCCGGCAATGCAGGAACCCAAAATATCAAACTATGATAGTTTGGCAATCCTGATAGTCGATGTGTCGAAGGGAGAAAGCTGGAAATAAAAGCCCCGCTTTTGAACAGAACCTTACGCCTTTAGCTCTGCAATCATGCCCTTGAACTCTTCCAGTCTTTGGGCAAGCTCGTCTATTCCAGCTTTGATTATCTGCTCTGGACCTAGTGCTCCAGTTGACTCTACTGTCAGGACGTATTCGTCGTGCTTGTCTGTGTGGGTCAGGACTGAAACGTTTGCGGAATTCCATTTTGCATGGCTTGATCCGCGGCCAAGTCTTGCATAGGCCTCCAGCTTTATTTTTTGTCCGGGTGCCATCTGGACTATTGGAATCTTGTCGGAGACTGGCTTTACTGATTCGTCTTCTGAGCTAAGCTCGTTAGACAGTATGGTCCGAGTCGCGTCTGACTCGCCGGCATCTATTACCAGCATGACCCGGCAGTTTGAGCAGCCTGCAACGCTCTTGCACGAGCACTTGGAGGGTTCGGCAAATCTTTTGAGGTCTGTTTTGATTGGAATCATGCTGAGCCTGTGGGCGATTCCCTCGTCTGACATGACTGACGAGTTGTCAATGACGTCCACCGTGTCTATTGCAAAGACTGGGACTCCGTTTAGGCAAATTCTCCTAAGTGCGTTTGCGTACTGGAGAGGAACGCCCTTCATCTTTACTGTCATGCGTTGTTTGTCTTGTGAAATTATTTCTAAAGAAGGCAACTGAGAATTTTTTTCCAAAGTCCACATAAAAATCTAGCTAGTTTGAGTTCTGTTCAGTATTTGGGGTTTGTGGTCAGAAAGTTCTTGGTGTTCAAAATCGGGGTTTTTGTTGGGTTTGTTCTTTTTGTGTAAAGCTAATTTCATGTCTACATACAGGACAATTCATTTTGTTGTTTGAAGGTTCACTCCAACAGGCGTATTCAGCGTTACAGTTGTCATAAGGGCATCTTATATTGCTCCAAGGTTGAAACCTTTTAATTCTTAGAAACTTGGCTTCTAAGAAATCACCTAATGATTTGATATGATCATCACTGTCCAGTACAAACTGGCAATAATCAGTAACATATGGTATTGGGAACATTATGAATTGATTATATTCTTCAAAAACCACAACGGGTTTTCTTACACCTGCTGAAACCCCTACTTCGAAATTTACCCAATTATGCATATGTTGATATGATGTTGGAGTTTGAGATGCTGGTTGAAATGAATATGATGTGTTTTGCCATGATGTAGCTGGGTTTTGCAAATTACGACCGAGTAAAACAATAACTCCCGACACAGTTTCGCCAAGAAGACTACCTCGTATAATATCGGAAATTTCTTTTCCTGCATATTTGTTATCGAGGTTCTCCCATTCCATAAATTTAGCTTTTCAGGGATTAAATTTAGCTTTTCAGGGATTAAATTTAGCTTTTCGCTATTCGGTGGAAGAATTGGTGGAAAGTTCAACTAAAATTTTGTCATTTGACATACTTTTTAGCTCATTAAAGAATCTGAGAACATTTGAAAATGAGTTATAGTCACTTGCATCCACATTGATATTGAGTTTAACTTCAATCGAATTACTCGTGGTTTTTGTTTGAATTGGCGTTTTTGGTTGTACCTCTTGGTCATTAATTGGTTCCTGTATTTTTGACTGCCCTTGTGGTTTAGTTACTTCGGATTTTTTCTGAGTTATCCGTTTAACATTAGCCAAACTGTCTGAAAGTTGTAAACTTGACAATCTACATAATTGTACTAAGACACTTACAGCTCGTTCTGCTTCTGTTGCACCTATGTTATACTCTCTTACAATAAAATTAACAAGATTACCACGCTCTAAAGTAGCTAAATTTGTCGTGAGACTAAATATTCTGGTGTATTTTTCTTTTATTACTTCAGCCAAATTTGTCTTAAATTCTTCACTTCCAAACAACAATAATCTATCATAATTGTCAGATCTGTTGTCTTGTTCATCACATATCCCAAGAAACTTAGCAATTCTATGAATGCTTCCTTCATGATTATGACCTTTAACATTAATTCTAATGAATGCCTTGTCTATTTTGGTTGGATTATGTTCTCTTAACTTTGAGAATAATGTAACTAACCAATCTTGTTGACAATTTGTTGGTAATTCGAACTTTTTTCTTGTTTTTGTTATATTGCCATTAGTATCCTTCGTTGCAATTTTATTGTCGGACGGAAGAAAGGTATTATCTAAAACATCTGAAGATATTAGCATTTCAATAATTGTTTCTATAGCACGTCGATAATTTCTATCAGTGTCTCTTGGTTCACCCGATATGTCTTTGACCTTAGCTAATAGTTTGATTTTGTTGAAAAGCTTATCATAATCAAAACCTGATGGTGATATTTTCTGTGCTTCACAAAAACCTATTAAGTCAGTCAAACTCGTTTTAACAATCTTCATAAGCACTTCTTTTTGTTTATTTACATCATTTAAGACTAAAGCTTCTCCATACTCTTTACCCAATTCAGTTGGAATGACAGCGGATGGAGTTGAATCTGAAGTTATGATTTGAAACCTTTTCAGAAATTTTGCATTTCCAGATATGGTGCTTGGAGCCATTCCAGTAAGTTTAGAAAGACTATCGTAGCTTAGAACTTTGCTGGCAGAACTATTTTGTACCAATATCTTTACCAGATATTTCCATCTATCGAAATTTAATGAAAATGGTATGGGTAGTGTTTCTTCTTCTGACAACAAATCGATAAAAAATCTACATTATAAAATATTTTTGGTTAATTTTTTGTCATCTGTAGTTATTAGTTGAAGAATTTCTAGATTATTAGGTAATTAAACAAAATATCTTATTTAGTATAGTTTTCACTAATTATCGATCATGGCTAACAAATTCGCATTAGTAGACGTATCAAGTGAATCGATCATGAATGTGGCGAAGGTAGTAAGCAGTGCACCTTCACCAATGCCATTCAGTGATATAGTCAAGGCTCTCGAAACTAGATGGAAAGAAAACTACCTCAAACAAGTCATTATAGCGTGTTTGCAACTACAGATTTTACGACAAATCGATCAGAATTACACTGTAAATACCAAGTACCAAGATGGTATAAAACGTGCAAACAAGAATGAGTTAATAGTTTTCTTCAGGGAAGCCTTGCAGGATTATCCCCCATTTCTTATGTATGCAGATTTTTTGAGTACTGATTTCGATTCGACAAATTCTGCTGCCATGATTAGAGGCATCATGCAAATAAACACCTCACTTTCTGTTGTAGAAAAAGCCCTTCGATTATGGGGTAGTGACGCTGGACTTATAATTAAAGAAGGTGATGGATTTCGCATACCAAAAGCGGAAAAGGGGTTGCCGTCTAATTATGTTAAGGATTTGTTAGAAGCATTGGATAGTGAATTTCAAACTAAAATGTTTTTAATCAATACCCTAAATCCCGAAGTGTATAACTGTTTGACCACTTTGGGATTGGATATTAGTGATTTAGCTAAAGCACTCTTATCTTATGAGGTAGATCCGAAACAAGCTATGGAGAAAGCATTAAGTTTTTTTGAAGCGTTTCTTGCAAAATTTGGTTCAGATTTAGGCATTAATGTTCAAGGTAAAAATGGAGTAAACTCGTTGATAAATGAATTTTATGCAGTAAAGAAAATTTTAAAAAATCAACAACATGTAGGAAACGGTCTAGGTGGTTGTAGAAATATTTCTGCACATGGCGTAGATAGTGAAACTGGTAAAGAATGGAATGTAACACCACAAGCATCCTTGTCAAGCATGTTAATGATTCCAGTGGTAATACGAAGCTATTATCTATATATAAAAAAACAAGAACAAGGATTCTGATAACTGAATAAGAGTAATTTTAAGCGAATATCTTAGGGAAAAATTAACTCAGAATAAGAGGCTATGACGTTAAAAGGGGCACGTATTTACTGTATGACCGATCAAATGTTATTTCTGTTCAAGTTAACAAGTTTCGAGTATTGTTTTTATCATAGTATATATACATCAAAAAGTGAGCAACGCCAATGAGCCTACCATTATGTTGTGAATACCAAGCAGTTGCTGTATTACATAAGGGGATTTATCTTGTCTCTTAGTTCTGAAACAAAAACTGCGATCAATGCAGTAATTTACGGAATTGTTAGTGTAATCGTAGGTGCAGCTGGCGTCATTGCGTTATCACAGGATCTTCCACTACTTGGTGGAACTTTGATTGCTTTTGGAATAGCTGGATTTGGCTGGTCTTGTATTTCAGGAGATTGGCTTTTTAATAAAAAGAAAAACGAAGTTTAGATGCAATTAGTTTCTTTTGGCTTCTACTAACTCTGGCGACATACAAGAAACCATACGATTCATAGGCAGTATTGGATTCTTACTTGCCGTTATGGTAATTGGTTTTTTAGAGCTTCAACATGCATGGAATAGTGAAATAAAAGACGAACGCTTGAAAGTATTCATAATTTCAGCTACATTGTTGGCTGAGATTGTAAGCGGTCATGTAGCCTATAATGCTGTACGAAACAGGTTGGTAGTCGGTAGAGAGTTAAAGAAGACTCACTCATTCGTTATACATCTTTGTAATTGTGATAGAAAGCATTGCCATGCATACAAAAACAAACCATTACCACTATGTGCACGTCATGTTGGGTTCTACGGTACGGGTTTCATACTATTTTTAGTTTCTCTAGCTAATTATGAAATTTATTTATCTCTAATGATTTCGTTACCTTGGAACATTCATCTCTTAATATTTTCACTATTGATTTGTTGGGTAGCTGTTGAAGGGGGTTTAGGTAAAGCTGATATTTGGCAAGCTAAGAAAAATAAGAACATTAGATTAATTGGTGGTATATTTACTGCTTTCATGTGGTTATTTTTAATTATGGCTATCGGCAAATTCTTTAATATAACTTTTAACACGTAACATCGATTTTATGCCTAAATTTTGTTAAATTACTCAGCTTCTTTAATATGTAAAATTAAAGAACAGAATCTTTGACCCCCTCAAACTTTTCTATGTATTTCTCAAATTTTGCTTTTTCATTACCTGTAAAATATTGAATACACCCTTTACAAGAACCAATTATAGGCTCGCCTCTTTTAATTACCTCAAAATTACTCTTCAAAATTCGGTCATACCATTTCAATCTTGCAAAAACCTCCGTTGACATGGCAAAACTTGAATGACTGATCATTTCTTCTAATTTACGGATTCTTTCAGTTAGGCCCTCAAAGCATTTGTTTGTGGTCTCTTCTGAATCGGTCTTAAGAATTCTAACCCTGTTCAAAGTTACGTAATAAATTGGATATTCCTCACGATCGATATCAAATGAACTAAACCTACGGATTCCTTCAACGGCTTCCTCCATGTATTCTATTTGCAATAGTTTCATTGGCTCGTCCAGATTTAGAGCATGGTAAAATGCATCTCTGTAAAATTCAGTTTTGGTTTTCTTATCATAGATATATGGCTCTTCAAACTCCCATAACCAAAATGCAACTTTTTCCAGATATTCGTGAATGTTTACATTATCTATACGCATCTTCCTTTCAAATTTCATTAAATCATCATATTCTGAGAACAATCTGGAGTATTGTTTTGATGTTTTTTCGGCTGTGAAAAAATGACATAGTAACATTTCTCTTACTTCGCGTGGTAAGTGAAGTAATGCCATGGTTGGCTCTGATTTTTCTTCTAATGCTTTTTGTTCTATTACAGCTAATATGTCTTCTTTCAAATGGTTGTTATATTTTTCAATAAAAAACGAGTGTCCTCCTCTCGTTTCTTCTTCTTTATAACACCACGAATGATACCATAGGTAAATTCGCCTAAATAGAGAAATGATGTTACTGTTACTACAATTCCAACAATCTGTTGTGTTATAGGATCTTGCTGTGTTGAATCTATCAGATTTGGTATTTGTCCTGTGAAAGACAATATTGTAAAGACTAGAGAAGCGATTGCTATTGCAAATAGGAATTTTGCTTTTGCCTTCACTAGTTGTTTGAATCTGTAAATATCTAATAAAGTCGATCCCATGTTCTTCCTTCCTCACTATAATACAGGGTTTGAACAAAACCCCGATTTTGAATACCGAGAAGATCAAAGAAGCAAACCCCGAGTCCCGAACAGAACTCTAGTTTGCCGACAGAAGATAAATACCGAGATTTCGTTAAATGTCCTATATGACAGACGTTACGGTGATCAGGCATTCTGTGGCGGGAGAAAAATTCGAGATTCTAGTCAAGCCCGATCCTGCACTGGAATACAAGCTTGGCAAAAGAAAGGACGTCTCATCGGTTCTGGTATCAGACGAGGTTTACACCGACTCTAACAAAGGAACTAGGGCGTCGACTGAAAAGCTCATCAAGGCTTTCAAAACAGAGGACACCGCGGCAATAATCGAGATAATCCTAAAGAAAGGAGACCTCAACCTGACTACTGATCAGCGCCGCAAAATGGTTTCTGAAAAAAGAAAGCAGATAATCACGTTTATAGCTAAAACATTTGTCGATCCAAGATCACACCTGCCGCACCCACCGATGCGAATCGAGCAGGCCTTTGAGCAAGCGCGCATTTCAATTGATCCTTTCAGAAACACAGAGGAACAATCAAAAGAAGTAGTTGAAAAGCTGCGCACAATAATCCCACTAAAATCAGAAAACATGTTGCTTGAGATTTCTGTCCCTGCGCAATATGCAGGACAATCATATGCAGTTCTAAAATCAACTGGAACTCTAAAAAAAGAAGAATGGCAAAATAATGGTTCACTCAAAGCAATACTAGAAATACCTGCTGGAGCAAGGGCAAGCGTGATCGATAGGCTCGGCTCCATTACAAAGGGTTCCGCGACAGTGGAGATGGTCAAGTAATGGATGATGTCAAGCGAAGATACGTCCTCCCCGGAGATGTAGTCACAACAGGCCCGTACCGAGCCGAAGAAAACGTTCACCTTTTTGGAGATAAAATTATTGCAACAACCATTGGAATTTCTGAAGTTTTTGATAGCGGCGTTCGGGTAATCCCACTCACCGGAATGTACCTGCCAAGAATCGACGACTTTGTAATTGGAATTGTAAAATCACACACGTCGCTCTCATGGGAGCTGAACATCAACTCGTGCTATGCCGGAATACTGCCAGCCCAGGATGTCTTTGGCCGAGACTTTGATCCAAAAGTGGACCAGCTTACCTCAAGACTAAAGACCGGGGACCTGGTTGCAGCAAGAATCGCAAACTCTGACAGATCAAGGGATCCACTAATTACAATTAGCGACAGGGACTTGGGAAAAATTGAGGAGGGCGAGCTGGTCAAAATCTCGCCGACAAAGGTACCGCGACTCATCGGCAAACGCGGCTCCATGATTCAGACAATAGAGCAGGCAACAAAGGCAATGATTACAATTGGACAAAACGGTTTTGTCGTAGTGTCGTGCGAGACTCCCGATGGATTATTAAAGGCTCTGGATGCCATCAAAATGGTCGAAGAACAAGCGCACGTTCAAAATTTGACTGAAAAAATTCAAGA
This sequence comes from Nitrososphaerota archaeon, assembly GCA_052390175.1. GTDB lineage: Archaea > Thermoproteota > Nitrososphaeria > Nitrososphaerales > Nitrosopumilaceae > Nitrosotenuis. Next base: position 30,282 of record JBQTHG010000043.1, on the reverse strand, counting down.
AATGTTAGGATCAAACAGTGAATAATAATGGGTGTAAAAAAAACAGATATCGTATTACTAGATGACAAAGGCATTCGTTGCGACGGACGCAAAATAGACCAGCCGCGCAGAATCATGATAAAGGCAGGCGTTCTAAAAAACGCAAATGGCTCTGCATACATCGAGTTTGGCGAAAACAAGATACTTGCAGGAGTCTTTGGCCCGCGCGACGTTCATCCAAAACACCTAGCAAACACGGACAGGGGGATACTGCGTTGCAGGTACCACATGCAGCCATACTCTGTCGGGGAAAGAAAAAACCCAGCGCCATCAAGAAGGGAAATCGAGATCTCCAAAGTAATCAAAGAGGCACTAGAGCCGGCAGTAATGCTTGAAAATTTTCCAAGAACAGTAGTTGATGTATATATTGAAATTCTCCAGGCAGACGGGGGCTCTAGATGTGCAGCACTCGATGCAGCAGCTGTTGCACTGGCAGACGCAGGAATTCCAATGAGGGACATGGTCTCTGCATGCGCTGCAGGAAAAGTCGCAGACACAATCGTCTTGGACATAAACAACGAAGAAGACCAAGAAGGGCAGGCAGACATGCCAGTCGCATACATGCCAAACTTGGAAAAAGTCACACTAATACAGCTCGACGGGGTCTTGACGCCGCAAGAATATGAGAAATGCGTCAACACGGCAATCGAAGGATGCAAGCTAGTCTACGAGGTCCAAAAAAAGGCACTGCGAGACAAGTTTTTTGGAGATAATGCGCAATGACTACCACTAGTATAATCGATGATCTAAAAAAGAAAAAAATCATCGCACTGCTCAAAGAAGGCCAGCGAGTCGACGGACGTGCACTGGACGAACCACGACAGCTAACCATTGACACGGGAGTCATTCCAAAGGCAGAAGGTTCTGCGCGCGTAAGGCTTGGAGATACCGAGGTGGTCTGCGGAGTAAAGATCCAGCCGGACAAACCTTTTCCAGATTTAGGTGACAGGGGAATTTTTATCTGCACCGCAGAGATAATGCCGCTTGCAGATCCAACGGTAGAAACAGGACCGCCTGGAGAAGACGTAATCGAGCTTGCCAGAGTGGTGGACAGGGGAATACGCGAAAGCGGCATGATTGATCTGACCAAGCTCGTTCTCGAAAAAAACAAGTCAGTAATCGGACTGTTTGTTGATAACAGCGTCACAGACTATGACGGTAATCTTTTTGATGCATGTTCTTATGCGGCTGTGTCAAGCCTTATGTCATGCAAGATACCAAAATGGGAACTCAAGGACGGCGTCCCGACACTGGTGAATGGCGAAAAATCAGATCCGCCGATAACTACGATGCCGGTGTCTGTTACCATGGCCAAAATTGGCGACAGCATAATCGTGGACCCAAACGCAGACGAATGGGGCTGCATGGATGCCAGAATCACAATCACTACAAACTCGGATGGTAACATTTGTGCAATACAAAAGGGCGGACAAGACGGCTTTACGCAGGAACAGCTAGTCAGGTGCTCAAAAATCTCCATTGCTACCGGAGCAAAAATAAGGGAGATCCTAAAGAAGGCAGGTAGAAGTTAAATGCTCAAAAAAGGCGGATCACTAAAAGGTCTCAGGCAGAAATACGGCCTAAAGCACAGAAAAAAATTCTCCCAGGTACACGCCATCCTCAAGACAAAAAGAAAGTGCTCTGAATGCGGCTCACTAAAGTTTGGAAGAGAAGCAGTGGGAATTTGGACATGCAAAAAATGCGGCTTTAAGATTGCCGGAACAGCATACGATGTCAGCGTTTAGTGCCACCATATCAGTAAACGCAAAAGAAAAAACAAGAGCAATTTTTGATTCGATAAACGCAGACAATGCGTTTTATCCGGAAAACCCAACAAAAACTAAAATCTCTCTTAGAAAAAACAACCTCCAAATTTCAATTGATTCTGACGAGCTACCCAATCTGCGTGCAAACCTTAACTCCGTCTTGCGTCTAATACAAGCAAGTTCAGACTCACTAGACTCGGTAAGAGTTTAAGATCGGACGACTCAGCATAAGATTTTTAACCACTGAAGATGAGATTATTCAAACGTGGTCGTAGAGAACAAAGCAACTATCACATATGTTCAATTACTAAAAGAAGACCTTGCAATTTTCCGCATGGTCCCAACTGATGGTGTAATCCCGTCTTACGAGTCAGGCCAATTTCTCACCCTTGGCATTCCAGTAACAAGTGAAAATTACAAGACCGTTCGCAGGGCATACTCAATTGCCTCGCATCCTGAAAACAAAAAATATTTTGAATTTGTAATCAGGTGGGTTCGAAAGCCTCTGCCCGGTCGCGTTACAACCCAGCTGTTCTATGCAAGTGAGGGCGATGTGATAACACTTGGAAAGCCAACTGGCGCAGCATTGACAATTAACGAAAAACTGCACGATGGCAGAAAAGACGAGAGGAGAATTGTCTGCATTGGAGGGGGTACTGGCATCGCGCCATTTGTAAGCTTTGCACAACACCTTCGCGCGGTGGGCGACAAAAGAGAGATTGTTGTTTTTCACGGCGCCAGCTATGTGGATGAGCTGAGCTACAAGGGGCTCTTTACTGATTTAGAAACAGAAAGCACCGACAGAGGACGCGACAAGTGGAATTTCAGATATCGCGCATCAATTAGCCGCCCGCAAGAATGGTTCAACAGATCGTGGAGTGGTCCGACCGGCAGGGTTGAGAACTTTTTGAGACCGCGCAACGGCGGCAAATCGCCGTTAGAGGAGCTTGTTGGAGAAAAAATCACACAAGATAATACAATGTTCTATATCTGCGGTTGGCAAGGAACAATCGATGGCGTGATGGACTTTTTGGGTCCGCAGGGTTTTGTGACTGAGCACGATAAACGCGAAGATGGAAGCTTTGAAGTAAAATACGAATCATACGGGTAACCATCAGAATTTTTCAAATAATCTAAATCTAAAAAACAATTTTTGTTTTTAACGAGTTTTGTAATGTCCGCCAAACTTTGGCGATGAATCTGTCTCTTCAGCCTTTTCTTATTATGAAGTGCATCAAGGCTTCTTTGGAATATTCAATTCCATGTTCGTCAGCAGAATGCTTACTGTACTGCTCGATTACCTTTGCAATATCGTTTCCCTCTGCGATAAAATCGCACTCAAAACCGTAATCCTTGCAGACAAACTTCGGCATCAGCTATGATAAAAAATATGCTATTATATATCTAGTTTCATTTATGCTGCGAACGATCAGGATCAAGTCTTCTACACCATGACATTCGCCTCCAAGAGTTTCCGTTCCTGCAAGTAAAATAGTCACAGAAATGCATATTACATATTCAAACGGAGGAAGACAAGTATGAGTTACGTCGATGGATTTGTGATTCCAATCAAGAAAAAAAATATTTCAGCCTACAAGAAAATGGCAAAATGGGGCGCGAAAACGTGGAAGAAGCACGGTGCATTGGAATACTTTGAATGTATGGGGGATGATTTGAAGGTAAAAAAAGGAATGGGACAAGGCTTTTCTAAACTGGCCAAATTGAAAAAAGGAGAAACAGCTGTTTTTTCTTTTATCGTGTACAAGTCTCGTGCGCATCGTGACGAAGTGAACAAAAAAGTCATGAAGGATCCAGGTATGAAAGACATGGAAAAAATGATGAAAACGATGGGTCAAGTCATAGATATGAAGCGCTTTGCGTATGGCGGATTCAAGGTCTTAGTGAGCTGGTAGTCTTTCAGTGTGCCGTGTGAAAAGCGACACTCTCGCGTCACGCCTTTTCTTTCCTTACTTGTCTTGATCAAACCGCTAGCGGCACGTACCCTAATTCAAACCATCAAAACCAATAATTCGTTTATACAATTATTTTTGATGTTGTAAGGTTAGTTATGGCTTCTGCTCTGATGCTTTTTTTGAGCTGCTCGCAGGTATGGAAACGATGCTTTCCACAACAGCCTTTGTCAGCTCATCAATAATCTTGATCTTTTTCTCATCGGTTTCCCCTAGTATTTCTAGTGCTTTTTCCAATTCTTTTTTTCTCAGCGAGTCTACGCTGGCAAACACATCCTTGACTAGTGGCTCTGGGTCAAGCACTCTCATAGTTGCATCGATGATTGGAACTTCTTTACTGACCATTTTTTCCACAGCAAGGACTGTGTCCTCTCTGGCTTTCATGTTTCTCTCCTCCATCTCGGAAATCTGATCCCTAAACATCAACTTGAGTCCAGGAAGCACAGCGATGCTCTCATCAACTGACCTTGGATCCGATATGTCTAATACCATCGTCCCTTTCTTTTTGCTTTCCATGGCCATTCTTATCCTGTCATAAGTAATTAGGAAATAATCTGCCGTAGTTGCGACAAACACAATGTCGAATTTATCGAACCCAGACAAAACATCCTCGAATTTTATTGGAGTTCCACCCAATAGTTTGGAAAAACCAGTCGCCCGTTCAATGCTCATGCTGGAAATGTCAAACGCGTAGGATTTTTTATTGAGAGATTTGGCAGTCATGGCCGCTGTTTCGCCCGTTCCTATGATTAGTACTTTTTTCTTTCCATCCAGGCCTGCGATCTCTTCTGCAATCTTGACAGCAATGTCGCCAATCGATGTTGCCCCGCTGCTGACTCCGGTGGTATCTCTAATTCGAGTTGCAACTCGTATGACGCTGTCAAACAACTTGTTCAATATTCTGCCAGATGTCTTGGCTTGTTTTGCATTTGAAATCGATGTCTTGATTTCATCAATGATTACCTCGTTTCCCAAAACTATTGATTCCAAACCAGACGCCAGCCTTAAGAGGTGCATGTAAACATCAGTGTTCTCATACACCTCGAGGGTCTGGTCAAAGTGGTCAATGTCATATTGTTCTAGTTGCGTTAGTGACATCCAAGTTTCTTTGATTTTATTTATGGTTAGATTTTTCCCCTCATCCCTTCTCACGTCTGGGGCCTCATCTTTTTCCAGGTTGCTTACTGTGAATATCTCGACCCGGCTAGTGGTTTGAATGATTACACATTCCGACACGTTGGGAATTTTCTTAAACGCCTCACACGCAGCCGTGACGTCTTTGAACGCAAATCTTTCTAATTTGTGGATTGGGATATTTCTGAAAGTGACTCTGACGTTAACGATGTTAAAATTATCTTTAGCCAACCAGCATTCACCATCTACTCATGAAGTTTGTCTCTTCCACCTTTCGCTGTACGGAAAACATTCATGCCAAAGTAAAAGTTCTGATACAGTGAATCCAAATACTTGAGGTCCTGTTCAGCCCGGGCTATTCCGTCTGCGGACACTTGGGGATCGCTTTTTAGTCTGTCGAGATTTCTCCTGGTCTCCTCTACAAGTTCAGTTATTCCAGATTCATAATTGGATGTCCCGCCAAATTCAGGACTCAGTACATATTCTGGCTTGTATGGCGGGGTCTGGTCTGTTGGGATCTCGACTCTTCTTGAAATCTCCTCCTGCTCTTCTTCTGAGAGCACGCGTCTTGATGGGACCAGGTCCTTTTTAGTGTGGAAAAATTCCGGCTCTCCCATTTCGCGCCTAAATATTCGCTCTTGATTGCGTTTATCGGTAAATGACACGCCGGTTGATTTTACTGCAACCGCCTCTGCCACTATCTTTGCCATTGCCTCTACTTCATACTCTTTTGCCGCCGCCTCTGCCGCTGCCTTTGCAGCCGCCGCATTTGCCGCAGCCGCCTTTGCAGCCGCCTCTGCTAGCTCAGCCGCCTCTGCCGCTGTCCACTCTTGTTTCTTTTTGGGTCGTCCCTTTGGCTTTTCGTCAGACAATGTAAATACATCAATTAGGGTTAAATTTTAAGTTTTTACGTTTGTTTCGGATCTAAATGATATTCCAAGAATGATGGTTTGATAACACATGATCAAATCTTGCAGCGCGACCAAAAATTCGTCTTTCCAATCGGTAAAGATATAAGAAATTCCACAAGCCTTATCGTATGTCTCAAGGCCAGCAAATTCCGCCGTGGTTGCAAGAACAGCTAATGAAGCTGCAACAGTCCCAGCAAAACCTCCAGTCGATCATGGCACAAAAACAGCAGCTCGAGCTGGAACAAATGGAGTCTGAGCGGGCAGTGGAAGAGCTAAAAAAGGCAGCAGACACCGATGCGGTCTACAAACACTCTGGCCCCATACTGATAAAATCAACAAAGGCAGGCCTGATTGCAGAACTAGAGGAGAAAAAAGAGCTCTCAAACACAAGGACGGCAGTTTTGGCAAAACAAGAGGCGCGCATCAAGGAAAGCATCAAAGAACAGGAAGCAAAAATAAACGAAATGATACGCGGTGCACAAAAGCCAAGCTCCCAATAAAATATTAACGATAAATCCAATTTTGAACTATGAAGATTGAAAGTCTTCGGATAGTTGTAGATGAAAGGGAGAAAAAAAGCGGCATTCCAGACCTTCTGAGGGCAATTGGGATCAATCTGGAAATAAAGACACTTCCCATAGGCGACTACATCGTCGCACCGGAGACAATAGTGGAAAGAAAAAGTGTCTCGGATCTGATATCCTCGATATTTGATGGGAGGCTTTTCGATCAGTGCAGCAGACTCAAGGAACACTTTGCACATCCCGTAATTCTAATGGAGGGAAATGTAGAAGAGATAGAACAACTAGTTGAAAACCCGCTGGTTTTTTATGGCGCACTTGCATCTGTCGCAATTGATTTCAAGATTCCAATAGTCCCAACGCCAAGTGCAACACACACTGCCAAAATGCTGGTGTCGATGTGCTCAAGAAAGGAGCTTTCAAAGGGACCGTTTCTCAAAAAAATAAGAAAATCTGACGATGTGTCAAGACAACAGCTTTCAGTTTTGTGCAGCCTTCCGGGAATTGGCGAAAAGCTTGCAACAAGGATGCTTGAAAAGTTTGGCTCGCCAGCACGTACACTCAGCGCCTCGTTTGCAGAGCTTGCAAAAGTGGAGGGTCTTGGAGAGGCGCGCGCCAAAAAAATAAAACAAATGCTAGAGCGCCAAAGCAAGCTAAGAAAGGAATCAAACCAAAGCAGGCTTGATTCCTAGGAAATAGCAAATGCTAGTCTCCGCTGCTTGGCTCAAAGAACACCTCGATGATCAAAACCTTGTGGTGCTTGATACGAGGCCAAGGGTTGCCTACATGTATGGACATATTCCAAACTCGGTCTCGCTTTCAGTAGAACAGCTAATCCAGGTAAACGAACATGGCGCACACCTCGCACCAGACGCACAAAGCGCAGCCCAGCTGCTTGGAGGCCTTGGGATAGACCAGACAAAAACAGTGGTGGTTGCAGGCGAGATGATGGACCCATCAGTTGCGCGAGTCGCGTGGACGCTCCAGTATCTAGGGCACAAGAGCACCATGATTCTGGATGTCGGGATAAGCACGTGGCAAAGCCTTGGCAACAACATCAGCCGGGCGCAAAAGAAACTCCCGCCGACACAGTTCGTGCCGCAAATACAAACAAACCTGAGAATCGATGCTGCAGAGCTAAAGGGCCTGATTGGCAAGGCAACAATACTTGATGCAAGAACCCCGCAGGAATACTTTGCGGGGCACATACCAAGCTCCATTCTCATTCCGTTTACCGACGGACTTGGGCAGAGCGGGTTTTTGTTTGACAGCAAAGAATCGCTGTCCAGCCTTTTTGCAGAAAAACAAATCTCAAGCGAAAAGGAAATCGTTTGTTACTGCATGCACGGCCACCGGGCGTCTGCGCTTTTTTACCAGCTAAAGTTGGCCGGCTTTGAGCGGGTGCGCCTCTATGACGGCTCTTTCATCGATTGGCATTCAAAAAGACTTGCCCTTGAGTAGTTTTCTTTTTAGCGCATTTCCGCAAATTGGGCAGACATTTTTTGCAGAAAACTCTTTTTTGCATGCAGGGCAGTAATAGTTCCATCTCCCAACGTCCCTTATCCCCTTTGTCATGATTGGCTGGACTACAAGGCCCATGTTTTTTGCAAGATTTGATACTGCAAAGTCGTCTGTGACAAGCTGGCCTGTCAGCTGAAAGGCAAGCGCAACTGCAGACGCGTCTGCCTTTGATAGTTTTTGATAGTCGCCGGTTTTTTTCGCCTGCTCCATGACTATGCCCAGCTTATCCGAGTCCGGGTCTAGGATCTTGAGCCTGTTTGTTTCAAGCAGTATGTCAAGTGCACCATGGCTCTGCTTGATGTGCTTTATCTCCTCAAACACAAGTGATGTGGTGCAGCCTTCCTCGGGAGACGCAAAAGGGATTCCTGCATAAAACGCGCTCGCATCGTATACTCTAGACGCCAAGTTTGCTCATCTGTCTTAGCCCTCGCTTTTTGAGTCTCACAAAGACTGCGCGCTTGTTGTGTTTTTTAATGATTATCGGCTCTTCAAAATTTGCAGTCTTGATGACCTGGGCATCCATTACAATGTTGGTGTCATGAGAGCAAATCACTTGGATTTTTTCATCGGGGACTACAATTGACGGCAACAGTCTCAGGACAGGGGCGACCGGGGTTATGATCAAAATGTCCAAGCTCTCATGCAGTATTGGGCCGCCAAGGGAAAACGAGTGTCCAGTAGATCCGCTCGGGGTTGAAATCATCACTCCGTCCATCTTGTGCTTTACGATGTCGTTTTGGAATTTGATCTCAAACTCTGCGGTCTTTGTCATGTTTTGCCGATTGATGTAGATTTCATTTAGTGCAGCTGGGAATTCCTCGCCACCAACTGAAGCCGTAACCCTGGTTCTCTTGTCAAGCCAAATCTTGTTTGATTTGATATCAGAAATTGCCAAATCTATCTTGTCTAATGTAATTTCAGAGAGGACGCCTCTGTTTCCACCAACATTGATGGTCAAAAGGGGTATCTCATTTACAAGGCTTCGAAATGTACGAAGGGTCGTACCGTCTCCGCCCATTGTAACGACCAAGTCAAGTTTTTTGTCTTTGAGGTCTTCGACAGATTCTATCTTTTTTGCGCCCTCCACTGCGATTGGGGCTATTGTAAAAACCTCGGCCCTGCCGGCAAGAAACTTCTTTGCAACCTTTTTTGCCGCGTTTTCTGATTCCTCAGAACCAAACTTGCTTACGACTGCGACCCGATTTAGCTTCAACCATTCCCCCTGTACAACTTTGTTTAAAAAACATAGTCCTTGTATGATACATGGAAAACAATTAAGTATGAAAGCGATTTTTCACAAATTGAAATGAGCTACGCGCACCCCGAAGTACTTGTAGACACGGAATGGGTGTCAAAAAACCCGCCAAGCGACAATTTGAAACTAGTCGAAGTGGACTATGATCCTGAAAATGGTTACAGAAAGGGCCACATCAAGGGAGCAAGCCTAATCTGGTGGAAGCGCGACATCAACGATCCAATAACTCGAGACATAATTGACAAAAAACAGTTTGAGACACTAATGTCAAAAAATGGCATCAAGCCAGACAGCCAGGTGGTGCTTTATGGGGACTTTAACAACTGGTTTGCAGCGTTTGTGTTCTGGGTCTTCAAATATTACGGACATAAAAATATCAAAATAATGAACGGCGGCAGAAAAAAGTGGGAGCTAGAAAAAAAGCCATACACCACAGAGGAGCCGGGTCTTGCAGCAACCAATTATGTGGCCCAGCCGCCAGACGATGGGCTGCGTGCATACTTGTTTGATGTCAAACGAGCGCTGAACAAAAAAGAAATCGCGCTAGTCGATGTTAGATCTCCAAAAGAGTTCACCGGTGAAATAACGGCGCCCCCAGAATACCCAATGGAACATGCACAAAGAGGCGGGCACGTACCAGGTGCACAAAACATTCCGTGGGCAACCGCGGTAAATGACACCGACGGCACCTTCAAGACGGTTGCTGAACTGCAACAAAACTATGTCCCAAAGGGGATCACGCCAGACAAAGAGATAATCTGTTATTGCAGGATTGGCGAGCGATCATCGCACTCGTGGTTTGTCCTTACATACCTGCTCGGATATCCACAGGTCAGAAACTATGATGGTTCCTGGACTGAGTGGGGCAACATGATAGGAAACCCAGTAGAAAAATAAGTTGAGTCAAGAACTCCCGGTTTTAAAAAAAGGCTCCTTTTATCTGATAAAGGATGCCAAAGACGATCTAATCATGGAAGACAGAACAAAGCGAGGCCTCACAGTCAGAGAGCACACCCTTGATGAAAACCTCCAAGTTCCTGCAGACAAGGGAATGATCCACGACATGGACGGGATAGGCCACTGGGTCCCAATTCGGTGGTATTTCCCAAAAAACAACTATGATCTAACCCAAGTCCTAGTCCACGCGGAAAAGATGGAAAAAAAATACACCGAACTTCGCGAGTTAACCTGTCCGGACGATAACGAATAAACAAGATTTTTAAATCATTCAGACGCAAAAGTAGTATGTCGCTTTTACTAAAAGACCGAGTCTATACCATGGAGTCCCCGACGGCAAAAAGGGGCGTTTATCCACTACACGGCTACAAGCTGGGTCTTTACCGCTTACCGATCAAACTAGACGAGCCGACAGAGATGAAGTCGATTGTAGAAGGCCTCAAAAAGACATTCGTCATGGATACCTTTGCCGACAGGATCTTTGCTACATACACATGGACTGAGGAAAACATGCCAGACCCAGAGGCAAAGGGATACGAAAAGGCAAACATCTCGATCACAGTAGAAATCGTAACGGGCGAAGTAGTTGATATAATTTACCAAATATTTCCAATCGAAAAGTTTGGCGACCCGAACTGGGTAAAGGACTACCGCAAAAAGGCAGATCATTATGCAAAGATGATAATAGACACGATACTTCGAAACACAATTCTTGCAGACAAGATGATAGAAAACCTAGTCAAGGTAGAAAAAGTTGATCAGGACGCCGCACTAAAAATACTAGAAGACCTCACACCGCTTGCAAAAATAGTCCCAGACGCAAAACCAAAACCAAGGGCAGAGGAGCCGGCGCCGCAAGCAGGGGCCGGAGTTGTGCTTGCCCCACTAGACGGGCCAAAGGCAGGGCCAATCGATGTTGACTACAAATCACACATGCCACCTACCATCCCATATACAGTAGCCGGAAACAAAAACGTCATCAAGACATGGGGACGAAAGGGCACAGACAACGACAGGATGGGCGTTTGGGGGGAGTTTGTTTCAGTAGATTTTGATATTTGCGTAGCTGATGGCGCATGCATAGACGCATGCCCGGTTCAGGTATACGAATGGTTTGACACCCCAGGAAACCTGGCATCTGAAAAAAAGCCGCTCATGGCACGAGAACCAGACTGCATCTTTTGTCTGGCATGTGAAGGGGTGTGCCCTCCACAAGCAATCAAAATCTTCCAGAGAAAATCCTAGAAGTCATAAATAGGATATCCTAAACTGAAAGTGTAATGGCAGTAAACACGTTTACCCAGTTTATCTTTAATATTTTCATTTTTTCTGCGATTTTACTTACCGCGTACACTGTTAATTTCTATTATCTGGCGATTCTGTCAGCTAGGAGAAAAGACAAGCATTCTGTTGCAACACTTGGAACACCATCGGTGACAATCCAGCTGCCGATATACAACGAAAAATATGTCGCATCAAGACTCGTTGACGCAGTATGTGCAATGGACTATCCAAAAGACAAAATGAAGATAATGGTACTTGATGACTCTGATGACGACACGACTAATCTGCTGCATGAGCTGGTAAACCAGTACAAAAAACAAGGCTTTGACATAATTCACATCAGGAGGGGGACTAGGAAGGGGTACAAGGCGGGCGCCCTCAAGTACGCAATGAATCTTACCACCACGGAATATGTCGCAATTTTTGATGCCGACTTTACGCCGCCATCGTGGTTCCTAAAAAAAGCAATACCGTACTTTGCAAAACCAAACATAGGCCTAGTCCAGTGCAGGTGGGGGCACATCAACGAGGATTACTCTGCAATAACGCAGGCCCAGGCACTGAGCCTCGACTTTCACTTTCTAATCGAGCAAAAGGCAAAAAGCAATTCGAAAATGTACATGAACTTTAATGGCACTGCCGGAATCTGGAAAAGGGATTGCATCGAGGACGCAGGTGGATGGCACACATCGACACTGGTCGAGGACCTGGATCTGAGCTACAGGGCGCAGATGAAGGGGTGGAAGTGCATATTCCTTGAGGATCTCGTAGTTGAGGCCGAGCTGCCAGTGCAGATGAACGCTGCAAAAAGGCAGCAGTTCAGGTGGGCAAAAGGTGCAATCCAGTGTGCGATAAAACTGCTTGGCGATATTCTAGTAAAAAGAAAGATTCCATTCGAAGCAAAGATTCAGGCGTTTGTGCAGCTCACGAGGCACATAGGGTATCCGCTTTTGCTCATCCAGTTTCTTGCGCTTCCGGTGCTGCTGGCTGCAAACATGAACCTGCACGTGCTAAAGTTCGTGCCGGCGCTTACAATTGCGACATATCTAGCGATGGGGCCGTTTGCATATCTGCTTGTGATCTATAACCTGTGGGGCAAAGACTGGAAACAAAAGGCAAGGATTCTGCCGTTTCTGCTAATCTATGCGGCGGGGCTCTCGGTAAACAACACCGTGGCAGTCTTTGACGGGATTTTTGGCAAAAAGAACGAGTTCCTGAGGACTCCGAAATACGGAATAATAAAAAACACGGACGACTGGCGGGACAAGGCATACAATCTTCCGTTTACCAAGACGACGCTCTTGGAAATATTCTTTGGAGTTTATGGGCTGCTTGCGATAATGATTGCAATATTCTCAAAAAACCCGATTTTTGTTCCAATGATTGCGATACCTACCATCGGGTTCTTTTACGTGGCGTACCTGAGCCTCTCGCACTCTAGATTTAAAAGAAATAAATCAAGCGTACAAAGATCAAAGTCAGAAAAGATGGCTGACAATTACTCGCGAGCGGCAATAATTGGAATGTTTGCAATAATCACATTCGGGGCATACATGGCATACAACGGATACCAGGACGACGTGTACCCGCTGGATCTCTCGCGAGGCTACCTGGATAGGATTGCAACCAGCAATGACGCGCAATCAATCCTGCAGGATCTTCTCAAAATGAAGGCAAGCCTGCCAAAAGAGGGCAACCCGGTCTGGATCTTCCCGACGGACACTACTGACTTTGAGCGAATACAAAGCGATATCGATTCCATGATTGCAAGCATCGAGGGAGTGAAAAACGAGCCGGTCAACTCCGAGACATTCAACACCGCGATGCTAAACATTCACTACGGTGCGATTCAGATGAGACAAAACCTGATGGACGCAACGCCATACATGTACGCGAGCTTCTCAAACATTGTGTTCAGCTCAATCTGGATTGCGGCAATTTTGGGAATCTTTGCGATTCTCAAAAGAAAAAAGGACCAGCTCAAGGCCTACGACAAGTCAGAAGACGTCTAGATTTTTAAAAAACTAGTTGTGAATTAGGCGGGAAAGCAAGCCGGGCTTTTTCTCTTCAGTTGGCTCGGCCTTTACCTCTACATCTTCAGCTATCTTGAATCTGGAGATTAGCTTCTGGAGCTGTTCTGCAAGTTCTGACATCTGGCTTGCCGAAGTCGCAATCTCCTGCGTCTGGGCAGTTTGCTGTTCCACTGCAGCCGATGCCTCTTCCGTTGCAGATGCATTTTCTTCCGCCACCGCGGCAACCTCGTTCGCGTTTACAGCGACTGATTTGACTTTGGTTACTTCGAGCTGGGCAGAGTCTGACAGTTTCTTTACGTTGTCTGAGACACTCCTAATCTGCGTGGCAATCTCGTCAAGCGACTTTAAGGAAGAATCAATGACAAGCTTTCCTTGGTTTACCTCGTTTGCGCTTGTCTCAATGTCTCCCACTACTGATTGCGCATCTTCTTGGATCTGCTTTAGCTTTGTATCGATATCCTCAGATGATTTTGCCGAGCTTTCTGCAAGGCGTCTTACCTCGTCTGCTACCACTGCAAAGCCACGTCCTGCCTCGCCCGCGCGTGCAGCCTCGATTGCAGCGTTTAGTGCCAAAAGATTTGTCTGGTCTGCAATCTGTCTTATCACGTCAAGCACTGTGGTGATCTCGTTTGTTTTTTGCGCGAGATCCTTTACCTTTTGTGCGGAGTTGTTTGTTACTTTGATAATGTTGCTCATTCGCTCGCCCGCCTCTTTTGCAGATTCTGAGCCCTTCTCGGAGAGGCCGCCTACCCTTCTTGTCGCCTCAAAGGACTCCACTGCGTTTGTGGCAAGCTCATTCATGGTGCTTGAGAGCTCATCTACTACTTGCTTTGATTTTGCAAGGCCCTGGGCCTGCGACTCTGATCCGCGCGAGATCTGATCAACGGTGGATGCAATTTGCTGGACTGATGAGTTCAGCTCAGTTCCAGAAGCAGCAATCTGTTGTGCACTGGAAGAAACCGACTGCGCTGCCATGTTGACCTCGCCGATAATTCCTTTCAGACTGGAAACCATTTCGTTTTCTGCCGTAAGCAGTCTTCCGATTTCGTCGTTGGATTTTGATTTTTGCGTAGCAACTGTCAGATCGCCCTGGCTCAGCCTGGTTGCAATTTCCGTTGCCTTGGCAATCGGCCTGGTGATGGAGCGCGACATGAAAAACGCAAAGGCGCCGACGCCAGCATTGACTGTTACTCCCAAAATTACTGCTTGGAGCGCCATGGCAGAAAGATACTCCTCTGCTTGGGCATCGCCAAGCTTTTCGGCAAGCTGGCTTGATGATGCATAGCTGCCTACAGATATCACGACTACAGAAATAACTGCAATCGCATTAAACAACAACTGTAATTTCCAATTTAATGAACCGGTGATGGTTTTGAACATGTAGTGGTCTTTTGACTCATTGGATTATAGGCACGCGTGTGTTTGCTCTAAACAAAATATTTTCAGCAAACCACTCGCAATTATGTCCAAAACCTGGTAATTATGGAATAACCAGATCATTATTAGTACGGTATGGTACGGTACTTTATGATTAACTGCGAATACTGCCAAAGGCAGTTCGTCGAATCCATGACGGGTCTGACGGAAAAAACACTGCACGAGATACTCCATGGGCCAGAATTGGTCAACGAGTAGCTACTTTCTTTTTTATCTTATTTTAGCCGAATCTTTTATTATTCATAGGCCGACGTAATGGTAGTGTCAACAAAAAAGTCTCCAAAGGAAAAGCCAGCCGGCGTCAGCCTGAACAAAAAGGACTCTAATGCGCTGGTAAAAAAAATAGCTGCAGTTTCAGATTCCACTAACACCCTCTCAAAAGAGATCAAGTCAATGTCGAAGATTTTTACCGACAACCAAAAGGTCCTCGTATCAATGAAGGAAATGATCGATGCGCTGACCACCGCCCTGGAACAGATCCAAAAGCAGTCAAAGCAAATGAACATAATCGAAGAAGACAACCAGAGGCTTTTTGCCGGGCTGAACCAGGTACGGACGCAGGCAGGGCTAATCACCAAAATAGGCGACCATGCAAACAAGCTCCAAGAACAGGTAAACAAAATAACCCAGGCCCAAAAAGAGGCGCCAGGCCCAGACACCATCATGAAGGCAATGGCAGAAAGCAAGAACTCGATTCAAAACAACACACAGATGATAATAAAAATCGCACAAAGAATTGACAACATCAAAGAAGACCTAGAGGGAATCTCGTCAAAAGCCGACAAGGCCGACTCGGCATCCTCTGAGAAAATCCAGTCCATCACAGGCAAGCTCCAGCAGTTACAGCAGGAGTTGGCATCAAGCGCTGCAAAGGCAGGGACGATAGCCCAGCTGCAAGGCGATCTCTCAAAGATAGAGTCGCAGATATCTGCGCTTGCCAAGCGGGCAGATTCCCCGGCGCTTGCAGGGGATGGACTAAAATCGGTGCAGGTGGATCTGACATCATTTAAGGAAAGCGTCTTTGGCAAGACAAACACAATTGATCAAAAAATCTCCACGATTTCCGAGCTCCTGAAAAGATCCGACGCGTCGATGGCGGAGTTTCACAAAAAATCAGACAAGCTATTCGCTGATCTGCAGCAAATCCAGAATGCCACGACCAAGTCTTCCTCGAACACCTCAAAGGAGGTAGTAGCACTTCTCAAGCTTTCAGAATTCCAGTCAAACATCAGGATTCTTGCAGAGTCAAAATACGGGGATCTAAAGGACATTGAAAAAATGGCGGAGCAGACCTCGTCCATTGTAAACCTGTTTGACAGCATAGCAATAGAGTCGCAGGAAAAAGTATCACTGCCACAAGAGGTCAGACAGTGGGCGATAAGCAAGATGCTTGACTGCGCGGACAAGTGGGAGATTCGGTTCTCTGATCTGTTCAGCGTCCTGATTAACAAGCTCGGCAAGGGCATGGTGGGGGAAAACATCCGGATGACCCAAGTGCGCGATATTTTCGGAATTCGCGGCGTGGACGAAATACGAAAAGAGCTCAGCCTGCCTGCCTCTGACTGATCCGAGCAAGAAAAACCTGTTTGTTTGTTTGCGCCAAACACGCGGTTTTGAGCACCACTCATACTTTCATATTGTATGTTGGGTCACAATGACGATCTACACTATAGCAGTGCAAGAAAAATCTGCAAAAACATACTGGAGACCAATTTTAAAATAAGATCCGCGTCAATCTGCAAAGACGACGGCGTGATCATGTGCTCTGATCACAGAAAGGACATCGAGTCCCTGTCGACCCACCATGAGGGCCAAGCCTCGCTAGTTCAGGCGGCCAGCAGGTTTTTCAATCGAAAGCTATCTGAAAAAAACTTTGGCAAGACCATGTTCACACTCACTGTACATGAAAAGGTCGCAAGAATCACAATTCCGCTAAACAACAGGTATGTCGTGCTGATATCAGCAGACACAGACGCAAACCACACAGAACTCGTAAAAAGCTACATCTGTCCGGTTTTGAGCCAGTAAATCTAAACTGATCCCAGAAAAACCAGAATCCAAAATATTCTAAAAAAGCAGTCAGATACCCCAGGTCTCATTCCACATTTGCTTCAGATGACCTAATCATCACTCTGCAAGGAGCAGTGGTGCGCCATTCCTAATAATTCTTGATGAGCCAGACTGCAAAACCTGAAACCCAAGACAACAATTTTTCACAAGTTTGTTATACAAGACGACATACCCCATTAAAAAAAATTTTAGGGACTCATAGCCATGAATTCCCAGATTCTTGAAAAAGTAGAAGCGTCAGGGGTCTGCGGAATAAAAAAGGCCGAGCTCAAAAAGATCTTTGGCACAGAGTGCGATTCCTCGCTTGACGGGCTGGCAAGGGAGGAAAAAATCATAGTTGACAACAAGGGTATGGCGCACTATGTGTGGAGCAAGGACAACTATCTCTCCCACATCTCCCAAAACGACCCAAAATTCAAGATAATCTCAAACCTTGTAAAAAACCTGGAGACCTCGGTAAACCAGATTCGCACCGATCTCACAAAGACGCCAACTGCGCCAGGCCTCGGCTTTCAAACCCATTTTGATGCCTGCATTGGCAATTTCTCATCATCGCTTGGATGGGTCCCGTTTTCCAGCATACGCGAAAAGCTCTGCGAGTCGCTGGGCATCTCGTCTGAAAAATTCTATTCTTTGGCATCATCAGTAATCGAGGAAAACCAGTCAAGGTATGAGGTCTCGACCGGGGGCCAGGAGGGCATCCATGTCAGAGGGATGCTGCACGGATACGTGAGAAGGCTATGACATACCCATACGGCCTGAAATCAAACCCATACCCAAGCAGCCCCACACCCACGGAACACGACGCAAGGATACTGGGGGGGACAAGGCACCAGGAGGCCAAGGGCGCGATAATCGAATGCGTTTTAGATCTTTACAAAAAAATCACACGAAAAAACTCGACTGAAAATGACTTCCGGCTAGTCACAGTAGTCCAGGACGTGGGGTCAGGCAAGACGCACCTGGCGCTCCACATCAAGACGCTAAAGACAAGACAGGACATCACAACTGCATATGTCGACCTCTCCACTATTTCGCCAAAGACCAACGAAAGCATCTACAACGCAATCATACGCGGCTTTGGCAGGGATCTCTTCTCAGAGCTAAAGGAGAAATTCCTCTCGCAAATCTGCGAAAAGGCCCAAAAAGGAGACGGGCTTGCCAAAAGGGCGCTGGGCTACGGGCTTGCCGACAAGCTAAGGGGAGTCACGATAAAGCAAAAGGCCGAAGAGATTCTGTATGACAAAAGGGCCGCACCGACAGACGCGCTGCAGAGATATCTCGCCATACACCACACCCAGCACGAGCAGGTCATAATCAAAAACATCCTCTCCAATTCATTTGACAAAATAACAAACCTCGATGAGCTGCACGGGAGGCTTGCGGCGATATCAAAGTTCAGCCACAACCTGCTCGGCAAGGTAATCCTATTTGAGATGGACGAGTTTGATGCGCAGGAAGGCTCGCTAGACTTTGTCAAGTCGCTTATCAACGCGCACATCCCCGCATCGGTCCTTTTGCTGATCACCACGCCATCGCTGTACATGGATGTGCAGAGGGCAAACCCATCCGTATTTGACAGATTGGAAAAGGCAAACTACAAGATAGATCTTGCCGGCGCGAACTCCATTGACGAGCTAATCGAGATATCTATAGAATACATCAGGGAGGCAGACAAGACTGAGAGGTTCAGCAAAAAAGAGCAGCAGGACCTGGCAGCAAAGGTGCGGGTTCTCTGCGACGAGTTTCCAGAGTTTCGAAACGTCCGCTCCATCATCAACATACTGAACCATGCAGTGGAGATAGCCTCCGAGCTTGGTGCATCGGAGATAACCGAGGCGGTGATAGATGAGACCATCAAGCACACCTATCCGGGATTAAAAATAAGGGGGAGCATCATGGAGGTCCCGATATCTGACTTTATCAAAATAAAGCGAGAGGCCGGCACGACGCAGGCCCAGGTCAAGGCGGCAGTATCAAACCTTGTCAACTATGCGCACGAGATGGGAAACGTCTCAAAATCCAAGGCAAACCCCTCGTTTGACGCAGTGTACTCTGATCCGTTCGGCACAAAGATAGGCATAACCGTAGTGATGGACAGCAACCACGCAAAGAACTTTGAAACAATATCAAACGCGGTAAAATCGTCCGCGTTTGTGGACAAGCTCGTGATCCTGACAAACACGAGCATCCCGGCATCAAGCAACGCCACCATAATAGTCGTGGACAAGTCCAAGGTCATAGACCTGCTCTACTTTAACAACAGGTACACCGAGCACAAGCTGGAAGAGCCAGAATCAGAAAAGGCCAAAATGCTCGCAAAAACAATCTGCGTGATCTAAACCAAACTAATTTTAATGATTTTATCTACCCCTAACTGAATGCAGAATTATTTTTTGCAGCTTGAGCCGAGCTCGGTTGGCAACGGGGTCCAGAGCATAATCGACAAGATTACGCCCGAAATCCCGCACTCTTCGTTCATCACAGACCTTGCGATAATAATGATTTTGGCGTCAGTCGTCACGCTCGCGTTCTTCAAGATGCGCCAGCCCCTGATCATAGGGTATCTGGTCGCCGGCATGCTGATTGGGCCCCTCTCGCCTCTTTGGGGCTCGCTTCTTCCGGAAGGCCAGGATGTCATGGGCATCAAGTCCGTGGGAATACTTTCTGATATCGATGTCCTCAACATCTTTTCTGAGCTTGGGGTCATACTGCTCTTGTTTGTAATTGGAATAGAGTTTCCATACTCAAAGATCCGCTCGATTGGCAAGGTGGCAATCGGGGCCGGGACGATCGGGCTGTTCCTGACCCTGGGGGTTGTCTTCTACGTGTCAAGCTTTGCAGGACTAAAATTCATGGACTCGCTCTTTCTGGGCGCCGCGCTCTCAATCACCAGTACTGCAGTCCTCGTAAAGATTCTAGAGGACATGGGAAAGATAAGAAAAGAGTCGACGATCCTCGTCCTGGGCATTCTGATTGTGGAGGACATCATCGCCGTCATACTGATTGCAACGCTAGAGTCAGTTGCGCTTGTGGGCAGTGTGTCATACGAAAGCATAATCGTGGTGTCAATAGTCGCAGGTGCGCTCATCGGCGGAACGCTCACCGTGGGGACAAAAATAATTCCAAGGCTCATCGACAGGGTCGCGGCAACGCAGCACAAGGAGATACTGCTCCTGTCGGTGCTCGGGCTGTGCTTTGGGTATGCGCTGTTTGCAAACGTTGTGGGGCTCTCTGTCGCAATCGGCGCGTTTTTGGCGGGGGTGCTCGTCGCAGAGTCAAAATCCGCCGAGGTCTCTAAAATCCTGTCCAGCCCAATCAAGGACATGTTCGTCGCGATATTTTTCGTCTCGGTCGGTGCGCTCATGGACATCTCCGAGCTGGAAAACTATGTCTTTTTGGCACTGGGGCTGGTAGTGCTTGCGATCCTGATCAAGTTTGGGGGCGCGCTGTTTGGCACGCTTGTTTTCAGGCAGGGCAGGGCAAAGTCGCTCCGATCCGCGTTTGCGCTGTCCGCGCCAAGGGGGGAGTTCTCAATCGTCATAGTCAAGTCCGGCGTGGACATCGGCGCCGTGAGCAGCTTCGTGTTCCCGCTGATTGGAATGATATCAATAGTTAGCGCGTTTGTCTCGCCATTTTTAATTAGGGCAAGCGACAAGGTTGTCTCAAAGATGGAAGGGGGATAAAATGTCAGAAGAGGAAATGAAAAAGCTAATGGACCGAGTGCACATGGGGGTCACCTCGTTTAACTACAACGGGACAAAGGTCCCGTGCCTCATTTTGTCGGAAAAAAAGTTCGATGACATCATGGCGCAAATTGCAGGCAAGCCGCTCTCCGTTGAGACCAACCTAAACATACTGCAGGACGGATTCGGGCACGTCTTTGTGGAGATCTCACTGGACTTCTCGCTTGGCGGCATAGGGGAAAAGCTGCTCCTCTACGCAAACGAGTCCCTCGGGTTCTTTGAGTCCATGGCGAGCACCTCGATGCTCGCGCTCTCGTCGCCGCACTCGCAGGTGGGAAAGGACAATGTCTTCATGATCCAGCTCCCAAGGCCTGAAAAAATCTCAAACGCGCTGGACCTGATAAAAAAGGGACTGGAATCAAAAACCCCGCCTCAGTAACCCGCGGCCTTTTGGTTTTGTTGTCTGGGGCTTGCATAGGATTTATCTACGATCGCTTCCAAGTGCAGCCAGTGGAGTCAGAAATCTTTTCGCAAATCATAAACCCAATTCTAAACAAAGTCTCCTCAACCCCTTCCGCGTCCGAGCTCATAGTACAGGACTTTGCGGTGATAATGATCGTGGCCTCAATCATGGCACTCATATCGTACAAGCTAAGGCAGCCGATGATAATGGCGTATATTATTGCCGGGATGATCATAGGCCCCTATACGCCGCCGTTCAGCCTGATTGCGCACGTGGACGTACTGCACGTCTTTGCGGAAATAGGGATAATCCTGCTCCTGTTTGTAATAGGGATGGAGTTCCCAATCGAAAAGCTCAAAAACATCGGGAAAAAGGCCACCGTCATAGCGGTCGCAGAGGCGTCCGGCACGTTCATGGCAGGCTATGGCGTCTCACAGCTGCTCGGGTTCGGGTTCTTTGACAGTTTGTTCCTGGCGCTCGCGATTTCCGTGACCAGCACCGTCATCATAATGAGGGTGCTTGAGGAGCTCGGGATGATCAAAGACGAGGCCACGTATCTCATCATCGGAATCGCGGTGATCGAGGACATCATAATAATATCGATGCTGGCAGTCCTGCAGTCCGTGGCCTCTACTGGGAACCTCTCGATAAGCGAGGTCGGCGTCTCGATAGGGCTTGTGATTTCCTTTATTGTCGGGGCGATAGTCGTCGGATCAAAGGTAATACCAAAGTGCGTGGACCTGGTGGGGCGGACCGGCCACAGCGAGCTGCTAATAATCGCAGTGCTCGGCGTCGCGTTCGGCCTGGCGTTTGTTGCCTTCAAGCTTGACATCTCGGTTGCCACTGGGGCGTTTTTCGCGGGAGTCCTTGTGGCGGAATCAAAGATGAGGATCGCGACCAAAGTAATCGCGACCCCGATCCGGGACATGTTTGCTGCATTGTTCTTCATCTCGGTCGGCGCCCTGATGGACATTAGGCAGCTGCCGCTGTTCATCATACCTGCAGTGATTTTGGTGGTAGTGTCGTTTGCCGCAAAATTCGCAACAGTATGGGCCGCGGCCAGGGCGCAAAAGTTCGGGAAAGCGACGTCCCTTAGGGCGGGTGTAGGGCTCTCCTCGTCGGGGGGCGAGCTTGCCCTGGTTGCGGCAAAGGGGGGCTCTGATGTCGGCGTCACAAGCTCGTTCGTGCTGCCAATGGTCGGGGCCATGACCGTGATTACGACATTTGTCTCGCCGTACGTAATAAAATACGGATGGAAGCTAACCGACCGCCTGGCAAAGCAGGATTCTACCAAATAAAATATCATCTGTTGCAAAGTAATTTTGACTCAAACCCACAATAGCTGATACTAAAAAGTAGACTCGAGAGAATACTTGTCGGCTGGAATAGAGATAATCGGGGATTTGGGGTACCTGCTGCTTGTCTCCGCGGCAGTCGGCATTGTGGCGTATATCCTAAGGCAGCCCCTGGTCCTCGGGTTCTTGGTTGCAGGGATACTCATCGGCCCGTTTGGGCCCTTTAGCCTGATCAAGGACGTCACCATCTTGAACAATTTTTCGGACATTGCGATTGTCTTGCTTTTGTTTGGGGTCGGCCTGACCTTCCCGATATCGCAGCTCAGGTCAGTCGGCAGGGTGGGCGCTGCAATCGCGGTAATCGAGGTGTTTGTGATGCTCGGAATTGGTCTTGGGGTGGCCTATGCGTTTGGGTGGTCGACCATAGACGCAATGTTCCTGGCGGCCGCGCTCTCGATAAGCTCCACTGCCATAATAGTCAAAGTGCTGGAGGACATGGACGTAATACAAGAGCCCACGTCAGTTCTGATAATAGGGATACTGGTAATTGAGGACCTGATTGCAGCAATAATGATCTCGACTCTTCACTCGTCTGTCCTGGTGGGGGCGTTTAGCTTTGAGGGAACGCTGTGGAAGATTGCGGAAATTGGAATGTTCATCGGGGGCACTGTCGTTCTGGGTTGTTTTGGAATGCCAAAGATATTTTCACTGCTGTCAAACTTTCAGCGATACGAGTTCACAATACTTGTCGCGCTCGGCGTCGCGTTCGGGCTGTCGTTTTTGTCGTACGAGCTCGGCTTTTCTGCTGCAACGGGGGCGTTTCTGGCAGGGGTGATAATGGCGGGCTCTAGGTTCTCAGAAGATATTTCTAATCTCATCACGCCGATACGCGAGATCTTCATCGCGATATTTTTTGTAACAATCGGGGCCCTGATGGACATTCAAATAATTGCGCAGTACTGGCTGCCGATTGTCGTCATCACGGTTGTGACAATTGTTGGAAAGGCTGTTTCGACCTATGCCGGAATCAGGTTGTTCAGGCTTGGGACTGCCAACGCAGTCGGCATAGGCCTCTCCATGGCGCAGCTCGGCGAGTTTTCCTTTATTGTGCTAAAGGTGGGCCAAGACCTTGGCGCAACAAGCTCGTTCTTGTTTCCGATTGTAGGGATGGTCGTGGTGTTGACAACAGTCTTCGCTCCCTTTTTGATAAAAAAGGGAACGAAAATGATGGTTACTTACTAGAAGAGATGCGGCTGCCGGGATTTGAACCCGGGTCACAGAATTGGCAATCCCGCGTACTGGCCAGGCTATACTACAGCCGCATGATCTTTTAGCCTGATTCAAGTCTATTAAAGACTAACGATTACATTTTCAATTTACCGTTTGCCTTTAATCACGGATCACACCATGTGATGTGTGGACAAAAGGCTGGAACAAAAAATCCATGAAAAAATCGAGGAGGCTTTGGCAAACATACAGGAAGTGCATGATCTTGCAATATCGCTGGACTCTAGCTCAGAGCATTTCAAATACGGAATAATAATCGGAAGGCTGTACAACTCTTTTTACTATCAGAGCAGAAGAATCCTAAAGCGTGATCCCACCAAAGAAGAATTCTCAGAGCTCCTGGAAATTCTTGGCAAAAGGCGAGATGAAATTTTAAAAAAGTTATCCTGACTTCTTTATCGGTATGACGTTGATTCGCGGCGTTATTGGAAGCTTGACACATGCACCTGCAAGCGCCCTTTTTGCCGCATCGACATGCTCCTTTTTGACATGCATTTCCATGATGCACTGGTCAGTCTTGACCCGTGCTGCCAGGCTCACTGCCTTGCCAAATGCACGCCTCATCCCCTCCTGAAGCCTGTCTGCACCCGCAGTCGCAATCATCTTGTTTTCGCGAAGCAAGATGTGGGGGTATATCCTAAGAACTGAAAAGTATCCTGTCTCGCCGGTTGTCTGCTCTAGCGCCTTGTTTGCCGAAAGCCTTGCGGACTCTATTGCCATGTGCCTTATCTGGGTTTTTTCATTTGAGCAGAGCTGGACAACGCAGTCGTATTCGCCCTTTTTGCCTCCCTGGAACTTGGCAATCTTGATCTGGGGCTTGCCTTTTATGAACTCCTTTCTTGCGTATGGCTGCCCGTTTCCAGTCCTGTAACATCCGCCGTGCATATCGATGAAACCAGATGACCTATATTTTAACGGTTAACTGTCCATGACTTATATGGAAAGCGCGACAAATCTGCCAAGTGAGCGCAGACGCAGAACCAGACATTGAGGGAATGCTAGTCGATGATCACACCCTGGTGACAAACAAGGAAATGCAAAACACACTCGAGCAAAAAGGCTACGGGGAGACAAGGCAGGCCAAGTTTTTCCTAAAGCCCTTCGAGTCGCTGTACTTTCTCTTCTACAAAAAACTGCAGCTTGCAAAGGGGAAAAAAAACCTCACGTTTGATGAGATGGTGCAGATATGCACAAAATTCGATGAGGACGCGCTGACGAAATTTTTGATCTACCGGGACCTGAGGGTGCGAGGATACGCAGTCAAGGACGGCTTTGGGTTCGGCTCTGACTTTAGGGTCTACGAGCGGGGGCAGTTCGGGGAGAAGGGCGCCAAGTATCTTGTATTTGGTTTGTCTGAAGGAAAGCAGGAAAAAGTCGGCACGCTACAGAAAAACATCGAGGAGATAACAAAGATGGGCAAGGAGCCCATACTTGCGGTAATTGAGAGAAGGGGCGAGATTATCTACTACAAGATATCCCTTGTCAGGTTCGTGGAAAACACGAAAAACATCGACTCGGCCGGCTTTGTGTTCAGCTGAGCGTCTCTATTGCCCACTTGGAATCGTATTTCAAAAGATTGTTCTGGTACGCGTATGAAAAATCGTGCACCTGGACATACTTGGTCTCATTGTTCCACAGCCTCTCAAAGTCGTTGATCTTTATGTCGACCCGGGGCCTGTCGCCCCAGGAGGTAAAGACATCGATTGACTCAAAGTTTCGGTTATCGGTGTTGAACGTCTCGTTTGAGGTGCCAGTGTATGCGACCATCTCGCCCTCCCCGTCGCGAAATATCCCGACTCTCTCGGAAAAAGAGCCGTCCACGTGCTCGGAGTTTGGTATTGCTATTTTGATTTGTATCTTGTTTTTTTGGATCAACTTTTGCAGTATTTCTAGCTTGGAGTTGTGGATCGTTCCAAGGGAAAACGTGTTGTTTTTTCCGTTGAAGATTTTTGCAAGGACATCAAGGTCTGCAGACGCGTACCGGTGCCCTGTGATCAGGCGTATCTTGCCGTCGTGATCCGCAAAGTTCTGCAGCCCAAGCGAGAGAGTCGAGATGCTCTTTAGCGTCACAAATCTCACTGCCCTGTCGTACTCTATGGAGTTGGAAAGGCACGGAACAAAGAACTCGGTGACCAGGTTGTCACGGTCTGTCCTGTACTGGAGCTTTAGCGAGACATTTTTCAGCTTCAATAATTTTTAGACGGTTCCATGTTATTTAAGTGAGAATTGTTTTCTGGCAATCAAAAAATAACTCATTCCACATAGTGTCGGCGCACAAGCTGGTCATAGAAGCGGACTGACTTGATGTTGACAAACTCCAGTATCCCGTACCTTGAGAGCTCCCTGCCAAAGCCGCTGTGCTTTATGCCGCCAAAGGGGACACGCGGATCCGAAATGACGACGTTGTTTATTGTGACCATGCCGGACTCTACTGATTTTGCGAGGCTTTCTGCCTTGACTAGGTTCTGGGTCCATATGCTTGCCCCAAGGCCGAACTCGGAATCGTTTGCCATGGCGATTGCCTCCTTTTCGTCCTCCACTACTGTGATTGGCGCAACGGGCCCAAAGGTTTCCTCCGTAGCTATCCTCATCTTTGGAGATATTTTTTCAAGAATGGTAGGGCTGTAAAAGTATCCTTTTTGCCCAAGCCGCTTCCCGCCGGTGAGTACATGGGCGCCGTTTGACACCGCATCGTTGACTATGCCCTCGATTCTTTCCAGCCCCTCCTTGTTGACCAATGGGCCGATGTCGGTATCCTCCGATGTAGGATCGCCCACTCGAAACTTTTCTGTCTTTTGCACAAACTTTTCAATGAATTCTTTTGCGACGCTTTTTACCACAAAGAAGCGCTTTGATGCAATGCAGCTCTGGCCGCAGTTGATAAAGCGGCCCCTGGTTGCGCCACTGGATGCCTTTTCGATGTCCGCATCGTCGCACACGATGAACGGATCGCTCCCGCCAAGCTCAAGGACGCATTTTTTTAGCTGCGCAGTTGCCCTCTGCGCAACCCTGGCGCCAGCTGACGTGCTTCCGGTAAATGTAACTGCGTTGACATCGGAATCGATTAGGTGCTCTGCTGAAGTATAGTTCCCGACCACTGTTTGAAATACTCCGTCTGCAAAGCCGGCCTCTGAAAACATTTTTTCAATTTCAATCCCGCACTGTATGGTGGGGCTTGCCGGCTTGAGAATCAGAGTGTTCCCCGCAATGAGCGAGGGTGCTGCAAACCGCAACGCCTGCCAGTAAGGAAAGTTCCAGGGCATTATGCTGCCGATCGTTCCAAACGGCTCAAAGGTGATGATGCTTTTTCGGGCATCTGTATGTATTATCTCGTCGGTCAGAAAAATGGAGCCGTTGTCACCGTAAAATTCCATAGCTAGAGCACATTTTTCGACTTCGGCAAGCGACTCCTTGATCGGCTTGCCCATTTCCTTTGTAGCCATGAGCGCAAGCCCTTGTTTGTTTTTTCTTAGGGCCTCTGCAAGAAAATGGATGGACTCGACTCTGCTTTTGATGTCCTTTTTCCAGTCTGAAAACGCGATTTTTGATTTTCTGACCTTGTCGTTTACATCATCCTTGCCGGCTATGTCGTATTCGAAAATCACTTCCTCAGTAGACGGGTTGATTGTTCTTACTTTCACAATTATTCTACGCAGACTATCTATATGAATAGTCGATGTACAGCCGAATCGAACAGAGTTGTGTTTAAATGATTTTTTAACCTAGTCTAAGCATGTCTTCAAAAAAGGAAACATCTGAAACCGTTCTCGTAATGCAGGGAGGGGGTTCGCTTGGCGCGTACGAATGTGGGGTCTACAAGGCTTTGGAAAAAAACAACATCAAATTTGACATACTTGCAGGAACATCAATCGGTGGAATCAACGCCGCAATTATCGCGGGATGCAAAAATGGCGAGCCGGCTCAATCACTTGAGGATTTTTGGCTATGCCTTGCAGAAACCATGACCCCATCGTTTCTGCCTGACAAAATCCGACAGTACTGGTCTTGGATGTATTCTGCAGTGTGGGGAAACAAGAACATGTTTCAGCCAATATGGCTCATTCCAGATCTTGCCGTCATGACATTCAACCATCCATACATTTACGATAACACGCCGCTAAAAAAAACCCTGAATAATTATATCGATTTTGAAAACCTGAAGGACCCTTCAAGGCCAAGACTGATCATAACGGCAACAGACATTCAGAAGGGAAAGCCTGCTGTTTTTGACAGCAAAATTGACAACATAAACGAAAACCATGTTCTTGCAAGTGGCGGCTTTCCTTTCTATGGGATATCTTGGACAAAAATTGACGGCAAGTATCTTTGGGACGGGAGCTTGCTTAGCAACACGCCGCTGCGCGAGGTGATATCTGCCTCGCCAAAGCGAGACAAAAACGTCTACATTGTAAACCTGTTTCCGCACGACCATGAGCCAATCCCGCAAAACATGTTTGAGTCGTGGCATAGGGCGCGGGACATCATGCATACGGACAAGACTGATCACAATGTAAAAATGTCAAAGATAGTAACAAGGCAACTCTCGCTGATCAAAACAATGCATGAGATTTTGGAATCATCAAAACTTGACGAAAAAAACGCAAAAAAATTCAGAGAGACAGAATCGGAATACCGTAAGATTGTGACAGACCGTGGTGCAGTAATCAGGCAGATAACAAGAATTGGAAGAAAAGAGGACGCGCACTTTCTTTTTGAGGATGCCGACTTTTCACTGGCGACGATAAAACAACTCATTGACGTCGGGGAAAAAGATGCTCAAGACGTCCTGCAAAAACTCGCTAACTAGATTTGAACTTGGCCAGTGCGGCTGTGATGTTTTTTTGGAGGCGCCTGTCCCCTATTTCTGGGATGATGTGGTTGCGAGAAATCTTGGCATCGCTTACTGTTTTTGCTATTGCCCTTGAGGCTGCCAAGAGCAAGCCCAGATCAATTTTTCTTATTCGATGATCCAAAATCGCCCTCATCAAATACGGAAACACAAGCGCATTGTTTACGCTGTTCTGGTATTGATAGCTGCCAGTGGCGACAATTCCTGCGCCTGCCTTTTTTGCAGCCTTTGGGCTTATCTCTGGGTCTGGGTTTGTGAGTGCAAAAATTATCGGATCACCGTTCATGGTTTTTATGATTTTTGGGTCAAGGAGGCTTTTTACACCTGAAACCCCAATGAAGACATCAGCCCCACTCAATACCTGACAGAGGGTTCCTTTTTGTCTTGCAGGATTTGTGATTCTTGCAAGCTCTTTTTTGTACCGCGTCATTTCCTTTCTGCCACTGTATATTGCACCTGTCGAGTCTACGACAATGATGTTCCTGCATCCTGTAAACCTGAGAAGCTTGGCTATCCCATATCCTGCAGAGCCTGCCCCGGCAACTATTATTTTGATTGAGCCAAGCCGTTTTTTTACAAGCCTCAGAGAATTGTATAATGCAGCCAAGACCACCACCGACGTACCGTGTCGGTCGTCATGAAAGATTGGGATTGAGAGTTTTTTTTCCAGCTCTTCAGATATCTCGATGACCTTTGGAAACTCGATGTCCTCAAGATTTATTGCGGCAAAGGCAGGCTCGATTGCTATGACTGTCGAAACAATGTCTTCTTTTTTTGTTGCATTGAGACAAAGCGGGTATGCATCAACACCGCCAAACTTTTTGTACAAAAGGGACTTTCCCTCCATGACTGGCATTGCCGCATATGGGCCGACATTGCCAAGGCCAAGGAGTCTTGTACCGTCGGTGATTATTGCAACGTTGTTTGCTTTTGATGTGAGGAGGTATTTTTGCGCAGGGTGCCGGAAGACTTTCCTGCTTACTGCAGCTACGCCTGGCGTGTAAATCAGCTGCATGTCTTTTTGTTTTAGGTTTGGAATCTTGTTTGCAATTGAGATCTTACCACGGTATCTTTTGTGCAACGACAATGCCTTTTTTGCAATATTCTCTGAGGTCAACATTAGGATCAGTTATGAAATTTATTTAAGGCATCCTAGTGGCGTTGCATAACTTTTAACGCATCAAAGTTAAACTATCGTGGTGAGCCATTCGATAAGGGCTGCAAGCAAGAACGACATACCTTCAATCCTAAACCTGCTATATCAGCTAAAAAGGCCAAAACCAAAAACCAGATCCGAAAATGCACGCTTTGGCAAACAAATTTTACGCTACCTCTCAGATGCGGACAAAAAGATACTCGTGGCAGAATCTGACTCTGGAATAATCGGGCTTGTCAGCCTGGTCTTCATTCCAAGGCTGAACCGCACAAAACTGGAGCTGTACATACCGGAACTTGTTGTTGCAAAAGGCTCTCGGAGATCAGGGGTAGGGGAGTCATTGATAGAATACTGCATTGGAATTGCAAAAAAGAAAAAATGCTTTAGAATGCGGCTGGAATCCGGGTATCAGAGAAGGGAGGCGCACAAATTTTACAAAAAACTTGGATTTGAGCAATCAGCACTGAGCTATACTTTCAAGACATGATTCGTCGTGACTCGGAAAACAATACAGTGAGAGATGCTCCCGCCGGGATTTGAACCCGGGATCACTGCCTTGAGAGGGCAGTATGCTTAACCGGACTACACCACAGGAGCTTCAATGATGCGAGAAATTCTCGCAATTTAAAGGAAGCTAGGCGTTTCATT
>JBQTHG010000042.1:0-13403 GCA_052390175.1 Nitrososphaerota archaeon | reverse complement strand
ACTGCAGATATGATCTTTTTTTTGCCAAAGTGATTCCTTAGGATCGATATTACTTCATCACGTGTTTTTTCTTCGGATTTGAGTATGGGTATTATTATTTTGTTCAAAACGTAGCTTTTCTCATTCAGGGATATTTGGTGAGCCCTGCCCACCGGTTGAATCTGTACAATGCCGAACTTTTCTAGATCATCTAGTGTTTTGGATACTTCTGGATGAGACGCATCAGCATCCTCTGCCAGTCCTCGAATTGTATAGATCTTACCTCGATACCTGACTAGAGCCCGAAGTATACCTATTGCAATTCTGTTTCCTACGACATGTTCCAAGTAATTGTGTAGTTTCATGCTCATCCACCATATGGTAACAAATTCTACCATATGGTAATAAATTCTACCATATAATGTTATCTGTTAATTCATGGTATTGCCTACAATTGCTCGAGAAAATATGAAGATAGAATCTGCATGAAAGAAAAAACTATGATTTATGTCCCTTAATTTTTGCAAAAATTTAGGCGCAAATTTAAGCAAATTTTCTTGTAAAAATTTTAGAGGCCCTCGAGGTGACCTCTATCGGTGATTTGTGTTCCCTTTACTACTGAAGGATTGTTCGTTCTTGGTTTGTCCTTCAATTCTTGGGTTTTGTATGGTCAACAGAACTATTTAGCTTTTGCAGAGTTCAAATCCATATGTGCCCCGTAATCACGTATTTTGGGAAACCCTGACAGAAACGGCAGAAAGCCATGGTGGTGCTTAGAATACCACTACCTTGATTTTTTCTTTTTCGGTGTAATTTTCATTGTTGGTTTTGATTCTAAGGCTTCTTGGATCCTTCTTGTAGCAATTTCGTTTATTAGCTTGTCAATATAGTGTGCTTGTTTTGAGTCCATATTGAACTGGTACATTGTGGCATTGCCAACTGTCCTTGTCTGTACTATAACGTCTTGTGCATCTAGCTTTTTGACTTCTGCCAGAGCAGTCTTGAATGAAACACCGGAATACTTTGCAATATCAGATACGGAGTAGTCCCATCGTTTATGCGTGGAGAGAAAGTCAAGTATCCTTGAGCTTGCAACTGGAAACATGCTTTCAAGTGGACCGTCTGGCATGGCTTTGGTGATTGGCTTTGTACGTATCATGACTCTGGGTATGGTAAAATATTATATTAAACTTACTAGATCTATGTAATCTAGTACATAATTGATAAATATGCTATTCACGTAAACTAGGTTATGGTCAAGCAGAGTATATCGACATTCATTTTGGAAAAGATGTACAGAAACAGAATCATTGGTGGAAGACACATCTCGCTTGAAGATCTAAGGACAGGTTGTCCCTCGCATGAACGGGGAAACATAGAAAAAACTCTCAAAAAACTGGTAAAAGAGAATTTGATTGTTCAACATCCCACATCATATGGAATGCAGTATGCGCTTAATCCTCAACGAATAGACGAGATTATGAAAATTCTAAACATCATATAGGCAGAAAGTCATCATGAGACTTACAATACCGTTACTGATTTTTTTACAGAAGAGGAAAAAGATGATTTTATTCTAAAATCCCAGAGATCGCTTAATGCAGATCTATCCATCCGTCCATAACTTGTGCTTACTGGCTTACACCCTCAAACCACACCGCCTCGCCCCATCAGGATGCGGATTTAGCAAAACAAACTCGATGGGATTTGCATCTGCTGGTGTTTACAAAAGCCAGATAGTCGCATGGGAGTCCATGATAGGCATCAACATTCCTGAAGACGATTAGCAAGATTTGTTGGAATCAAACCACATGAAACAACTTGAGCGATTCTAGCTGAGACAAAAACACTTGGAACCTAGTCGGGTTTCTCAGCACCCCTATCTTTTCTCCCCCGTCTATTTGGAGGGCGCCTTATCCTTTCCTTGTAATTGTACAGGTCCATCGCTCGTTCAGTAGTAAAAGGTCGATGACATTTGGGGACCGAAATCAAGGATTGTAGGCCCTCGAGGTAACCTAGATCCCGGGTTTGTGTCCCTTTTACTACTGAAGGATTCTTTGTTTTAGATTTGTCCTTCAATTCTTGGGTTTTGTATGGTTAACAGAACTATTTAGCTTTTACTGAACCATCGGTTGACTTGGAATGTACCTGCCTTGATTTTTGTAGGAGCAAAATTCAACTAAATCTTGATCTGATCTTTAGAATAACTAATGCAGGCATGATAAAATATATTCCAATATTCAGAAGAATAATCCCAATCCCATAGCCCAACATTTTCTGCTCTGAATCAACATCCACATAATTTAGAATCGATAGAGTGGAAAGCATTGGCATTATGATTGTCTTTATTGCTTCTCTGAATAGTGGGCTTTGCCTTTCCAGATCTGCTACTGCTGGGCTAAATGAATAGTAGAATTGGTTGAATCCTGACATGAACGCAGTGCCGGAACTTGTGGTAAAGAGAACATTATCTCTTACCTCTCTGAGTAGCTGGACCTGCGGTGATAATTCGGTTCCATATGTTGCAGTCGCAATTAGGCATCCACTTTTTTCTTGTGTGGTTTGTTCTGATTTTGATTCGTATAGTTGTGTTCCAATTATGGTTATCTTGGAATTGTGTGATTGTACTGGAATGGTTATGGTTCGATCCTGTTCGGTGCTTGTCTGCTCGTAGACTGATTCTATGTCATCTACTAGCAGGTAAAAATCGTCATCCGAGTCTGAGATTTTGGCATCAATTAGTGCTCGTGGTAATGTGATGGTTATGGTGTCGTCTTGCTGCGGTGCAATGTCAATCTGCAATGCGACAAGATTTTGGTCAGTTGTTATTTTTGAGATTTCCGTGTTTTCAGAAGAATATACAATTGAGAATCCATTTACTGAAATACTTTGTTCTTGCGCAAATGCAAAAGGCATGGTAAAAACTACAAAGACTGCAAAACACATTAGAAATTCGGTACGCATCAGTATCCTCCGGTTCTGGCAGTTTTGTCTATTCTGCCAGATTTAGCTTCACGGTCTATGATGTCTCTGGCATCTTTTTCATTGGTAGCAGCATTTTCGTATTCACGCTCTGCATCCACTAGATCTACAAGCGCACGAACCTTTGCACCTTCTGGCGCGTTGTTATATTTTTCTAGTGCCTCGTTTTTCTTTTTCTCAGCTAGCTTTTTCTGTTCTAAAAGTTTTTTCCATTCATCGACAGACGGAATATACTCGGATCCAACGAAGCTCCTGGCAAATTTCTTCATCTGTGCCTTGAGTATGGCTTCCTCTAGTTGGTTATCATTCATGCTCTCAATTAGCAAAGATCGGCGAATTTCCAAAAATGCAAGATCAATTTCTGATTGGCCAGAAACTTTCAGGGATGAGGACTTTTCTGCAGAGCTTAGTGTAATTGTTTGGTGCTGACCAGATGAATCAACGACATTGATTAGAAAAGTCATCTTGTTGTTTTGATGATCTATACGCCCCTTGCCAAATGCCACAGACAAGACATCGTCAATTTGTTTTGTTGTTGGGTCTACTATGGCAAGATTTCCACCAAGAACAGAATATTTGGCTGTGTTTTCATCATCGAAGATAAGCTTTATTGGAATATCTGCAGAAATGACATTGTTGCCAAAATTGACATCATATCCGCTAAACAGTATGGTTGAAACGTCATTTGCATTATCAGATGATGGAATTGTGCCAAAATATGACGAATCTTGCAACTTGTCAACCAATGGCGTTTGGGTATGGATTTGCTGTGTGTTAGATTCTGATTTTTGTTCCAGTTTTTGAATTGTTTCCTCCTTGTTTGCTTCCAATGTGCCAGAATCCGATAATTCTTCCCATACCGCATTTTGAAAATCTGCTCTTCGGTCAACAGCGATTAGGCCCTCAATATCTCCAGGATAGAATGTACCTGACGCAAAATCCGAGTTCATTATCTTGTTAAAGATAGTAGATGAGGTTACCTGTACTGGGGCGTCATGGATTATTTGCTTTAGTTCATCCTGTTTTTGCAGTGCATCTCTGTTTTTTTCATATTCTTCTGTTACTCTCATAATATCCTCCATTGTCCTTGTGGCCTCTTGATAGGTTTCTTTTTTGAGATCATCAGTTACAAACGGTTTTTGGTTTTTATCTTCATAATTTGGTTCGCCTTCCATGATTTTGTTTAATTCGTCATGTGCTGATTCGAGGTCTTTCATTGCATCATCGTATTGTGCGTTGGTTTCGGATTCTAGATCCTTAACTTCTTTTTCAAGTTTGCTCGTATTCCTACTAGACTCTTCCCATTGTTCTTGACTTGTCGCTTGATCTTCGGCTGCTTCAAGTTCACGCACTTTATCACCTTCAGATGGATTGCCTTGTCTGTTTTCATTCCAGATCTTTTTCCATCTATCAAAGTCAGAGAGGTATTTTTCATATAATTTGTCATCGTTTTCTTTTGCATTTTCTAATTGTTGTTTTAAACCTGCAAGTGGTTCGCCTTTTTCTATTGCAATTCTTAATTTATCATTCGCACTATCAAATTTTTGCGAAATAGAATTAGATTCAGATTTGGTCGTGCCCGTTATGCTTCCCACAGTACCAAAATCAACAGAGAGAATCTTGTCACGGATAGATTCTAAATCATTTGCAATCTGAATGTCAGATACGGTAGAAATTCTATCTACGTCTATTAGAATAGTTTTGATTATACTTGACTTGTCAGATTTGTCTAAATCGTCATTTAGATTCTTGTCGGTATCAAAATCGGCTGCATCGTCAATGTCAAACTTTTTCTTATCAGAAGAATCAGTTGACTTTTTGTTATATTTCTCAATAAATTCTTTGAGGATTTTCAGTTTATCATCCGTGAGCTTCTCATCTTCGATAGGCTCGATGCGAATTTTGTTTCCAGTATCAGTGATTTTCTTACCATTATCAAAGTCAGCTGCATCGTCAATGTCAAACTTTTTCTTGTCAGAAGTGTCCGTCGGCTTTTTGGTGTCTTGTGCGGTGGATTTTACTTGAAATGTGCTACTGGATCCTTCTACAAACACATCATATATGCCGCTGACTAAGATTGGGATTTGCCAAGATACTTGTTTTTCTTTTCCTGGTTTGACAGTTACAGACTTTGCATCCACCATTGCAGATTTGCCAGCGGTTGGGGCATTGATTACAGGTACGACTGACTTGGTATCCTCCACATCGCCCACGTTTTTTACTACAACGATAATTGTGACTATGTCATTGGGTTTGAGATTTTTTCTTGGAGTGATAATGACATTAGTAACAACTAGTTTTGATCCACTGATTTGTTCTTCCTCTTCTTCTATCTCGTCAGTGTCATCTGTTTCCTCTTCCTCTTGTTCAGTCTCTTCCTCTTGCTCGATTTTTTTTTCTTCCTCTACGTCTTTTTTTAGCTGCATTTTTGCTTCTTCAACTATCGGATCGTAAACATAATCATCTGCATAAAACCTCCAAGGATCACCAGATGAAAAAACAGCATCTACAGTAAACGTAGTCGACCCTTCAGGACCTAAAGTTATGCTCTTGGTTCCAAATGACGCATCAAATGGTGGGGTGGAGTAAAATGTCAGCTTGTAAGAAATATTTTTGCTGCCTTGTATGGCATTAAAGTTTTTTACAGTTACGGTAAAGACTGCATTGTCACCCAATTTCGGTTTGATTGGATCAACAGTAACCTTGCTTACGTAGAGTTTTCCTTGATCTGCAGACACTTGAAAGTCCAAGGTTTTGCCAAGGGATTTGACTTGGTATGTACCAGGATTATACACAGTACACATCCAAGTTATTGCAGTATGCTCTCCAGGAGATAGTGTGACAGACGCCTCGTATAATCCAGATATTGTTGTGCACGCATGCGTGGATTCATTATCCGAGCCATAATTTTGGTACATTACCATTGTTATGCTTTTTGTGCCAGCTGCGTTGCCTGTGTTGGTAACATCAATAGAAAACATGTTGTTTGGACTGTTTGCCACAATTACTTGGGTTACCTGGGCTATACCGGTTACAACGATCTGTGGTTTTGGGGGAGATTGTGCAAATGCAGACGTAGTGTAAATGCCAGAAGCTAGAATTGCAAACAGAAGAATTGCTTTTATGCGCATTGGTGAACTATTTTTTCCAGTCTTAAAAGACTTGCCACGACATAATCAGTGCAGGCATCCGTTCTTTTCATGTGTGATGAACATACGAGATTTGACTTAGTTTTGATACCAATGAATAACCATTTTTTAGAATTAACCCCCTACTAAGAGATTGAAGTTTTGGATTTGTTTGTAGAACCAGATTTTACTCAACGGAGAAAGAAGATTATCAGTATTGAGGCCCTTTGAGGGCTTACACTTGGGATTTCGGTCCCTCAAATTTTGCCCAAATTTAAGCACAAATTTGATGGAATTTTTCCTTGAAAATTTTAGAGGCCCTCGAGGTGACCCCGATCACGGGTTTCGGTCACTTTCACTATTGAAGGAGAACTCGTTCTAGATTTGTCCTTCAATTCTTGGGTTTTGTATGGTCAACAGAACTATTTAGCTTTTTGCTGTGTTCTTTCTTCTGGAAGTGGCAATATGAGTTGACTCCGCCAGCAAGTCCTTGGTATGCGATGCCATCATTGGTTTTTGCTTCTTCCAAATAGTTTCTTTATGCCACGAATCATCATTTCGGTTGGGCATGAGGTACAAGTTTCACAGTTTTCTTTTGATTCCATGATTCATTCTGGTTATTCCACGAATATAAGAAAGATCTAGAACTGTTGAACCAAAACTTGCATGATTGTAGACTGTATTTTTTAATCTTGATGATATTTGATGGTCGGAGATCACAAAACATCTCTGGCATACTGTAACGCCTACTAACACAAACTTGGACAGCTGGTTACACAACTCGTATCCCCATTGGCTGGCTGTTCAAGTTTTTAATTGAGCAGCTTTTGTTTTTGTCTTATTTTGTAATAGGTTGCCAAATTGAATCCAAATGTAATGGCAAGGCCTGTATAAGACAAAGGCTGACTGTAATTGATCAACCCAGCAGATAAGCCGGTGCCGAAAATGCTTGGAAGAAACGATATTGCATATAGCCACCAGCCACAACAGCCAAGCGGAATCAATGAAAAAAACGAGAAAAACGATGCAACTGCCGTACTGCCAGAGTTGCCACCAATTGCCCTTCGCTTCATTGCAAGACTGCAGCCAAATTTTTTTGAATAATCGGAAAGAAATGATTGGGTTCCAACACCTATTCCCATTCCTATTATGATTGGAGAGTTTAGCTGAATTGCTGCAGATGCTGCACTAATTGGATCTAGTGCAGGCGTGGTAAGAATCACTATTCCAAGATATGCCAGAACTGCAACTGTTCCAAATAATACCGATTTGATTGTTGGTTTCAAGTTATTTGGTATACCTCGGTTGTAGGATGAAATGCAACCCACTCAAACCAAAATCCCGGATTAAACGGTATTCTTTCAAGCTGTTTTCCTTGCAAGGGCCCAGAAATTGCCAGACCATCAAGGCTCCATTTTGAGCCTGTTTGTTTGTCAACCATTGTATTTTCATTCAATGTAAATTCCAGAGCCTGACTGTCTACCGTGCTATCAAATGCGCGCACTAGAGATGGAGAAACTGATACAAGAATCAGATTTTTCTCATTGATGATTTTCTGTGATTCAATATCTGAAAGCTTGTACGCTTTGTATGATTCATTGTGGTCAAATCCTAATATTATCTCCTTTGGGTGCATCCTGTCATCTGAATTTTTAACAGGGAATATTACTCGTGAATCAGTGTAATAGTCACCATACGGATCAGATCCATAAGGTCTGGAATGGCCAGTATCAGTAGAAAGTATCACAGTATCAGGGTATAGTTTCTTCCAGTCTGACCATTTTGCCAAATCAAATGGGATTCTTTTCAGCCCATATCCGGTCAGCTCGCCAACCACTGCTTTTCCTAAAGCCTGGCTCCACATAGAATCGGTATTTCTGTCATACATTACCAGATTGCTGTTGTAGAGTTTTCCCGATGTACCAAACTCTGTTTCTTTTCCGTTTATGGTTCTATCAAATACTTGTGTGGTAAAACATAACGGGCAGTATGTTACAGCTACTGGTGTGTTTCCTATTTTGTCATTTACAATTTCATGCCACACCAAAATGAATAATGGATATGCTCTTGTCTCTCCGTTGAGTCTTAATCCAATGACTAAATCATCATCTGAAACAAATTCTGCATCTTTAACAAATTTAGGATTATCAATTGATGGAATACCATCTTTTGGAGGCCCACCACTTTTGATCTCATCAAGCGGTATGAGGTGTTTGACTCCGTTTGTGATTTGAGCCTGATCTGGAATTGTAGTTAGTTTTGTGTCTGCGATACTGTTGCTGATTGAGTCTGGTTGTTGGTAGGCGTAAAATCCCAAAACCAGTCCAACCAGAGATATGCCACCTACAATAGCCGCAATATATCGATAATTCAACGCACAAAGCTAGCCTGAAAAATATTAAAGAATTTGTCCAGATCAGACAATTTTTTCTTGAACTGTTAAACCATTAATATGAAAAAGAAGAGGAAAATCCGTTTTACTGGAACGGATTGATGAACGGACAGTTCACCACATGATCTCTATCCATCGGTCTTGCCAATGAAACGTCGATCAGTCCAGCTGACTTGATTGCGTTGATGTCGCCTGTTGTCTCTAGTATTCTTGTTTCTGACGGATCTTTCCACATTATCATGGAAATTCTCCATAGTGGGGAATAGTTTTTGTCGCCCGGTGCCGATGCTGCGATTCCCGCTTGGAATCCCATTGGCCCTGAACCTTCAACTCCATTCATAAACTGGAATAGATCAACTGCTGCGGGACTCTTTAGTGTTGGTGCAAGTGTTGGCGCATCAATGACTCCCATCATCTTTGCAGGATCTGTTGGAGTGGCATCAGTTACGATATAGTAGATGGTTCGTCCATCTGGGCCCCAACCTCGGTGTGCCACAAATGTGACTTTCATTTTCTTTGTGTCGATTTCCGTGACTTGGCCTCCAACGTATGGCATGCCATCAGCAATGGTCTTGTCCTCTCTTACTTGCATCTGTCCTCCGGGCCACACAATCTGCGGCATGTTTAGAACAACACCGTTGAGTGTTCGAAGTGTGACTAGTCCATTCTTTTCTGCATCCAATATTTTTTTGACTGAATCAAGTTCAGTTGCTTTCGATGTGCCCTTCCATGTGACATGCACGACCGATCGAACTGCAGTGTACTCGTCTGCCTGTGCTGGAGTGCTTGTGAAGACCTCATCTTGGAAGCCGTGAATTCCACTGCCTTTTTTGCCGTTTGTGAACATGTAGACCGCATCAAGTGAGTCTTTTGGTGTCTTGGCGAGTGGTGGTGCGAGCTCTACTTTCCATTTTTGGGCCTTTGAGATCATGGACGCATGTTTTCTGTCGCTGGAATCCGTTATGATGTAGTATACGGGTTTGCCTTCAAACCATCCTTTGTGCATTGGTATGGTTGCAGGGACACTTTCCCGTGAAAGTTTTAGAACAGATCCAGGTTCTTTGTCCGTTGTTTGTGCTGTTGCAATATGCGATGTCGAGATTACCAGCATTGGCAAAATCGCAAATATTGCTAGCAGTCTTAGCTTTTGATTCATTGAACACGATGATTCTCAAAAAGTATTAAGCATTCTTCCAGATCCTGCAATTTTTTCTTGAATCATTCAATTATTTTTTGAGCTTGCACTCAAAGGTTAGAGCCTTAGTTGTGGCATAATATGTATATGCAAGAATTGCGATTGCACCAAGACGTAACGGTATTTCATAATTTGAGAGAAATGCGGTTGCCACTCCGCCTATTGTTCCAAATGTAGAGATCACAGCAAATCCAACAGGGCCACAACTACATGCTCCTGCAGAGGCCCCAATTATTGAACCAAACAGACTTCCGCCCATCTTGGTTTTACTTTGTTGCAACAGTCTAATTCTGTACACATTCATGCTAATCACAATTCCAGACAAGACAGATACTGCAAGAATTAATGCAAAGCCAAGCATCCCATCAAGTGGGATATGTATTACAAGATATGGGCTAACAAAGATGTACTCTGATATTATGGAAAGCGGGATGAAAAAACCGACACTAATCACCGTTGCAACTGCAAGATATTTGCGATCCGAGAAGATCACTTTCAACATATCATGATTCATGTCATTGAATCCAAAACTTGCTTGAAAACTGAGAATGGTTGAGCCCCCTCAATTGTCTGTTGGTTACCGCTTGGCCCGACTATGATGAATGTGGGTGTGGCGCTTGCTCCATTTCGTTTGGCCTCTAGAACGTTCTTCTCAACCCTGTTTTTGTACTTGTCAGAATCAAGGCAACTATCAAAGAGATTCCTATCAAGGCCAAGTTGTGAGGCAAACAACTTGAGGTTATCTGGGCTTGCCCAACCGTCATTGATTCCTTGCTGATTTGAATACAAGATGTTGTGAAATTCCCAGTACTTGCCTTGGTCGCCTGCACAATATGTCGCCTCTGCGGCACTTGTTGAGTCTGGTCCAAAAAATGCAAGATCTACAAAGTAAAGATTTGCCTTTCCTGTATTGATGTATTGTTCATCGATGTCCGGTTTTATTGTTTTGAACCATCTATCACATTGTGGACACTGGTAATCCCCAAATTCTATAATTGTGATTGGCGCCGAGTCTGATCCAAGTATTGGCGATCCCAGGGTGACATCAACAGAGCCAAAACGTTGCTGAGTAATGTTTTGCGGTGTGCTGACCATAAAATTTGCAACAATAACTGCAGCTGCTATAGCTACTATTCCGATAATTCCCATTATGATGTAACTGTTTTTCACGAATAAGTTGCCATTAGATCATTTAAAAAATTTCTTCTAGATTGCACTATTTTTTCTTGAACTGTTAAAGAAAAATTAACTTAGAAATTTTGGAATCTTTTTTACAATGTTGGCAACAGAGGCTCTACCAGGCCCTGTAATTATTATCATTAAACATGCTGCTAACATTACAAGATCAAATTCCCAACCAGTAAATTGGCCTCCAGCAAATTTGTCCAATCCCTTGATTTTGAATATCGCTCCAAGCAAAATTATTGAAAATATTGCACCAGTTATTCTTGTGAGCACGCCCGTAATTAGAAATATTCCACCCAAAAACTCGGCAAGTGCTATTGGCATCTGTAATTCAGCTGGTAAACCATTGTTAGCAAGCCATTCTTGCCAACTCGGACTAAATTTTTTAATGCCATGAAAGATGAAAATTGCACCAATCGATGCTCTGATTCCCCAATGAGTTATGTCATGAAATTTATTTTCTGTAAAAGCCAGTTTTGATTGCATTCACAAAAGGCTTTTTGAAAAATTATAAAAGATTTTTTCCAGATTCGTGAAAATTTTCTTGAACTGTTAATGGAAAGATTTGATTCAAGTTGAAATTGAACAGTTCAACTTAATACTTTAGTACCATCAATAGATAGTATTACGATGGTGCAGCAGACCATACAGATTGCGACATTTGGTGAGGATCGTGATGGAATATTGGCAGGAATTAGAAATTTTCCAATACACAAGCTTGTTCTATTTCATTATTCGGAAGACAAGGCTGATGTGGATGAGTTTGCGCGAAATCTAAGATCCACACTTGGTGTACCAATATCTTTGAGAGTGATAACAAAGCCTGATGTCATTAGGAGTGCAATGGAGCATGTAGCGGACATTATGAAAAAAGAGGCAGGCCTGTTCGAGCAGGTTCTCATAAACGTCAGTGCGGGAGACAAAATGATAGGCTGCGCGGCACTTTCCTGTGCCTTTGTTAATGGAATCAAGGCATTTGGAATTGATGCCGAAGGAAAACCAATGATGCTGCCAATTTTGAAGCTCAGCTACAATGAGATAATCTCTGATGCAAAGATCAAGATTCTGCAGGCAATAGATCGTTCCGGTGGCTCAATCGAAAGCCTAGAAGAGCTTACCAAAATTACTGATTTCGGCAAACCTCTTTTGAGCTACCATATCCAAGGAAATGACGAATCAAAGGGACTAGTTCAGCTTGGTTTGGTCGATGTAGAAAAACTTGAACGGGGTCGTTCAAAAATAATACTAAACACGCTTGGAAAGATGCTTATCTCCACTAAATGATACCATAACATGAAAATAAAATGCGCCGATTGTGGTTGTCTGCCTTCTGAATGCAAAGCAAATAAATCTTCAAAATGTCTCAACTGCACACTCACTGAATGTTGTTGCATTACAAAGAACTAGGATAACATCATGATGAAAT
Organism: Nitrososphaerota archaeon; assembly: GCA_052390175.1. Classification (GTDB taxonomy): domain Archaea; phylum Thermoproteota; class Nitrososphaeria; order Nitrososphaerales; family Nitrosopumilaceae; genus Nitrosotenuis. Next base: position 1,116 of record JBQTHG010000042.1, on the reverse strand, counting down.
TTACAAAATATCGCTGCAGTTGGCCAGGAGAAAACGTGCTCATGGTGAAGTATCATGATGAAGAATGGGGCATACCGGTGCATGACGACCGCACACTTTTTGAGTTTCTCATCCTCGAAGGCGCGCAAGCAGGACTCAGCTGGCAGACTGTTTTGAACAAACGCGAAAACTACCGCAAGGCGTTTGATGGATTTGACGCGCGCAAAATAGCCCGCTATGGCACAAAAGATGTGAAGCGACTCCTTGCGGATCCGGGCATCATTCGCAACCGTTTGAAGGTCGCAGCCACGATTCAGAATGCCAAGGCGTTTTTGGAAATTCAAAAAGAATTTGGCTCTTTTGATGAATATATCTGGCAGTTTGTCGAACACAAAACAATCAATCACAAAATCAAAACAATAAAAGATATCCCTACTGCCACAAAAGAGTCCGACACCATGAGTAAAGACTTACTCAAACGAGGTTTCAAGTTCGTCGGCTCCACAATCTGCTACGCTTTTATGCAGGCAGTCGGGATGGTGAATGACCACGAGACTAAGTGTTTTAAACTCACTCTCATTTGAAAAGATCATCCCATCACTTCTTTAACTTGAGCCCGTTCCATTTCCTACACAGGAATTTGAACACATACTATTCATTTTTGCTTATTCGAAAATAGGTTTCAGGCCCTTTGTGGAGGTGTAATCAGGGGTCTTAGTCCCTCAATTTTTGCAAAATCCAAGCACGAATTTGAGTAAATTTTTCCAAGAAAATTTTAGGGGCCCTCGAGGTAACCTAGATCCCGGGTTTGTGTCCCCTTTACTACTGAAGGATTCTTTGTTCTTGGTTTGTCCTTCAATTCTTGAGTATTGTATACCTAGCAGAACTATTTAGCTTTTGCTGAGCCATCATGGCACCTACAACCACCATTTCTGATTTTTTATTGCGGAAGAGTGAATGAGAATTACTTTTTGACTAGACTGCAACTGCAATGGACGGTATAGTTTCCCTTTTTTGTTGCCCACTTAATTAGAGGTATGATGGCCTCTCTTAGTTCTTTTCCACGAGTAGATAATGAATATTCTACGCGGGGAGGGATCTCTTTGAACATTTTCTTTTCAATCAGTTTTTCCTTTT
>JBQTHG010000041.1:0-31952 GCA_052390175.1 Nitrososphaerota archaeon | reverse complement strand
CATCGAGTGACACCATAGTGGAAATAGCAAATGCCATCTCAAATAGCAAACTTTCAAAAAACGATCTAAAAAAAATCTACGATCTTACAAAAGACATTGAGCTTATTCATCAAAAATCAATCGATGCCTTTATTGAGCAAGACAGAAGGGTTGCAATCAATGCAATATCGAGTCACAGAAAATTCCAGAAAAAAATCTCAGACATCCGATCCTCAATTGAGCAAAAAAACCAGCTGCAAATTGATCTCTTGGATCTAATCTACATGTTTGAGGGGGTTTCAAGATCTTGGGCAGACATTGCAGATTTGGTCAAGCCAATCTACAACTAGAAAAGTCTGTTTTTTGCAGCATAGATTAGAACAGCGCAGATTGTCTTGGAGTCGATAATTTTGCCTGATTTTATCATGCCTACAAGTTTATTGAAATCTATCTTAACGACAGACATTATTTCGTCCTCATCGAGTGTCTGTTCACTGATCTTCTTGAGTCCTTTGGCTACAAAGCAGTGAATGGCCTCTTTGTTATAGCCAACAGAGGGATAGTACGTAAGAAGGTGCGTAAGCTTGCCGGCCTTGTAGCCGGTTTCTTCCTGGATTTCACGAAATGCGCACCTTTCAGGCCTTTCCCCACGCTCAAGCGTGCCTGCAGGAATCTCCAGGATATAGCCATGCCCAAATCGATGCTGCTTTACCAAAATCACCTTGCCGTCCTCATCAAAGGCTAAAATTGCTGCAGCGCCACGGTGTTCGATTATTTCACGCTTTATCTTTCTGCCCCTAATGGTCAGATCATAAATGTTCAAACCTAAAATCTTGCCTTCGTAAATTCTTTTTTTTCGCATTTGATGGTTTCTCTAATCAGACACTAATTAATTTGTCTGATACATCAGGTGCAGTTTTGTGGATGTTTTTGAAGCCTTGATGGCATCCATTACCCATTTTTGTGGAAAAGTGATCTTTTTTGGAATGAAAAGATCTGCACTCGCAACACCACTTATCTTTCGTACCTGCTGGGTGATGTTATCAAGCTCAAAGATATTATTGCTGTGCAAAAACAGGACGATTTGGTTTTTTGCAATGAATGGTTTTTCCAAAAATGATGATGAAAATTCTTTTTTCAACAACTTTAGTGTCTCATTGAGATTCCCATCAACCCATACCAAGACAGCAAATGGAATGTATTGTCCAAATTTTGCCGGATCGTAAATCAAGGTGAACTGAATTGCTTCATCATTTTGAAGCTTTTTCAAAGATCTTGCAATTGTTTTCGTTGAAAGCTTTGTCTTTTTCGACATGTCATCAATTTTTGTTCGCGGATTTTTCAAAAGCTGATTGATTATCTCGATATCTGTTTTTGTAAGATCCGATCGTATTCCTGGATTTTCGGCCTCAAATATGGAAAGAATTCGCACATCACGCATCAGGTTTTTTGCAAGCTCGATTTTTTGCGTAACGTTTTCCTTTACTACAATAGCACATACTGTAATTCCGCCGACACAAGGAACCACAAAGAACGGTTCGCCAATTAATTCAACTTGCTTTAGAATCTGATCGATGTCTTGGCCTGTTGTGACAATATACAAGACATTATGGCCCAAAACAGGAGGCTCTATTTTTAGTGCAAAATTTTCGATTGTCTTGTTTTTGATCAGCTTCCCTATTCTTGACTTTACTGCAGCACCAGAAATGCCGATTTTACTGCCAATCTGCCTGTCTGATTCTCTGCAGTTATCAAGCAGCGCGCTTAGGATTTGTAGATCTAATTTGTCCAATTTGATATGATGATGAGCATATTTCTTATTAAAGAATACTATTTTTAGATAAAAATGTCTTAATTATCCATAATTACTATACTATACGTTAAATATTGGACTATTTCTATAACTGACATGGATTATAGGATTCAGCTGGCAAAGAGGATGCTCTCAAACAAAAAGGGCAGTCTCATCGGCGCAGTCTTGGCAGTATCGATTGGAATTCTTGTGATTCATGTGAATTTTGTAATATTTCAAGGACTGTATGACGCGATTATTAGAGATCTTTCGAGTTATCGATTTGGCGATGTAAGAGTAACAGACGAAGAAAGCTTCATCACAAAATCCGATATTTTTCTGGTAAACTGGTTTGAAAGAATCCCATATGTAGAGGCGGCTGCACCTCGGGTTCAGTCATCTGCATCAATAAACGTAACCAAGAATGGTAGGCTAATCGAAGAATTTGGCGTCCAAATTGTTGGAGTTGATCCATTTCGTGATACACGGGTTTCAACCGTTCATGAGACAGTAACAGAAGGCCAGTATGTTTTATCTAGGAATTCTATTGTTGTTGGATCGTCAGTAGCTGAAGATCTTGGCGGCGTTCGAGTGGGTGACAGCCTACAGCTACAAATAGTTGACAGAAGAGGTGAAGATCAAATACGACGTTTCCTTGTTACTGGAATTGTAATATCGCCAGGAGGCCAAGGCCTTGACAGAAGTGTGATAATACACATTGATGCTTTGCGCGATATGTTGGGACGAGATGGGGAGACAGGAGAGATTCTAGTCAAGCTAAACGATCCAAAAAAAGCAGATGAAGTCAAAGAATACTTTTTACGCACTTTTCCAAACGATGATTTCAAGGCAGAAACAATAGAAGAGTCTGCAGAAGAAGCACTGAGCGGATTTAGATCGGGCATTGCAATGATCAACATGATCGGATATTTCGGAATGATGTCATCTGCGTTTGCAGTAGTCACAATTCAGATGATGCTTGTCTCAAGCAAGACACGCGAAGTAGGCATTATGCGTGCAATTGGGGCAAAAAGAAAGGACATCCTAGTCCTCTTTATAGTCCAAGGAATGATGATTGGCGCATTAGGCGCGGGATTAGGCACGGCTATGGGCCTTGGCTACACCTTTTACGCCAAGGAGACAAGGATGTCCTTCCAAGGTAGTCTTCCGCTCGAGGTGAGCTACAACTGGCCAAACATTATCCAGACTGCCATAATGGCATTTACACTTGCGGTAATTGCATCGATTTATCCGTCGTTTAGGGCAACAAAGCTACAACCAGTGGAGGCAATGCGCTCTGTCTGATATCGTATTAGAGGTAAAAAACCTCAACAAAATTTTTGGCCAAGGCGACACAAAAGTACAGGCGCTAATCGATGTATCATTTTCAGTCAAAAAGGGGGAATTTCTGCTAATTGTTGGCAGCTCCGGCTCTGGAAAATCCACATTATTGAACATGATTGGATTGCTTGACAAGCCAACAAGCGGAGAGGTATACATTGACGGAACAAACACCACGAGGCTTTCAGACAACCAAGTGTCTGCATTTAGGAATTCAAAGCTTGGTTTCATCTTCCAATTTTCAAATCTCTTGACAGACCTTACAGTTTTAGAAAATGTCTTGCTTCCAAGGAACATTCAACACACAGATCAAACTGCAATGCAAGACGCACTTACTCTGCTAAAGGGCGTTGGCCTTGAAAACCAAATGCACAAACGAGCAAACAAAATTTCAGGTGGACAGGCACAAAGGGCCGCAATCGCAAGAGGCCTTGTCAATAAACCAACAATTGTTTTAGCAGATGAACCCACAGGAAACCTCGATTCCGTTACTGCCGATACTACGGTTCAGCTGATGAAATCGATGGCAAAAAAGCTAAATCAGACATTTATCATAGTAACACACGACAGACATCAGTTTAGCGAAGTAGATAGAGTCATCACAATCAAGGATGGTCGTGCATTCGAAGGTGAAGACATGCCACATAAAATGGAGGTTACGGTATGAAATTTGTAATTGTTGCAGCATTCTTGTTGGTATTTGCCGCACAACTGGCTGTGCCTGATGCATGGGCTCAACTAGGAAAAGGCGACTCTCCATTTGAGCGATCTTTTAATGACATCAAATTCACCAATGCATATTTTGGAACATTAGGAAATAAAATCGAGGTAACGCCAGGTGACAAGAACGTTCCATTTACAGTTGTATTTGCAAATGTTGGTACGGGAGATATTACTGGAGTGAGAGGTCAGCTATCATTACCACTCGGTTTCATCTCAGCAGATGGAAAAAACTCACTTATCAATGCAGATAGTGGACAAGAAGTTCTGGGTGGCAAGTACTTCTCACTTACTTTCTATGTTGACATTAGTAAAGACAATCCTATACAAGAATATCCTGGAGCTATAAAAGTCGATTATTCTAGATTTCGTGAATCAGGTACAAGACAAATGTTCGCTGATTTTACATTTAAGGTAACAGGCAAAAGCATTCTGAATCTTAACACAAACAAGCCATTTCTGTCCTCATTAAAGAATAATCTAGTAACAATAGAAGTAACAAACAGTGGAACGGCACCATTATCAAATGTCGAAATACTCTTACAAAACACGCAAACCTCCGTCAGCGCGACAGCAAACCCAATTACAAATGTAGAAAGTGTCGTGTTTGATCAGAGCGAATGGAATATTGGTACAATACCTGCAATGTCATCAAAATCATTCACGTTTAATGTATTTATTCCAGAAAATATCCGTAGTGAAACACTTCATACCCCTCTACAAATCTCGTATTTCGATGGCCATGGAAATAGAATTGAGGACACAAGAACAGTCGACTTTTACATAAACGGTCTAATTGATGCAAAAATCTATGATGTGAGGGTAATTGATCTGTCCGGAAAGCAAACCATAATTGGCGACATAATCAACGAGGGAAACACAAACGCCCTCTTTGCATTCGTAACCTTGGAGCCACTTGAAGGCTCCAACATAAAGAAGGTAACACAGTTCATTGACGAAATTGAAATAGATTCGCCTGTACCATTTAACATACCAGTCGAGTTTGAGGGCGAGCCCAAGTTCGGCGAGCACGAAATCAAAATCATTGTGAGATACAAAGATGACCTACGAAATGAGAATATCATAAACTACGACACCAAGGTGACGCTACAGGACACAAACAAAAAACCGGAGCCAACAATCGCAGACTATGCCCCTCAAATTATTGGGCTAGTTGTGGTAGCAGCTGCAGGCATGATAATCAGAAAAAAACTCAGAAAAAAGAAAGAACAGACTCCAAGCTAAGTCCACTAAGATTATAACCGATAAACGAGATTTTCGATCCATGACATGGGATGAAATCGAAGTCCCAAAGGAACTGCGTCCCTTTATGCTAGGTGGTGCAAAGGAAACAGATCTTGGACACAAAAACGGCGCCAACAAGCAGTATCGTTATGGAAACTTGCACATACGAGAATATGACGACAAGTATCTTGTACACATGGACAAAATAGATCCACTCAAAGACCCGCTTGGGCACCTAGTCCTTGACGCACAAGAAGTGCTAGTAGGCCTAGCTAGTGGAGCAGTGGGCGGGGCAAAGGTGGCATCATACATTTACAACAAAAGTAAAAAGACAAAAAAAGACAAACAAATTTCTGCGGCCGCAGGACTAGTTTCTTCTTTGGCAATCGGATATCTAGGCTACAAACTTGCAAAAAAAGCCAAAGGGCAATAGAAAAAACATGACTATCACTCGTACCATTAGAGTTCTTTTCAAGATTATGCCGCTGATAATTACACTGCGACGTGACAGAAGAGAATGGGTAAGACATGAGGGAAAAAATATTGATTACGCAAAATTTCAAAAAAATGCAAGTAAAGTACTCGACGCGTTTGTTTCACTTGGACCAGTTTACATAAAGCTTGGACAGTGGCTTTCCTCAAGGGCGGATATTTTGCCACAGCCGTACATGGAAGAGCTTGCAAAGCTACAAGACGATGTACCTGCAGCATCATTTGAACAGGTACGGCCTATAATTGAAAAAGACCTGGGGCCACTTGATCAAGCTTTTACATCGATTGACACAAATCCGCTTTCTGGCGCATCGCTAGGCCAAGTTTATCGTGCAAAAATCGAACAAAAAGACGTAGTTGTCAAAGTAAAGCGGCCTGGAATTGAAAAAATAATCGAAGAAGACATCCAAGTTCTAAAAAAAGTTCTGCCACTTGCAATGAGATTTGTAGACCCAAACCTGAGATTTTCTGCACACTCGATGCTTTCTCAGTTCATAGAAACAATACACGAGGAGCTAGACTATACCAAGGAATCATCAAATCTTAAAACCATCAAGAGAAACCTCATGCGCCATAATAATGTCATAGTACCACAAGTCTTTGATGACCACAGCACAAAAAACGTCCTCACACTAGAATACATCCCAGGAATAAAGATAACAAACATTGAGGATCTTGACAAAAAAGGAATTGACAGGCAAAAAATCGTAATCGATGTACACAAAGTTTTTTTCACCATGCTTTTGAGGGACTCGATATTTCATGCCGACCCACACCCGGGAAACGTCTCCATTGCAGATGATGGCTCGCTGATTCTGTATGATTTTGGGATGGTTGGTAGAATTGACAACGACACTAGAATGAGGCTGGTGAGGCTTTACCTTGCTCTTGTGGAAAAAGACCCCCCAAGAACCGTAAACGCAATGAATGATCTTGGAATGCTCACCTCAGACTTTAACCGCTCTGTAATCGAGCAGGGAATCGACATGTCGATTCGTACAATGCACGGAAAAAAACCAGACGAAATGGAGGTTCGAGCACTCATGGAGCTGGCAAACAAGACAATGTCCAAGTTCCCGTTTGCTTTGCCAAAAAATCTTGCATTGTACCTGAGAATGAGCTCAATTATTGAAGGGATTTACAAAACCCACAAAGTAGACTTCAAGTTCGTCAAGGTTCTCAAAAACATTCTGGAGGAAGAACATCTAATCAAAGACGCCTATATTGAGGAGCTCAAGTACTCCTTTACAAAGTTTGCAAAATCAATCGATGCCACCATATCTATTGCGCCTGAGCTCAAAAAATTCCTAGAAGAAAACAGATCACTCCAGCTAAATGCAAGGCCAAAAGGCAACACAATACTGGCAGGAAGCATTCTCTCCTCGGCCATATTCATCGGCTCTGCACTGATTTATTCATCAAATGAGACAGCAGGAATTTCTGGGATGATTGGCTCACTAGTCATAATGGGAATCTTTGCAGTATTTAGAAAACGTTAGTCTATTGAAATCTGCTTTCCCTTTTGGGAAACTGGAATCTTGATGGTCAAAACTCCCTGAACAAATTTTGCAGAGCCGAGACTTTCCTCATCATCTTTTACATGTATTGGCAGGGGAATTCTTTTATCGATAATGTTTGGTCGTTGTTTGCATACTGCATCGCCTTTCTGAGAGTCGTGTTTTTCCGCACTAATTGATAGGATGTTTCTGTGCAGAGTCAGCTTGATGTCTTTTTTCTCAAATCCCGGCAGATCAACAACCACGGTGAGCGAGTCATCATCAAGATACATGTCTACTGGAGGAAGAACAAACTCGTAGAATTCGCGTGACTTGTTGCCGATCTCTTTTATCATTTCTTTTGCCATGTTTCTTACTATGCCCATCTTGTATGATCAGGGTTTTTTAGTTATAAATTTTGATAGATTTTTAATAACTCCAACCAACCTCAATACAACTAATGATTATTGCAATAGAGGGAAGTGACCAGGCAGGAAAAAAAACACAGTCTGAGCTTTTGGCTTTGGCGCTCAAAAAAAGCAGGATAAAGGCAAAGATCTTCAGCTTTCCAGATTACACCACGCCCCTTGGAAAGGAGATCGATGGGTTTTTGCACGGAAAAAGAAAGTTTCCGCCGCAAGTAATCCACTGCCTTTTGGCTGCAAACAGGTGGGAAAAACTAGCAGAAATACAAAAGGCACACTCTAAAAATTCTGTCATCATTATGAACAGGTACTACCAGTCAAACCTAGTGTATGGCGTCGCAAACGGCCTGAGTCTTAAATGGCTGCAAGGCCTTGACGCAGGCCTTCCAAAGACAGACCTGGTAATCGTACTTGATGTTTCACAAAAAGAATCATTTTTGCGCAAAAAAGCAAGGCGCGACAAATTTGAAAAAGACACCGAGTTTATCAAAAAAATCTCAAAGACATACAAAACTCTGGCAAAAAAGCTTGGCTGGAAAATAGTTGACGCATCAAAAACAAAATCACAGGTACACCAAGAAATCATGAAAATTCTCTCAAACAAGCTCGCAAGGCTATGACAAAATACCTAGACATAGTAGATCCAATTCATGACTTTATCCGAGTTTATGAGACGGAACTAAAAATCATCGACTCACCAATATTTCAGCGACTGCGAAGAATACGACAGCTCTCCGGTGCACATCTTACCTACCCAGGAGCGCAGCATTCCAGATTTGAGCACTCGCTGGGTGTCATGCACATTGCAGGCCAAACAGCTGTTGCGCTAAAAGAAAAAGGATTCTTGAGCTCAGATCAGATCTATGACATCAGGCTTGCGGCTTTGTTACATGATGTTGGACACGGCCCATTCTCACACCTGTTTGAGGAGGTTTTGCAAATAAAAAAGAAAATTTCACACGAAGAAATAGGAAAAAAAATCATACTGCACTCGGAAATCGGCGATACTCTTTCCAAGTCAGGCGTCAATAAAAAACTCTTAACAAAGCTCGCCTTTGGCGACTCTAAATACCGCTTTGTCAACGAAATCATCTCCGGTTCGCTTTCTGCGGACATGATGGACTATCTACAACGGGACGGATACTTTACTGGAGCAGAGCACGCAAAAATCGATCATCAAAGAATAATCCAGTCACTGGACGTATACAAAAGCAAGCTCGCACTTGACAGGTCAGCTCTCTACTCGTTTGAATCCATGATTCTATCACGGTATCAAATGTTCAAGGCAGTGTATTTCCACAAAACAGTTCGCTCAGCCGAGGTAATGATGCTAGAATCAATCAGATTAGCAGACGACGAGTGCAGCTTTACCTCGCTAAATCTGGACGATTATGTCAGCATGACAGATGAATTTGTAGTGGCACAAATACTTGGATTACCAGAGCGCACAGATGAGCTGAGGCGGGCAAAAAAGTTTGCAGCCGACTACCAAAATCGCAGACTGCTCAAATGTGTATTTGAGAAAATCATGACTGACAAATCTGGAAAAACACAGGACCAAATCCGCTCCAAGATTGCAAAAAAATCCAAGGTCGACAAAAATGAAATTTTTGTAGACACATCCACCACCCCGTCTCTTCCTTTAACGCCTTCCAAAGAAAAAACAAAATCAATCATTCTCATTACCAAAGACACCAGGCATTCAGCAGCAAAGGAAATTCCGTTTTCAAAAATTCCGGTGGTGTCTTCGATGGCAGACTCGATGAATATTTTGAGAATCTATACCACTCAAGAGCACAGGAAAAAAGTTGAAATTGCAGCAAAAACGATTCTTGGTGATCAGAAATGAAAAAAAGAATCGTCATCAAGCTATCTGGAAGAATTTTTGGTATGGAAAACAACACCAAACTTCTCAAAGACTATGCAACATTTTTGGTCAAAACAAGCAAAATCTGCCAGCCAATAATTATCGCGGGAGGGGGCAAAATAGCAAGGCACTACATTTCTCATGCGCGATCATCAGGAGCAGATGAATCAACCCTTGATGAGCTTGGAATCGAGGTCTCTAGACTAAACGCAAGACTACTCATTTACGCATTGAAGGGCAAGGCCTATCCTCATCCGCCAACAACGCTAACAGAGGTCAGACACGCAGTAGACAGCGGCCTAATTGTCGTAGCAGGAGGCCTGCATCCGGGCCAGAGCACAAACGGCACTGCTGCGCTAATTGCCGAGAAGGTTCATGCAGCCGAGTTTTTGAACGCAACAGACGTTGACGGAATATACGATTCGGATCCAAACAAAAATCCAAAGGCAAAAAAGTTCAAGCGAATCGAGCTTAGGAATCTGCGGAACATGCTAGTCCACGAGGATTCCGTCGCAGGCGGCTACGATCTCATGGACATTGTGGCACTCAAGGTAATAGAGCGCTCTAAAATCAAAACTTGCGTAATCAAGGCAGACATTGATACCATCGAAAAGGCAATCAAGGGCCAACCAGTGGGAACAGAAATAGTGCTCTAGCCTTTTAATTCATTTTGTACCGTGGGATACTGCTCTGTCCAGATCTCTACTTTATCCCCAGAATATTCCACAATCCCAGATCCGACTGCCTTGTTGAAAATTTCTAGTGCGGCTTCTTTTTGCAGCGGCTTTGATTGGGCCTTTGTGTACCCTTCCAAGTCCACCAGTATGGTGACGTACCCATCAGGGGTACGAATTATCGCAACCAGCTCCTCTTCTCCAACTGGAACAAACTGGCCGCCCTTCTTTTTTGTAGTCAGAGTCAACATCGCAAATCCACCAAGCTTGAAAAGTGTCATTTGAGATTTGCTCGCTCGCTCCTTTCCAATCTTTACGGCCTGGAAATATTGCATTTGATTATCACAACCAAATTATCACTATAAGGATTTCACCTCCTCAACATTTATGACACAGAAAACTCGAAAATCAACTGTTGAATTCCAAAATTTTACTTGTGATAGTTTCAGCAGGCCTTGCAGGCGTGATTGGCTTTATTGGCCTATCAGGATCTCAGCTCATCAACGATGTCTCAGAGCAGGGACCAGGTTTGCTCGCTCCTTCTCCTATCACAGTAATTCCAATTGAAATAGAGCTAGAACAATTCTCGGTTCTCTCTGTAAACGAAGAGGAGGCAAGAATACAGGTCGATTTCAAAGTTACAAATCCAAACTTCAAGTCAGTCATCCTACAAATAATAAAATACGAACTATACCACGATGAAAAGCGAATTCTAATTGGCCAAATTGGCGAGCGCCCAGAAGGGGCAGTAGACAGCTCAAACTATTTTACGATTCTTAGCAAGACCCCTCAAACCATCGGAGAAACAATCACAATTAAAAATACGGGAGATACACCTGAGCTCTGGTCGGCACTAATCAGTAATAATGCCAAGTGGACCATCAAGGGCGAAGCCTACTTTAACCTAAGCTCAATGACTAGCGGCCAGGAAAACATCATCACGTTTGAGCTTACGCCATAGATCGTTTAGATTAAACAAACACAGCTTTAGTTCCTTTTTTGAGCCAAGATCTAGCTGATGCTACTTAGCTCATACTCTATAGATAACCTGATTCATGCAACAGAGTACCTAGTTGATCTAGTCAAGTCCTTGAATGCAGAAGTTATCTCCTTACGAAAACTAAAGGACGAAGTATCTGACCAACAGCAAGAAGCTCACAAACAGGGGCAGCTTGTCAAAAAAATGACAAACTATCTAAGCGATGAGCTAGGAAGAATCGAGCTTGGCCAGGAATCAACCAGTATATCTCTTGACAGCAATTTAGAAAAATTATCCGAGACTGAAACCAAGCTGCGTATCCTGAGGGGACGACTGGGAGAGTTTATTGACGGCGATGATGCAGACAGCCTAAAAAAATCCGACTCGTCAATAGCAAACGACCTAAAGCACTACGAATCATTTCTGCTTGAGCTGACAGGTCAGCTCAACGGAAAAATTCCACAGCTTGAAAAAATAACCCAGCGAATCAAGGCAGAAAGCAGAGAGGCCCAACAACAAAAATTATTGCTCAAAGAAATGGTAGCGCTCTTCAATGACGAGCTTGATGATCTTGATCATGCATTTACAGAACTAAAGGGAGGGCTTACAGTATCATAAAATGATAAAATTATGATAATTTGTCTATATGGAGAAATTTTTAGAAAAGTTATATAAGATCTGAGCGCAATTTGCAAGCAAATGGCAGAAGCAGGATTAGCAGCCTTTGGCTCAGCAATTGGCGTGGCTATTGCATTAGCAGTGGTGTTATTTGCACTACGCGGCAAGGGCCATCCAGAACCACTAGAATAAGATCATCAGATCTTTTTTTACTTTATTTTACTAGTCCTATTTGTGACTAAATAGCTCTGCGATCGAGAATTGTTTTCCCTCGTGCTTTTTGATATAGCATCGCTGGTAATACTGGCACCCAGAGCACTCTGGAGACGGCTCCAAAATTGGAGTCTTTTTCTCACTAATCAGATTGGAAAAGACACGTACACGACGCACAGTCTCTTCAAACATTTTCTTATCTCGCATTACATTGAATGAAGCGTCGTTTCCGTCATTTGTGATGTACACTATCACGCCATCTGTCTTGTTAAAGATCCACAAGCACGCATTCAGATACAAAACATCAGATGCGTTTGGCGTCTCAGGGGGGGCCGAAACGGTCTTGAAAATGATTACAACCTCGTCTACTATGATGTCTGCCTGACCCTTTAGTTTGATCTCTTCTATGGAAAATTCGCCAACTTTGGAACCATAAGGAAGTTTTCTTATGAGGCCCCCAAACAGCTCGCCAAAGCTTTTGTTTTCTTGTTCAATTTTATCAAATCTGTCAAAATAAGATCTTCGCATGCACCGCACTATTTCGTGCAAATAAATTACCTTGTTGTCTTCAGGACTGGCAACCTGTATTTTAGTCTCCTTTACTAGTGCATCGATGGCGCTAGTAATGGTCTTTCGATAGTCTCTGTCCCCCATCATGGCACTTGATCACCTTTAGCTGAGAAGCCTCGTTAGGAATTTTGAAATCCGAGTCGAAAACGCGAGCATGACAAAATGCAAACCAAACCCAATCACTGCGCCACCCAAAAGATTTGACGTCGCAAAGTAAACTCCCAAAAACACCCCAAGTGCAGGAAGTGTAAGAATCAAGGCTAAAAATGTGCTAACCCAAACTGTGTTTATCAGAATCTCTGTGGTGATCTCTGTCTTTTTTTTGTAAATCCTAATCATTGAATGGCATTTCGCGCCTTTTTCCCTATATAATTGCAGATTATCCTTCCTGTTCTGCTATGAGCCGCGACATTGTAATCTGGGGAGAGATCTTTTGCTCAACGGCAAAAGCAATCGCGGCAATATTTCTAACCTCATATGCAGTAAGCTTGGTGATCCCAACAATTGTTGTAAAGTTGAACATTCTCGAAAACGATCTGTTTGCTGCTCTGTAGATTGCCATCTCAAAGGAGTGCTCAAATTGCGAGACTGCCTCGATCTCATCTTCGGTCTGTGGTATCAAGTCCCGATAACGTGTTGCCGCAAGCTCATCAAAAACTCCTTTCACAGAATCAGAGGAGATCATTTTTCCAAGCAAATCTCTTGGTATGCTCGGGCTGTGTGTTACAATGAGACTCTGAATCTGCTCCTCATCTAGGCCCCAGAACTTGCCTCTTAGTATAGAAAGTATGTTGTAAAAGTCAATATCCATTCCAACAAATCGAATGAGTTCTATGTCTCTTGAATTGCGCATTGCGCTCCCAAGCTGCTGGTACAAAATTTTATCCAAAAAGATATCAAAGATCTGGACGTCCTTTCTGTCATTGTATAGTGTCACCGCTTTTGCTATCTCTTCACCAAATCCTGTTGGACTGAGGCTTGCAACTGCTTCTTCTAGGTCCTTTGAGACCAGTGCCTTTACTACAACATCTCTTTGACCTATGAGCTCTTCTGCATGTAAGTTGAGGTATTGTTCTGTTTCCTCCTGCGATTTGCCAAGTGCCTTCCCCTTTAGGATAAGTTTTAGATTGGAAATTATGAATCTCAGATAATATGCGTCCAATATGTCAGAGCTGCCGGCAGTCCTGGCAATGGAATAGTGAATGTCTGCAAGCTCGTTTCGGAGGGCAGATTCTACTTTGGCCGCACTAAAAGGCTTGACAAGTTTGGATACGGCATCAGCGTATTTTGTGTTTTTTATTCTTGTTATTAGCTCATCTAGGTCTCGTGATTCTGCCAAGGTCTGGAGTTCTGTTCTTGCTAGAAGCTTGCCCCTTTGGCTAAACGATTTTACTGAAGCAAAAACCCTCTGTGGTCCGCCAGAACTCATTATTTCACTACGCCCCTCAAGCGGATTTTAATGTTTGGAGCATTTTTGTAAAAACTCTCTGCAACTTAGCTGATGCTTTTGAGAAAACCCAGCGCTTTTCCCTTTTCCAATTTTGACATGACAATAAAGCTCTCAAGAAATTCCTTCTGAATTAGAATCGTCTCATCTGAGACTTGCATAAATCGAGCCTTATCAAGAGGCAAAAGATCCTCAATTCTACCATCGCAGTATGCCTTGACATAACTTCTAAACAGCGAGTATACAAAACGCGAGGCAAATTTCACCAAGGTTTCAATCTGTTCTTGAAAGTCTTTGTCTATGTCCTTGTATTGCGCAAAAAACACCTTCAAAATCTCCTCCCTACCAATGATTTCATCTAGCGCTAGTGTGACCAAATGGCCTCTGTTTGTTAGCTGATAATATGGAATTCCTTTTTCCTGCAACGCCTTTGGACCGCGCTTTAGCGGAAGTCTTCCCTCTTCTTCTACAATCCCAAGTGGGATTAGGATCTCGTCCAGATCGCGAAATATTCCAGAGTAGATGTTCTTCCAAATTGTTCCGTTTTCTTGTGCGATTTTTTGTGCAATCGATGTTCGTGTCCTCTGTGCAGGATTGCTCTGTGTTGCAAGACTAACCAGTATCGCTCGTTGTCTCAATGCCTCTCCTGTCAGCTCTTGTTGTTTTGTCTTGAACGTCTCAAAGATGCCAAGTCTTGTCCCAAAGAGAGCCTCATTCATAACATAATTCGTGGATTTTATGTTATTAACTTAAAAGCCATCTATTTAACAATTTACGTTTTTTTTGCTTGAAACTTCTCTATCCTTAAATAATTTTCAACTTTTCAAACCTGCAATGAAGAACAGGAATCACAAGTATGCTCTATTACTTGTGATAGCAGTTGCCGCAACAGCGACAGGCGTACTGTCTACCGCTTATGCACAACAAGTAGGCGACGGCATGGATGGATATGTAGTCAGGGGTACTGGAATTGATACTGGTAACCCAAATGAGTGCTGGTATGAAACAGAACCAGGCTCTGGCACGTATGCACCATGCATGATCGATAACGGCGACACCGCTTGGATATTGACTGCAACAACCTTGGTCCTATTCATGACCCCAGGTGTTGCTTTCTTCTACGGTGGCTTAGCAAGATCAAAGAACATGGTAAACGTACTCGGCATGACACTCATTGTAATGGGTCTAATCTCAGTACAATGGGTTCTGTGGGGATACTCACTAGCGTTTGGACCAGTGGATAGCGATGCAAATCTCTACATGGGCGCATTAACCTATGCTGGTTTCAACCAGGTATCTCACTATGCACCACTCGGTGCACCAAGTGCATGCACAGACCAAGTTTACTATACTCTGAGATCGCCATATGTTGTAAGTCCGGATGTAAAATGTAGCGCAATTTGGCCTGGAACAATTCCGCATCAACTATTTGCGATGTTCCAAGCAACTTTCGCAATCATCACACCGGCACTAATCATAGGTGGCATCATTGACAGAATCAAGTTCAGCGCATTTGTTGTCTTTATTCTCTTGTGGGCGACCTTTGTCTATGATCCAATTGCACATTGGGTCTGGGGCGGAGGATTCATCTTCGCAGGAAAATTAGACCTCAATCCAGATCTCGCACCGGCTGCAGCACTTGACTTTGCAGGAGGAACTGTAGTTCACATCAGCTCAGGATTCTCGGCCTTGGCTGGAGCACTAGTCCTTGGAAGAAGATTAGGATATGGTAAGGTTCCAATGGAGCCGCACAATATCCCAATGGTAGTTCTGGGAACTTCAATGCTCTGGTTTGGTTGGTTCGGATTCAACGCAGGAAGTGAACTGGCAGCAGACGGAGTTGCAACATCAGCATGGGTTGTAACAAACACTGCAACAGCAATGGCAGCACTAACGTGGATGTTAATGGCATGGGCCCACACAGGCAAGCCAAGCATCGTTGGTGCAGCATCAGGCGCAGTAGCTGGGCTGGTCACGATCACACCGGCATCAGGTTTTGTTGGACCGATGGCATCAATAATCATCGGAATCGCAGCAGGAACTGTTTGCTATGGTTGTGTTGCCTTCAAGAACTCTCGTAAATGGGACGACGCCCTCGATGTATGGGGAGTCCACGGTATGGGAGGTTTCACTGGCGCAGTTCTTACCGGAACACTTGCAAGCCCACACATCTGGGATACAGGTTTCGGAATCGGCGCATGGACTGGAACACCAGAAGGCTATGAGCAACAAGCTATCAACGTTATGGGAGCACTCATCTCTGCAGGCTACGCCTTTGGAGTAACTATCGTTATTCTAAAGATAATGGACGCAGTCTGGCCAGGTGGAATCAGGGTCACTCCAAAAGAAGAGGAGATTGGACTCGATCTTGCCCAGCACGGAGAAAGAGCATACGTAAACGAATAAAACCCAAAACCCTTTCTTTCCTTTTTGTTTTTATCAAGAAAATGAATTTAATGTTAATTGAGTGAGTCTATCTGTGCTAATCACAACAAAAGAACTTGCAAAAGAGATTGGTAATCCAAATCTAGTATTAATTGACGCAAGATCATACAAGGAATATTCTCAAGGACATATTCCAGGCGCTGTAAATTTAGACCTATTTGCGTATCATTGGTTTGACACATCAAAACAAGGACTTGAAATCTTCAACGCGCAAAGCAAGACGCTTTTGTCATTCGTTGGGATAACCAATCAAAAAAAAGTCGTCTTCTATGACGATGTCTCAGGAATGCTTGCAGCGCGCGGGGTTTGGCTCCTGATGTATTTTTCACACGAAAGTGTCTTCTTGCTAGATGGGGGAATGAAAAAATGGCAGGCAGACGGCCTGCAGCTTGAGACAAAAACAAATGGCTTTGCGCCGACAAAGTTTGATGGCAAGACAAATCCAAAGATTATTGCAGATTATGATTATGTCAGCAAAAACCTAGACCGGCTGATACTAATCGACGCAAGATCAAAAGAAGAATACGATGGGACAGTGATTCGAGGCGCGCGGCGCGGCCACATTCCAAATGCCGTCAACGTCGACTTTAATCTGAACATCTCAGAAGACGGTACACTCAAAGATCAGAAGCTGCTCTCCGAGCTATACAAAATCCCAAAAGACTCTGAGGTTGTGACTTATTGCCAAGGAGCGTACAGGGCCGCAAATTCCTTCTTAGCGCTAAAAAAACTTGGATTTACAAACGTCAAAGTATATCTTGGCTCTTGGGGCGAATGGTCAAACAGAACAGAACTTGCAGTAGAATGAATTACTTTTTCTTCCAGACCAGCTGATTGTACAAAAGTTCTGGCACGACCTGCCTGAATGGCTGTGAGCCACCATCGTACCATTTGGTAAAGAACTCGTAGAGGTGAAGCCTGAGTGACTGGATGTATACAATTAGTCCCTCGATCATCATTATTCCAATTTGTCCGCCAACAATCATTGCAAGGCCGACAGGAGATGATAACCCCCCAAGTGATACAAATGCGTTGTTTACTGTAAGCAACAATGCAGCGTGCACAAGCAACATGATCCCAAGTCGTGCATAACTAATGGTGTGTGCAAGACACTCTACTGTTTTCCCCAAGAAAACCTCCATTACGATATTTGCTACGCTGCCCCCTTCCTCTGGATGGTGCTTTGTATGCAAAATTCCTCCGATCATCATAACTGCCATTGATCCCAAGACAATGATTACTGCAATTCTTGCAATTATCCAAACTCTTGCCCAGTCGCCCAAAAATACCGTTACCCACGGAACAACTTCATTGTGCGCTCTTGAATACATGTTCATTACATCATAGCTTGAACCAATCGCACACATCATGATGACAACAATTCCACCATACAAAGTCAGGTTTGGAATTGCTTCAAGAATTATCGCTTGCGTGTGTCCTTCTCTTTTAAGTCTTCTAATTCTTAGCATGAATGCCCAAACAAGATGAATTATTCCCAAAAATATAGAGACCTTCAAAATCGTGATTACTTGATCAAAGGTCAACTCAGCTACGCTGATTACTCCAACAATCCATGAAACAGATTCTAGTGGGCCATGAAGCAATTTTTCAAATGGTTCAAAATGATCAATGTGGAATCCAAACATCTCGCCTACTCCAACGCCAGCAATTGCTGCAGATGCGCCGGAAATTGCAATTAGCATTCCCCACCTTGACAAGGTTCCCTGCCCCTTGAATTTGAATAACAATCCAAAGCCCATAAGCAAAAGGCCATGTCCTAAATCGGCAAACATTATTCCATAGAATATTGGCCACATCAAGGCAATCATCGGCGTTGGGTCTGCCTCTCCGCGTCTCGGAATTCCCTGGCTTTGGGTGATTACCTCAAAGGTTCTAACAAATCTCTTGTTATCAAAAAGCGTTGGCCTGTTTTGCAGCATCTTGGGATCTGTAATGTCTTCTGTAACTGACATCCATTGTTTTGTGACTTGTTTGAATTTTGCATCCATATTCTTTGGAATGTATCCCTGAATTACCGCAAATCTCTTTGTTCCACCTGGCTTGCGGAGTGTTTCAAGGACTTCTTTTGTAACAAAAGCGCTCTCATGCAATGCCAAAATATCGCGGCGAATCGATTTCTTTACCTTGATGATTTCTTTTTCAAGTGATTCCTGTTTTTTTGTAAGCTCAGCAAGTTTTGATTCAATTAAAGAATATGCTTGTGCCGGCACCTGTGGGAGTGCTTGGGGAATGATAAATGGGTTAGAGTTAAAGGCGCGGAAGACCTTCAAAACTTTGTCTGAATCACTAGTAAGTGCAATCACAATTAATGCCACTTTGTTCTTGGTCTCAAGCTCGTATTTGTAAATTGTAACTCCTTCCAAAGAGCGGCTGATTTCATCAAACTTTGTGGAATCGGTAACAAAAAGATTTGTGTAGAAATATTTCATAAAACCAAATCCCCCAATATCCACATTGAGTTTCTTTACGGCATCAAGTGTCTCCTTTAATGTAGAATACTCATCAATGGATCTCTGTGTTGTTGCTGCTTCTTCAAGCAGGTTCGCTGGTCTGTCAGTGATGTGTGGACTTTTCTGCTCCAAGTCGGAAACCATCGTCTCGATTTCATTAATCTCATACTGTTTCTTTTTGATTACAGTTCCTTTGAAGAGGATCTCCATTATTCCAACCTGCAACGGTATCTGCAAACCCTTCATGATATCGTCAACTGACTGGTATGATTTTTGGGCACGCAAAAGCAGATCATCAATTTCCGGAGTTACTGTGTCGTTCTCTGTTTCAATTTTGTGAAACCACTCAAACTCGGCAAGACGGGAAACCGCTTGAGGAGATTCTGATCTAGGTAAAATAATGCTGCCAAGCTTTAGATCAGCTACTACCAAGTCAATTAACGGTTTTGTAGACGATTTTAAAATCTTTCCAAACGTGGCTCTGTGTGCGCTACGTGACGTATCTCACACTAGCCACAATCTGCTCTGCATTTTTTGACTGCTTCATCGCTTCACCTTGTGGCGCGTCGGGCCCGAGTCTCAGGCCTCGTAGCTGCACAACCGGCACACCTTTGTACAGTATGTTTCGTGCAGCGTTGATATCACGGTCCTCTTTGTGACCACACTGACATCTTATCTGTCGGTTCTCTTCGGGGATTGTGATTCCCCCACATATCGAACACCTCGACGATGTCTTGTTTGGTTTTATTTTTATTACAGAAATTCCGTTGTACCATTCTGATTTGTATTCCACCTGTCTTCTGAACTCGTAAAATGGCCAGCCATTGAGCCTTGAGCGGTGTTTTTTGCCTTGACCGTTGCCTTTTCGGTACAGTTTTCTTATTCCCTTGAGATCCTCAAGTATAATCTGTTTTTTCTGCACTACCAATTTCCTCGATACATTGTGAAGTATCTGTTTGGTTTTGTGTTGTTGTAATGTGCCGTATTTTTGGAAGATCTTGCGCCTAATTCTAACATCATTTCTTGTAAAATGTGATTTTACCATGCGGTACCTTTCCTTGATTTTTGTAATTTTTGATACGTCTGCAAATACATCCACCGTGCCGTCCGAATGAACCGCAGAGATGTTGTTCAGGTTGGTATCAATTCCTACAAACTCGGTCGGTTTGATGGATTTGACATCTTTAGTAATCGAGATGGATACGGAATCAGAGGTAATTGTAACCGTCCCTGTCCTGGTTGACTGCTCTGAAATCCTTTGCATCGTATAGTGATTTAATGGAATTCTGACATAGGGTTGTCTTGGCCTAATCCCGATTAGAAGTGTGGCTCCTATGATTTTGTACGATAGTTTGTCAACTATTAGGTATGGCTTCATGCATCGTGGGATCTTTGCATGTGGGTTCTTTTTTCTGAGCCTTTTGAAATCACGCATCTTTGATTTTGCTATGAGGATTGCTCTTGCCACATACAGTTTTAGAAATTCTGTGTTGTCAGACAGATAATGGTACAGGTTGCCGTTGAGGGATTTTAGCGAGGAAAGATTCCGCCCGATTCCAATTCTGATAGATTCATTGATCATCCACCTGAACTCTTCCGTTAGATCTGACAGTTCATTTGATTTATGATGCTGTTTTACGGCTAGTGTAGATTCCAATGACAAAGGAGTGAGCTAGTACCAGTAAAGAGGCCTGGTTATTTCATAATAACCAGGTCTTGTAGATTAGAGCTCCAAACGTTAAAATTCATTGAGAAATGGAGCCAAATTAATGGGCGTCGATTCTGCACTCGAACGAACCGTAGAAAAAATTCTCCAAAACACAGAACACCAGATCCTAGCAAGCCTAAAGGAAGCCTTGGAATCGTCCGAGTCAACACTGTCAAATTCACACACCTCATTTGAACAGGAATACGACAAAATCCTATCGGAAGGCAAAAAGGAAGCAGAAAAGCTTGAAAAACAAATCGTTGGCAATGCCGATCTGGAATCAAGAAACAAACAGCTGCTCCTAGTCGAAGACTCAATAGGCAAGGTATTGGCAAAGGCAATTAAAGAAATCAAAGACGCCGACCGCGACAAGGATTACACTAAACTGATCTCTTCAATGTTACAAGAATCCATTGACACTATAGGCGCATCTGATATTGTCATTCAAACAAACTCAAAGGACAAGACAGTTGTCGAGTCACTGCTTTCAAAATTCAAGGGTGCTACGTTGTCAACTGAGCTGATCGATTGCCTTGGGGGAATCAAGGTCAAATCAAAAGATGGCACCATGACATTTGATAATACCATCGACGCAAGACTTGAACGCATGAAGCCTTTAATAAGGAAAGATATTGCATCAAAATTTGGAAGGTAGACAGGTATGGTAGCAAAGGGAAGAATTGTTTGGGTTAGTGGTCCGGCAGTAAGAGCAGACGGAATGTCGGATGCAAAAATGTATGAAACAGTTTCTGTTGGCGATGCAAAACTCATCGGCGAAGTTATCCGTCTTACAGGCGACGTCGCATTCATTCAAGTTTACGAATCAACAAGTGGTTTGAAGCCGGGCGAGCCGGTGGTTGGAACTGGAAATCCACTAAGTGTTTTGCTTGGCCCTGGAATCATTGGACAAATTTACGATGGAATTCAAAGACCATTAAAAGATCTTGCACAAAAGTCTGGCTCTTTCATTGGACGTGGAATCACCACAGCACCAGTTGACATGTCAAAAAAATACAAGTTCAAACCGCTAGTAAAAACAGGTGATGTAGTAGAACCAGGCAGCATAATTGGAACTGTACAAGAAACAGACCTAATTGATCACAGCATCATGGTTCCGCCAGATCATCCGGGAGGAAAAATAACAAAAATTGTTAGTGAAGGCGAGTACGATCTTGAAACAGAGATAGCTACTACTTCTGAGAGCAAGACTCCAATCAAAATGTATCATTATTGGCCGGTAAGAAAGCCAAGACCATACAAGAGCCGATATGACCCAACCGTTCCACTACTTACAGGCCAGCGTGTAATTGACACATTTTTCCCAATTGCAAAGGGAGGCACTGGCTCAATTCCTGGGGCATTTGGCACTGGAAAAACAGTTACCTTACACCAGATTGCAAAGTGGGCAGACTCTCAAGTCGTAGTGTATATCGGATGTGGCGAGCGAGGAAACGAAATGACCGAAGTTCTTGTCGAATTTCCACACCTCAAAGACCCTCGTACTGGCAAACCACTCATGGACAGAACTGTACTTGTCGCAAACACAAGTAACATGCCAGTAGCTGCGAGAGAGGCAAGCATCTACACCGGTGTAACAATTGCAGAATATTATCGAGACATGGGCAAAGACGTGGTCCTTGTAGCAGACTCGACTAGCAGATGGGCAGAGGCACTACGTGAGATGAGCGGAAGATTAGAAGAAATGCCAGCAGAGGAAGGCTACCCATCATATTTGGCATCAAGATTAGCAGAATTCTATGAAAGGGCAGGACGCGTCAGAGCACAAGGAAGCCCAGATCGCGACGGCTCTGTAACTTTGATTGGCGCAGTATCTCCATCTGGAGGCGATTTTACAGAGCCAGTTACCACCCATACAATGAGATTCATCAAAACCTTCTGGGCACTCGATGCCAAGCTAGCATACTCTAGACACTATCCATCAATTAACTGGATGAACAGCTACTCTGGATATCTGGCAGACATTGCAAAATGGTGGGGCGAAAACGTCTCCAAAGACTGGTTTGAGCTAAGAAGAGAGGCATATGGAATCTTACAAAGGGAAGACACACTAAAAGAAATTGTCAGGCTCTTGGGACCTGAGGCGCTCCCAGATGAAGAAAAACTAATCCTAGAAGTAGCAAGAATGGTCAAAATCGGAATCCTGCAGCAGAACTCTTTTGACGATGTCGATACCTACTGCAGCCCACAAAAACAATTCAAACTCTTGACGCTACTTGTCGATTTCTACAAGAAAGGGCAAACCGCACTAAAAGACGGTGCATCACTTGCAGACATTAGGGCAATGCCAGTGATTGCAACATTGCTCAAGGCAAGAATGGAAATTCCAGAAACTCAACTGGCAAAGCTTGATCAAATATCAAATGTAATCACCGATGAATTCAAAAAGATAAGCGGAGTGAAGGTTGCAGCTTGAGCACTCAGGGCGGAGTCCAATACAGTAAGATAGCAGAAATCAAAGGCCCACTGGTTATAGTCGATGGAGTAGAAAGCGTTGCATTTGATGAGCTAGTGGAAATACAAACAACTGACGGCCAAAAAAGACTCGGCAAGGTACTAGAGGTTGGAAACGGCAAAGCAATCGTCCAAGTCTTTGAGGGAACGACCGGACTCTCGATTTCTGGCACAAGTGCCAAGTTTGCAGGCAAAGTAATGGAAATGCCGGTATCAGAACAAGTGCTTGGCAGAGTCTTTGATGGCCTTGGAAGGCCAATCGATGGACTACCTGATCCAATTGCAGAAAAATTTTTGGACATTAACGGCGCACCAATGAATCCGGAGCAAAGGGAATACCCAAGGGACTTTATCCAAACTGGAGTCTCAGTCATTGACGGAATGCTAACACTCGTCAGAGGACAAAAACTTCCAATATTTTCAGGCTCTGGAATGTCGCACAACATTTTGGCAGCACAAATAGCAAGGCAGGCGGCAGTTGTAGGAACCAGCGATGAATTTGCAGTAGTCTTTGCAGCAATCGGCGTCCAGTTCTCAGAGGCAGAATATTTCAAGCGAAGTCTTGAGGAATCAGGAGCACTGAAACGAAGTGTCTTATTTTTGAATCTTGCAGACGATCCTGCAATTGAAAGAATCATCACACCAAGGGTCGCACTAACAGTAGCGGAATACCTGGCGTATGATCTTGGCATGCACGTACTGGTAATTTTGACAGACATGACAAACTATGCAGAAGCACTCCGAGAGATCAGTGCAGCAAGAGAGGAGGTTCCAGGAAGAAAGGGATACCCAGGATATCTCTACACAGACCTGTCCACAATTTATGAACGGGCAGGAAGGCTTCGCGACAAGAAGGGCAGCGTAACTCAGATGCCGATTTTGACAATGCCGTCAGACGATATCACTCACCCAATTCCAGATCTAACAGGATACATCACCGAAGGCCAAATCGTCCTTGGAAGAGACTTGTTCAGACAGGGAGTATATCCACCAGTAAACATTTTGATGAGTCTTTCAAGAATCATGAAGGACGGAATTGGAGAGGGAAGAACAAGGGCAGATCATCAAGAAATCTCCAACCAAAACTATGACGCTTATTCCAGGGCACAAGAGGTGCGCGCACTGGCAGGAATAGTAGGAAAGGCAGGCCTTACCGGAGTTGATCTCAAGTATCTCGAAGTCGGCGATTCCTTTGAAAAAGAATTCCTGACACAAGGAATAGATGAAAACAGGGTAATTGAAGAAACAATCTCACTACAATGGAGAGTTGTGTCGCTTTTACCGAAAAACGAAATAACCAAAGTTAAAGACAAATTTATCGATCAATACTACAAGGAAAGATAACTAATGTCATTTGGACAAAACGTTGCAGCAACCAAGATTGAGCTGCTAAAGTACAAACGTTCAAGCCAAGTCGCAACAATGGTCCAAAAGATTCTCGATGACAAGAGAAAGGTTCTGCTAAAAAACATAGAAGAAATGATAACGGAGGCAAACAAGGCAAGAGGCGGCATCTGGGAACCACTCCAGGATGTCTACAAGTCAGTAAATGACGCATACCTATCACTTGGAACATCTACAGTTGACTCTGTTGCCCAGTCCACTCCGGCAGTAATGGAAGTCGATACCAAAGTAAAAAGAATAGTAGACGTGTCAATCCCAACCCTTAACGTCACAGAAAAGGACACAAAATCAATGCCTTATGGGTTTGCAGATACAAACTCGTCAATTGACAGGGCGGCAAAACAAATCAAAGCACTCCTGCCAAAAATCTGCAAGGCTGCAGAATATGAAAACTCGATCTTTGCCTTAGCAAAAGCACTCGAAAAAACCCAAAAACTGCTAAACGCCCTTGAAAACGTCATAATTCCGCAGTACAGATTACGCATAAAGTTCATCCTAGCGACACTTGAGGAAAGGGAACGAGAGGAATTCGCAAGGTTAAAAAAAGTAAAGGCAGTCATGGAGAAGAAGAAGTAATGGCAAAAGCAGACATTAAAAAATTACTTGATGATGCAAACAGATCGTTAGAGTCTGAACACGAAAATCAGGTAAATGCAATCAAATCAGAACTAAAATCATTCAAAACCAAAACACTGGACAAAATTCAAAAAACTATACCATGATTTAAATAATGGAAATTTTGGAGCAGAATTGAAAATGAAGCCACTTTCGTTATTGCTTTTGACAACAGTTGTATCACTTTCAGCAATGACTGGTCTTGCATTTGCAGCAGAAGAGGGAGCAGCACCAACTAGTTCTGATTCAATGAAACTTGTCGGCGCAGGTCTGGCATTTGGTCTTGCAGCAGGCGGCGCAGGAATCGGACTGGGATATGTAGGATCTGCAGGTCTTGCCATAATTAGTGAAAACCCAGCACTACAATCCAAAGTGTTCATCTTCATAGGCATGGTAGAGTCAATTGCAATCTACGGCATAGTCATGATGTTCATTATCTTGGGACAGTAAATTCCACAATACTTGTTTTAGAATTTTTTAATAATATCTGAGCTGGTTTACGTCAAGGATTCTTGTGCAATACTTGCATTTTAGAACGCTGCCGGTCTTGTCGATTACTTCCATGATTGAGTCAATGTCCTCCTTGCTGTTCGTTATGCAGTCGGGGTTTGAGCAGCGAAAGATCTTTTCAATTTTATTTGGAAGAGCAACGCGGCGCTTTTCGACCAGCTTATAGTCCTTGATTATGTTTATGGTGGCCGATGGTGAAATTATCGCAAGCTTGTTTGTATCATAGTCTTGCAGGTACCTGTTTTCTACCTTGATGATGTCTTTTTTGCTGTACTTGCCGCTTGGCACATTTAGCGCTATCGTGATTACGTTTCCGTCCTTTCCATCAATCCCAAGCGCCTCAAGCACCTTGAGGCCCCTTCCGCCTTCAATGTGGTCTATTACGGTTCCATCTTTTATTCGCCTAACAATCAGGTTTGGCTCCTGCATCAGAATACTTTGTATAGTAACCAGTATATATCATTGAAAGAAATGAACGACTTTTTCCAAAAAGATATCATATCGGTACGTGACTTTGATAAGGCTAAATTTGAAAAGATCTTTTCTGCAACAGATAAAATAATAAAAATTGATCCAAACGAGAGACGAGAGCTTGGGCGAGGAAAAACACTCGGGTATCTGTTTTTTGAGCCGAGCACCCGTACAAGACTAAGTTTCCAGTCGGCAATGGCGCTGATTGGGGGAACGTCCTTTGGAATAGCCGATGTTTCGTCTTCTTCTACAAAAAAAGGCGAAAGCCTTGCAGACACTGTCCGAATGATGGCAATCTACTCTGATGTTTTGGCACTACGACACACACTTGATGGGTCTAGCAGATTTGCATCAGAGATTTCAGAAAAACCAGTGTTAAATGCTGGTAGTGGAACCGAAGAACACCCAACACAAGCAATACAGGATCTCTACACGATCAAAAAGGAAAAAGGCAAAATCGACGGCCTCAAAATCGGCATAATTGGAGATCTGAAATACGGCAGGACCGTCTATTCGCTTCTTTATGCACTATCAAATTATGATGTTGACATACGGCTCATATCGCCAGAGTCCCTGAAAATTAGAAACGACTCGATTTATGAAATACAAAAAAAGGTTTCACTAAAAGAATCAACAAATCTTGAAGAATTCATTGATGAGCTGGATGTCATATATGTGACCAGAATACAAAAGGAAAGGTTCCCGGACGAAGAGGAATACCAAAAGGTGCGTGGAAGCTACAAAATAGGACTCGATGTCGTAGGCAGGATGAAGGAAAACTCGATCATACTACACCCTCTGCCAAGAATAGACGAAATCTCAACTGATGTAGATGATACAAAACAGGCAAAATACTTCAAGCAAGCAGAATACGGCAAATTCACAAGGGCTGCACTGCTTGCCATGATACTCAACGAAAACGGTATCTAGGAATTATTTTTCACAGACTGTTTGCTTGCCTTCATTTGCATTATACAGATCAACGATAGCGGCCACATTACATTCCGAAATGTAAGGAATGGTGAGATCAATCGTTGGTGCCATGAGATCCTCTGGTGCAGTGGAATGGCCAAGGCCGAGCGCATGGCCAAACTCATGTCTTAAAATTGTCGAGAGTTGTTCGTCTGAGAGATTTGCAATGTCATAAATTGTGATAAACGACTTTAGAATCTCGTTTTCTTCTGTGACGGATTTTGTATAGCCAGTGTATCCATCACTGTCCCTTATGTTGGAAAGAGTTATGATGATGTCGCCTTCTCCACCAGAACTATCAACGAAATTAAAATTAGTTGGAAGCTTATACTTGGTTTGTGCATCTGGTATGCTTTTGAGTGCCCCTGCCCATCCCTCATAATATGTGGACTTGGAGCCCTTTGGCCCTTTGTGCACTATTGAGTCATCAAACTCTACTGCCTGCTCGGACACTATGGAATTTTTAATGACATCAAGCTGATGTTCGGTCACTCTGGGTGATTTTAGAATATTCACATTAAGTGCAGTTCCAACTAAGCGCCAAGACTTCCATGTGTCTACTGTATCCCCACGCAAGTTTTCAGTATAGTATCTGGTTTTTAGTACAGCTGAAGATTGGTTTGATGGATTATCTGTCAGTGTATCTCCTATACCTGATACCAAAATCAGTAAGAATACTACGGGTAGAACGGACAGCTCTGCTATGAGCAGCCCCGTTGATCTTGATTTTTTGATTTCCTTTTGAATTTTTGAAATTTCTTTGGCAAGCTCGCTTTCGTGTTTTTTTAGATCATCAATTGATTTGCCTTCTACAAAATCAAGTGCCTGCCATTCCGTGATATTTTTGTTTTCTAACTGCTTAATCTGAGTAGTAGTGTTGTCAAGCTCTTTTCTCATCATATCTAGGTGATCTTTTAGGCGGCTCAATGATTTGTTTGACAATCTCAGATCTCCTTGCAGAGAATCTCTAGCATGTCATAAGGCGTTATTACTTGCTCAGATGTCATGACACACGGATACTTGGAGTTTAGCATGATTTTGCAAATGTCTGCAAGCGTTAATCTTTCAGAGATCAAAGTGGGCGTGATTGTTTTGAACGTGCTTGCACTAAGCTCTAGCAGATTTTCATTCTGTGTAGTGTTGAGCTCTTTAATTTTTTCCAGCAGAATTTCACAGTTAACAAACGAAACTTCGCCTTCAAGCAAAGCAAGCCTATTTTCGCCCTGCTTTAGCATCTCGATTACATCTCCGATTTTATTGTCTCGCTTGAATGTTGGAATGTCTTTTTTTCCGAAGGCTGAAGCCATTATGTCTGTTTTACATAGTGCGCCAATCTCCAAAACCTGTCTGATTGAGAATTGTGAAAAATTTTTCTTGTCGTTTTCTATTATTGTGAAGGGGTTTCTGCTGCGGTTCATTCGTTTCAAAACATCTGCGACGTTGACATTTCGAGAATCTATGTAAAAGTCCGCACTCATTATCTTGATGACGCCCTCTTCGAAAAACTGCTGAGTGGGGTTCTTTTTCAAGCCGTCAATTATCTCAAGTGCGCTAATTGCACCAATTGGAAATTCGTCTTCAATTACCACCAAATTGCTAGTGACATCTGAAATCCTTGATAGCATTGAGGTCGCAATCCAGACACTATCGTTTGGCGTTATGGTTGAAACAGGAATGGATAGCAACGAATATGGGAGAATCTCCTCAAACGAACATACATCCAGCGTTATGTCTTCACCATTCAGTAAAGACTGGAACAGTAGGGGTTTTTTTGGTTTGACAGAGCCCTTACCGAGCATTCTTCCAAACGTACCAAGTTTACGATTAAAGTTTAGATTAGCTAATATCACCACAACTCCGTTTTTTTCTATTTACACTTTAAAACCAAATTTGATAATCAAGCTGATGTTCGAACTGAACATACGATTTTCTTGTTTACTTAATACACAAAAAATTTTGTTTGATACAAAATCACAAAATTTATTTTTTCAATGTGAGCTGACCTTTCTTTTTTAACATAAAACCGGCTGCGCCTATTGCACCAGGTACGATAATTAGTACTGGGTCTATGCCGAAGACCTCAAATGAATAGTCTTGAGCCTCCTGTTCCTGCACAAGTGCTAGGCCAGTATCTGAATTTACTTGGATAGTTTTTGTTATGACTGAACTAGGATATGCCTGTCCACCGACTGTGGCCTTGATGTTTACCTGGGCAGCTTGCGGAATAATCGAAACCAAGGCTTCACCAGTGGTGCCAGTCTGGGTATCAGAAAGATCAGCTATTCCGCCATCTATCTGCCATTGTACGTTCATACCAGCAAGCGGTTTTTCGTTGGATTTGGCAGAAACTGTTACGATGAAGGTCTCTGTCGCATTCACAGAATCTGGACCGAAAATACCAAGCTGTGGAATCAAACTTGTTATTGTTATGTCGTCCTTTAGAAGAGGCAATTCTTTTGATAAGAACGAAATTTCTGTTTTACCACTTGCCTTTGGTGCAACGTCAAAGAGGCTAAAATAATTGCCCTTTGCTATTGTTATTTTTGCAGGAATCTCTAAGAATCCTTGATCCTTTACTACAACATTAATGTCTACATCGCTTGTTGCGTATGTTGGCAGCCCTTCAGAGTTAACAAGTTGAATCGAAAACACGTCGTTGTTTCCAACAAAAATTGTCTTTGAGTGCTCTAAAATGAGGTTTGCTGGATCCGATGAAAGATTATCAATTGTCGCCTTGTCTTCAAAACCACCAACCTCGACTGAGAGTTCTGCAGTTCCTTTCTTTAACGCCTTTGCATCAAGTAGTACCAAGGTGTCTTTTTGTAAAATCGTTTTTGGCTTGACTTCTACATATTCATTTGGTGCAACAAAAACATCGTGACTTTCTAGGAAGCTGGTAACCTCGTCACCATCCTTTAGGTACAAAATTATTGGAAAACTAGTTCCAGCTAAAACATCCGATATTAACGGATCTGCGACAAGCTCCAACAAGTCCTTATCCGGGCCAAATACGGTAATGTCTGTAAGCTCTCCCTCACTTACGACAGGTCTTAGCTCAAGGTCAGCTGGTGCACTATTGCTTACTGTACCATAGACAAGTGCAATTTGGTCCCCTTTTGTAATAATTGTGTCATCTATAGAAAGCGATTTGCTATCAGAAGAGTCGATTTTTATGGCCAAGTCTTTTTCTGCGACGACTGGATTTCCACTTTCGTCCTCCAAGTATAACACTCCTATTAATTCCGACTTGCCGGTAGTCAAAACTGGCAAGGATTCGAATTTGACTAGCTTGTCGTCCATTAGCTCCAAGTCTTTTGCCTCGATTTCTTCAGTCTCAATTACAAGGGGATCTTCGGCGGAAATAGAAACATCATATGTGTCCTCAAGGCCTTGAGCAAGTGAATACTGTGTGTAACCCCAATACGATCCCTTGTTTATGCTAAAGTAACCTGATGATTTTTGCTTGTAGTTAGAACTGTAGTTTGTGGCCTCATTGTCATCCGAATCAGCAACTTTGTAGTACACGGTGATGTCTTTTTGTGCAAGTATAGGCCTCCCGCTGGAATCTTGAAGTTGTGCTATTATGAAGCCTTTTGATGCATCATGAATGGAAAGTGTCTTTGGATATGTATAGAGCTTGATAGTAAGGTCTTCGTCTTCTTCTACTGTTATTGTGCTGCTTTGTGTTTCAATTCCTTGTGCAGTTGCATACAAAATGGACTCGCCTGATTTTTTGACATTGAATTTATCATATGCAAAATATTCGCCTTTTTTAATAAGCATATTATGAGTAGACAATTCGACAATGTCCTTGTTCGCAGTATTCAATGAAACTACCGTGTCTTCTTTTGCTATCACTGGGAAACCATCTTCGTCTGCTAATTGGACAGAAATGTATCCCTCGTTAGGGCCGCTCGTTGTAAATGTATCTGGCGTTATTTTCATTAAAAGAGTTGCTGCGTTGTTTTTATTGCCATAGATTGTAACTGGAATTTCTTTTGCCGTGAATCCTGGCGCTGCAAGATAAATTGTGGTGGTACCGGCTTTGCCTGCCTTTACTATTACTTCTGTTACAAATGAATTACCATCTTGCACTTTCTCGATGTGTAGTATGGATGAGTCAAGTGACGTAACAGTCAAACCACTGATCTTGCTTGGAATTATTTGGCCTCCATCAGTAACAAAAACATGCATTTTGCCTTCGGAATTTTCAACAAGCTTTGAGGGAACAAACCTGATCTCAAATTCTTCAGCGTAAGCCAGACTAACGGTAATAGTATAAACTATGAATGCAGCTAGGACTATTCCTACTCTCAAGCAACTTTTTTGCCCTAAAAAAATCATATAAGACAGTGTTTGAGCTTTTCGAACAAATACTACGATATTAGAAAAAATCGTTAAAAATTAAACAATGTAATGGATTCATCACATGATATTGTCCTAAACCAGCTGTACCTTGTAAATGGTCTTATCAAACGTCTAATCGAAAATCAAGGAATCAAAACCGAGCTAGATCCAAGCCAAAAACCAGAATTGTCGTTTGATAGCAAGTCAAAGATAGCTAGTATGCTAAAGGTACAAGATAGACTACAAAACAAATTACCAAAGCAACAACAAAGACAATCCATTGACAAAAATCTAGAACTACTCGTAGGAAATTTCTACTTTTACGACAAGCAATACGGTAAGGCAATCAATTTTTATGAAAAATCACTAAAATCAAACCCACAAGACATCAGCTCACTAATCAACAAAGGAATCACCACGTCAAAGCTTGGCAATCACAAAGAAGCAATTGCACTTTATGATCGGGTCCTAGAAATAGATCCGAAATACTTTGACGCTTTACACTGCAAGGGTGATTCCCTTGCGCTTTTGTCAAAACATGGAGAGGCGTTATCCTGCTATGAGCAGACACTACAGATAGATCCAAACTATCTTGATGGGTTGTATAAAAAAGGGCTCGCATTATTCAATCTTGCAAACTATGAGGAAGCAATCTCATATTTTGACAAAGCACTTAATG
>JBQTHG010000040.1:0-3767 GCA_052390175.1 Nitrososphaerota archaeon | reverse complement strand
ACAGCCCAGGCAGAATTACAATTGGTGGAACTCCCATGTCAATTATTTTTTTTATTTCAGACAGAGATGAGTGTAACACAAGACTGCTAAGGCCGTGTCGCTCGGCAAGTTCTATTCCCTCAATCAGTATACTTCCACGAACGTTTGCATATTTTTTTGCAATGTCTTTTGCTTCTGCAAGTGGCAGATTTACATCCCAATATTTCGATACAGCACTAACTGCCAAAGGCAAGCAAATGTTTTCCTCAGTGACTGGTGGAAGTAATAGCTCGTGTTCACTCATGGTTTGGCTTTTTGCCTCTTTACTATTAAACCCAGTCAGAGTGTAACAAAGCGCTCAATTAACGACAGTCCGTCCTTTGTCATTTCTGGATGAAATTGCGTACCAAAAATTTTCGAATTTTGATATTGAATTATTTCGTAGTTACAATTCTCAGAGCTTGCAAGATGAATCAATGATTCTCCAAGCTGTGATATCTCAAAATTATGGCTTTGGTATGCCTGGATCATTCCACTACACAGCAGATTTTCTTTTATGACAGTAACCATGTTGTTTCCTTTTTGTAGCGATTTCATTTTTCTAATTGTACCGCCGGCTGTTAATGCCAGTATCTCTGCACCATAGCATATTCCAAGCAACGGCTTTTTTTCGGAAATTGTGTGGTTAATTATTTTGGAGTTTAGTGCATTCATTTTTCTGTTGTTTTGTCGTCTACCAGAGAGGATAACTGAATTAGATTTGTTTACATCCGAAGGCGTTATCTTGTCAAATGGTAAGGCAGTAAAATCAGCATTTTTTTCCGAAAGAAATTCCATTATGTTTTTTGTAAACACTGAACCGTTATCAACTAGCAACAGCATTAGAATTTACTTGCCCACTTCGATTGAGACGTAGTGAAGCTCAGGTATACCCTCAATCGTTATTACAGTTCCAATGTTTACTGTGTCTTCGTCTTGCCATAAAAGCACCCTCTTGGTTCTTGGGACAACAAAGTCATCGACAAACTTGTTTAGCAGATCATTTGTTGCTTCAAGGTCAACTTGCGTAAAGAATGAGGTTTCGCCTTCCTTAAACGCGAGTGGGACTGAGAGTGACGTTGGGCTTACAATCTCAATATTTTTTTCTTCAAATACTGATTTGATTGTATCCAGTCTTGTATTTTTATCAAATCCAATCTCAGCCGTTGATGTCGATGAAGGTACTACTCCGGAAAGCTTGTTCAGATAGGCTTCAAAGGCTTGTTGCTGGGTATTCCCAAGGCCCACATAGTATTCTCCGTTAAATGCTGCGCCAACTGCTGCAATTGTACCTAGCTGGGCTACGACACCGCCTCCAGAGCCTGCAGTGTATACCGGTATAAAGTAGACATCATGATCCCCAACCCTGTACAAAATGTTATCACCGATTCGAGGAGTTCTCAAAAGCGTCTTTAGCTGTGCAAAGTCACTGTCCTTGTCAAGTGCCTCTCGCACTGCAGTTGGGCCTATTAGCTTTGTAGTCGAATTGAGCGGAACTTGGTAGAATTGCATGTGGCCAAGAGTCGGCAGATCGTTTTCCACTATCATGTACCCTGATAGGTTCTTTCCCTGTGATCCCCTAAGCTCCAATGAGAGAAGGCCCATGAATTTTGTAGTGTCGTATCCAGGAGGTTTTGCTTCGATGTAGTATGCCTCCAAGCTTGCTGGAATCTCGTAAAACGAATTTGCCTGGATAAACGTCTCTCTGTCCGTCACATGATAAATGTTAAACATCTCTGTTTTCCAAGTGAACAGTTCCTGTGGATATCTTATCTGCTCATTTAACCAAGCAGGTATCGGGGCGAATTTTTGACCATATTGGCTTTGAATGATTTTACTAAAATAGTCATCACCATACTTGAGCAACGTAATCTCGCCATCATAGGTATCAACTAGTGCAAATCCCACAAGCCGGAGATATGGGTTTCCAATAGACCACGGAACCGAGTGCGTATCAAATCCCACAATTAGCGGAATCAACCAGTAGGTTTTCGTGCCATCAGTTACAGGATAAAGGTCTAGTTTTTGGCCAAACAAATTGTACAGAAAATATGGGTACAGCACTTCCATTCTATCATAGATGTCCTTGTATCGCATTACGTGTACTGGCGTTCCAGGATATGACAAGAGGAAGTTTGGCTCAAAGACCCAGCTTAATGGTGGTGAGACGTCGATTCCGCCAAGGCCAGAATACTGCGCACTATTTAGCTCAGCACTTGTACTTCCACGAGTTGTTGGATATGCGGACCAGGTTTCACTAAAGAGCCCTCCTTCGCCATAATAGATTGATCTCTGTGAGAAGAGTTCGCTGCTTTCTACTGATTGCCCTGTAGTTGCCTCTAATGTCAAAAAGCCGTTTGGAACGTGTGTATACACCAAGTGTTCGTTGTACCAACGATTTTCTAGGCTCACAGATGATGGAATGATCGGCTTCATTGAGGCAGTCCAATACAATGTATCATTAAATCTGAGAATGTCGTTATCTTCAAAGTCAAGATATGGGATAAGGCCGATTTCTGGCTTTAATTTTGCATAAGCTGCTTCCCAGTCCCAAATTCTGATCGAATCCAAAATATCACGGTTTGTTTCCATGTAGCCTTTGATGTTGTTTGGTGAAACTGATGAAAGACTGACATCATTTGTTGTTATCTTGACTTTGTCGAGCTCCCCCAAGTATCTGTTCACGGAGATTTGTTGCTGTGTGTATGGTCCAAGATATTCTATTTTACGTGTATCTGCAATGCTGTTGTTTACTGCCATTATGGAGCCGGCGATAATTCCAATAGCAATGAGTGTGAAAACTCGGATGTAGATGTCGCGCTTTATTGGATGTGTCAGGACTTTGGAGCGGAGTTTATCAAAGGCTGCAAAGGCAAGCAATGCAAATCCGGCAGCCAGTGTTCCCCCGATCACATAACGTGTGTTGTAGTCGATTTGTTCTGTGAAAAACATGTTGATGCCTGCCCAGATAACACCGATTCCAATTACTGCCTCTATTGTGGAGACATAGTTTAGGAACTTGGGCTTGCCTTGTGACGAATCATAGATGTATGAGGTAATGACTCGAATGATGGAATGAAGGCCGACATCTAATGCCAGTCTTATTCCTATTACGCCAAGTAACGGTGGCACGATTATGGTTAGTGCTGGAATGAGTTCGATTACGGTTTGTGCCGCATCAGATGATTGTGGGGTAACAAATGGCAATGAGAAAATAGTCGGTATGTTGTTGATTCCCAATTCGTTGCCATCAAGCATGTAAACTAGTGCAAGGCCAAACATGATGTTCACAAAGAATGCGCCAAAGAGGAAGATCTTTGTTATCTGCCAAATTACAAATTGTGGGGCGCTTAGCCTGTAATCTCTAAAACTAGAGATGTTTTTTGAGACTGGGTCATGCATGCCGCGATTCAGGAATGTGATTACAACGTGTATGGAATACCATACTATAGAGGAGCGGTTCTTTATGTCTACGTTGAGAAGTGCGATCGCAGAAAGGACTAAGGCTGAAACAATGGAATAGTGAAGTGGTTTTGTGAACTGGTCTCCAAATTCTGTCATATTCATGGACAATATGACGCCTTGGTTTCCAACAATTACCAGGACTATGACGCCGATTGCAGCTATTATGCCTAGGCGTATGAACTTGCCCGCGCCTGGCTGTGGCGAATTACTCTCAGTAGAAGAACTATACAAATTCAAAGTTTGTTCATTTGTGGATAAATTAATGTCTTAGGATGCAATTGCCT
>JBQTHG010000039.1:0-3679 GCA_052390175.1 Nitrososphaerota archaeon | reverse complement strand
TTTGAATTTGTCTGATTGCATCCATTACTCGTCTGGTCTCTTCTTTTTCGGAAATCATAGTTGTGAGATATGGTGCCGTTGACATGCCACCCACATCGATAAGATCTGCACCATCCTGCTCCATTTGCCGTACTGTCTGTGCAATTTGTGCTTCTTTTTTGATGGATTTTTTGTAAAACGATTCTGGGCTTGCATTTAGTATCCCCATTATTCTGACTGGGTTTGTGCCGCCGACCCGTACTGGACCTAGCCGATTCATATCATTTATGATAAACATGCTAGTTTTAGAGTTAATTGACGATTAGGGGATGGAATTCAAAATATACGAAGATCGTAAGTGAGTTTGGTTACAGCAAAAGTGATGATCAAAATGCTGCCAGCCTGCTAAATTCGGTGCTAAAAAAACAATTTCCCATACCCAAAATAAGGAAGATGATCTCTGGAAAGCCTGTTTTTGTGATTGGTGCAGGTCCGTCACTGCAATCCGCCATTCCGGTTCTCAAAAAATACAAAAACACAATCAAAATTTGTGCAGAGACTGCACTTTGCCCACTAGTTGAAAATGGAATAAGGCCGCAGATAGTCGTCACTGATCTTGACGGAGATTTCAAATCGCTTAAAAAAATTGGAAAATCCAGTGTTATGGTAGTTCATGCGCATGGAGACAATATTGACAAGCTTGGGTTTGCAAAAAATTTCAAAAACTGCATTGGTACAACCCAGACCGAAAAGGTTGGCAAGATTCACAACTTTGGCGGCTTTACAGACGGAGACAGATGTGTGTTTTTGGCAAACCACTTTGGCGCATCCAAGATCTTTTTGTTTGGGATGGACTTTGGAACAAAGATAGGCAAGTTTTCCAACACAAAAAGATCAGAAAGAAAAACCAAACTAAAAAAACTCAGACACGGCAAGACACTGTTAGAGTGGTTAGCGCCACAGGCAAGTGCGGATCTTTACACTCTTTCAAAGTCTCTCAAAGGCTTCAAAAAGATCACTTACAGGGAACTAGAACACTGTTTCTTGTGAGAATGGATTTTAATACGTCAGTACTTCAGATTAATTATGCAGTTCTCAGAGGAACAGGTAAAAGAGGCCTTGGAGACCAAAGAACGTCTCACAGCTAAGATTCAAAAGCACAAAGAGGAAATCGAAATGCTTGAAAAAAATCTCGCTTTGATCAATTCTATTCTAAAACAGCAAAGCTTCACAAAGGCCTCTGATCTAAAGAACATGGGAGCTGAAACGCAGAAGGCACAGGAGGATTATTCTGTTGCCTTACGAAAAAACACCGACGGCGCTTTGATTGCAAATGCCCACATCACGCCAGAACAGGTCTCAATTGTGTTTGAGGATGGCATAACCCTCAGCGAGGACATGCACCCATTCAAGTCGTTTTTACTTGAGAGAATAATAGGCGAGATGAAAAGAAAAGACATGGCAGACTATGAAAAAGGGACAATAGGTGAGGATTCTGTAATCAATTGTTTGGTAAACAAGGATGGGGCGTTGCTGCGTGAGATTATAATTAAAAACTACCGCCAAAAGGAAAGAATAACCGAGATAATAAACACTGCAACGTGGTCATTTTCAAAAATGATAGAGAATTCCAAGTGATACGATGGATAGAATCTTAGTATTGGATTTTGGCTCTCAGTACAGCCACCTAATTTGTAGGAGAATAAGAGAGTTTTCTGTTTATGCGGAGCTGGTTCCATACGATATTTCGCTTGAAAAGCTGCGAGAGCTGAACCCAAAGGGCGTGATTTTTTCTGGTGGGCCATCAAGCGTTTACAACAACGATGCGCCAAAACCTGATTCTAAAATTTTTCAAATGAATTTGCCGCTGCTTGGAATTTGTTACGGACACCAGTTAATTGTTGACAATTTTGGAGGCAAGGTAAAGCGTTCAAACAAAGAATATGGCCACTCTGTTCTTACAATAGACAACGGTTCTGATCTTCTTGGCGGGTTGGGAGGCTCGGTAAGGGCTTGGATGAGCCACGGGGATGAGGCGGAAAAGATTCCAAACGGTTTTGAAGTAATAGGCCACACTGAACGCTCCAAGGCGGCCGCAATAGCAAACAAACAGCAGGCAATCTATGGAATACAGTTCCATCCCGAAGTAGTTCACACGGAAAACGGCGTTCAGATTCTCAAAAACTTTGTCCTAAACATTTGCGGCGCAAAACAAGAATGGACAATGGAAAGCTTTGTTGAAAAAACAGTAAAAGAGATCTCAGAAATTGATGGGAACGTGTTGTGTGGAGTTAGTGGGGGGATTGATTCCACGGTTGCAGCCCTCTTAATCCACAGGGCAATAGGTGACAGACTCAAGTGCGTTTTTGTCGACAACGGGCTTTTGCGACTAGACGAAGAACATGAGATAGAAAAAATGTTCAAGGAAAACTTTGCAGTGAACTTTACTGCAGTTAACGCAAAAAAACAGTTCCTTGACAAGCTAAAGGGAACATCAGATCCTGAAAAGAAGAGAAAGATTGTAGGTGAGGAATTTGTCAGAATCTTTACAGATTTTGCAGAAAAGCACGGCCCTTTCAAGTGGCTAGCCCAAGGAACTCTGTATCCTGATGTGATAGAGAGCGGTGTTTCAAAGGGCCCTGCCGCAATCATCAAGACACACCACAATGTGGGTGGCCTTCCTGACTGGCTTGATTTGCAGGTGCTTGAGCCACTCAGGGATTTGTACAAAGACGAGGTTAGAAAGGTGGCTGCAATTCTTGGAGTCCCAAGAAAGTTGCTTTTGCGCCATCCCTTTCCTGGGCCTGGTCTTGCAGTTAGAATCATTGGTGAGGTAACGGAAAAAAAATTAGAGATCGCCAAGATTGCAAGCAAAATCGTAGAAGAAGAGCTCGAGGTGGCGGGCTGGTATGAAAAGGTCTGGCAGGCATATGCTGCAGTGGGAGACGATAAGGCAGTAGGCGTGGTGGGTGACGAGCGAAAGTACGGCAACATAGTAATGATACGTGTAGTAGAATCAATTGACGCAATGACTGCGGACTGGACAAGGCTTCCACATGATGTTCTTGCAAAGATCAGCAACAGAATAACAAACGAGATAGATGATGTGACATGGGTGTCCTATGTGATATCAAGCAAGCCGCCAGCAACAATTGAGCCACAGTAAAAACCGAATGTGTTATAGAGTCACAAGAATTCCAAGTGATGAATTTTACAGTTTTTTTATTGCTCGTAAAAGATCCATATTTTTGTGGATCACATTTTCCGGATAGCAGTTTAGCATCCAGCCGTTATCGATCCTGTTAAACTCCATGTTTTTGCAGTCTAGCTCGTACTCTAGCTCGCTGTTGTCAAATTTCCAATCAAAACCGTTTCTGATTTCTTGTGATGGGTAATTGTGGCCACGAATCAGCACGATTGTGTTTTTGTCATAGTCTGACTTGACTTCAGCGTACAGCGCATTAGGATACAGATAGATTACGTTTGGATGACTTGTTATGGCATCGAATTCTCTTTTTGTCACATATTCATTGTGCAGTATGACTACCTTGTCGTATTTTGCAAGAATTGACGGGTCTTTGTCCACATCAACGTCTGTTGTAAAATCATATCCAAGTAGCTTCAAAACCTGCACTGCGTTTGGGTTTGATTGAGGCAAAAAGTTGTTTTTGATTTGTATGGTCAGGCATTTGGAATCGCA
>JBQTHG010000038.1:0-23803 GCA_052390175.1 Nitrososphaerota archaeon | reverse complement strand
AAATAATATCTCAAATAGTCTGCCTGATAATACCCCAGGAATTCCTTTAGCCCAATGTACCAGTTTCTGCTCTTTGAGATTTTTTTTGACTGTAGTGTAAGGTGCCCGCGAGTCGGTATAAAATCAGGAAGCTTGTACTCTTCGTCAATGCCCAACCGCATTGCTGGCAAAAACAAATAATGGTGATAAACTATGTCTTTTCCAATAAAATGATAAATGTCAGCAGAGTTCCAAAACTCTTTTCCGTTTATTCCCTTGTCATTCAGTAGTTTTATCGCAGTTGAAATGTATGCCAGATGGTTATCAAACCATCCGTAGAAGACCTTGGATTCATCGCCAGGTATTTTGACACCCCATGATATGTCGCGTGTTATGTCCCAGTCTACTAGTCCCCCAGCAATCCAGTTTTGGACATATTTTTTTACATCCTTTTGGAGGCTTTGGGTCTCCTCAAGCCATTTGGTTAGCTTGTTGCCAAAGTTTTTGAGCTTGAAAAAATAGTGCTTTGTCTTTTCCTTTGTCGGAATGGCACCGCAAATTGCACATTTTGGGTTGTCTATCTCCTCAGGCACGCGGCCGCATTTCTCGCACAAATCAGAGTACTGGTCATCTGCCTTGCAGTACGGACAAGTTCCTCTAACATATCTGTCTGGAAGGAATTTTTTATCGTTTTTGCAGTAAAACTGGATTATTTCGGATTCGTAAATGTGTCCATTTTCCTTTAATTTGTTAAAGACATACTGAACAAACTCTATGTTTTCAGGCGAGCTAGTCCGATAAAAAAGATCAAATCCAATGTCGAATGCAGAAAAATCCTCATAGTCGCGCTTGTTCCAGTGTTCTACGTATTCCTGTGGCGTTTTCTTTTCTTTTTCTGCCTGAATTAGAATGGGTGTGCCAAAGTCATCTGATGCACAGATATAGTATGCCTCAACACCGTTCATCTTTAGAAATCTAGTCGTTACATCAGCTGGGAGATATGTTGATGCAACGTGTCCAAGATGAATTTCGCCGTTTGCGTACGGCAGTGCACTTGTGATTATCGCTTTTGATCTCAATGAATGAATTTTATTTTTGCAGCTTAAGAAGCTTTACCAATTATCTCTGTATGCTATTTGTTTTTTAGATAGCTTGTCGATTTTCACATCAAATGCTCCCAATGCATCGATTGCCACTTGGGTATCAATTTCTAATGGCACTGTGATTACTTTTTTGCCAATTTTCTTGTGATTTTTGAGAATGTACAAAATCGACAAGACCTGATTTGAAAATGACTGCGCCATTACTTCTGGCGGGTGGCCCTCTGCAGCGACAAGATTTGCAAGTCTTCCCTTGCCAACAAGGTACACTTTTTTGCCATTTTGAAGCCTGCACTCATCAAGATTTGGTCTTACTTCTTTGACAGACTTTGACTTGTTTAGCAAAAAGTCAGAATCAATTTCAACGTCAAAATGACCGACGTTTCCCATGACAGCCCCGTCTTTCATTTTGAGAATGTGTTCTTTGGTTATGATGTCTCGCATTCCAGTGCATGTGATGAAGATGTCACCTATTTTCGCAGCTTCTGCCATGGTCATTACTTCAAAACCATCCATGTGAGCCTCTAGTGCCTTTACTGGGTCGACCTCAGTTACGATGACTTTGGAGCCCATGCCATGACTTCGTGCCGCGACCCCTCTTCCAACCCATCCATAGCCAGCAACCACTACACGCTTTGACGCAAAAAGCAAGTTCATTGCTCGCAAGAATCCATCTATGGTGGATTGGCCTGTCCCATAACGATTATCAAACATGTGTTTTGTGTATGCCTCATTTACCACTATGACAGGATAGCGGAGCTTGCCTTTTCTTTGCATTGCCATGATCCTATTGACCCCAGCGGTTGTTTCTTCAGTTGAGCCAAGAATTTTCATGTTTTTGTATTTTTTATCAAAATGTAACTTTACGTTCATGTCTGCGCCATCGTCTGTAACAATGATTGGCTTGTGGTTCAGGACTTGTTCGATGCACCAGTCATATTCTTTGTTTGTCTCATTGTTCCATGCATAAACATGAATTCCCTCTGATGCCAAAAATGCTGCAATGTCATCCTGTGTGGTAAGTGGGTTTCCCGCACACGCTGCAACAGTTGCGCCAAGCTCTTTTGCACCCATCAAGAGAACCGATGTCTCTTTTGTAATATGAAGACAAAATGCAAGTGTAACACCTTTGAATGGTTGTGATCTTTTTAGTCGATTAATTGTATTATCTAAAATTGGCATGTGGCTTCGCGCCCA
Source organism: Nitrososphaerota archaeon (assembly GCA_052390175.1). GTDB lineage: Archaea > Thermoproteota > Nitrososphaeria > Nitrososphaerales > Nitrosopumilaceae > Nitrosotenuis. Next base: position 21,527 of record JBQTHG010000038.1, on the reverse strand, counting down.
TTCATAAGAAAGCTGTCCCTGATCTGCTAGGCTTTCATCTTTTACTTTGCTCAACAGCGTATCCCAAAATTAAACACCTAAAAAATCTTGCCATAGTAGGGAATAATCTAAATATTCAGATTTTTCAGACAAAACAATGGTCTGGAAAAAAATATCAGAAAAAGCCGACATTGAGAAAGGCAAGGGAAAAGAGTTCAGCGTGGATGGAAAACGAATTGCAATTTTCAACCAAGACGGATACCATGGAATCGATGCTTTGTGCGTGCATCAGGATGGCTCGATTGCCCCAGGCAAGCTCGAAGGAGACATCGTAGAATGTCCGCTGCACTTTTGGCACTATAACATCAAGACTGGCGTGCTGGTGGACTACCTAAAAGATGTCAAGCTTCAAACATACAATGTAGAGTCGCGTGCAGACGGACTCTATATCGACGTATAATTCCAATACGATTTTTAAGCAATATCACAGACAAGCTTTTGTGAACAGCCAGATTCTAAACGAAATAATTAACCAAGATTATGCAAAAATCCAAAATGACATCGAGTCTTTTCTAAGGCAGCATATTTCAAACTCACAAGGCTTTGTGTTTGGACTTAGCGGTGGAATAGATTCTGCCATAATCGCACACGTTTGCGCAAAATCATTCAAGGACAGATCACTTGCTCTGATAATGCCAGACAGCAAGGTTTCACCAAAAGAGGAAACCGAGGACGCGCTATACCTGGTTGATAGTCTTGGACTAGACTACAAACTAATCGACATCAGCTTGATTCACTCACAGTTTGCAAATATTTTAGAACCGGAAGAACGTGCACTTGGAAATCTGCGCGCAAGAATTCGTGCATCCATTTTGTATTATTATGCGAATTTGAAAAACCATCTTGTTGTTGGCTCTAGTGATAGATCAGAGTACCTGATAGGATACTTTACTAAATTTGGAGATGGTAGTGCAGACATTTTGCCAATAATCTCGCTATACAAAACACAGGTAAAGGAGCTTGCAAAGACGCTAGGAGTAAAAGAATCAATAATTGTAAAGAAAAGCAGCCCACATCTCTGGGCTGAGCATGTGGCAGAAGATGAGATTGGTGCCTCGTATGAGGAAATCGACTCTGTCCTGTATTGCATGGTAGACAAAAAAAGATCAGTTGATGAAACTGCAGGCGCCACAGGTATTGGAAAGGACAAAATTGAGAAAATCTATCAGTTGTTTAAAAAAAGTGAACACAAGAGAATAATGCCACCAAGGCTGTGAAAATAAAATGCGGATTTTTGATACACTGAGTACGCAGGAAAAAGTAGTCTCCTCAAAAAATACCCGAATTTACCTGTGTGGTGTCACTGTATATGACGAGTCTCACATAGGCCACGCACGTACAATAATTGTATTTGATGTCCTTAGGCGATTCTTAGAAACAAAAGGACATTCGGTTAATTTTGTTCAAAACTTTACTGATGTTGATGACAAGATAATAAACCGTGCAAACTCTGAAAATACCAGTTCAACAGAGATCAGCACCAGATACATCTCTCATTATTTTGAGGATTTTGATAAGCTGAACATCAAGCGTGCTACCGTTTATCCAAAAGCAACTGACCACATACAAGACATGATAAATCTGATAAAAAATCTAATTGAAAGCGGCGCTGCATATGTTTCAGAAAATGGTGTCTACTATTCAGTTTTGAAGTTCTCGGAATATGGTAAGCTCTCAAAAAAGAAAACAGAAGATTTGATTTCTGGTGCAAGAATAGAGGTGGATGAGACAAAAACCGATCCACTAGACTTTGCATTATGGAAGTTTGAAAAAACAGATCCCAAGTGGCCAAGTCCTTGGGGCGATGGTAGACCGGGCTGGCACATTGAGTGTTCAGCAATGAGCCTCCGATATCTTGGAGAAGAGTTTGAGATTCATGGTGGTGGCCGTGATCTGATTTTTCCTCATCATGAAAACGAAATAGCGCAAACCGAAGCAGTGACGAAAAAATCACTTGCCAAGATCTGGATGCACGTTGGAATGGTCACCATTGATGGGGAAAAAATGTCCAAATCGCTTGGCAACATCAAATCTGTCAGATTTGTGCTAGAAAACTGGGGCCCAAACATCATCAGGCTGTTTTGCCTTTCTGGCCATTATGCAAAGCCAATTGATTATTCCGAAGATCTGCTAAAGGAAAACCTTGTCAAGTGGCGCCAAGTCGAAACCGCATATTATGAAATGCTAATGGCCGAAGACGTAAGTTCCCCAGACGAGGCTTCAAGCCTTGTTTCAGAGTGCAAGGCCGAGTTTGACTCTTCTCTTGAGAACGACTTTAACACTCCGCTCGCGTTGAATGCCTTCTTTAAGATGGTCAAAGGGATAAACAGAATCGCAGCATCCGATGCGATGACGAAGTCCATCGCCGATACTGCACTGCCGGAATTTGAGAGAATGCTCAATGTTCTAGGCCTCCAAGTACAAAGAGTGACCGAGCAAGAAAAACAATCCATCACGGATTTGATCAAAAAAAGAGATTTCATGCGGGCTCAAAAGCAATACCAAGAAGCAGATAAAGTCAGAGAACAAATCTCGCAGATGAACATTGTTTTGCTGGATCACAAAGGCAAGACGATATGGATGAAAAAAGAAAAGATAAAGGCAGATTTCTAGTGTTTTTTTGTTGATGCGCTGACAAGCGATACTACGTCCCTGTCACGCAGCTGGTATGTCGTTGGAAGGCGCAGGTTATACCTAATGTCTTTTGCATATAACAGTCCTTTTGTCAGGTCGCTGTGTACTTCTTTTGCCAAGTCCATCACGGTTGCACCGTCCTTTAGAAGTATCAAATCAGGCAGTATGTTTCCTTTTTTGTCAGAGAGTCGCTCCTCATCAGCAACAGGATAAACTGCGTTCATTTTGAGCAGCTTGAAAACCGTGACATTGATTGCAAACTGAACTCCTGTTCTCATGTATTCTCCCATGATTTCTTTTTTGATAAAGTCAAGTGCATTTTTTTGCTTTTGGCTCAGCTCATCGGGTTTTACAATATCAAACTGCTCAGACCCAGGCGAGTATTTTATGAGGTGCTTTTGCTCTGCTCGTCGTAACGACAACTCGCTGTCTGCGCTTGCGGGAACCACTATGGTATCATTGTAACGTTCTCGAAGCCTTGCAAAATTCTTGTCGGCCCCGTCAATATCTATTTTGTTTGCAACTATAAGGGTGGGTTTTGAAATTTTTCGCAAAACGGTAACAAATTTCTTGCTTTCCTGGAAGTCAACGTCATCAAATTCCTTGTCCTCGATTCCAGTTGCCCGTAAAGCGTCTTTTACGTGGTAATTGCTTACCCCTATTCCACGATACAAATCCGCTATTGCTACTATCTTATCAGTCCCTGAATGAATTGTCTTTGAGACCTTGTCTCGGTTTCCCTCAAGGATCTTAAGATACCACATTATCAGCTCTTCTTCAATGTCTGCAAAATCGGATATTGGATCTCCTGTTCCAACCTCGGTTATTTTTCCAGACGAATCCACACTGCCAGATACGTCGACTACGTGCAATAACGCATCAGCTTGTGCTGCAACCGAGAGAAATTGATTCCCGAGCCCCTTTCCCTGCCAAGCGTCTTTTATCAGGCCTGGCAAGTCAATGAGCTCAATTGGAATGTAGCGCCAGCCATCCACGCATTTTGAGTTTTTTGGATTATCATACACGTTGAACTCGGAATGTACGCAAAGTGTTATTGCGTTAGTAGTAGATGATTCTGGTTTTTTTGTCGTAAATGGATAAGTGGAGATCTCTGCCGACGAGAGGGTTGCAGAGTTGAAAAATGTTGTTTTTCCCGTGTTTGTTTTTCCAATAATTCCTATTTTGATTGTCACAACTAAAGTTGCGTTTTTAGCTATTTATCTATGACGACTCTGATTTTTCTTTAAGCTTCTCGCATGTGTTTTTTAGCTCATCAAGAGACCACATGATTTCATCAAGTTCTTTCTTTGTCAAATCAGAGTGCCACTTTTCCAGAGTTGTTTTAGATATTTGGCATGCGTGATACAACAAATTCCAATATGGGTGGTGTTCTGCCGTAGCATATGCCAGCTCAGAGACATCATCTAGGCCGTTTTTTGCCCGTGAGAGAGAACTCATGTTTTCCCCAAAAATTCGAATTATGTTTGATTGAATGTCAGGCTCCAATTTTATCATTAAACCCTTTTTGGAATAAGAATCGACGAGCTCGCAAAGTGAACGATAAAACTCTTCAAATGAGGTGTTCATTAAAACAACCGCTGATGCTCAGCTAGCATGCACCTGTTATAGACAACTTGGATTCCAGCCATTTCTGCAAGGGCTTCGGCCTCCTCATTATGGATTCCTTCCTGTAGCCAGATTACCTTTGGTTTTTTCTTTATTGCTTCCTGTATCACTGGAAGAACTTGGTCAGATGGCCGAAATACGTCGACTATGTCAATTTGCTGTTCTATGTCATGGAGGTTTGCATATGATCTTCTTTCAAGTATTTTATCAGCAGTAGGATTCACAGGAATGACGTTGTATCCTTGTTTTATTAGATAGATCGGCACGTAGTTTGCTGCCTTTCCCTCGTTTTTTGACATTCCGACAACTGCGACGTTTTTGAATGACAGAATCTTGCGGATCTCATCGTCGCTATGCGGATCTTTTTCCATGTAACCACCATGTAATAATAAGATTTAATTTATTTGGAAAGGTTCTTTATACGCAAAACACCAAATTACAATAATGGAAGAAGAGCCAAATGACATTATTGTTTTAGGTGCAATCAGAAAGGGCGCCAAGAAATTTAGTAAAATACGAGACAAGACAGGAATAAAGCCAGAAGAACTAGACAAAATTCTAGAAAAACTAGAAGAGCGCGGATTCATCAAAGTGGAAAAGAAAAAGGGCTTGTTTGGCGGCGAAAAAATAGAGATGTCAGTAACAGAAAAGGGCTCAAATGAGTTAGACCAAACAATTCACGAAATGCAGCAAAACTGGCAACAGATGCAGCAGCTATACAAAAAAGGCGACAAAAAACAGCTTGGAGACTTTATGGAGTCCAACAGATCGTTTTTGCCGATGATGATGTTTTTTGGAATAATGGACATGATGATGTTCTCCATGATGTTCTCCATGATGGGTTCGCACATGAACAACTATGTCCCACCAGAACAGATTCCACCAGGTGCTGAAAACCAGCCTTCCGATGCAGGCGGTGACATGAGTGGAGATGGTGGCGGTGGCGATGCAGGTGGAGACGGCGGTGGCTTTGACATCGATATTGGGTTTTAACATTAAAAATTCGAAATTTTAAATCATCCATCCAATCAAGAAATCTAATTGTTATACACATCCAGTGATAATCCAGGCCTAGTCAGAGTATTGCAGTTCCTAGAGGCCCATCGTTTTGAGTACCTGTCCGGCGAGGACCTAAGCGAAGTGCTAAAAATTAGCCGTGTTGCGGTATGGAAGCACATCAAAAAAATTCAGAGTCTTGGATACAAGATAGAATCAAAGCAAAATCTCGGCTACAGACTCACCGGTGCGACAGACCTGCTTCTGCCATGGGAGATAACAAATGGCCTCAAGACAAAATTAATAGGAAAAAAAATTTATTATTTTGATTCTGTGGACTCGACGCAGAATTTTGCATCAACAATATCAAAAAATCAAGAAGAAAATGGTTCTGTCATAATAGCAGAGACACAGATTTCAGGCAAGGGGAGACAGGGGCGCAGCTGGATTTCGCCAAAAGGAGGGATTTGGCTATCAGTCATCATACATCCAAAATTTGATGTCGGAAAAGTAACACTAGTGCCGTTTGCGGCAGCAGTTGCATTATCTAGTGCGATTCAAAAAACACTCAAGATAAGAACTGAGCTGAAATGGCCAAACGACATCACTGTGAAAGGGAAAAAAATAGCAGGCATGATAATTGATGCATCAATTGAATCAACCCAGATCGAAAATCTTGTCTTGGGCGTCGGGATAAACTTTAAAGTAAATCCAGTTCAAATTGCAAAAAAGATCAAAACCGGTGCAAACTTTTACGGCGTTGCTACACTAGTAAGCGGGAGCAACAAGACAAATCCAGCAAAACTAGTACGGTCTTTTTTGGAGGAGCTTGAAAAAATCCTAGCACTTCTAAGCGGGGAAAACACACATCAGATCATCAGTCAGTGGTCAAAGCAATCTTCAACCATCGGAAGAAATGTCAGTGTGTCTACTCCAAATGGCAAGATTTCTGGAAAGGCAGTCAAACTCGATAAGGATGGTGGGCTGATAATAAAACAAAACTCCAAGTCAGTCAAGATTACTGCCGGGGATGTAGTCTATCAAAAATAGATTATTTCCGTGTCTTCTTTTTGGTCTTTTTTCTAGTTTTTCGTGTTTTTTTCTTTGTTTTGTTCCCTATGATCGAGGCCTTTGTCGTTATTATGCTCCTCAGATCCGATTGTATTGAGAGCAAGGAGGCCTCTAGCTGTTTTGTGTATTCCTCATAGGCAGAAATTAGATTCGATTTATTTTTGTCGGTTTTTGTCAGGTACTCATTTACGCGAAGTATGTTAGTTGAATTGATCATTTCAGGAAAGGTTGGCTCTGGCGCCCCAAGATTGGCAAGTTCTTCTTGCGATTTTTGTATTCGTAGCTTTAATTCGTTCAAATTATTACCAAGCCCAAGCATGATCAATCAAATGAAATCTTTCATTATAATCATTTTTGTGGCTTTTGCGCTATTAACTATTCAAGTAGCGCCAATTTTCGCGAACGAAACTACTCAAAAGGCAAATTCAATGCTCAAGACCGCTGCAGAACACTTTGCAAAAGGAGAATACAAAGAAGCAATTACATTTTATGATAAAATTCTTCAGATATATCCCAACCACCCAACGGTTCTAAAATTTAAAGCAGTCGCAGAAAGCGATCTTGGGCATCATCAAAAATCGCTTGTCGATTTTTACAGGGTTTACCAAAAAAATCCAAAAGATATAGTCGCAATACTTGGATTGGGAGTAGGGTTTGGCAATTTTGGCGAATATGATGAGGCAAAGAAATATTTTGATTTAGCAACCAAATACTACCCAAACAACACGGTTGCAAAAAACTATAAAGACTTTGCAGATAAGGTGATCAAAAAATATCCTTACAAGCCAACAGAAAAACCAAAAAACCTCGATAAAGCAGATATCAAGACATTCGAAGGATATGTTAGTAAGGTCTCTGCAACCGTCTCAAAACAAAAACGATACATAGAATATCCCAACCCAAGCTTTGATGTCATCAAAAAATTTCTCAGGGACTATGAACAATGGAATTTTGAGCAGCAGATAAAAACCGGCTCTAGCAGTTTCCCAACCCCAAGTGTTAGCCTAGTCAACAACACATATGTCATAAATTACAAGATTTTTGTAAACAAACAGCCATCCGGACTGCCACTGGATCACGTAAGCACGTTAAATGACTCTCTGGCGTTTTGGGAAGAACAGGTCTTCAGCAGTAACAAGGGAAGCGCGGTCGTCAGATTCACGCAGACGGAGAAAAAATCTGATGCAAACATCTGGGTAACATGGACGGTAAGAAAGCTTGGCGAGGGAGTTTTAGGACACGCACATATCGGCAAGGGCGTTGTCGAAGTTGCACTCGGCGACTATAGCTGTGATGGAAGCTTTCAGCTATACAACATAGAGAGCGTAGAGAAAATTATGAGGCACGAGGTTGGCCACGTGATTGGTCTTGGGCATTCTAAGGATGCGAGTAGCATTATGTATCCCACGATGAAGCAGAAATACGCTTATTGTCTACTCAATTAGAATTGTTTCGTTTCTTAGCTCATCCACTATTGTCTTGGTCTTTATTGCCGCTCGTGAGATCATTTCAAAATATGATCTTGTCTCATCGTCAACAAATTTACTTAGGCGCTTTGATATTATCTCGTTTGCGTTTGAAATAACACAAATCGGATCAACTAGTTCGTTTACGAGTCCAGCACATCTTTTGTTGTATAAGGTATCTCTTGCAGAGTCTACATCGTTTTTTTGATTTTTTTGCTCGAGATTTTCACAGTATACTCCTTTGTAGCCCATCATCAGGTTTTCACCTTTTTCGTTCTTTGCGCAATTTGGATTTCAGCCACCTTGGATTTTCCCCACAAAAGACTGCAGAGGCTGAACATGTTGCTTACCATCTCAGCAGAGTTTGTGTGCATCACTGAATCATTTTCGTCATTTAGATCCATTGACGCATTAAGAGCCCCAGACATTATCAGTTGTTTGTTTTCTTCAACTATCATTCTGCTCTTTGATGGAAGTTTCCCCAATCGAATTTCAGTTGGATTTAACCTGTCGATAAAAGACAATTCCTTTTCGTTCGATATTTCAGTAAGTATACGAACATGTGTACCATTTTCTTTTAGCAGTTGAATTCTTTCTGGGATTGAAGTGTGATACATTCTCATCAAGTCGTCTGGAGGCGCCACAACATACACAACTCCAGATGCTTTGTGGAGCAGCTTACTTATTCTTGAATAAATGTTTGATCGTCCTTGAATTATTATAAACGACGATAGCTCTTGAATGTCGTTATTCCTTACAATGACACTGATATCTTGGACAATTTTTTCGGACAGGTTTTTCATCGTGACGATTTCGTCTTGCTTTCGCTCAAGAATTGTGTTCAGTGCTTCTGCGGGGTGTATAGCAGTACAGAGGGTGGGATTTGAAAAGGTAGTACTCACCACCCCCATGTTTCGCAGTCTATTTAGTGCACGGTATGTCTTACCCCGGTCAACATCTAATTTTGAGGAGAGTGAACCGACTGATACGGGGCCTGTTTGGAGCAGTCCCATATACACTTTGGAATCGATTTCTTCTAGGCCAAAAAACGCCAACGAGTCCACAAGTTCTTTCTGATTCATAATCCCCAATCTACCATTATTGAATAAAATAATAGGTGTTGTTTGTTCAAAATAGACAGACAACGGCCTAATACGATCTGGCGATCTTTGCCAAATCTTTTGAAAATTATATAATCTTTAGATTTTGAAGAATACTCATCTTGGAAATCATAATTGAACCATGGAAACGCCTCGTCATACACGAGATAATTGAGTATAGTTTTGAAGACTGGGCAACCCAGATTGCATTTAACAGCAAAAGCGCCGGTGGGGCAATTCCGACCATTAACTGGGCTAATGGAATTGTCTTCCAATCATTTAACTTTCCAGATACAAATACCATAATCGAAGAAAAACTAAAGGGAGTTCTACACTGGTCCTCTGTTATGTTTGCAATAAAGGAAAAATATGAAAAACAGATCATCAAGGACAACGCGACAATCAATCTAATCGATGTCGGTGTTAATGATATTTTCAGAAAACTTGCCGAGAAGCTAAAAGATCACTCAAGACAAAAAACATAAACTTTCATTCTAACGTTATAGAATAACAGATTAGCTCAACCTACACACAAATAATCAGTGAAATTGGATAAAAGCCCTAATAAGTAAAAAACGCGTATACTAATGTGATGACGTCGTCACAAGCCAGATGCCCCTCATGTGCAAAAAACACGTTGCAGACAGATATGGCGACTGGTGAGATGTTTTGCAGGAATTGTGGATTTGTTGCAGCGGAAAAGCTCGAAGAGTCAGGGCCTGAATGGAGAGCATTTTCAAATGACGAATCTGACAGAAGTCGCGTTGGGGCAGGAACCTCACTTACAATGCACGATATGGGACTGTCTACCGTGATTGGTGCGACAGGTAAAGACGCTACAGGAAAGCCACTGTCAGCCTCAATGAAAAGCTCTATCGATAGACTTAGAACATGGGACAGCAGAACGCAAGCGCATACATCCGCAGACAGAAACCTAAGACAGGCCTTAAACGAGCTTGGTAAAATGAAGGACAAGATGGGACTTGCAGACTCGGTAATAGAAAAGGCTGCTTACATATACAGAAAGGCCATGGAAAAAAAGCTAGTACGAGGGCGATCAATACATGGACTGATTGCAGCGTGTTTATACGCCGCGTGTAGAAACACAGAAACCCCAAGAACCCTAGATGACGTTGCAGAAAGTATCAACATTAGGCGAAAAGACGTCGCTCGATGCTACAGGTTGATCTACAAGGAATTAGACCTCAAAATGCCAGTCGCAGATCCGACTAAGGGAATTGCAAGAATAGCAAGCATGGCAAACCTAAATGAAAAAACAAAGCGAAAGGCAGCCGAGATTCTAAACAAGGCAAAAAAGATCGGCATGGTAGCAGGAAAAGACCCGATGGGGCTTGCGGCAGCAGCTCTTTACTTAGCGTGTGTATCCAATGGCGAAATTCGTTCTCAAAAAGACATCTCGGTTGCGGCAGGTGTGACAGAGGTAACCATCAGAAATAGATGCGTTGGACTAAAAACACTCCTTGAAAACTAGCTGATCGTCATCTGTAAAAATTTAAAGAGCCATTCCAAACAAAAACCATGGTAGAGGAGATCGTCTGGTCAGATTGGCTTGATTTTAGTGCCGAACAAGCCTCAAAGGTGCCAGAGACACCAGGCGTCTACATGATGCATGCCGCAATGAAGATCCTGTACATTGGAGATTCTGAGAACCTAAGGCAAAGCATTAACGAATCGCTGAACTTGGAGTGTGTCAACACTGCAAAACGATTTCGTTACTCCATCACAAGCACACACCATGAGCTGAAAGAAAAGATCCTAAAAGAATATCAGGAAAAACACAATGGGAGCCGTCCAAGGTGTATGGAATAAGTCACTATTCTTGTCCTTCTATTCCCATCAATGTTAGTGTAGAACGAATTTGGTTTATCTTTCGTATTTTCCAAGTTATCGTTTCGCGTATGCCTTCAGCCTTTTCCGACCAAACTTTGGCCAGAACATCGTAGGCGCCAAACGTTCCATGTACTTCTTTGACGTGATCAAGTAACTTTAGTTGTGAAATAACAGATGCTTCTGCACCCAAATCACAATTAATTAAAACATAAGCTGTTGCCATGCGTTCATACCTCAAAGATTGATAATGTACTCACGTAGTATCGAGCTGTTCTGCAACAAACACCGTCTCCCAATTTGCATTCAATGTGTTTCATGTAAAGGTTACACAGTTAACATATATATTATAAATTATAAACAGAATAAACATTCAATTAGATTATGAACAAAATTCTGAATAATCATTTAGCTTTGATTAACAAATCAGATCATAATTAAATGAATGTTCACCTAAAGCCCATCACAAAATCCGACACTGAATTTCAATACATACGATGTTCGTCGTATCTAGACACACACATGGATACAAGGCATTCTTCATATTGAAAAACAGGTCTGATGGACCAAATGCCATATTACTCCCTTGCCAGACCAATGGTATCCCAGGGTCCTTCAGTACCGTTTTTTTAAAAACACCTGACAATAGACCCTGCCAATTCATGTGACAAATATCGTATTTATGGTCAGTACGCCTCACCATTCACATGTGCTGTTATTTGGTAATATGCACATGGCAAAAACATGCGTGGATGTTTGTGAACAAAAAACATGACGCGCCATAGCATATTTTTTTGACATTGCATAAGATAAGATATATCATCATACACCATCTGTTACATACAGGCATGGCTGAACCAAAAAAACCTCATGATACTAAGCAAAAATTCGATAGGCTTACCCACATAGGCGAATTGACATCCAGGATTACGCACGATATGAGAAACCCACTAACAGTCATTATCAATTATTCAATGATGATCAAGAAAAATTCCAAAAATAAGCTTGACAAGAAATCACTTGATCAGCTTTCATTAATTGAGGACGAGGCTAGAAAAATGTACCACCTGGTTGAAGACGTACTAAATTACGTAAAACTTCCGCCTCTAAAACTACAGAGTTATTCCCTGCACGACATATTAAGAAAAGTGATAGAACGGATACAAATTTCCGACGATGTGGAGATCCACCTGCCAAAAAACAATCCCCAGATAACATGCGATATTGACAAGCTTGAAATTGTTTTTGTAAATCTCATTACCAATGCTGTTGAAGCAATGAATTATTCAGGTGCGATAGTAATTTCTTCCAAATTGGATCAGGGCAACATAATCATCGAAATAGAAAACTCAGGACCAGAAATTGAGGAAGAAAACATGGATAAGATATTTGAGCCGTTGTTTACAACAAAAGAAACAGGTACGGGGCTTGGCCTTGCAAGTTGTAAGAACATCATTGAAAGGCACCGTGGTGTAATTACCGTAAAAAACAACCCCACTACATTTACTATAACGCTACCAAAGATAGCAGATTCTTAACCAACAAGTTTTGTTTTCTGCCGGCCATAGAAATACAGTCCAATTCCTGCCCCCACGGTGATTGGAATGGCATAGTACAGAATGGAATAATCAACGGTGCCGATTTTATTTGTGTCATTTTGAGAAACTATCACTTGTGAGTGCTGGTTTTCAAAACCACTGATGAGAATTTTGCTTTGGGAAGCCCCATCCACATCAAATGCCACGTGCCAATTCCCGTCATCATCTAAGCTCTGAATGGATTTAGTAGGTGCGTCGTTTACAAGTACGCTGAACTTTTCACTGTCAGATGTTTTTGGAAATTCAAAGTTAACAAAGGTAGGTACCTTGAACGAGTTTATCCCGTCAATATACAATCTAGTCCCGGATTCATCAAAGCCCACAACGGTAAAAGCTGCAGTAGAATCATACCTAAAATCAAACTTATCACCGTTTCTTACAGTCGATAAAGGAACTATCGTTTCATCGCCAATGGCAAAGCAGCTATAATAGTTGATGTCTGATGCAATTGACGGCTCAGGATACATGGTAAAATCAATAATTTGTCCAGGTTCTATTTTTTCTATTTTTTCAATGTTTTTTCCCGTATCTAGAAACACGTTACCATCACCATGAATCGTTGCGTATACTTTGAGATCGTACTCGGTGGCATTTCCTTGGTTTATTATTTTACCAGTCAGGTGTCCGTCTTTGTGCTTCTTAAGGGATCGATCGTATATCACCTGCACATTTGATGGACTCTTGGCTGTTTCCTTTTCAAAACTTACCAGCGGCTTTTCTAGTACTATTTCACGATCGCCAATTTGCGGAATCGTGATTTTAAATGGGATGTCTTTGTTTGGAAAGACAGTTGGTAGTTTTTGTTCAAGCGTTACTTTTTCGCTACCGGTCACTACAATTGTTATTGTTGGATTAATTGCATAGATTTCGGTGTTTTTTACAGCTCCTACTACAGTGTAAACATTTTCAGAGTCAAAATATCCAAGGTATTCATCTTCTGGAATCCAGACATCCGCACTAGATACCTGAATTGCGAACAATGCCATAGAAAAAATCACTGAAAGTAAAACCTTCACAGGCATACTAGGAATCAATGTTTTTCGTATCTTAAACCAATCTAATATTTTCACTTGAGATACTGTTCAATTATCTTTAATACAGAAAATGCAAATTTGGAAAAGTCCAATTCTTTTTCAGCTGAAACTAGCATAATCTCCTTTCCTATTGGAAAGCTCATGACAATTATTTTATCTCTGTACGACATTGCGAACTTGACAGATCCAAGTTCGGCGTCAAACTCTTGTCGCATTCTTACCCTCAGGGCGAGCTCAAGATACAGCATTTCGTCCTTTTTTGTGTCCTCCAGTGGTTTTTTTCCCTCAGCCATCCCGCCGGCGACTAGGTGCCCTTTTTCGTTAATAAGACCCACAAAGCGTATCTTTGAGTCTAATTTCTTTACAGAATCACATAATGTGTCTTTATCCATCATATTTCCCCCTTTGTTGTTAATTGAGCCATATTAGAAGAGCGATCTTTTTATTGTGAATTCTTGTATTTAATTAGCATGTCACAAGACGTCAATCTTCCGCTTGATTATTACAAACACGTCTCGCTGTTTTGGACCGACTTGCTACACCTAATGTCAGGCAAGCCCATCGCCCTTACCTCGGTTGGACCTATGAGAAACTGGACAAACGACATGAAAAAGATCTCAACTGAGATCATCGATTCCTATGAAGGAATAATAGAATTTAACCAGAGATTGACAGAATATTACAAACAGCTTTCAGAGACTTGGGTCGAGTCACAAAAAAAGGTCAACGCAAAAGCCCCAAGCATTCCTCAAGACTCGGAACAGATCGAAGCATACAAAAGAGTCTGGATTGATATTTTTGAAAATGATTTTACCCAGTTGTTTGACTCTGAAAAATTTGGTCAAAACTATGCAAAGCTCGTTTCTGCAGAATTAGAGATTACAAAACATTGGGAAAACATTTTGAATGTGACTTTGCAATCACTAAGATTGCCCACTAGAAAGGAAATTGACGAAGTCTACAAAGAATTGCATCAGCTTAGAAAACGAGTAACCAAACTGGAAAAGGAGCCATCAAATGCAAAGCGACACGATTGATCCAAAGCTAGTGCAAGAGTTTCTGAGCTTTACAAAAAATGTTGTCGATGCGCCAAAGCTAGTGCCGGCACCAGGCGAGATAACCCTTGAATCCAGTCCATTTGATGTGGCATATGAAGAAGACAAAGTCAGGCTGTTACATTTCAGGCCACTTGTTGAAAAGCAGGCCAAAGTCCCACTGGTAATAAGCTACGCAATAATTAATCGCTATCACATACTGGACATACAGCAAAAAAAGAGCTGGGTCAGGAAACTCTTGGAAAGTGGGATTGACACATACATGATTGATTGGGGCAATCCCTCAAACATCGACAAATATCTTGACTTTGATGATTATGTAAACTCCTACATGGATAATTGTGTTGAATTTGTGAAAAAAGAAACTGACAATGAAAGTGTTTCAATTCAAGGATACTGCACTGGGGGTACTATTGCCACTATCTATGCTGCTCTACATCCACAAAAGGTAAGGAACCTGGTGGCAACGGCCCCTGTAATCGACGGCTGGAAGGACACCACCGTTGTTAGCAACATTGCAAAACACATCGATGTCGACAAGCTTGTCGACACAATAGGAAACATGCCGCCGGAGTTCATGTATTATTGCTTTTCAATCCTAAAACCCTTTGAGCAGGGATTGGAAAAATATTACAAGTTTTTCAAGAACATACACGACAAAGAGTTTGTAGATAGCTTCCTTCGAGTTGAAAAATGGCTAGGTGAAACTCCTCCAATACCAGGCGAGCTATTCAAACAATGGATAAAGGACATTTACCAAGAAAACCTCTTAATTCAAAACAAAATGTTTGTTGGTGGAAAGCAGATTAACCTCAAGAACATCACAATGCCGGTTTTCATTCAAACAGCAGTTGGGGATCATTTGGTCTCGCCGGAGTGCAGCATGCCATTGTATTATGCAGTTGAAAGCCAAGACAAAACGCTTCGAGTGTACCCTACAGGACATGTGGGAATGATTGCGAGTTCGTTTTCACAAAAACAGGTCTTGCCTGAGCTAATTCAGTGGTTAAAAGAAAGATAGTGGCTAGTTTTTTGTTGGAGTAAAAACAGATATCCAGTATTGCGCCACGTTTCTGCCCATATCTGCAAAAAACTTGGCGTTGTCATTGAATGTCTTGATGTTTTCTCTTGATGCGTCAATTGCAGCTAGCGTGACTTGGGTTTGAACAGAGTATGCTTTGAAGATTTCCTCATTTGTGTTTCTAATTTCCGTCAGTATTACTTCTGGAACCGCCGTATTGGCACCAGATTTGTTTGCAAATTCTTGTTGTATTGAGATCATTGATTTGATCGTGTTTTCACATGTTTGGAGCCATTCTTGCTGCAGATTGGTAATGGATTGATGATAGTTCGGAATGGATTTTTCAACTCCCGTAAAAAACTCATCTACGTTTTGCTGGCATAATGCAAATATGTCTTTTTGTGACTCTGTTCCACTCAAGCGTCTGACTTCCTAACTTTCTTTTTCTCAAGCGGAAGAATGACTACCTGAACCAGATCTCCTTCGTTTATCTTTAGTGCATCGCGTTCCGCCTCTGGGATTGAGATTCTTCCATTGCTGCCCATCGTAGTTTTGAATGCACCCCAGCCCATAAAATTCTGCATAACGTTTCCCATGTTGAATATTTGCTCCATTGCATTTTTTTGCATCGAGGCAACATTACTGGCAAAGTTTTGTTGTGCTTGTGTCGTCTTTGATGTAAGTTCTTTGATTGATTGTAGCGGATCAAATTTTTGATTATTTTCCATGTATGAGCCAAACGCCTTCATAAATTCCGCTTGAGCCTTACCGCCTTTTTGCACCCATTCTTGAAACATTCCCATGTAATCATTTTGGTTATTATTACCAGTCAACGGTATTTATTACCGTATACCGGTATTTAAGGATAGCTATTGGTGAGAAAGAAAGTCAAGAGCAATTTTTGAAAATCCATCCGGGTCCTCGACGTATGGCGTATGGCCACAGTTTTCCATTTGATAGAATCTACAGTCCCTTATCTTTTTGACAAAATATTCCGCGTATTTTACTGGAATGACAGGATCAAGACCCCCCCACACTATCAGGGTTGGCGAATAAATCAACTCCAGTCTAGTAGAGATCTCCGGTGCGTTTTTGAGTCCAAGTATTGTAGACATGAATGCAAATTTTGCGTTTGGCATTTTCATGCGCTGTACAAAGTCTTCGATGATCTCTTCTCTGACTGGTTTGTTGTTGCCAGTCATCATGGTAAATGCATTTTTTGCACTGGATTCATCCGGGTAAAGCGCAGCCATGATGTACGCGTCAAGTGCCGGCGTGGACTGCTTCATTGCACCTGACGGAGAAACCAAAACGAGCTTGTCTACTGACTCCTGATTTTGTGCCACATATTCAACTGCGATCTGTCCACCCAACGACGAGCCCATCATTGTTGTTTTTTCGATTCCAATCTCTGTCAAAAATGAAGAAACGAATTTTGCAAAAAATTCCGTGGTATAATCAGTGTTTGGCTTGTCACTATGGCCAAATCCAATCAGATCTGGAACAAAGACGGTAAAATGTTTGCTAAAGTGCGGTATTACTGATTCCCAACGCTCAGCTGAAGCGCCAAGGCCATGAATCAATACCAGGTTTCTTTTTGACGATCCTGTCTTTAGGTATCGGATCTTGGAACTATCAACACTAACAAATTCCTCTTGCATTAGGTTATCGTCAATCCACATGTACGCATAGATAAGTTTTAGTATGGTGTGTGATCATAGTCGACAAATTCCTCAACATTGTTTAGACAGATTTTGCTGGGCAGAAGCCGAATTCAGGGGATTATTAAGCCAATTTTGACTAGAAACGTTATTGTATCTATGAATTCAGCGTCAGAGATTGAGTCATTTACCCACCAGCATGCGTTGTTTTTCACCCATGATGGAATCTCCTTGTCGGCAGCGTTTTGTGTTGTTTGTGGGATCTGAATTACATCATGAGCGATCAGATATCCAATACCCTTGAGGAATTCAGCGTCAGAGATCGAGCCTTTGCACCACCACTCGGAATTGTTTTTGATAAAAGATGGAGCAAGACTCTGTTTTACGACGATTGGAATTTCTGCTCTTGCCAGATTATTGTTATTAAGATTTTCAAAACGCAGTACGATTTTGCCTGAGACGTCCTTAGGTACTGAAAATCTAATTTCGTTCCATTTGTCTTTTGTGTCGATGCTTTTGCCATGCGTTTTGAAGAGCACTTTTTGGTTTGATTCGATCACCATATCATAATCTACTGCGACTGTTTTTTCATGCAGGAATATATCATAGATTTTAAACAAAAACAACACGTCATCGCCTGGAGAAACATATCGAGGGTCTGTTCTCATAGATATTTTGTATTGAACATTTTCAGTCGTCGAAGACAGCAACTGATCATCGGATTTTGGGAAAAGCAAAAAATCCATTTTGTCTGGTTTGCTTTGTTGCTGGTCATAAAATCGCAAAAGTTCTGATTGATACACCAGCAAATGAATTGTCCTATAATTATTGGAAAAATCATCCACCGTCATAGATTTATTGGAAAGCATCATCCCGTTTACCGTTGCACCATATTCTGAGACCTGTAATGTGCCAAAGGTCTTTGGGATTGCTATCTCTTGATGTATGACTGAAGTCTGGTTGATGTTCGGAATCGTCCACTCAAATGGCATTGAAAATACTACTGATTTGGTTTTTGCGTCATAGCCAAGTCCGGTTAGTATATCATAGTATATGTTATTGCCTTGATTTCCTGCCTTCCAAAATACTTGTCATTTACCGATATAGTAGTAGATTCTGGAAATGAGATTCCTGCCTCAAATCTGAGCGGTGTTTGCGTGTTTTTTGAATAGCCTTCTGCTTCCAGCACGTCAATTGAAAATCTGTAGTCCTCCAAACTTGAATATGGCGCCTCTTGCCTCGACTGAGCTTTTTCCAGCACCAAGCAGTGGGCTGAACAAGCCTCCGCCGGTTTTTTCCTGTGTCGTGACGGTATCAGAGTCGTCCGCAATAAGATCAAGTGTCAGGATTCCGTTTTTTGCATCATAATTTCCTTCAAAAAGGACCTCACCTGACTTTATTGTTTTTACATGATACTTGATGTCTCTGAGTGTGATTCCAGTGTCTGTGTCAAATAACGAAAAAGTGATTTGTCTTTTACTTGTCGCATTGTCCACGATCGAATTTACTTCCATTGCAACCTTTCTGTCTCCAAGCATTTGTGCAGGCAGTGTCTCATATCCCACACCATGCCCAAACGCAAAGGAAACTATCCCAGTTGCAAAAACACATACAGCCAACATGATAAATAAAAATCTTGAAATTCTTTTCATGGTTTTCAGATTAGTTCCAATGTGAGCCAATTTGTTTTGGTGTTATGTGATATAAAAAATATGAAAAGATCATCCCAACGATCTTGAATGTTTGTGGGTATGAGGCCTTTCTCCTGGGAATTTTCTTCGCATGTGTGCAGATGGCCTTCCATAGAGCAGCTCCAAGAACCACGCTTCGTGTTCTATTTCTTCTCGCAGAATGTCTTTTGCCACGTCATATGTAGCAGGATCTTTGCCGTGTGTCATTTGGCATATTTTATTCCAGTTGACAATTGCACCCTGTTCTGCCTTGAGGCATTTTTCCATTATTGCCCTGAGATCCGTCTTGTTTGGTGGGAGTTGTAGAAATTCGCATCCTGACATCCTTATGAACTCCATTGCGTCGTTTGGAAGACTGCCGCCAAGCTCGTAAATTCTTGACAGGCACGACTCAAAATGGCTCAGATCTTCAAGCCTTGCGTCCTCTACTATGCCCTTGATGCCTTCGCCTTCGAGCCCCGTACAGTGCATTCGAAGGTTCGTGAAATAGTAATAGGCAGTAAACTCGACAGAGGCATTGTAGATTAGAAGTCGTATGAGTTCGTCTATATCCACGCCGTTTTGTTTTAGGATATTTACGCCAACTACGGTTGGCTCGGTTTGTTTATCCATGTGATTTCCACAAAAATAGTAGATAAAAATTAACTGGTTCTAGTAATGGAATACGGTGTCGCCGATTGTCTTTTTCCAGTCTGCGCGTACTCCCGCCCTGCCCTTTAGCTTTTCAACATGATTGAATGCAGACAGCCCAGCAGCTGCACCGTCACCACACGCCGAAATGATTTGCTTGTATGGTATGTTCGTTGCATCACCAGCCGCAAATATTGCTTGGTGCGAGGTCTTTCCTCCGTCGGTTATCTCTATTTCCCCTTTAGGATTGATTGTTACCAAATGTTTTACAAAATCCAGATTTATTTTTGAGCCCATCTCAATGAAGAGTCCATCGACTGTAATGGTTTTTTCCGCGCCAGAATTGTCTATTATGGTAAGCTGCTGAAGCGTGTTGCTGCCAGAAATCGCTTTAATCGAGGTGTTTGGTACAAGCTCAATGTTTTCTTTTTTCTTAACTGCCTCTATCATGTCTTTGTCCCCTCCTAGTCCCCCTCCTTTGTATATCATATACACTTTTGATGCCATACGAGAGAGCAGTATGCCAGATTCCAAAAGATAGCCTCCAACCCCAACGGTTGCAGTGGTACGTCCCTGATAGAAGGGGGCATCGCATTTTGTGCAGTAATGAACTCCCTTGTTTGCAAATTGTCCCTCATTGTTCAGGCCAAGATTGTTTGGAACCTTGCCAGGTGCAAGAACAATTGCCTTTGCGATGTATTCAGAGCGATTTGTTTTTACTTTAAGACCAGTCTCGACCTCATCAATTTTTTCCACAGTATCGTATGTTATCTCACCCCCAAACACCAAATATTGGTTTTCCAAGGTCTTTGCCAACAAAGATCCGCTTGACATCATCGTTCCTGGATAGTTTTCAAGCTTTGGGATAAAATTCAGCTGGCCGCCGAGGTCTTTTGAAATGACAAGGCATGAAGCCTTTTGCCTTGCCACGAAGATAGCCGCAGACAGCCCAGCAGGCCCTGCACCAACTACAACTACTTCGTATTCTTGAACCAATTATTTCACTGAGATAAGCGATGTCATGTTGTTAATACCCTCAATGCTGTGTAAATCAGCATCTATTGCGTTCTTTATTTCTTGCATATTTGCAGATTCCAATATTATCAAAATATCATAAATCCCATAAACCGTCTTTACTTCTTTGACAGATGGTATCATTTTTGCTTGATCGATTATGTTTTTTTGTTGTTTATAGTCAACGTTCAACAAAACATATGCTTCATTCATATCATAACTTCATATAGTTGCTTTAAAAAAGTTTCAGCACGGATCACAAAGTAGCAAGGTTTAGCATGTTCTAAAATCTAGTCGGTAAATATTGTAACTACTTTTTTTGCGAGATTTTCAATGTCGACTGTTGGTTCTGCAGAGATCAATAGTACAAACTTGCTGACAGGAAATGGAAAGCTAATCAAAACGAGCCTATCCCTTCTTGCTGCAAGATAGTTTATTGGGCCGAGTGTCTTGTCAAATTCCTTTCTAAGGGAAACCCTGGACGCAAAGTCCATGAATTCACTTAGTCGTGCCTCGTCGCCAGCAAGCGGTGCAATTCCTTCTTTGAATCCGCCTGCAACAAGTTTTCCGTTTTCATCAATAATTCCCGCAAACCTGATTTCCTTTTCATGTGTTAGTTGTCTGCATTTTGATTCATAAAATTGGTATTGCATGGACTCTGTCATCATATGTTCTATGGCGTTGGCCGCAATAAAAGACTTGATGTTTTGAATTCTAGTCGTGTACAGTGTCCACTAGGGTATGATTTTAAATGAAAAAATCATCGCGCATAGTCTCTATGTAATGTGGCTAACCAGTGCGTTGGTCTATTAGTAATGGCAGGCTCACCACTCGCCGAAGCTTGTGATCCATACCTCCATCCTATCAACGCAGTCTTCTACTGCCGACCTCCATCGTTAAGAAAGGCTATCTTGTTTCAGGAAGGGTTTCGCGCTTAGATGCTTTCAGCGCTTAGCCCAAATGGCTTAGCTGCCCGGCCTGCCTTGTCAGACAACCGGTAAACCAGTGGCCACGCTGCTCTGTTCCTCTCGTACTCGGAGCAA
>JBQTHG010000037.1:0-17503 GCA_052390175.1 Nitrososphaerota archaeon | reverse complement strand
TCATACCAGCCGTCTTTGTCTATTCGCGTTGCAGTAAGATATCCTTGGTCTGGAAAGTTCATTGCCACCCAAAATTTACGTTCAGGCGGACTGCCCATTCCTATCTCGATGAATTTGTCCTGTATGTTTGCATCATAAATTCTGATTATTGCGTTGCCATTTGGATTTCCATAGAGAAGATCGTTTTGGAGCGTTATCTGCCAGCTTTCGGCATGTGTTTTGTCGAACTGGATTATATTTGCTTCACGCTGAATCGTGTTAAAATCGCTTGCGGGCACACTTACTTTTTGGAACTCTAGTGATGGGTTTGTGAACTCTTGAGCAAATGCTGGCGCAAAAACCAAGACCAAAAGTAGCGAAACTAGCAGAAATTTCATGGAATTATTCCACAAATGGTTTTTTGTGATTCATGATCACCTTGACAACTTCAGGTCGCATGATAAATTCCGAAGGCGATTTGCCCTCATCGATTAGTGCACGAAGCTTGGTGCCGCTGATTTGCTCATGGAATTCAGGATTGTGTGGGCATGCGCGCTCGTTTGTAAACGCAAGGCATTTTTTGCAATAATAAAATGCTGGGAAAAAGATCGGCTTTATCTCTAGATCCGGATAACCAGAAAATATTTCCTGGGCTGCAAAAGGCGAATAATACTTGCCGACGCCTGCGTGATCGCGCCCAATGATTATATGAGTGCAACCATAGTTTTGCCGCATTATTGCATGATGAATTGCCTCCTTTGGTCCTGCATACCTCATTTCGGTGTGAAGTGTGGCAAGCTTGCATCTGTTTTGCGGATAATAGTTTTCGATCATTGCAAGATATGATTCTAGGATAACATCGTCAACAAAGTCTCCTGATTTTTTCTTGCCAATCAACGGATTTACAAATACGCCATCGTGTGTTGTAAGCGACTCTTTTTGCAGCATTTCGTGCGCAACGTGTGGTGGATTTCTTGTCTGAAATGCTACAATTGTTTTCCAGCCGACATCTGAAAATGTCTTTCTTGTCTGATCTGGTGTCATCCTGTATTTTCGAATTGGATCATCCGCCGGACGCTTGATGTAATCGATTTTGCCACCAATCAGATACTCATTCATGGAAAATGTTTTTGCCACACCTGGGTGATTCGTGTCTGTTGTGCCATAGACTGCCTGTGCTGTCTTTTGCTTATCAAAAGCGTATGCTTCCTCAACATGCAATATGGCAAATTCGCCATTTTGTGAGGTCTTGAGTGCTACATCTCCTGTCTGCTTCATTTTTACAGCGGTTTCTTTATCCACATCAAGCACGATTGGTACTGTCCATGCAAGATCGTTTGCTAGTCTTCCTTTTGATACAACAGACTCAAAGTCTTGTTGTCCCAAAAAGCCTTCAAGTGGGCTAAAAATTCCATCTGCAATATTTTCCACATCATTCGCCAGATCTTCGCTAACTGTGATTGAAAGTGTGCCGGACGGATTTTTTTGCGTGACTCGGTTTATCAGTCTGCCACCATGAGGTCTGATGATATCATGTGCTGTCATTTTGAGTGGTCCATGTGCAAGCCACATTCCTTGTTTGTATCAGATTCCCACCACCAACGTCCTGCTCGCAGATCTTCTCCTGGCTTGGTTGCCCTAGTACATGGCTCACAGCCAATGCTCGTGTAGCCCTTGTCAAGGAGTTTGTTGTACGGTAGTTTGTGCTCTTTGATGTAAGCAAGGATTTGATCCCAGCTCCAATCAATTATTGGGTTAACTTTGATTATACCTCCATGTAGATGGTCTATTTCTACCATTGATGCTTTTGATCTATTTTCGTTTTGGTCACGTCGTAATCCAGTAACCCACGCATCAAGTGTGGAAAGCATCTTGTTTAGCGGATGAACTTTTCTTATCTCACAGCAAAGCTTTCTGTTTTCCACGCTTTCATAAAATAGGTTGATCCCCTTTATGTTAACCATTTCTTGGACTTCGTTTGTGTCAGGAAACATTACTTCAAACTTGATGTTGTATTTTTTTGCGATTTGGTCCATCACATCATATGTTTCCTGATTTAGTCTTCCTGTATCAAGTGTGAAAAATCTGGCCTTTGGGTTTACCTTGATAATCAGATCTGTAACTACACTGTCTTCTGAGCCAAAGCTTGAGGCCTTGGCGATCTTGTCGCCAAAAGTATCATATGCCCACCTAAGAGCATCTTCGGGGGCTTTTAGCTTGGAATTAACTAGATCAATTTCTTCTTGTGTGAACCTTACCACACTTTTTTGAATAAAATTTGTTTTATAATTATTGCTAGGTACTCAAAATCACTCAAAATTTAAACAGCTTACGACAAGGGAAAAAATGAATGAAGGCTCTTTTGTGGTTGTTTTTCCTTCAATTTTTGCCAAAAACAAACAAAGCTCACTAGTTAATAACATTAGAAAAATTCTCAAAATTCAAGACCAGCAGTTTGGCAAGATAACAAAAGATGGAGAATTAATCATAATAGATGCAAACGATCCTGTTTTTGCTTCTTCTGCAATCAACCTGCTTTTTGGGATTGAACGAGTTTCAATATCAAGACGCACTGAGAACAAGTTTGATGGAGTAGTTTCAGCAATCACTAAGATTGGGGTAAATCTCCTCCTCCGAGGAGATCAGTTTTTTGTCAAGGTGGAAGGCTGCTCTTCAGGATACTTGCCAAAAGACGTTGAGGTTGCCGCAACTGCTGCCCTAATTGACAAAGCAGTTGGGATGGACTGCAAGCCAGGAACTGAGGAGAAACACGACAAGATGATCTATTGCTTTTTGACAAAAAAGAATGCCTACATTTCTATTTTTGTCGACAAGGGCCATGGTGGAGTACCGTACAACTCACAGGGCCAAAAGATCGTCTGCTGTGTTTATGACGAGCTGTCAGCAGTTTCGTGCCTTGAATCAATCAAGCAAGGTTTTGATGTCAAAATTTCAATATGCTACGGTAACGATGCAAATTTGCTAGAGCTTGTCAAAGTTATAAACAGAATTCTTCCAAGAACCCTCAGTACCAAAATAAGTTTGGATTTTTTCCAAATTCCAACAAAAGATACTGCAAAATCACTCCAGAGTAGGATCATTACATCTACACAGATTGCATGCTTTGTAGCAAAGATTAACAAAATACAACGCGTGTCTTTGCCACTTTCTCCTCTTGTATTCCCAGTATGGTTTATTGAACAAAATATCCAAATCGTCCTCAAAAACAAGCTGCTACCTTGGATTTCTCTATCGGGAATTGATGATGGAATCATAAATTCCGCAAAAGAGATAGGCCTTGGCAAGTACCTACATAGAATTGAAAGACTTGGCCTCATCAGACTTGTAAAAGGAGATTCTAATGTTTCAGATGTTAGCAAGGCTATAAAATCAAGACAAACAGTCACGGTAAAGACCGGGCCGAATAACATTCATGACATCTTGGATGCACTCAAGCATTGAAAATTTATGCTGGCACCTTTTGATGTGAATTTGTGAAAAAGATAGGCCAGTTCATCTATTCGTGGGGCAACGGACACTACTCCCGAATGATGTCACTAAATGAAGAGTTGCCAAACTTTGTCAAAGAGGAATACGAGGTCCATTATTCCAGCAAGGAGGAGATCTACCAAAAACTGCTAAAAAAATTTCCAGACCAAAAACAAAACATCCATGAAATTTTGATGCCGACGCCAATTGACGGCAAATACGGGCCTAGTGTTTTTCTGTCAATGCTGAACGTGGTTTTTCCAGTTCATGGTAATCCGCCCGTGATAAGGCAGATAAGCAGCTATTTGAGAAAAGAAGCAGCACTTTTTGATTCCGTTGGATTCGATTTGGTCATAAACGATGGCGATATGGGTCCAAATATTTTGGCAAAAAATAGAAGTGTCAGCTCTATTTTTGTTACAAACCAGTTTATGCCAAAGCTGTGGAAATCAAGATTTTATTTTTATCCCAGTGTTGCCTTTGTCGCAAAACAGATTGCCAAGGCAACTAAGATCGTCGTTGCAGACTCTCCACCTCCTTATACTATGTGTGAGTATAACCTAAACTTCCCAGAAAAGCTCAAACAAAAAGTAATGTATGTAGGACATTTTGCATCTGACAAAAAACAAAAACAAGAACACAAAACTGAGCTTGAAAAGCTTCTAGAGGGAAACGAGTATGGCTACTGGATGCGAACAGGTAACAAATCTACGAACCAAGTAACTGGCAAGAAATACGAAGCAGTCTTTCACTCTGAGCAAATGAAAAATGAAAAGAGGATCATCTCCCATGCCACGGCAGACCCACCAATAGACAGAGTGCTTGGGAAGGACGGCAAGAGTTATTCTATTTTGGAAGCATATGAAAAGAAAATAGACTGGATTCAAATCGATGTTGGATTTTTATCAGAACAGCAAAAGGAGTCAGCGCTTGAACAATGTCGTTATGCGGTCATAAATGGCTCCCATACTGTCATGGGCGAAATAATCGGAATCAAGGGAAAGCCAATAATTGGAATCCCAGTCTATGATGAGCAGACGAACCAGATTCGTTGGGCGCAGGAACACAAGCTTGGAATTGGTGCAAAAAACAAAAATCAAGTTATTTCCGCAATATTTGAGCTGAAAAACAACTATGTCAAATTTGAGGAGTCAATACAGAGATTCCAAGAAAACTTTGTCCCAAACGGAGCTAGGACTGTCGCAAGGCTCGCAGCCGAAATGCTTCAATCTCGCTAAAGCAGATTAACAAAAGATAATATCTTTTTTAGTACGCTAAAATTGTCTGGTACGCGGTACTTCGATGGGCGAACGGACCGAAAGGGATGACGACATAAGCCGCGTACCAGATTTGCGATCAAAATTGGTGTGGGAACGCTTTTATGGAAAATTTTTTTGACAAAGACATTGGTTAATTGCCCAGAATGTGTCGCAAAAGAGCGAAAGGCAGCGTTTGAGCGTCAGGCTACGAGTGAAAGCCCAGATGGACTTAAGGTCATAGAAGAAATCGAGATTCCTATGAAATTTGATCCTGTAACCAAGCACTTTATTTGTAAAAGATGTGGTCTTTATGCCACTAGGGAACAAGTGGGTGACATTCGCGATAGGATAAATCGCAGGGATCCAACAAGAGAGGACAAACAATATGACTATCTGGACTGGTGGCAAAAAAGCAAGAAAGACAAAATATAGAATGGATGCCTTATGGTAAAAAAGAAGGACGAGTTTCCAGACTGGGTAATAGATGGAATAAAAAACGCCAAATTTGAAAAGCCTGAGGCCACTACAAGAACTGGTTACATTCTAGAGATTTATGATGAGGATAAAAAAATTGATGTGCAACTTTACGAAGAAATAGCAGATGGGCGCCACATAGCAACAATGGACCTACCAAAAAATGTCAAACCTGATGACTGCCAGCGAGGCGTAGTGTACGAATTTGCAATTAATTTGTCAAAGGCCCCACTTGACAAAAAATTGGTTGAGTTTCTCAAAAAAGAAAAGGAAATTGAAATGGCCGCAATTTACCAGTTTGAGCTGCAAAAAATGGAATTAATGGATGTTGCCTCAGATGGAGCAAGTGCCGACGAACCAGAAGAATAGAATTATTTTTCTTTAAGCTGCTTTCTAAAAACACTCCCAAGTATAGGATTAATGATGAAGGGAAATGTGTGCTTTGCCCATACTGCACCCCTTACAATAGGGGGAACAATAATCTCAAGTCTTTTAGATGTGGCTGCAGAAGCTACTGCTTTTGCAACTGTTTGTGAGCTAAGTGAAGTTGGTGAATATTTTGGCATTGTCTCAAATGATGAATGATCAAAAAAGTTCGTTCTGACCATAATTGGGCTAACTACTGTTACGCCAACCTTTGTTCCATGTAGCTCGTGTTGGAGTCCCTCAGAAAAGCCAAGCATGGCAAACTTGGAGGCACAGTATGAGGCGATTCCCGGAAGACCAAACGAGGCAGCAACTGAGGCGACATTTACGATATGGCCAGAATTGTTCTCAAGCATTTTTGGAAGAAATTGTTTTGTGCAATAAACCATTCCAAAGTAATTTGTTGCCATTTGTGACTCGATTTGTTCAATTGTAAGATCAGCCACCTGCCCATAGATTGCAAATCCTGCATTGTTGACAAGAACGTCTATTGTGCCAAACTTCTCAAGAACTTCGTTGCTCATTTTTTGAACTTGAGATTTTTGTGAAACGTCGCACTCACACACCAGGGTTTTGATGGATAATTTCTCAAGACTTGACTGCAGTGTCTCTAGTTTTTTTCTTGTTCTTGCAACAAGGGCAATGTTTGCACCCCTTTTTGCAAACTCTAGAGATGATGCAGCGCCTATTCCGCTTGAGGCGCCTGTTATCACAACTACTTTTCCCTTTAACGACATATTTTGTTCAAGCAGATTGCAAAAATAAAGTAGTTTCTATTACGGTTTATTGTATTTTCGAAGTGCCATTTTCATCAACAAGAACCAAGCAATTGGAATCGGTAGCTGATATGTCGCAATTCGCCAGGCAATAATTGTATTCCAGTCTACGCTGTTTTCTGGCAGCTCTAGCTTAAAGTCATTAAGATGATTCAGGTATGCCCAGACGCCAAACTCTGTAAGGCCGGATCCACCAACAGTTATTGGCATATTTCCTATCGCGTTTCCAGCCATCACGGCAAAAATTGACTCTATTGCATTAATTGCATTTTCAGTGCCAGCAGAAATTAGCATGAATGATATCCCAAAGACAGTCCAAGATGCAAATGAGATCAGTAAGCTGACAACAAACGCTTTTTTTGCCTCCCTTGAATGCAGAACTTCTCTGCTCATCACACAGATGTCGTTCATCCACTGATTCGTCTTGTCTAGATAGTGCTGGCCTTTGTCCTTTCGAAGCTTGATGATCAGATTACTAAGTGTTTTTGGAACCTGAAAGGTTCTTTTTGCAGTAAGAAAGAACAGTCCGGCCCATAATCCAACAATCGGGATTGCGGTGGCTAGAACAACTATGCCAATTATGACATATCCATTCAAAATGGCAAACAGTCCTGCAGCTATTGACAAAGATCCTGCTGCAAGGACCTCGGTAACGATCTCAAATATTCCAATCCAAGAGGCCTTTGCCGTGGACATTCCTCTTTTGTTCATCCAGTAGATTCGAACCACTTCACCTCCAACAAACATTGGTGTGGTGAGTGTGACAAACTCGGAGCCGATTCTGACAAAGATTGTTCGCCAGAGCGATTCCATTTTGCCGTGAAACTTGTTTATGATATAATGGAATTTCACTCCCTGCAAGAATAACTTGCACATCATTGCGCCAAAGGCTGCAAGAAAATTGATGATTCCTACAGCAAAGACATCTTCTGGTGTTATCTTGAATTGGATTGCAATTATTATAAACGGTATTAGACTAGCTAGAAAAGCTATGATTCGCCAGTTCATTTTGAAGAATTTCGAATTGAATCAAATATAAGCCATCGACAATTAAACATCAGAAATTGAAAGTAATTTTTGTTGCAGGCACTGCAGGCGCTGGAAAATCTTTGCTGAGCTCAAAAATTCAGGAATATTATACCGCAAACGGGGCATTTACCGCAATTTTAAATCTTGATCCTGGAGTGATTTCTCTGCCTTACACACCAGACATTGACATTAGAGATTTTGTCGACATTGTGAGCATCATGAAGCAGTATAATCTTGGGCCAAATGGTGCGCTTGTTATGGCAAGCGACTTGATAGCCTCAAAAATAGACGAGATTCAAAAAGAAGTAGATAACGTCAATCCTGATTATCTGATTGTTGATACGCCTGGACAAATCGAGCTTTTTGCATACAGGACTAGTGGCCCGTATTTTGTTAACAACTTTAATGCAGACCAAAAAATAACTCTGTTTTTGTATGATGGTGCGCTGGTAACTACTGCGATTAACTTTGTTTCTATGGCACTTTTGGCAACCTCAATTAAGCTAAGACTAGGCCTTCCGACCATCAATGTTTTGACAAAGACAGATTTGATAGCAGACAAGATATCGGAGATTCTTCGATGGACAACAAACATCAAAGTATTGGAAAACGCGATTTCTGCTGAATCTGATGGAGAGACCTACGTTCTTTTATCAAATATTTTGCGGAGCTTGAACCTTTCCGGATTTGCGCAAGGCCTCATTCCAATTTCAAATGTGACTGGGGATGGCTTGGTAAACCTCGAGGCAGCATTAAGCAGAATTCTTAACTTGGGAGAAGAAGTAGAGGATTAATGGCATTGTTTGCTACCGTAAGGGCACCATCCTCTACTGCAAACCTTGGACCGGGGTTTGATGTCTTTGGCCTTGCATTGGATGCATTCTTTGATGAAGTGACGCTAACAAAGAAAAAAGAAGGGATCACAATAATTACTAATGATTTAATTCCTACATCGCCACAAAAAAACACCGTAGGTCTTGTAGCTGGATACATGAAGAAAAGGTTCAAAATGAAAGGCGGCCTCGAGATCAAAATCAAAAAAGGAGTTCCCCCGGGATTTGGGATGGGAAGCAGTGCTGCATCTGCTGCAGCAACTGCAGTTGCATTTGATAGGCTATTTAGGCTGAATCTAGACGCAAATACGCTAGTAGAATGCGCAGCAGTTGGAGAGAAAGCAAGTGCCGGTACCATCCATTACGATAATGTCTCGGCCTCGGTTTTGGGTGGATTTGTGATTGTGCGAACAAGGCCGCTTGATGTCATCAAGGTTTTGCCACCAGAGGATCTTAGGCTTTGCGTTGCAATTCCAAAACTTGATGTGCCACCAAAAAAGACAAAAGTCTCAAGAAGTGTTGTGCCAAAACAGATCAGGCTTTCAGATTCTGTCGTAAATCTTTCAAACGCAGCTGCAATTGTTGCGGGATTTGTAAAAAAAGACTCTGAGTTAATTGGGAGATCAATCAAGGACATCATCATCGAGCCTGCAAGGAAGCATCTGATCCCTGGGTTTTCCACAGTAAAGAAAAACGCTCTCAGGGCAGGAGCACTTGGAGTCACGATTAGTGGTGCAGGTCCGTCAGTCATTGCATTTGCCACAAAAAGATCGGATCTTGACAAAATCGCCAAAGCAATGAGGGCTGGATTTGCATCTGCAAACACTGATTGCAGAGTAGTAATCTGCAAACCCGCTCAAGGGGCAAGGCTCAAAAAATAATCGATTGATGTGACTTGAAAAGAAAAGCTGTCGTGGTTCTTAGTGGCGGACTGGATTCTTTGTGTCTTGGAGCATACCTTAGTTCAAAATATGATTTGTATGGAATTACATTTTCATATGGGCAAAGGGCGACACAGGAGATTAGAGCAGCCAAACTTGTCGGCAAAACCCTGAAGCTAAAAGAGCACAAGATCATCAGGATTGACTTTATGAGAGGACTCTATGGCAAGAGCAATGTTTTGACCAACACAAAAAAAGATCTTCCACAAAAATTTGATTATTCTATAGTTGTCCCAATACGAAATGCGATATTTTTGAGCATTGCAACTGCCTGGGCTTTTTCGTTAAAGGCCTCCCTGGTTGCATATGGAGCCCATACTGATGACAAAAAATATCCCGATTGTAGGCCAGCATTTTCGAAAAAAATCGAGTCTGCGCTAAATCAAGGCGAAATCGACGGAATAAATCTCGGAATTAGAAATAAGGTAAGGGTTTGGACGCCATATTCTGCAAATATCTCAAAAAGCTCTTTGATAAAGGCTGGCCACAAGAGGTTTGGAGATGTGATTTTCAAGACATGGAGCTGTTATTCTAGCTCAAGGCTTCATTGCGGAAAATGTGAGTCCTGCAATAACAGGAAAACTGCTTTTAGACAAGCAAAAATCAAAGACAGAACAAGATATCAGAGATTACCAACGGGTCTCTAGAATTTTCTTTTTGAACACTAGCCATCTGATGCCAATGTACCAGCCAAGATAAATTGCTCCGATTATTCCAAAAAAGAACCAGTTTTGCATTGCCGGGGTTGCATCTTTTGCTACCATGTTGACTATTTCTCGTGAGCTCAGTGCCGCAATTGCCATGACAATAAAGAACTCTATTGCGAACCATGTCCAGTACGGCCATGATTCTCTTGGAATGTGAACGTTATTGTGAGCCCCCACGATAACCTACCCTTTTGTTTGATTATTTAATTTTTTCAAAATATAGACGACCTTGTGTTGCGGATCATCGTAACAACGTCTTCGCGGTTTTCTTTTCTTTCGTATGCTCCCCTATATGCAGCAGAGGTCATAGTGGCGTTGTTTTTGACTCCGCGCATCTTCATGCAAAAATGCTCAGCATCAGATAAGACAATTACTCCCTTTACTCCCTGTGAGTGCAGTTCGTCCGCGATGTCTTTTGTCATTCTTTCTTGGATTTGCAGACGTTTTGCGTGCTTTTCAACGAGGCGGACAAGTTTTGATACGCCAAAGACTCGACCGTTTGGAAGATACGCGATGCTGATTTTGCCAAAGAATGGAAGCATGTGATGCTCGCACATTGAGTAAAATGTAATGTCCTTTACTATTACTGCATCCGAGTCTTCGGAAAACTGGATAGAAAGCTCCGAGTCGGAATCATAGCCTGAAAAGATCTCTTCGTACATGTCGGCGATTCTGTCTGGAGTGCCGCGCAAGCCCTCTCGGGTTGGGTCTTCGCCCAGTTCGATTATTAGCTCACGTACTAGTTTCTTTACTCTCTCTTTATTCATCATGGCGCTCCTATCAGCTTGTGAAGTTGTGGTACTACACGCACCTCACTGTAAAATTTATACACAATATCATAAAAGCTCAAAAGTTTCTGCAAAGTTGGCTCTGCTATTCCATATGTTGGTTGTATTATAAAACCCTTAAGATCCTTAGGCTCGACTATTTTGAAGATCTGTTTTACCAAACTCTCAATTGATTCAAGTTCTGTTTTTGCGCTCACTACGATTTTGATGTATGTTGATTTTTTTGATTTGATTGCAGAGTCAAGACACTGTAGTGCATTTTCTAAAAGTGTAGAATAATGTTTTGCGTCAACAAATTCTGAGTCTTGTGTTTTCAGCTCGATTTTGACAAAATCTATGTATGGCAAGACGTAAGCGAATTTTTTTGCATCAAAGCAGGATGACTCTAGATAAGTTGGTATGTGTTTTGTTTGTACGTGTTTTGCCAGCTCGGCTACTGCTTCGGCTTGAATTAGTGGATCGCCGCCTGTGAAATTTACCTTGTATGTTTTGCTCTCAAGATGCTCGTCTATGAGTGTGCAGGCTTCTTTGAGATCGTATTCTTTACCAGAGTCAAGCGGGAGTGACTCTTTGGTGTCGCAATAAAAACACGTGAAGGGGCAACCGGCAAGCCGAACAAAAAGCGTCTTTGTCCCATATAGGATCCCTTCTCCTTCAAGTGAGGTAAATATCTCAAATAGTCTGACCTTCAAGTAGACGATCTCGCTTGATTCATTATTTAATTCAGATCTTTATGAGATGACAGGCTCTTTTGTGTACATGAGTCCTGCTACAAAAAAGATTACCCCTAAAATTCCAATTAGAGCCCCAACAAACTCAATTGTCTCAAACTCGGTATTGGTTGGAGCCCACAGGAAGGCCATCAATGCGCCAACGACAATCATTGGGATGCCGACTCCAGCACTAATTTGTTTAGAAGCCATTCAGTTTTGCTGGTCTAGAAAATCTATATGAAGTTTTTGAGATTCTATTGATCTTTCTGATTTGATTTGCGGTCTGCTTCTGAAGACTCGATTTCTTGGTTTTGCTGTTCTTTTGTAGTGCCCTGATCTGGGTTTGTGTCTTCATAGGCTTGCAAAGACTTGACATATCGTTCCATTTGGTCAAGCAAGAGATCAAGCATTCTTACCGTTCTAAGATAATCAGCGTTGCTTACGGTTTCTTGGTTTTTGAGTTTGGAGAGAAGTGGTATTGCTCTATCAAATTTTGATTTGATGTTTTCATCAACGTGTGGTTCAATGTTACCAAGTCTTGCTTCTAGCTGCGATATTTCAGTCGAAATTTTTTGGTTCTTTGCATCTTCTTTCTGTTTGCGTTCTTGTGTAAGGGTGGTTTGATCCGCTGGGACTTCTATCGGTTTTGAGCGGGTTTCTTCTTGAGTGTTCACTTGAGATCTCTGGGATTGGACGTAATTTTCGATTTCTTTAATCGTAGAATCAAGCAATCTCAGTAGTTTTGTGGCCTCATCTACAGATGTTTGGCTTTTTATCTGAATGACTAGTTCTTTTGCTGTCACAAATTTTGGCTTTATGTTTTCATCAAGGCTTGGTTCAAGCTCTGCAAGTTTTGCATCCATTTTTGAGGCCTCTACCAGAATTCGTTGGATCTGGTTTTGAGGTTCGGTTGTGCTGAAGTTAACTGTGTATCGCTTGACCATGATGATAATCCGATTTGGATCGTTAGTAGAGGCTAGCTCTTCTTTGGCCTTGATGAGTTTTGCAATTTCTCCTTCTGATAGTCCCAACTGGTTTGCTTGGACAAGTATTGTATCAATTTTGGTTATGTAGCTATTTGCGAATACCCTTGCCCTTTCATTTTGTTGCTGTATGGTTTGTTCTTTTATTGCGTTTTGAACTCCAGCTAGTGCGGGTTTCAGTTCGCCAATGGTCCTTTCAACAGACTGAATGTCATTTTCTGCAAGGTTTGATCTTGCGGTTTGTATTAGCTCATCGACTCTTGAAAAATCAACTGCAAAGTTGTTCTTTGTTGCTAGGTCTTTTAGCATTCTGATATATTTTTCAGTTCTACTGATATCATTTTTGTAATTAACCAAAACGGCTGAATCTATTTGTGGTGCTGGTGTTGATTTTAGAGAAGCCGACGGTAACTCGGAAAATGTGGCAGTGATTTGCCTAAAGATTTTCATTGCGGCCAAAAAGTGCTGCTTTGCCTGTGTGACATCGCCTTGTTTGGCTGCGGAGATCAAAAGCTCGGTTTCCTGGCTGCCTTGATTATAGAGAGTGTTTACCTCATCTGAAACACCCGGTAATTTGTCAAGCTGTAGCTTTACTTGTGATCTTGCCTGTGTTGCAAGATTAACAAGAGAGTCAAGCTTGGAATCAGCAAATGCTGGTGTTCCAACAACCATTCCCACTACCAATATCATAAGTGTAAACGTCAGAATTGTTTTCATTGTACTTCCTCCGGTTTTTTCTTGAGTTTAACCAAGTTTTGAAACTCCTTTTTTTCTATCTCAATAATACCTTGTCTTTCAAGTCGCTTTACTGCCCTCCACATTGTCGTGCGCGGCAAAAGGAACTTTTTCCGAAGATCTCGTTCGAAGGCTTGGCCCCCGTTTTGCACTAGAAAGGTGACAAGCTGTTTGTCGTCGTCTCTCATTTGTTGGGTTTCTATCTCGTCTACATCAGTTTCTTCTGGCTCTGACCCGTTGTTTTTATTCAAGAGTGGTTTGATTGTCATTTTGACTGCGCTCTTTGTTCTTTTGATAATTATTGTAAGTGTAGTAATTGCACCGCCTATTGCAGCAATCGAGGTTGCAATGCCCACAATGTTTCGACTATACCAATCAAACGAATCGTTTGGTGAAGGGTTTGTGGAAGTCTCCATTTCTTCCCTAGTTAGTTCGTATGCCTTAAGGGCCAGTTTTTCAGCATCGGAGTATTTTTTGTCGTCATATGCCAATAACGCCAAATCTAGTTTTTCCTGCGCAAGTGGAGTTTTGATTCCATTGTTGTTTGCCTGCCCAATTATGATTCTTGCATCATCGATTATTTTTAGAGCGGAAAGTGCCGGACCTGAAGCACCAAAGAAGTAATCGATTTCATTTTCGCCTTTTGGCAGTGAGAGGTGTTGCCTATCATCTATTGTTTCAACAAGTTCTGGGAACACGGTCATTCCAACAATTACCGTCTCTTCTGGCATGATGAGTGCATAATCTACAGGTGAGTTAATTTCAAATGTCCAAATTTTACCCTTTTTTGAAACAAGATCGTAGCTATCATAGTCAACAGAAACGCTAGTAGCCCCAAATGTTTGGATTATAACTTGTTTTTCGGCAATATCAAAAGATAGTAAGATGCCGTTTTCGTCTTGGGCAATAAAATTATCAACCGTACTTCCAAAAAGCGATACTGTTAGTTCAGGATCCTGCGGATCCGCTGAAGATTCTTGTGAGATGTGAGTAGTCCCATCTGGATAAATGGTAAAGTCCAAGGTACGTAATGACCCAGAAGAGTGTTGAGCAGGTAGTAGCACTGCTAGAACTATACCTATCGCTAAGAGTGGTGCCTTTAGCATTCTAATGAGGATATCTGTAATCCTTACAAAAATCATTCCCTCTACGTCTGGAATGTCTTGTAGGCTACAGAGCCTGGCCTCTTGGTTATTCATGGTCAGTACCTTAAATTGAGCGAATCTAGGAGCGACTGGAACTTTCTGAACTCTTGGACAAACTCTATGCCTTTTTCGGTTATTGTGTAAAGTCGGTTTTTGTCTGTTCTGAGAGTTTGGACCAAGCCTGCGCCTGAGAGCTTTTCACACTTTTCTATTACAGCATAGTGTGAGAGGTTTGCTCGTCTGGAGATTGCAGAGACGATGGTTCCTTGTCTTCCTCCTTCCATTGCCACATTTAAGATGTCTCCCATTATGCCCATTTCGGACCTGTATTGTTGTTTTGACATGCCATGGTATAGGTAGCCAGCTTGATTAGGGACATTTTGAAACCGCAAAGCGGAACACATAGCGGAACAGGTGTTTCAGGTGTTTGGAATAGCAAAAAACTGGTGTTTTTTGATGCGGGGGAGGAAAAATAGAGAATTGAAAAGATCGATTTTCTCAAGATTTACCCTATAGTTTTATGGGCATGAATCTATAGCAAACATATCAGGCTGAATATGTAATTATGTCTGACTCGTCACAGTCAAGATCGCGATCCTCTCGCTATGATTTTATAAATCAGTATAGCACTCAATCGTTGTATAACATGTTTGAAAAATTTAAGAAAGGCGAATCGGAGCAAGATTCCGGTGTTATGGAGCAAGAAAAACCAGAATTCAAAGCGGAACACATAGCGGAACAGCCAAAAACCACATCCTCAGATTCTGATATTGGCATTGGCGATCTTATGAACAAGCGTGCCAAGCTGGAGGAGGCAATAGACTATGTCGGCTTGATGATAAAGAACCTAAAGGACAAGCGAACCAAGCTGGAAAAAGAGATCGAAGACGAATCAGTGGATATCAAGAACCTAAAAGAAAAGCTAGTCAAAGTTAGCGAATACATCGAGGAGGAAAACCGCGGCATACGAGACCTTTCCAATAAGAGGGCTCAGGTTGAAAGAGAAGCTGATGACGTTGGCTCCTTAATTAGTAACCTGCGAAACAAGCTTGCCAACATCGATAGTGTCGTCGAAGGCGAGGCAAACAGGGTAAAAAGCATCAAAGATTCAAGACCCAAGATATAGCAATCTCCGAGTCAGAACACGCATGATATAGTCAGTAGTTTTAAGAAATTTAAGAAAAGAGAAAAAAGATACTTAGAGGTATCTTGTTGAGGATGCAGTTTGTGTGCTTACTGGCATTGATGGGAATTTGTTACCCACAGATGTCTCTGCAACTGCTGCTGCCTCTTCTAGAATCTTTTCA
The DNA here is from genome assembly GCA_052390175.1 of Nitrososphaerota archaeon. Lineage (GTDB taxonomy): Archaea > Thermoproteota > Nitrososphaeria > Nitrososphaerales > Nitrosopumilaceae > Nitrosotenuis. The sequence goes on along the minus strand of JBQTHG010000037.1, from coordinate 1,919 downwards.
GATTCCTCGTTGAGTGACTGATCCATACCAAATGCGGATTCGCCTTGGAATGATTCCATCATTAGTCCGTTTAGCATCTCTGTCATCATGCCCAATTCCTTGTCTGCTTCTGGCATGAACTTGCCAAGTGAAGACTTGAGGCTTCTCATTAGGCCGATTGTTGGTGCTATCGTTACCACCGTGTCACCTAGGTCGTGGAATGTAGTTAGTCTTAGTTCGATTTGCTCTAGTGCGGTTCTGGCGTTTCCTAGCATTTTTGAGACCTTGCGGACTTCGGCTAGTTCGTTAGCTAAAACCTTACTGGAATGAATATCATGTTTTTGGGTTGCAGCGACTATTCTTTGGAATAGTTTTTCTTCTCTTTGCTTTAGTTTTGTTAGCATTCCGTCGAGCTTTGTAATTTGGTTGTGTAGGTTCTTTACAGCCTGTTCTATTCTGGGCTTTAATGATCCCTTTGGCTTGAGTACGTCGTTGAGCTTATCTGACATGGTTGGTGTTGATGGTCTGGACCATGAGTTCTGGAAGTTTGTCATGGCTGGTTTTCTGTAGTTTATTGAAATTAAAAGGTGTGAAATCTATTTCACCAAAAGATAGAATCCACTAGCAAAAATCTAAGAAATAAAAAACAAAATCTGCCTGTTTATTGGGCTAGAATGCTTTGTGGGTGCATTTTTTTGACGTGAACAGGTACCGCATTTGCGGATGTGACGTGCTCACCACATAATGGACATGTTTCCATTTTTATAGTAGTCCCTTAGGGGTATAGTATATAAGGCTTACGTTTTTCAAATCTTTGTAGCTAGCAAAAATGATTTTGTTTTAATTTTGAATCGGTCTGATCATTGTAAAATTAAAATGAGAAAATTTTTAGCTACAAAATTTGTCAGCGAGGATTTTTTCAGGGATTTGATTTGTGTTTACAAAAAAACTTGAACAAAAAATTTGCACTGATTCAAATGCCATTACATCTTGAAAATTATTTTTGCATTTTCTGAAGATGGTGATTTTTTGTTTGAGCTGGCAATCCAAGATGTCACATCTCCATTTTTCCACTAGAGTTCAGGATTTAGGCTCAAAAAAGCACCATCATAGATAAATTTTGTTAAATCTTTATATATAGAATCAAAAAACGGATTACACCTTATGACACAAACAGCACGAAGCAGTGATCGATGTCCGCGTTGCGCTAAAGGAGCGATGCTAACGGACGGAAGTACTGGAGAAATGTTTTGTAACACTTGCGGGTTTGTTGCAACTGAAAGAGTAGAAGAAGAAGGCCCAGAGTGGCGTTCATTTTCAAAAGAAGAAGGAGAAAATAGAACACGAACCGGAACGCCAACTTCATTGGCAATGCATGATATGGGGTTAGCAACCATAATTGGCCAAGCAGACAAGGACGCTTCAGGAAAACCACTTACCTCTTCCATGAAGAGTACAATTGAGAGACTTAGAACGTGGGACTCTAGAAGCCAAGTCCACGAACCAGTAGACAGAAACTTCAGACAGGCATTTAGTGAACTAGACAGGCTCAAAGACAAGCTAGCACTTTCTGATGCAGTAATTGAAAAGACTGCCTACATTTACAGAAAGGCACTTGACAAAGGTCTTGTCAGAGGGCGCTCGATTCCAGGGCTTGTGGCTGCAGCGCTATATGCAGCATGCAGGAATACAGAAACTCCAAGGACACTGACCGATGTTGCAAACGGAATCAACATCAAAAGAAAAGATGTTGCAAGATGCTACAGATTACTTCTCAGAGAACTTGACCTGAAAATGCCCGTAGTTGATCCTATCAAAGGAGTCGCAAGAATTGCAAGCATTGCAGATCTTAGTGAAAAGACAAAGAGAAAGGCGCTCGAGTTCCTAAAGGAGGCAAGCCGAATTGAAGTGTCTGCCGGAAAAGATCCTATGGGTCTTGC
>JBQTHG010000036.1:0-9992 GCA_052390175.1 Nitrososphaerota archaeon | reverse complement strand
GCGATCATGGAACCGGCAAAAGCGCGCTTGCCGCACAATTCATGAAGGGATTCCTAGAGTCTGATAAAAGAATTCTCTGCGTTACGGAAAACACGGTAAAAGAATACATTGAAAACATGAAGGCAATTACATTCAACTTTTCTACTGCATTTCTAAGAAACAGACTTACAATAATGCCGTTGCACATGTACGGAGTCCAGTGGAACAAAGAACAGTCATCGTATCTGCTTCCAGTTGTAGGAAAATACATCGGAAACAGCTTCAAAGAGCATAACTGCGTTGTGATTGACTCTTTGTCGCTTTTGACAATGTTTTCTGATGCAAGTAGAATTCTGGAGTTTTTTACCCAATGCAAGTATCTTGTTGCTCGTGGAATGAGCATCATAATTACCATTCATCCTGATGACATTCCGCCAGATCTTAGAATGAGGGTAAAGGGGGGAGTCGATGTATACCTAAAGCTTGGCTCAACTAACATAGGTGGCAAGGATGTCAAGACGCTAAAAATTGTAAAGCTAATCGGCGCCAAAGAAAACACGGACTCTGGTTTTGCATTTGACGTAGACATGACATTTGGAATAAAGATTGTTCCAATATCTATGGCAAACGCCTAGGTGATACAGCGGGGGCCACTAGACTTTGCCTTTTGATTTTTCGCAAGTAAGGGACAAGAGACTTACTGAAGAGCTCAGAAAGTCATCACACCTGTTAAACTACATTGAAATGTATACGGCAAGAGGAAACCCGCTTCCATTATTTACAGAACAGCTGCAGTCAGAGCACAAAAAGCTCAAGGAGCCAAACCTGCTTTATCCAACAGGCGAGCAGAGCTACATACACATCAATCCACACACCACATCCGATGATGGCTACATGGAATATGTTATAGTTGAGCCTGACATGCCTGACAGAAAGATAATGGAGCTTGCAGACAAAATGTTTGCAGTCCAGTCAGCAGACATGATTCCACCATTAGAAATCACAGAACGATTCAACATGGTTGAGACCTACCTCAAAGATCACACACAGATAACCGATACTGCCGTAGACTATAATACAGTAGGAGACATCTACAAGCTAAAGTCGCTTCCGGTGAACAAAAGTGACTGGGTTGGACTGCGATATCATTTTCTGCAAAAAAGGGCAGGAACCGGCATACTCGATCCATTCCTTGCAGATCCGAACCTTGAAGACATCTCAATCATCGGTGCAGGAAACGTATATGTGATTCACAAGTCATTTGGTGCGCTAAAGTGCCCGTTGTTTTTGGGCGTTGAGGAAATCGACGAGCTGATTATCAGCATGTCAGAACAATTTGGCAAGACCATCTCACATGCAAGGCCAGTAGTTGACGCAGTACTCCCAGATGGATCTAGAATTAACGTTGTATTTGGAAAAGACATTAGCAGAAAGGGAACAAACGCGACAATCAGAAAGTTCGCAAGTACCCCACTATCTATCACCCAAGTTCTGACATCAAAGGCACTGGACTTTCGCGAAGCTGCATACATGTGGATGATGCTTTCAGAGGGAATGAGCGTGTTCATCAACGGAGAAACTGCATCTGGTAAAACCACCACACTCATGGCACTTACCGCATTTATTCCATCAAACTGGAAAATAGTCACAATCGAGGATACTCCAGAAATCACCCTACCACATGCAAACTGGATCAACGAACAGACAAGAGACACAGGCAACGAGCACTCTAGCGTTACGATGTTTGATCTGCTAAAGGCAGCATTAAGACAGCGTCCAAACTATATCTTTGTAGGAGAAATTAGAGGAGCGGAAGCAAACATTGCGTTTCAAGCAATGCAAACTGGTCACCCCGTAGTCAGTACGTTCCACGCAGCAAACATGACATCCCTCATACAAAGAATGACAAACCCCCCAATGCTCATTCCAAAGACAAACGTAGAAAACCTAAACATCGCATTATTCCAGGGCGCTGTGCAGGGTCCTGGTGGAAAAAGAGTAAGACGTGTCCTCTCAATTAACGAAGTCCTTGGGTATAACCCAGAAGGCGGAAACATCATGTTCATCCCCGTCTTCAACTGGGATCCGGGAACAGACGAGGTAAAATTCAGAGGAAAAGGAAGTAGCGCACTCTTTGTACAAAAAGTCTTAGAAAAACGAGGCATGTCAAAAAAGGACGAGGGGCTGCTATATGAGGAGCTGGAGCTGCGTGCAAAAATCCTGCAAAAAATGATGGAAAAAAGAATCTTCAACTTTTATGATGTCTTTGACTCTATATCTCACTGCAGAGAAATCGGGCTCGAGGCGTTTTACAAGGAGTTGGACTCATTATGATCCAAATTCCACTGCTCAAAAACTTCACCCTTTCAAACCTCCAAAAAAGCGATGAGAAGTTTGTCTACTTTGTGGCGTTCCTGTATAGCATATCGACTGGTGACATAGGAGGAATAGACCTGATCAAAACCGCGCGTGACACGAGCTACGGGCGATACACCACGGCATTCAAAGAAGTATACCAGCTTGGGGTGGGATGGGGATATGGCGTATCAAGATCTTTAGAGATGGTCGCAGAAAAAGTATCCGTAGATAAAACCGATCATCTAAAACAACTATTGATCAAACTGGCCCAAGTCATAAGACTTGGAGATGCGCTGAAGACATTTTTTATTGATGAGCTAAAATCAACACTTGTAAGCTATGCGATCGTGTACGAGCGAAAGCTTGAAAATGAAAAACTATTCTTGGAAATGTTTTACACGCTAATGTCCACTGCCGCATTCATGATTGCAGCAAACTCGATCATGAGCATGCTCATGGGCCAAGAAAACTCTGAAGGGATTCTTTTGATGTCATTTATGGGAGTGACTGCAAGCATGAGCGCGTTTGTCTTTATGATGTATGTGATGTTTCCCCGTGATAAGCTTGGGTACGCAACGGCAGATGAGGATCTCAAATTCAGACTCAAAGTCTACATAGCAGTAGGCGCTGGAGCAGGAATTGGGCTAGTCCTTCTTGTAACGCAACTTTTGCCCACATCAATAGTGATGGGAATTGCAGCCGCCCCACTCCTGTATCCGGGACTGATCGCAAGAAAGCTGGAACAAAAAGTAAAGATGCTAAATGACTGGTATCCGGAGTTTGTTCGACACTTTGGAGAAATCTACGCTACACTAGGAACCGTTGGAGGCACACTTGAGGCTGTTCTAAGAAGCGATTTTGGTCCGCTGCAAGAGCACCTGGAGCACTTCAAAAACAGGATCAAGCACAGGGTGGATCAAAAACTTGGTTTTGAGCTGTTCTCTCGTGATACTGGCAGCCAAATTATCGCAAACGGTAACGAGGTTATCTCATACGCAATGGACAAAGGTGGCGACATGAACATTGCAGGAAACTATGTTTCCGACATTACAGTGAAAATCAACGAACTTAGGGCAAAAAGAGCCCAGACAGCAAAAACATTTGAAACAATAATCATTGTTCTTCATGCACTCACTCTGGCAGTATTTGGATTGATGAACAAGCTAACTACAATATTTTATGAGCTCGTAAGCACCGTGGATGTCCAAACTGACACGTTAAAGCTAACTCCAATAAATCCGGAATTCATGGCAATGATGATGCCTGCGATGGTTCTGATGACTTCGGTTGTTTCTGCAATGGCACTAAAGGTGTCTCAGGGAGGATTATACAAGACGGTATTCTACCACATTGGGTTGCTAATGATCATAGGATCTGTAGTCATGTTTGTAATGGATGCGCTGCTCTCAGACTATTTGGCTACTCATGTATTGGACTTTGTCGAACCGGTGGTCTAGGGGTAGTGTATGAGCAGATCAAACACACATGATTCTATATTTCGATTACAAAATACAAAACACATGGGCCGTGCAATCGAGATGATTCCTCAATGATGGCGCAGGCAGCTTCTACAGATTCTATTCAGGTAGTCTCGTTTAACATTCTGGCCTCAGGAAAAAAAGAAGACTATGCAGTGCCAATAGAACAGGTGCGTGAAATTAGAGCAGTGGAAAAAATTACCAAGGTTCCGCGCTCTGAATCACATGTCAAAGGAATAATGAACCTACGGGGCCTAATCATTCCTGTAATTGACGTAAAGGAAAAACTAGGGCTAGTCTCAGGGAATAGCACAAACTCCTCAAAGCAGAGAATCCTGGTAGCCGAGGTAAACGGCGCACTGACCGGCCTTTTGGTTGACGAAGTAGACCAGGTCATGCGAATACAGACAAAAGACATCGAGCAAGCGCCACAAGGTGCCCTTGAATCATATCACTACATTAGAGGAATTGCGAAGATGAACGAAAAGCTTGTAATTCTACTGGATGTTGAAAGTCTTCTTGTTGGACAAAAAGAAAAACCGGAAAGCACAAAACAAAACACTCCTGATCATACAAGTAAAGAGCAAAAACCAGTAGAAAAGCAGGAACAAGAGCCAACAGAAAGCACAGCATCTCAACCTACCATAGATGATTTGCCCCCAGAACTTGCCGAAGTGTTCAAAGAAGATGAGCAAGGAATACCCCCCACCCAAATAATTAGAGAGACGTAAACCGTGTCTAATGTAATCTAGGCTTTGCCGTTTTGGAAATGATCTTTTCCAAAAACTTCCCTTCAGTTTAATACGATATTGAGTGTTGTATTCCTCACATGGAATTTGTGATACCAAAGCTGGAGGAGATCTACGATAGGATGGAGGCCGAACAAAGCACGCCAATGAGTGAAGCCGACGGATATCGGTGGGGGCTTGACTACCTCAAAGACATCATACGACAGCTTGAAAAACTAGAACGGCAGGCATTGCAAAAAAACAATCCGGCGTTCTACAATAACATCAGGCTGTCTATGGAGAGGGTAAAAGAGGCCCAAGCAGAGCTTGATGCAAAACTTGGCAGCACAAGAGACATGACATCTTTTGCAGACGACATAACACCATCATAATTTTGTATGATCATCTCAAACACACTTGATGATATATCGTGATTTGATTTTACGGAATTTAATGCGAATTGGTTTGCCAATCCTTAGTTTTACTATAAATTTAAAAGGTCGATGCTAGTGCCTATCAAATCCAAACTATCGGGAGAAATAGCTTGCTAGCAAAACCAGTATCCACTCAAATCAAGGTCATGATAATAAACGACTCGAGCTACATGTCTACACTACTCAAGGATCTGATCTCAAGTGATACAATTCTAGTCTCTGATGTTGCAAGAGATGGATACGATGGTTTGCGAAAAGTTGCTCTGCACAAACCAGACGTAATCCTGCTTGACTTGGAAATGCCAAGGATGGATGGCCTTACATTCATTGAAGAAATGGTAAAACTTGGAACACTGATTCCAACAATTTTGGTTAGCAGCTTCAGCCAAGATGGTGCAAAAATAGTTTTGGACGCACTAGAAAATGGTGCAATCGATTTTGTTACAATCTCATCAGTAAATCCAGAAGGAACAAACAACCTCAAAGACACACTAATTGACAAAATTACAACGGCCGCAAAATGTGATCCTTACAAACAAGTCATCGAAAAAATTAACAGCTTAAAACCAAAGGGGAAACCTCCGATTTCAGCTCAAGCAGCGACAGTTATTGTAACAATCGCGTCATCTACTGGAGGCCCAAACATAGTGCAAACAGTACTAGCGGGGCTGCCTTCTAACATCCGTGCCGGAATATTGGTTGTTCAGCACATGCCAAAGGGTTTTACAAAAAAGTTCGCTGAGCGGCTGGATGAAAATTCTCAAATCACAGTCAAGGAAGCAGAAGATGGTGATCTCATCACGGAAGGAGTTGCACTTGTGGCTCCGGGGGATTTTCACATGGAAGTTGATTCGCAGCTCAGGGTAAGGCTTGTCAACGGACCAAAGCGCTTTGGAGTGAGGCCTGCAGCGAACGTAACCATGATCTCTGCCACGGAGTTTTTTGGCGCAAATACAATTGGCGTCACACTTACAGGAATGGGACACGATGGCGCATTTGGTATGAAGGCAATAAAAAGAAGGGGCGGCAGAACATTTGCTCAAGACGAACAGTCGTCTGTAGTATTTGGGATGGCAAAAGCAGCATACGAGCTAAACGCAGTAGATGAGCTTCTTCCCCCAGAAAAGCTATCACAAGCAATAGTAACGGAGGTTGAAAAACTTGTCACAAAATAACTATCGAGAAATGTATGTTTCTGAGGCCTTAGAACATGTGGAAATAATCAATGAAACACTGCTGAAGCTTGAGGAGGAGCCAAACAACCGAGAATACCTTGATCTGATATTCCGTTCAGCACACACAATCAAGGGCATGTCTGCCACAATGGGTTATGACGATACTAGGGAATTGTGCAAAAACATTGAAAACATTTTTGATAACATCAGAAAGGGAGAGGCAAAGCTTGTGCCAAACTTGGCAAGCGCGCTTCTCAAATGTATTGATCTGCTAAGAGAGATGATTGGAGACGACAAAAAGAAGACAGATCTCAAACCTTATCTTCAGATGCTTGAGCACCCAGACGATATCCAGCTAGCTACAACCGAATTAGCAAGCGGCACCAAGTCGCCAACAATTCGTGTAAAAATGTCGGATCTTGACTCGCTTGTGAATCTCGTAGGGGAATTAGTCATCTCAAAGATGAGACTTGAGCAAACACTCGCCAACAAAGGCTCAGACGAATCCCATCAAGTAAGAATGGAGCTTGACAGACTAATTACAGATTTGCAATACCAATCAATGAAGCTCAGACTAGTTCCAATTGATCAAATATTTAGCAGATTCACAAGACTGGTAAGAGACACATCGGCCTCACTAGGAAAGGAAGTAAATCTGATCATGGATGGTTCTGGAATTGAGCTTGACAGAACTGTACTTGACGCAATAACTGATCCACTCTTGCACATTCTAAGAAACTGTGTAGATCATGGCTTAGAAACCCCACAGGAACGACAGCAAAATGGCAAGCAAGCAACTGGAACCATACGACTCACCGCTTATGGCGTGGGCGACCAAGTTGCAATCAAAATCGAGGACGATGGTAGAGGAATCAACCTTGATCGTGTCAGAGCAAAGGCAGTGGAAAAGAAACTCCTCACAGAAGAAGAAGCCAGCAAACTCTCTGATGAAGAGGCAATCGATCTTCTTGGCACGCCCGGGCTTTCAACCGCAAAGGAGGTAACCGATGTTTCAGGCAGGGGGGTTGGAATGGACGTAGTAATAACTCAGGTTGAAGGGGTTAGCGGCAATGTAAAAATTACAACACAAAAAGGCAAGGGGACAACAATGCTTTTGACAATTCCATTGAGTGTCTCAATAATTGGAGGATTGCTCATAAATGTGTCAGGCGACAAGTATGTCCTGCCATTATCAAGCATTTCAACAACCACTGTTGTTGAATCAAACCAGATCAAAACCATCCATGGGCAAGAGGCAATAGTTTTACGCGAACAGGTCGTTCCGCTAGTACGAGTTGCCAAACTGCTTGGCATTGAAGAAAACAAGGCAAACACAGCTGACAAAATTACAGTTGTAATTGTGGACAAAGGTGGCAAGCCATATGGGTTGGTAGTGGACTCTTATGATCGCAAGCAAGAAATTGTAATTAAACGACTTGGCAACGAGGCACACTCGTCGGATCTTTTCACTAATGCAACCATCCTGGGCGATGGTAGTGTTGCATTGATTCTTGATCCGGCCTTGCTAGTTTAGGTGACGTACGATGAGTACATTACTTTCCCTTAGCTCACAAGAGGCTCAATCACTTACCAAAATCTTTGATCAATACATAACATCAAAGACAGCAGGTGCCTTGTCCACACTTCTAAGTGAGCCAATAGATCACAACGTCCAAATCTTCTGTATGGCTAACATCCAAAACATCAGGCTTGATCCAGATGAAATCAACATGTGTGCAGTCAGGCTAAACGGCAAGGGCGATACTCACATCGAAATTCTTTATACCATACAACAAAAACACGCAAGAAAAATTGCGGCAAAACTACTCTGCGTAAACGATATCTGCGAAATTGACGAAATGGGGGCATCTGCGATTCAGGAAGTGGCAAACATAATGACAGGCTCATTTTTCAATGCGCTCTCGAATGGAACTGGCTTTAGAGTTGACTTGTCTACGCCAAATTACGCAAATGCCGAATTTCAATCGTTAATCGACGTCTCTCTAAAAGACGTTGTTAAACAAGTGGAATATGCCGTAATTGCTGACGTCGAGCTAACTGGAAAATCTACCGGTGCAAAATTACACATGATTATAATGCAGAATTCAGATGATGCAAGAAAACTCCTCCTAAACCACTCTGACAAGTCTAATACCAATGGAGAAAACTCTACTCCAGTTCAGGAAGATACTTCATATCCAGTTGGGGGCTCTAATTCCGAGATTGATGCATTGCTCAGTGACATATTGCAGGAGAAACAGTAATTGAGCTTTACAAAAACCGCGCAGGAAACCAGTACTATAGAAATCCCAATGGGTGGTTTGGGGTTTACCGCATCTGGTAAAACCGTGCTACAAACATTTGTCGGATCTTGCGTTGCAATCTGCATATATGATGTTGTAACAAAGAGCGCTGGAATGGCACACGTCATGCTTCCAAAAAACAACACTTCTGATCCAGCGCCAAAGCCTGACGGTAAGTTTGCTGACATTGCTCTAAAAATAATATTGGAAAGACTGGAATCTAATGGAGCAAAATCAGGCAGACTAAAGGCCAAAATGGCTGGAGGTGCAAATGTCTTTCGAAATGAAAGCAAGCAAAACATGTTCAACATCGGTAATCGCAATGTTGAGATAATCCGCTCGACACTTGCAGAAAAAAAAATCCCAATAGTATCAGAAGACGTTGGTTCAACCAACGGCAGATGGGTAACATTTGATGCAAATTCTGGAGAGATGACAGTCAAAGAAAGAACAAAGGGTGTGAGCGTGATTTGAGCGCCAATGAGATGATCTCAGAGCAAAACATGGAAGCAATAGAGAAGATAATGCTTGAACGACTCGGGAAGGATCTGACTCAATTCAAAAAACCGTTTCTGAACAGGCGTATTAATTCTAGGATGAGATCGGTAGGTGTCAAAAGCGGCTCCGAGTACGCAAAACTTTTGGAATCCAACACAAACGAGCCTTCCTTATTGTTTAGGAGCTTTTCAATTAATGTAACAGAGTTTTACAGAGATGCGTTTGTTTGGCAATGTATATCATCACAGATAATCCCAGAAATAATAAAAAAAAATAACACATCACCACTCAAGATTTGGAGTGCTGGATGTGCATCAGGAGAGGAACCATACAGTTTAGCTATTCTATTAAAAGAAGCACTAGCCGCAAAGAATGTACGATTCGACATTGTAGCAACGGATATCAACAAAGATGCGATACAACGAGCCAAAAAAGGCCATTATCCCTCTTCTAGCTTCAAAAACCTGTCAGCTAATCTCATCGCAAAACACCTAATCAAAATCAACAATGACATGTACGAAGTTAATGATACAATAAAAAAACTAGTCAATTTTGAAAACGGTGACATACTCTCATATCAAATTGAGCGGGTTGATTTGATTACATGCCGTAACGTCTTGATATATTACGACAAACCAGCACAAGAGTTAATCTTCAAAAAATTTCACAAAACACTAACAAGCGAAGGTTACCTTGTAATTGGACAGGACGAAACAATGATGGGAGTCGAAGCGGCAAAGCTTTTCTCCTGTATTCTTCCGCGAGAAAGAATCTATACCAAATTGCCAGTTTTGGGAGGGCCAGCATGACTGATTCCCTAAAATATGATCCATTCATACTGTCTGATCATCGCAAACACACTGGAGATTATTATTTTACTGTCAAAATAATCTTCATGAATTCGGATTGCAACTCATTTTTGCTAGCCAAAGCAAGCAAGGAGATTTTTTAATGTCAGCACAGGTAGTCTCGTTTGATTCGTTCCAGGCAGTAACATTCTGTCTTGTTGATGGACAAAAAACCGAACAATATGCAATCC
>JBQTHG010000035.1:0-9175 GCA_052390175.1 Nitrososphaerota archaeon | reverse complement strand
TTATGATGGTTTGAGTTACGCCGGGTAAGGTTAGTTGTAGACCCAAGGCTGCAGAAGAGGCCAAAAATGACGTAACCCCAGGCACAATTTCACACTCTATTCCTTCTTTTTGCAGGTTGTCCGTCTGCTCCCGTATTGCTCCATAGATAGCAGGGTCTCCATCGTGTAGTCGTATGACCAGCTTGTTTTTTTGTGCATTATTCTTCAAGATTTCAAATATTTCTTCGCGAACAAGGCCTGAGGCGTCATGCAGTTTTGCTTTTTTACAGATTTTGAGTGTTTGCTGTGGGATCAAAGACCCAGAATAAACAACAACATCTGCCTTTGTAAGAAGTTTTTTTGCCTTGATCGTGATTAGATCCGGATCGCCAGGGCCGCACCCAACAAAGTAAACCTTAGACACGTTTGACCACCATGATTGAAAAATATTTTGTAGTCATTGTACTTTCATTTACATCCCCTAGTCTCATCTTTCTTACTATTTCATTTGGTGTGCCAAGGTCTTGACCTATTGCAAAGATGGAATCGTCTGAGAATCCAGATTCTTTAAGAAGCTTGATCACCTGATCAAAGTATCTGCCGTCTTTGAGAAAGATCATGGTGTCACAGTTTTTTGCAGTCTCTTTTACTCTAGACAGATCATAGCATGACGGTATGACGGCCATGGTCTCAGCACCCTCTGCCAGACTGATTCCAACCTTTGATGCAAATGTAAACATTGAGACTATACCTGGAATGACTGAAATTTTTATGTCAGAATATTTTGTCTGTAGCTCTTTGTGCAGATATATCCAAGTGCTGTAAAGGTACGGATCGCCCACTGTAAGATAGACAACTTTTTTCCCCTCAAGCACCTTTTGTGCCAAGATCTTTGTGTTTTTTTCCCAGGTGGACTCGAGTGTTTCCTTGTCCTTTACCATTGGAAAGACCAAATTTATTATCTCTGGGTTTTGTAATTTGTTAATTATCGACTCCACAACGGAAAGAGCTATGCTTGGCTTGCCCTCCTTTGCTGTAGGGCAGGCAATGACTTCGGCGTTTTGTATTGCCTTTACCGCCTTGACTGTAAGGAGTTCCGGGTCGCCAGGTCCGCAGCCTATGCAAACAAGCTCATGCATGTTATGAATCAAAAATTTCCTAGTTAAAAGCGAATTGACTAGTTTTTTGTTGCGGAAATTATTGTGACTGGGTTTCTTGCAAGCATCATGGTCCCAGTAGATGTTTTTCTGCTCTTTGATACCGTGATTTGTGTAATGTCGATATCGCCAAAATCAAGCTTGTTTACCACATCCAAGACCGCATAAAGTGTCTCAATTAGAATAGTTCCTATCACTATTCGTGCACCGGGTTTTAGCTTGTCATGGCATGAAACCACAATGTCTTTTGTGTCGCCACCAGTTCCGCCAACAAAGATTGCGTCTGCCATTGGCAGGCCTGATATTTTTTGCTTGGCATCTCCTAAAATCAATTCAACATTTGGGATGCCAAATTTGTCAAGATTTTTTTTTGTGAGCTCTACTGCTTTTGGATCAATGTCAATTGCGTAAATCTTTCCCTGCTGTCCTACTTGCAGTGCAGCTTCAACCGTTATTGAACCGCTACCGCATCCAATGTCGTAAACAGTATTTGTGGAAGCGAGTCTTGCCTTGCTTATTTGAACCGCGCGAACTTCTTCTTTTGTTATTGGAACTTCTTCCGTTCGCTCAAAATGTTCGTCTGGGATTCCGGGGGTTTTGTATTTCCACATATGCTAGAGCGGCTTTAGTGGATTGATGCCTGCGCCAGGGAGGTGTACCAGAGTATATGAGAGAATCCACATGAACAAATAGATGAACACGTAGCTTCCAATGCCTGTAGTGACCAGTTTTTTTCTATCAGACGGTGGAAGGCCTATCTTCATTCCCTTTCCAATTATTGCAGAAGCTATGAAAACCATAATCATAAATCCAATTGACGCCCATCTGCGTTCTTCGCCGTCGATTGATTCAAACAAGAATGTGGCAACAACGCCGCCTATTGCTGCAAGTCCAATGCGAATCCAAAACAGTTTGTCCAGTAGTTTTTTGCGTCTTGTTATCTCATCTTGGTTATCAATCGGTTCTATTTTTGGCTGGTCGTCATTTTTTTTAGGATCCTCTGGATTTGGGGCCTTTTTCTTTGGGTGTTTCAATGAAATTTCTATGATGACTCTATTATGTCTGGTTTAAAATGTTTGGCACTAGTCTACATGACTTGGTTATCTCATAATAACCATCTTCTTTACTATTACAAACACAGTCTTTTGTCAATGGAATCTACGCTTGTTATAACACAACAGTATAGATCAGCCGAACTATCAAATCTAATGGAAGAGTTCAGGTGGATGATCAACGAATCCATCAGGGTTGGAATTGAGCGGAACCTTTCCTCGCTAAAATCCCTCAACGGTAACCTATACCATTATTTATCTGACAATATGAAATTCCTAAAACTGTATGTGGCAAGAGCAATCGTAGTGGCAAAATCAAAACTTAGGGGTTTCAGAAAGGCAAGGAAAAAGAATCCAGATGTTAGGATCCCATACTACAAAAGACCGTATCTGATAGTTGATAAGAAATCATACAAAATCATAGGAACCACGCTTCTAATCGGCGTCAGATCTAGGCAACCATATGTCCGCATTCCATTAAACCATTACACCATGCAAAGGATCTCAGAGTATTCCATCAGAACCGGAACCATCACAATTGCCCATGACTCTATATCAATCTCCATTACAAAAGTTACCGACCCCATTAAGCTGACTGAATTTGTAGGAATAGATACAAATCTGAACAACATAACCGCAGCACATTCAGACGGTATAGTGGATGTATTCTCAGACGTATCAAAGATAACAAAAATCAAGGAGAGATACCGCAAGGTAAAATCACATTTTCGAAGAAACGATGTCAGGATTAGAAGAAAGATTTTCCAAAAGTATGGGATAAAACAACAACGCAAAACCAAACAAATACTCCACAACATATCAAAGAAACTGGTAACTCAGAAAAAACAACTAATACTTGAGGATCTGAAGGGCATGAGAAAACTATACAGGAAAGGAAATGGTCAGGGTAAAAAATACCACTCAAGACTAAATGGATGGCCATTTTACGAATTCAGAAGACAATTAGAGTACAAGTCAAAATGGTACAACGGAATTTCTGTAATCAAAATAAAACCAAACAAGACATCATCGAGGTGTTCGATATGTGGGGGAATCATAATCCCCGAAGAGAACCGACAGATAAGATGTCATTGCGGCCATAGAGAAGACCGCGATATTAACGCTGCACGAAACATCCTGTACAAAGGTGTGTCAGTTGTGCAGCTACGAGGCCTACGGCTCAGGCCAGACGCGCCACAAGATGAAGCAATGAAGCAGTCAAAAGATACCGAGCAGATTGTGGCTAGTGTGAGATACGTCCCGTAGATTACACAGAGCCAAATGTTTGGTCGCGATCAATACATCAGTAAGAGTATATTCGGATTCTTTGGTGATTCCTCATGGCGCTTGCTGGAATAGAGTTGAGGTTTCTTGTAAATGAGATATCAAAGGCGACAAGTGATTACTATGTCAATAACATCTATTCAATAAATCAAGGGAGCATTCTTGTGAAGCTTCATCATCCTGAAAAGCCCGACTTGTTTTTAGTCATATCGACAATTGGAATGTGGTTTACCACCATCAAAATTGACAAGCTTGAAGAAAACAAACTGGTAAAGCGTCTACGAGACGATCTTTTGCGACTAAAACTTGTAAAAGTGGAGCAGATTGGCGTTGAGCGAATTGCATATCTGACATTTGCTGGCTTTGACAAGGAGTTTGTTCTAATTTGCGAGTTTTTTAGTGATGGTAACATTCTGCTTTGTAACAAGGATCTCAAGGTATTGGCCTTGTTGCATTCAATTCAGGTAAGACACAGGGAGCTTTATGTTGGTGCTACATACACCCCTCCTCCCCAAAAAGGCCTTGATATTTTTGAAATAGATGAAAAAAACTTTGAAGAGCTGAGATCTGCGTCTGTGTCTGCTGTACGTTGGCTTGGAAGAACGTTTGGACTGCCAGCAAAATATGCAGAAGAAATCCTTCGCTTGGCAAAAATTAATTTTGATTCTACTGGAGACTCCCTTACAGACAACAACATCAAAGACATGGTTTCTGCTGCAAAATCGCTTGTACAGGACATAGTGAATGGAGATCATGAACCGGTAATTGTCAAAACACAAGATAGTCTTGATGTATATCCAATTACAGTCACCATACCAAATTCAGAATATGAAAAGATTCCAAGATTCATGGAAGGCCTTGATAAAATATTCTCGAAAATACTGTTAGAAAAGGGCAAGGCATCACAGACAAGCTCGCTTGATAAAAAAATCAGCGACTTACAGAGCAGAATAGACGAACAAGACAAGGCAATACTACAAGTAAAGGAAAAAGCTGAAAAGATATCAAATGTGGCAAAATCACTTTTTACACTAACATCAAATGGAATAACTACGATAAATGATCCCGCAGCGGCTGAAAAATTAAAATTGCAAAATTCCGAGCTGGTAAAAGAAAAAGGCATCACCTATCTGAAAATCGATAATGAAAAAATTCAGATACGCCCAGAGTCATCAATTCCTGCACTTGCATCCACCTTATTTGATGAATCAAAGCGGCAAGCAGCTGCTGTAGGGTCAATAGAATCATTGAAGAGAAAAAACCTAAAAGAGCTTGAAAAACTAAAGTCACAATCGCAAACAACAAAAAGTGCGGTCTTTTTTACCGAGTTTAAGAAAAAAGAGTGGTTTGAGAGATACAGGTGGTTTTACACCTCAGATGGGCTCCTGGCCATCGGGGGTAGGGACTCTTCATCAAATTCTGCCATAAGTCGAAAGCAACTTGCTAAAGGCGACAAGGTTTTTCACGCAGAAATATTTGGATCGCCGTTTTTTGTACTAAAGGATGTTCCAGAAACCATTCCTTTTGATTCGCTAAATGAGGTTGCACACGCTACTGTGTGCTTTAGCAGGGCATGGCGCGAGGCAATGTATGGCATGAGCGCATATTGGATAAACCCAGATCAAGTAAAAAAGGCAGCACCCAGCGGCCAGTTTCTTACAAGAGGTTCATTTGTATTGGATGGGCACAGGAATTTCATCAAGGCCCCAACACTCAGATTGGCAATTGGGATACTATACCGAGATGATCATCACATGATCATGTGTGGCCCTCCAGAGCCAGTCAAAAAGATCTGTCTCTGCTATGCAATAATCGAACCTGGCGGATCCGACATACCAGAGGTTGCAAAAAGGCTCCGAATCGAATTCATAAAATTAAGTGAAGATGTTGCAAAGCAATTCAACATAGATGATTATGTGCGTGTTTTCCCTGCAGGTGAAAGCCACATAGTAGAAACTGGCCTGACAAAAATTGAGTCAGGCTAAGTTTATCGTAGATTCAATGCTTGGAACCATTGCAAAAAAACTGCGAATGTTAGGTTTTGACTGCAAATATTCTGCAGTAATTGATGACGAGGATCTCATGTTAGTTGCAAAAAAAGAAAGTCGTATCATAATAACAAAAGACCATCAACTTGTAGACAATGCTAAAAAACATGACATTTTGACAATCGAGATCTTCACTCATACTGAAAAAGAGCAAATGATAGAAATTGCAAAAAAGATGAACTGGAAAAAATTCGAATTTAGCATATACAATACGAGATGTCCTGTGTGTAATGGCAGTTTACAGATAATAGAAAAAGATCAAGTTACTGATAAGGTACAGCCGAAAGTAATGCAAAATGTGAAAGAGTTTTGGAGCTGCAACGACTGCCAACACATCTATTGGGAAGGAACTCATATTAGAAACTTGAAGAAACTTATCGATGAAATAAATGGCCAACTCTAGTCTTTCAGATGAAGATGGGATAATTCTTGTGCAAACCGCAAGAAAAATTGTGACTGAATTTGTCAGAAACGACCGCAGATTGGAGCTTGATGAAAAATTAAAGGCAAAGTTTTCCTTTGAGTCAGGAATATTTGTAACCTTAAACACCCAAGATGACCTTCGTGGCTGCATTGGATTTCCAACTCCAAGAAAGCTCATTGATGCGCTACCTGAGGCGGCAATAGCTGCAGCAAGTCAAGACCCAAGGTTTTCTCCGGTACAGATTTCAGAGCTGACCAAGATCACATTTGAGGTCACGGTTCTCACTTCTCCTACTGAGATCAAAGTAGATGATCCACTTCAGCTACCACTAAAGATCAAAGTTGGCAGAAACGGCCTCATAGTAAAGCAGGGTTATCGTACTGGTTTGCTTTTGCCCCAAGTTCCAGTCGAGTATGGTTGGAATGAAGAAGAATTCCTTAATTTTACATGCCAAAAGGCAGGCCTCCCAGATGGATGCTGGAAGGACAAACAGACACGGGTTTTTTCGTTTGAAGGAGTTGTATTCGGAGAAGAGCAACCAAATGGAAAAATTGTTCGAAAAGATCTATAACATTTTGCCCGAGTCTGTATCTAATGTGATTTGTTTTCCATTTTCAAGCTTGTCAAATTCTTCTTCTGTTGCAATAACTAGTGGTATGTTTGCAAGTGCACATCCAGATGCCACAGTAAGATCCGCTTTTTTGCAGATCATTGCAAGTGGCGCAGAGTTATTTGACTTGAGGGAGTATATCGTGTATGCACCTACACTACTACCAACTCCGTGCGGAAACACAAGAATGGTATCTTTTACTGACTTGCCTACCAAGTCATGTCTATTGTCGTTTATGACTCCGGTTTTTTTGTCAATAGAGCCAAGAAAGTTAACTGGTATGTTTGTCTTGAGGATTTTTCCATGCGCCTTTCCTTTTACTATAGTTTTGAGTATCATTTTGTCTCGTCCTGTATTATTTTTGATAATGGTTTTAGATTCACATCGACACCGTTTGAGTTTTTTAGATAGTATGCTCCCTTGATACTGTTTGTTGTAACAGAGTCCACATCGTTTTTGTCAATCAATGGACTAAGACACGTACAGCAGTCAGATAGAATTTCACATCCAGCTCTCTCTATTTCGTTTGTGTATCCAATTTTTCGTGCCTGTTCCTGTACAGCCCTTGGGCAGAATACCATGCATCTTTTATCAAATGATCTTCCCTTCAGCATGGAAGAAAGGTCTGCCATCTCTTCTAGGCCGAGCTGCGGGCTGCCAAGTGTTATGATGTCGCCCTTGTCTGCTGTGTTTAGCTCGTCGTGAATATTTTGCATTTCTTTTTTGTCAAAATCAACCTTTTCAGTGTCTGCAGTTTCCTCTCCAAGAACAAACTTGCCGCATCGTCCGGATGTTCCCATTCCTCCGCACAAAGACTTGCAGCTTCGCTTGTCCATGTTTGAAACACCTGAAATCCTAACCGAATTGTCGGCAATTTTTCCTGCAAAAAAGCCAAGCATTCCAAAGGTAAGCTCGTCGGGT
Organism: Nitrososphaerota archaeon; assembly: GCA_052390175.1. Taxonomy (GTDB): domain Archaea; phylum Thermoproteota; class Nitrososphaeria; order Nitrososphaerales; family Nitrosopumilaceae; genus Nitrosotenuis. The sequence goes on along the minus strand of JBQTHG010000035.1, from coordinate 1,700 downwards.
TTTTCAATTTTCATTCGTATGGTAAGGTTTGGCGTATCGTCTGCTCTAAGATCAGAGTATGGGCTCTTTCCAGTAAGAGCGCTTGCTAGTGCAGAAAATGCACTCTCTTTGTTGGTCTTTAGATTGCCAATAGAGTTTGCATAAATTGCTGCATTGCTTTCTGCAAAGGAGACTTGTGTTCCATTTTGTGGCAGATCAAATATCTCATATGGGATGCACGAAAACGAAGGGATCACACCCATTCTTTCATATGATTCTTTGATGCTTTGCTGTTTCTTTATGAATTCATCTGAAAGGTTGTACTTTGATACTGTGTCAAAATCAAAGCCCATCGGATTAACACTGGTCATCACCTTTACCTTGGCAGACTGGCTGAGTTTTGAGAGAAACTCTTCTCCTGCATCACCAATTGTGTTATAGTTGACGCCAGAAAGGTGCGCCCATTTTATTGGAATGAGTTTTTCAGCATTTGTTGCCTCGCCTGTTGCAACAAGTATTCTGTACGCTGTCTGTAGAGTCTCGCCATATTCTCCCCTTAGTGCGAGCTCTTCTTCTTTTGTTAGTTCCACGAATGTTATTGCGTCTTTAACATTATAATACTTCATGTCATGTTTAGCTTATTATGGAATGATTCCAAGATAGATGGAATGGAAAAAATTCTATCCGGCATGATTGATACGATGAACTCTGTCAAGCCGCCTCGAATGACTGCACTGCGTGAGCTTCATGATGTGGAAAAAGGGGATCCGTTTGCCATCCTCATTGGAACGATTCTTTCCGCACGAACAAAGGACGAAAACACTGCCAAGGTGGTAAAAAAATTATTTGCAGAATATAAAACTGCAAAACAGCTGGCAGGAGCAAAGACAAGAGACATTGAAAAGATAATCAGGTCAATTGGATTTTACCACGTAAAGACAAAAAGAATAATCGAGGTAGCTAAGATAATCCAGTCGCGGTATAGGGGCAAGGTTCCCGATAATTTGGATGAGCTTGTTGGCCTCCCAGGTGTTGGACGAAAGACGGCAAACTGCGTACTTGTGTATGCATTTGAAAAGCCGGCAATTCCAGTGGATATTCATGTTCATAGAATTTCAAATAGGCTCGGATTGGTCAAGACAAAGACTCCAGAGCAGACAGAGTTTGAGCTTATAGAAAAAATTCCAAAAAAATACTGGCTTGAAATCAATGATACGTTTGTGATGTACGGCCAAAACATCTGCAAGCCGATCTCTCCAATGTGCCATGTGTGCAAAATAAAAAAATACTGTAACTACTACAAAACTAGGAACGCTTCTTGAGTACTAGCAAGACCCCGATTATTGCGCCGACAACGCCAGTAACATAAAACGGATAATAGTGAATTGGATTCTTTGAGACATCTCCTGAAAGAACTTCAAGGCTAAGGCTGCCAGAATTTATTGCTGGAGGATCTGTTGACTCGGCCATCCCATATACCGAATAACTGCCAATCACAAATTCTTGTAAATTGACATTGGTTACAACGATTCGCTTCCCGTTGCCAACTGACACTCCTTGCATGTCATTGTAGGCAGCAATCATCTTGGCACCCTCATACCAGCCGTCTTTGTCTATTCGCGTTGCAGTAAGATATCCTTGGTCTGGAAAGTTCATTGCCACCCAAAATTTACGTTCAGGCGGACTGCCCATTCCTATCTCGATGAATTTGTCCTGTATGT
>JBQTHG010000034.1:0-18391 GCA_052390175.1 Nitrososphaerota archaeon | reverse complement strand
TGGTCTGGTGGGGCGCAAACTACCTGTTCCCGTGGCTCTAGTCGACTAGCCACTTTTTCCTATAAAAGTACAGGAACATGCAAAACGACGGCACCATCGATATTATCGTCATTATGATCAAAGCAGTGTATTCTCCCAAAAACGTCCAAGAGCCAGTCTCGATTCCGCCCGGGAGATTCACGTTCATGCCATAAAGCGCGCCAACTACAGTGGGCGGAATAGTGAGTGTGAATATTATGGTAAGGGTTGCAAGGATCTTGTTTGATTTTTCAGTGGACAGCATAAAGTCTGTGTCCTTGTATATTTCCATTGTCTCTTTTGCCTCATCTAATGTCTCAGCTACCTTGTCGATGTGGTCAATGACATCATCAAAGTGAATCACAAGGTCATCGTCCGGACTTGAGAATCGCTGCGTGTTTTTCGATGTCTCTAATACTATTTTTCTGAGTGGATGCACTATTCTGCGGAGTATTGTTATTTCCCGTCGGAGCAGCGAGATCTTTTTTGGAGTGGACTTGTTTTCATCAAAGACGTCGTCTTCTATTTCATCAAGGTTTTCCACTATTCTCCGCAGCGTGTGCAGCAAGTCATCTACTAGCGCATCGATTATCTTGTAGAGCAAGAACCCGGGCGATTTTCCCAAAAGCTCGGCCCTGTATTGCGAGTTTTCCTTGCAGTGTGTCACCATGTCGACTAGCGGTTTGAGCTCGCCGTTGTGAATGGTAACGACATAGTCTTTTCCGATAAAGACTGAAAGCTGGTTGAATCTTGACATGCCTCTTTTCAGAGCGGGTGGTGGAAAATGCAAGATCACAAACGAATGCTCATCATAGTTATCGATTTTTGCAAGCTGTATCTTTGATATCGAGTCATCCAGATTCAAGGAATTGAAACTGTACATTTTGCCAAGCTTCTCGATGTCGTCCCGAGTTGGATTTTGAATGTCAGTCCAGGTAAACCCATTTCCCTGGATTGCCTCAACTCTACTTTGTATGACTTCGTCTGGCTGTGGATGCCTTCGAAGGTGTGGCAGCCTTGAGATGATTGCCTCTTTTTTCATTTGAGCTTCTAGCTTCTTGTAACAGATTTAAATTTTGATTACAATATCGCAAACAAACTTTGAACAAATTGCGTAATTTTGAGGACAGTTGGAAAATCAAAATCGGGCGTGGCCTCAAGCGTAGAACGACGAGAGAACACCTCTCAGAGCCATCATAGACGCCTGAGCGTTGACGGACCACATTTAGTTCCACTAGGCCACGCGCGGATTATTTGTTAGGTTTTTTTACAACCCTCCGCATCATTTCTTATATAAAATCATCATATTTAAGATTGATTTCCAAATTTTTGGACAGATTTTCATTTATTATCAAATTCTTGATGCATGCGATCTAGCCACAAATTCATATCTAATGACGTGAAAGCAAACCCCATGAGCTGCTCAGGCGAAACAGTGGAATCCGAAAACGACCTGATCCAGATCAGGCCGGGAATTCTAAAGCAGCTAAAGAAGGCAAAGTACGGAGTGGCAGACCATGCCACAGTGGAATTGTGCCACTGGACAAAAAAATCCTTCAAGGGAGAGGAAAGCTGCTACAAGCACAAGTTCTATGGAATATCGACGCACCAGTGCATGGAGTTTTCTCCGGCCGGAATGCACTGCGAGAACAGGTGCGTCTACTGCTGGCGCCCAATGGAATTCTACGATTCGCTAAAAATGGACCAAAACAAGGTTGCAGAGCCAGAAGAAATGATGGCAAAGCTGATGGAGGAAAGGGAAAAGCTCATCATGGGCCATTACGGCGACCCAAAGTCTATTCCAAAAAAGATTGACGAGTCGCTGTTTCCTGCCCATTACGCCATTTCGCTTTCCGGCGAGCCGACAATGTACCCAAAGCTTCCAGCTTTGATAAGATATCTGAAATCCCTGAAAGCTACAAAATCAGTATTTCTGGTGACAAACGGCCAGGAGCCTGAAATGCTACAGCGGCTCCAGGACGAGGACGCACTGCCAACCCAGGTGTACCTGTCCACAAATGCAGCAGACTATGATTCCTTTATCAAAATAAACAAGCCAAGGTATGACGACTCCTGGGAAAGATGGAACCAGTCCCTGGAGATCCTCTCAAGGCTTGACACCAGAACAGTACTAAGGATGACGCTGATCAGAAACTACAACGATTCTGAAGACATGAATCCAGCGTTTGCAGAAATGATCAATAGAGGAAACGCACATTTCATCGAGGTAAAATCATACATGCACATAGGGCGCTCCACCAACAGGCTAGAAAGATCAGACATGCTGGAATTCGAAGAGGTGAGCCATTTTGCCACAGAGCTTGCCAGAAAGAGTGGAATTTACTCAGTGATGGACGACAGCCAGGCGTCCAGAATCGTGGTTCTGCAGAACCAGAAAAGGTTTACCGACCGCTGGATTGAAGCATACGTGAATCCCTCAAATCCGGTTGGATGATCAATAGTATTAAAAAAGTTCATAGCACCATAATTTTTTGAATATTTCACACCACCAGATTCTTTTCTATGTACTGCCTGATCTGAGATTTGTAAATTGGGTTGAGTGAAACCGTCTCCCAGTTCTTTCTAGGTAAGACCCAGTTCCACTTGACAAGATCCTCTACCTTTTTCATAGTGTTTTTTCCATTGTTTTTCACGACGTTGCTCAATCTCCTTACCATTTTGTCGAGATTGGTATAGATTTCAGACCAGCTTCCTTGATCCCATAGATAATGAAGAATCTGTGCACGTAACTGATCATCGGTGAAAGTTGCCTTCAACCTGGTACACTTATGATACCTTCTGTAGTTATAATTTAAATACTTTTTATGGCTAGATCAGATATGACCGAATCAAGCTCACTTCTTCTAAGAGCGTATGGAAGTTCCCCACAGATGAAGATTATTGATTATCTGATGGATTTCCCAAAAAATGATTTTACGCAAAAAGAGATAATCGAAGCACTAGGTATGAGCAAAACCACATTTTACAAGTATTTTGATAATCTTGTTGATTTTGGAATGGTTAGGATAAATCGCAAGATTGCAAATGCAAAACTCTATTCTATTAACATGGAAAGCCAGCTGATAAAGAGCATGAAGAAGAATATCTATTATCTTTCTGAAATGATTGCAGATGAAGAACTTTCTAAATTAAAGAAGCCAATTCCTGCAAAATGATCCGTGTGTAGTAGGAATCAAAATCATATGCATAACAAGGAAATCGGACCGTTGACAAGCGTTTTCCCACGCAGTGAGTCAAAGATTCTAGATCACATGGTGACAATGAGAGGTTTGGATTATTCGATTTCCGATATTTCAAGAATTTCTGGTGTCAATTTCAAAACAACACTCAACATAATCCACAAGCTGGAAGGACAGGAGGTAATTAAAAAGACAAGAACTGTTGGCAAGGCAATGATGTACATGCTAAACGAAAATTCATCTCAAGCAAAGTCAATTAGCAAGCTTGCCTTTGAGATAGCAAAAAAGCGAAATGCCGAGATTCTAGCTAAGCATTAGCGAGCCTTTGAATACCAGATAGCAAATTTTCTCAAGGCCCTGGCTCTGTGCGATAATTCATTTTTCTCATTCATCTCACCATAGGTCTGAGTCTTGCCCCTTGGAACAAATATTGGATCGTATCCCCAGCCCTTTCCTCTTGGCTTTTTTGGGATGCTCCCTCTTGTGATTCCCTCAAATTGGGTAGGCCTTTTTGACTTGTCACAAAATGATATTATGGCGCAAAATTTCGCCCTCCTGTCTTTTTTGACCAGCCTGACTACTCCCAGATTTCCAATGGTATCATACACATACGATGAGTATGGTCCTGGAAATCCACCCAAGGATTTCACAAAAATTCCGTCGTCCTCTATTATGACTGGTCTTTTGCATTTTAAAAACGCGTCAAGTGCTTTTTTACTTGCAATCTTCAAAAGAGAATCAGACTGGATCTCGACTGCACTGAATTTGAAGAATTTCAGTCTTATTCCAAATGGCGCCAGGATCTCTTTTGCCTCTTTGTACTTGTGCGCATTTGATGATGCAAATAACAAATCATACGACGGTTGCATATCTTCCCCTGCCCTCTATTACTGAAACATAGTTCAAAACTTGGTTAAACCTGTCAGGCCCGACTGCGGATTTGTATCCTGCCAAAAAGCTTGGCCAGAGTTTTTCCATGAATTCAACGTGTGCGCTGTTTAGAATTTCTTTGAAGAGTCTTAGATCCACTGCATGGTCTTCAAGTTTTGCAGTTTTTTGCGACAGGCCAAAATCAATCGTGTAGACTTTGTCCCCGTCCATGATGAAATTCGACGTGGTAAGGTCCCCATGCATCACTCCGTTTTTGTGCAGGGTTCCCGTGATTTTTCCTATTTCCCTGCAAGCTTTGATCAGTTTGGTTCCTTTAAGACCCCAAACAGGCTCTCCTTTGATGTGCTGCATCAAAATGGTACAGTCGTTTACATTTACCCGGTAAATTATCGGGGTTGGAATCCCAAATGATTTTGCCTCAGATATCATACTTGCCTCACGTATTGTCCTCTGTTTTCGTATCTTCTCATCAAGCGATGCATTTCGGTATGATTTTTTCTTGCGCGTCTTGAGAATTGCGGGTTTTCCATCGTGTTTTGTTAGATAGATGTCGCCTTCGGCTCCTTTTTTGATCAGCTTCATTAAAATTATAACCTGACTGTAGTGAATTAAAATCTAGTCATGGAAGACACAGAAAAACGACTCAAGCAAGAAGACTGCAGCGAAGACTCTGTAGGCGCTGGAATACTTACACTTACCAACAAAAGAGTCGCCTTTGACAAGACAAAGGGACGAATTGCCGATTTTTCGAAAAGATTTGGAGAAACGCTTCTGGACATTCCGCTTGGAGACATCACCAGAGTGTGGAAGGAGGGAATTCTCATAAAAAAAGCCTGCATCCACGTCAAGACTTCAGAGGGCGAAAAAGACTACAAGTTTGGAGTCTTTAACACCGGAAGCTGGCAAAAAGACATCCAAAAGGCAGTAGACGAGCTAAAAAATCAGTAATCAATCTGCACTGTGTCAAGCCGCCAGGATTGCCTGACAAAAGTATCCTTGAGCTTGGCGCCTTTTTTGACAGAGGCCTCTAGGAGCCCGGTCCAGGCAATCTGCGAGCCGCAATCGCCAGAGTACTCCAGTGGTGATACAAAAAACTTGCAGCCTTGTCTCTGGCAGACTTTGCTTAGCATCTCTGAGAGCCGCTTGTTTGCTGCAACGCCGCCGACCACTAGCAGTTCTTTTTTTTGCGTAAAGGAAAGCGCCCTCTCTGTTGCTTCTGCAATCATTGCAAACGCAGTCTCCTGCAGTGAAAAACACGCATCCTCTTTGTTTTTTGAGATTCTTTTTGCAGCGGAGAGCAGGCCAGAAAACGAGACATCGTTTCCCTTCACCACGTATGGCAGCGAAACATATTTTGTGGATTTTTGCGCAAGGGACTCGATCATTTTTCCGCACGGTGATGCAAACCCTACAGACCTGCCAAACTGATCAAGCATTTGTCCCAAAGTTATATCCAGTGTTTCGCCAAAGATTCTCCACTTTTTCTGCTTGAATGCAGCAAGCATTGTGTGGCCCCCAGACACCAGAAGCACCAGAGGATCCCCTGCCCCAGTCAAAAGTTTCCCGAGCTCGATGTGTCCAATTGCGTGGTTCACCGGATAGATTGGGATCTTGTGAAATGATGATATGGTTCGCGCAACTACCCCAGCTACTCTTAAGCATGGTCCGAGGCCTGGGCCTGCGGCATATGAGATCACATCAATGTCAGAAATGCTCAGGTTTGCGTTTTTGATGCACTCGTCAAGAACTTGGGAGCTTGCCTCGATGTGGTGCCTTGATGCTTCTCGCGGATGAATCCCCTGTCCTTCAGGCGGGCGGTAGATTCTCCTGACATCAGATAGTATTCTTCCCTTTTTTCCCTTTTTTTCCAGTATGGCACATGAAAATGTGTGGGCGGTGCTTTCAATTCCAAGGCAGAGCATTCTATCCACGACTCATGCTAGATACAATCTTGACTACGTCCCCGTCTTTTAGGATGTGATCGTGCGATATTTTCTGCTTTGTTTTTGCGTCCACTGCAAACAAAAACCCCTTTGCCAGATCAGCGTGAATCATGGCAGCCAGGTCTTTTGCAGTGGAGCCGACTGGGAGCAGCTTGGCGTCAGGCAGTATGACACCGTCCTTGTTTGTGAGCTTTGCGTCGTCTTCCACTGGGTATACTGTTATGAATTTCAGGAGATCAAAGACTGCATAGTTTAGCGCCTGCTGGATTCCAGTCGTGTGAATTTTTGCAAGGACTGTTTTTACAAGCTCAAGTGCCTGCCTTTGCTGCGGGTTTAATCCGTCCTTGATTTCAAATGTAGAGTCCCCTGGAACATATTTTACAAGGCCTGCCTTTGCTGCCTTTCTTAGCAACAGCTCAGATTCTGCACTGCACACCACGACATGGTTTTTCTTTTTCATTTCATCAATTATTGAGAGATCTTTGCAGAGATCTGCCTTGTTTGCAGCTACGAGCAGCGGCTTTGTCTTTTTTCTTACCTTTTTTACAAATTCAAAAATATCCGAGTCGGTCCACTCTGATGGCTTTTTCAAGTCAAGACGCAGCTCCTTTATCGCGTCGTGCACTACAAACTCCTTTACTCCAAGGCCGCTGAATCTTTTTGTGATTCCATCAGCTAGTGTGGATGTTTTCTGCAAGATTTCTCTTTGCAGTTTTTCCCACTCTCTCCCAAGTATCTGCTTGAACCACTGGTCAAACTCGTTTTCAACAAACTCGATGTCTTCTAGTGGGTTGTGCGTTCCCACATGTACTGGGTGCCCCTGTATGTCGGTGGTTCCCGCGGCATCCACCACGTGGATTAGCACTTCTGCCTGCCTTGCATCGTCCAGGAACTTGTTGCCAAGTCCCTTTCCTTCGTGTGCGCCTGGCACCAGTCCCGCAACATCGATGAGTTTTACCTGCACAAGTCTTACCCCATCAATACAGTGCGGGTTTTGGTGTGTTATGCCAAAGTGCTTGCATGCGCACTTTGTCCGAACATAGGTCACTCCCATGTTTGGCTCGATTGTGGTAAACGGATAATTCCCAATTGCGACTGCCGCCTCCGTGGCAGAAGAAAAGAACGTGGACTTGCCCACGTTTGCCTTGCCCAAAAGCCCTATCTGCATGAATTTGGAATTTTTTTACAGCATATTAGCATTGAGAAATTGTTTAATGTAGTATGGTTTGACCCAACGTTGTGTCCCTAGTGATAACCGGAAACCCAGGAGTCGGAAAGCACACAATTGCCAGGCTTTTTTCTGAGAAGCTCGGGCATGCTATTTTGGACTTGAATAAAATTGCAATCGAAAAAAAGGTTTTCGAGAAAAACGGCTCCACGCTGGATGTCGACACTAAAAGGCTTGCCAAAATAATGCAGGGAACAGCCAAGCCAAACACCATCACAGTAGGACATCTTGCGCCCTATGTCATTTCAAAATCACAGGTTAAATTTGCCATCGTCTTGAGAAAAAATCCGTACAAGTTGATTCCGGTTTACAAAAAAAGAAAGTACTCGCAAAAAAAGATAATTGAAAACATTGGCAGCGAAACCCTTGGAGTAATAGCATATGACGCGGCCTCAAAGTTTGGCGCAAAAGCAATCCAGGTTGACGCCACAGGTCTCTCCCCATCCAGGCTGATGCGAAAAATAGAAAACTCGCTCAAGACAAAAAAGCAAGACAGAGTAGACTGGCTTGCCCTGGTGGCAAAAAAAGGCGATCTTGCCAAGTTTTTTCCAGACAGAGTGATTTGAAGTGTTTGAGATTCTAAAAACAGATCTTGCCGGAAGGATAGGGGTTCTGCAGACAAACCACGGAAAAATAGAGACGCCCGCCTTTGTCCCAGTGATCCATCCCGTGAACCAAAGCATCCCTGCACAAAAAATTCGCCAGATGGGCTTTGATCTCGTAATTACAAATGCGTACATCACCATGAACAGATATGACGATGAGACAACCAAACGCGGAATCCACAGCATAATAAATTTTGATGGCGCCGTGATGACAGACTCGGGTGGCTACCAGGTGCTAGAGTACGGTAAGGTAAACGTCACGCCGGACAAGATGGCCGAGTTTGAGCAAAAGATAATGACGGACTTTGCCATTCCGCTTGACAAGCCGACAGGGTACGGCCTCTCAAAAAAGAAAGCGAGCGGCTACGTAGAGCACACCCTCCAGGTATCAAAGGAAACCCTGCAAAACAAAAAAGACAACGGCCAGATCTGGATTGGGCCTATCCAGGGAGCGGAGCACTTTGAGCTGGTCAGAAAATCAACCAAGGCACTGATCAAGTACGGCTTTGAGATGCTTGCCTTTGGCAGCCCGGTCGAGGTAATGGAGGCGTACGAGTACAGGCTCTTGGCAAAAATGATCGTGGAGTCAAAAAGACTCATGCCATCATCGATGCCGCTGCATCTTTTTGGCGCAGGCCACACACTCACCATACCGATTGCCATCGCACTTGGATGCGATACCTTTGATTCCGCATCCTACATGCTGTACGCAAAGCACGACAGATACATCTCCGATGACAGGACAAACCGCCTCTCCGAAATGCAGTATTTTTCGTGCAGCTGCGAGGTCTGCTCAAAGCACACCCCAAAGGGACTACTAGAGATGCCAAAAGAGGAGCGAATCCCAATTACCGCCCTGCACAACCTGTATGCGCTCAAGGCAGAAGTTGACAGGACAAAAGAGGCAATCTACGAAGGTAGACTATGGGAGTACATCATGAAGAAAATCATGGCGCACCCAAAGTTATACGAGACGCTCGAGGTCTTCACGGAAAACTCGGGCTTTCTTGCCAAGACAACCCCCAAGTTCAAGGAAAGGGCGCTCTTTTTGTTTGGGCCGCAGGACCAATTCAGGCCGGAGCTTTTGTCATACCGGGATGTGGTCCGGAACTTCAAGTCCGACAAAAAGGAACTGGTAATAGTTTCAGATTCTCCTGACAAGCCATTCTACTTGTCCAAGAACTATCGCACAATCAAAAAGAAATTCGACGAGTCCAAGGTCCAGTTCTGCCAGTTCAATCCGCTGCTCGGCCTAATCCCACTTGAGATATCAGACTTGTATCCGGCTGCGCACTATGTGATGTCTGATACAAATGCAAATCCGGCCAGCTACACCGAGTTCGCAAAGACATTAAAGATATTTCTTGCAAACAACAAGTTCAAGAAAATCCACCTGGAAAACAACGAGTTCCTGAGCCATTTCAAAAAACAAATACCAAGGTCATCTACGATTAGAAAAATAAAAATGAAAAAGAAAGATTAGCCGGTCTAAAGACCTGCGTCTTCTGCCCAGCCTTTTACGAATACTCCGTTCTTGTGAAGAGGTACTGGTTGTCCAGCTGTGTAATTCATTGGTCTCATCCAGAAGATGGACTTTGTTGGACAAACTCCAATGCATGCACCGTCTGAGATGCATCTTTCTGGATAGAATACAAATGCTTTACCTCTCTTCCAGCCTTCTACTGGCTTTACTCGGAGTACGTCTGGGCCGAGTGATGTACAGATTTCTACGCATAGTGCGCAGCCGATACATCTTTGCTCGTCAACGTCTGGAAGTATTGCTATTGGCATTTATTTCACTTAATTTGATCAGCACTTTGTAACTATTTAAACCATGATTCAAAAAGTTAACAGTGTTATAGAATTTTTAGATCGGACTGATCAAACACAAAGTGACTAAAGAAAATATAAAAAAGGTAACTAGATGGTATGCTACTTGCGCATTGCGTCAATTTGGCCGCTTGTTACCCAGTCCAGCAGTTCTGCTGCGGATGGATTCAAGTCAGCTCTTTTGTCCATCAGATTTTTTACCCAAACCCAATTAATTTGGTTTAACAGTGGTTTGTTTCCCTCATCGCCTGCGCGAACTTTGCTGCGTAGGTCTGCAGGAATTGAACTCCACCATTGGTCAAAAGTTCTACCCATATGAGGGGATCTTAGGTTTGACTAATTAAAGCTTTTGAAGATTGCAGTATTAGCAGAATGATCCCGATTCTGTAACAACCTATTAAGATAGACCGCAAGCCAGTCAATTCTTGAAAGTAAAAGTTTTGGGCGCAGGACAGGAAGTCGGGAAATCAGGATTTCTGGTAAACTGCGATGGCGCAAACTATCTTTTGGATTATGGCGTAAACCTTGGAAAAAATCCGCAGGGCCCACTCCATGTGATGCCAAAGGAGGTCGACACCATAGTCTTGACACATGCACACCTTGATCACTCTGGATACATTCCACTCATGTATGTGAGCGGGAGCGCCGATGTTTTTGCGACTCCCCCTACATTTGATCTGTCCAGAATACTAATCGAGGACATGTTAAAGCTGCAAAAGGACATGCACCCCTTTGGGATGCCGGAGGTAAACAAGATGTACGACCACGCAAAAAGAATCACCTACAAGGAAAAGATTAGGCGAGGCAACTCTACATTCGAGTTGCGTGATTCAGGGCACGTTGTCGGCGGCGCTACTGTCCTATTAGAGTCCGAAGGCAAGCGCATCTTCTATACTGGAGACATCAACCTTCGCGGCTCGCGAATGCTTCGCGAGGCGGACTTGGACATTGGGGATATCGATTTTCTTATTACGGAAAGCACATACTCGCAGACAGAGCAGATGCCAAGGCAGGAATCGGAAGAAAAGTTCATCGAGTTTGCCAATGAGACTTTAGATCAGAAAGGAACGCTGTTTGTGCCGGCGTTTTCAGTCGAGCGCTCACAGGAAATCGCATGCATACTAAAGAACGCCAAGTTCAAGCACAAAATAATCATGGACGGGATGGCACTCAAAGTAAACGAAATACTTTTGCAGCATCCTGACTATCTGCGGGACTATGATGTGTTTGTTGACGCGATTGAAAACACGACGTGGGTCAGAAACCACTCCGACAGAGTTAGAGAGATAGACGAGCCATGTGTCATAATTTCACCTGCAGGAATGCTAGTTGGCGGAAACGCGGTCTTTTATCTGCAGGAGCTTGCATTTGATAAGAAAAACGGAATAGCACTGGTATCATACCAGGGCGAGGGAACACCCGGAAGAAAACTCTTGGACACGGGCAAAGTATCCATCAAGGGCAGAGAGAAAAAGGCAGAGGCCCAAGTGCGCCAGTTCGAGTTTTCAGGCCACTCTGATAGAAGCGCGCTCTTTGATCTGATAAAAAGCATCAAGGGAAACCCCAAGGTTCTGACCATCCACGGGGACGGCCAATCATGCATCAAGTTTGCAGAAGAGATCCATGAAAGGTTTGGCCTGGATGCGCATGCCCCTCAAATAGGCGACACCATCACCATTTAGAATGCAGAAAATCAACGTCGCCCACACGATTTTTTCAGGCCAGGTCTTTTTGTGGCAGAAACAGGGCAAGACGTGGTACGGGGTAAACGGCAACGACATCTTGGCAGTAAGCGAGGACAGTCCGGAGCAGGTTCGCAGCCACCTTGGTGCAAAGTATGATCTTTTCAGGCAGGGCGATGATTTTGAAAAGATAGTCAAGACAATATCAAAAGACAAGGTCATAGCAAAGGCGACAAAGGACTTCCCAGGCCTCAGGCTGATGCGCCAGGACCCCTTCCAGTGCTACATCTCGTTTATTGTATCGGCAAACTCTAGCATCCAGAACATCAAGGGGAGCCTGCACAAGATTTCAAGAAAGTTTGGAAAAAAGATCAAGTTTGACAAGATGGATTTTAGCCTGTTTCCGGAACCGCAAAAGATCGCGGCCGCATCAGAGTCCGAGCTGCTCTCGTGCGGTCTTGGCTATCGGGCCAAGTTCGTAAAAGGGGCAGCTCTTGCGGTAAGGGAAAAGCAGATCGATTTTGATTTCTTGAAAAAAGCAAGCTACGATGTTGCCAAGGAATCCCTCCTCCAGATAGACGGAATAGGAAACAAGGTAGCTGACTGCGTCATGCTTTTTTCACTTGAAAAGCTTGAGGCGTTTCCGCTTGACAGGTGGATAATCCGAAGCCTGCAGGAATATTATCCGGAAAAATTTTCCTTTGGTGGGAAAACGCTGACTGACAAAAAATATCAGACACTACATGGCGAGTTGGTGGACTATTTCGGCCTATATGCAGGATACTGCCAGCAGTTTCTCTTCAAGATGATCAGGGACTCTAACCAAAAAAAATGGCTGTAACCTTTAAAATGCCAGCTATTTGTGGAATTCTTGGGCCGGTAGCTCAGCTTGGATAGAGTGCTGGACTTCTAATCCAGTGGTCAAGGGATCGAAGCCCTTCTGGCCCGTTTTACACTTGCCAAGAGGAATTAATCAGCTTTACAACCTAGCTAGATTCAAAAATTATTTATCATCATTCCATATTGCGAGTGTAGTTGAAGGACATCGAAATCACCATACAAAGCACAGACATCAAGCAAAACTCCGAGATAAGAGGCATAATCAAGGTCAGCTATTCTGGAAACTACGACAGCGTCGTCCTAAACACGCAGATTCTGGGCTCAAATGAGCTGATGCTGTTCACCTCGTGCAACGGAAAAAAACTCAACAGCCGGAGCGCGCGCCTCTTCATCGGCAAGGAAACCATGCCGGAGAACAGGGCCGAGTTTACCGCAATGATTACCTTCGAGCCACATGGAGAGCACGACGTAAAGTTTCGCGCATCCATCATAGAGCAGCACAAAGAAATTGAAAGTGACGTCTTATTTGCGAAATATTCCTAGGACGTCTCTGCTTTTTTTGGCAGTTCCTTTACCTCTTCTGCCTTTGCCTTTGGCGGCTCAAGTGCTGGCTCTGCCACCGGCGGTGGTGGCGGGGGCTTTTTTGCCTCGCTCATCGCATACCTGTACACGTGGAACAGTCCTGCAAAGACGATCAGTATCAGACCTGTAAAGAACAGCGACAAATTGTTCAGCCCGGTTATTGCGGCATTGTACGCTGCGATGTTCAGGTAAACTTGGAATATGATCAGCCCGACTATAATCCAGTTGAGCCATTTTTGCGAGAGGTTTATCTCCGCTACCTTTTTTGGCCCCTTTTCCTTGTTCAGCTTTGCCTTTCGCTCGGCTTCCTGGGCCATCTTTATCATCATGTAGCTAAATCCGAATCCCATAGGCACGAGCAGAATCATCACCAAGTAAAAGAAGATTGGATCTATTACGAGCCTTTGCACCAAGGGTATGGTAGTGTCCGGTGGAATGTAAAAGCCCCAGTATGTAGTGACCATTATTTGCGCAATTCCAGTGATTCCAAACGCGGTGATCAGCGGCCTGTCTTTCCAAGAGAATTTTTTGTACCTGTCAATGAACGGCGTGAGCAGCAATGCACCTATGAAAAGGCCCGGCCAGAGCACACCTGTTACGAACTTGTCGTACTGGGTCCTAAGAAACGCATACAGTCCTGTCAGATACCATTCCGGAACCGTGATGCCGGGCGGAACCGTGGGCTCGAACTTGAATCCCATGTCGATTGGGAACACACCTCCGGTGATCAGAATTGCACCGGAAATCGCCATGACCATCGGCACGTCAAATACCATGAACCTTGGAAAGTGCACCGCCATGAGGCCGAGCATGACTAGCGGCAGGATAAACACGTGTTGTGCGTAAAACCTGAGGACAAAGTCGGTAAATCCAGATCCAAACATGGCCTCCCGTATGGTGGGCCCAGCAATTGGAATAGAGTTGGTAAGCGATGCCGCAATACTGATTGCAAGCTCCGCCCTTTCGCTAAATATTATATCGTATCCTGTGAACGCCTCCAGAATTGTGACGGTGCCGAGGATCACCCCTGTCACCCACAGCACCTCGTTTCGGATTTTGTATCTTCCACTAAAGTACTGGTAGTACATGTGCAGAATTGCCAAGAGAACCATCGCGTTTGATCCATGGTAGTGGATGTTGCGTATGTGGAATCCATATGGAACCACGTCGTTTATTTTAGCTACGCTGTCCCATGCCCTGTCAAGTATCGGGAAATAATAAAACATCAAAAGCGCGCCAGAGATTCCCAAAATAACAAACGTGATGAACGTCAGCATTCCCAAAAATCCAAACGGGCTAACAAACCTAGACGGGAATGAAAACTTCATGCCAGTGAATATGGTTCTGTCCACTCCATCCCAGAGCCAGTAGAGGAAGGCTACTGTGCCCGTGCGCCTATGCAGGGAAACGGCCATACCCTACTACTCCATTGTCATTTGGTCCCCACTTTGCCGGAAGGATCCATAGATTGCCGCTAGTGTCAGCTTCCAGGTGCAGTGTTGCAAGTGTGTTAGACGGCGGGGCTTGCAGTGAAGCCGGTCCTGCAAATGCAGTTCCAGTCAGTGGGTTGTACATGCTCCCATGGCATGGACACTCTCCCCTTTTCCTGCCTTCTTGCGGCCAGTATTTCCAAAGACACCATAAATGCAAACAAACCATACTGTAAACGCGAAAAGCACCGACATCATTTTTTCCCCCGCCGAGTTCTTCTGGAAGTCGGATAAACTGCCACTTACGAAACGCCTCCTCATCCAAGACCCTGTCTCCGGTTTTTGGATATGTGACTATTTCAGCATAGTTGACTGGAAAAGTGCTGACGTTTGCTTGGTTCCCGTCAGGCAAAATAACTGGAACCTTTTCTAGTTTGGCGCTGTCGGGGTTTGGCATGAAGTTGCCCCACGGGACAAACGGTGCAAATGTAAGGGCTGTTCCTGCGGCGCCCATCAATTTTAGAAAATCCCTTCTGGATAGCGTAGTTGCCTTGGTACTATCCCCTTGCGACATTCAAGCTTCGTACTCGATAGTAATCTTATAAATCTTATTTGAGTTTTGGCGATTTGTGCGACTTTATACCAAAGACAATGAACGAGACTATGCCGATCGCAACTGCCCCAGCTATCCCCAATAAAACAAAGATGTAATCAAATTTGTCGCCAGGTTGCACTGGTTGTTGTCTTGTCCTGTCCAGCTCAAAGGTGATAGTTTTTTGATTTTTGTTCTCCGCCATGTCCTGCGCAGAAATTACAATTTGGTGCTTCCCCTCGGTGTGGTTGCCAGTGTCCATTCTCACAAAGGTTTTGTTTTGTATCAATTCATCAAAAACTAGTATTGCAGTGCTGTCGTCTGACGGGTTGTCATCATGTACTGCAAATTCGATCACCAGCTCGTCTGAAACCCTAGTGTTGTTTACAGGCGATTTTACCAGAATTTCAGGCGGCGTCCTGTCAACTACAAAAGAATACAGGCCAGTAGCTGCGTTTCCCGCATCGTCCGTTGCCTCTATTCGCACCTGGTGTGGCCCTTCAGCCATCGAGCTGATTGTATCTGTGTCAAAAGCGATTTCGTTTTCATCTAGATAGTACTTGACTGAGAACTCGCTCTCGTCGGTTATTTGCGGCATTGGGATGTCATTGACAAACTGCGGAACAGCCCAAGTTATTTCTGGCGGAGTGTTGTCTGCAAGAATTGTAGAGAATTTTGCAACCACGGTAAAGGGCTCTGTCGATTCCTTTCCTCCAAACAGGGTAGAGTGTAACAACAAACTGTACGTTCCTGTCTGGTTTATTGGGGTGTACAGCATGGTCGATGTGCCGTCCTTGTTTTTGACTGGGTAGAATCCGCCGCCCTCGCTAAACAATGACGTCCCAAGCCAGTCAGATGTGGGCCAGTCCAAAAGGTGCCCAAATACCCCCGGCGGCATGTTTGTCTGCACCAGCCGCCCTTGCGGATCAATTACAAAAACGGAAAAGTTGGTGTCAGGGTCTTTCCATGACACATCAATTGATGCGGCATTGATCGTGGAATCCATGATGTCAAAATAATACTGCCGCCAGTCACCTGCATTGTACCTGTTTACCATATCAAACGCCCCCTTGACGTACCCGTTTCCGTAAAGAATGTCCGGATTTTTCTCCCCAGAAATTATTGTGAGCTTGTCCTTTTCTTGTATCTGGGATGTAACCGCAAATGAGACCGGCGCATTGACGGTGTGATTGCTTCCCTCAAACGTGATGAACCCCTGGTATATGCCAGGCTTTGCGTCTTCTGGAATGCTAAGCGTCGCAAGAATTTTTGCAGAGCTGTGCGGAGGGACATCAGATGTGCTGGTATCAAGCCAGATGTCCTGCCATGCGTCCTTTTTGTAATAGCTTGCAGAGAGCACATAGTCCATTTCAGTAGAGTTTTTCTTTGTCTCGCCAAGCCAGTACGAGTATCTTGTAGGCACTGGGTACACGCCTGCAAGCGGCGTGTTTTTGAACTTTTCTTGCGGCTCTGATACGCGGAGTTCTTGGACGGTTCCCCAAGTCCCTCCGCGGTTTATCATCGAGAGCTCGCTGCTTGAGACTTGGTCGTCCTTGTCTTTGTCGTTCCAGTCATACAGGTACAGGGATGCAATCTTCATGTCGCCTGCGTACATTTTTTCCGTCTTGTTCATAAAATCGCCAAATGCAAAGTTCAGGTTCAGAACCATCAGCTCAGAATCCTTTGGAATTGTTGCGTTCTCATAGTATGACAAAAGCGAGTCGTGCTCTTTTACGTCCTCTAGCTTGTGGTAATCAGGCCTAAAGACGTTTGTCTTGTTGTAGAGCGAGTCTTTGAGCTTCAGCTTGGTAGTGGAATTGAGCTCTGTTTTTTGGATCAGCTGCAGTTTTTGCGGGGTTATCTTGACTGAGAGGTGCTGGCTGCCTGGATTTTCAATTGTAAAGTATGTGTGGCTCTTCTCCCCCGGTGCGAGCCTTCCTGCAAACCAGCTTGTCTGCTTGTGATCCACATCTGGAAGCCCAAACTTTTCTAGGCCAAGCACAGTCGAGTTCAGCTTCAGTATCGGGATGTCAAGGATTTCTCTGATGTTTTGGTATGTAGAGTCATTATACACTATGAAGAGGCCGTCCTTTCCATCCACAAAGCTGACTGCCTTGTACGCGTTTACCAGGCCTGCCCCCTGCACAAACGGATCGTTTTTCAGATCAGTGGCAGTCGACATGAGGATGTTTTTTATCTTGAATGGATCATAGTCCTCGTTTTTTTCTTGCAGTCCCTCCATCAGGATTGCCGCAGAGCCTGCAACCAGCGGGGCTGCCATGCTTGTTCCCCCAAACATTGAAAACGATTCCTGCTTGGAGTCCTTTTTTGCCTTCAGCACGTTGCTTGGGGTAAACCCATACGCGCCGGTATCCACCATGTCCGGCTTTGGGTCGCCTATTATGCTCGGGCCCCTGCTTGAAAAGTCGATCAGGTCATTTGCATGATTAGTCGTGTTTCCAAACCTTGGCTGGCCCTTAAACGTGGTATACCCGACATAGACGTTGTTTGTTGTAGCCCCCACCGTGATTCCAAACGGTGCCGCATTTGGGAGGCCTATGGTACCATACCCGTGCCCTGCGTTTCCGGCACTTGAGATTATTGTAACGCCCGGATATCTTTCATCAACTGACTGAGGCACTGACAGAACGCTTACTATCAGGGACAAAATATCAATGCCGGGCGAGGTCTTGAGTGATGGAAAGGTGGATATGCCCCAGCTGTTCGATATTATATCAGCCCGCGGCTTGCCGGAAAAATGCCAGGTGCTGTTTTTGTTATCAAACCCGGCGGCCCACATCCACCCATAGACCGTATCCCCGAACCACAGCGCCTTTACTGGGATGATTTTTGCATTTGTTGCAACGCCAGGTATTGTGTATCTTTTTGTATTGTTGTAAATGTTGTATTTTTCACCTCCCTTGGAGGTTATGGATGCGGCTGCCGCTGTGCCGTGGCCGACAAAGTCAGTCATCACCCCAAAATAATTCCCCGCGGGATCAAAGGCAGGAAGCAGGGTGCCGTTTGTCGCCTTGAGGACTTTGTCGACTGCAGACTTGTTTTGAGAAATAACACCATGCACATCAAGCACTTGGGCGCCGACGGTTCCAGCGCTATAGTCAAGCTTTCCGTCCTTGTTGGAGTCATACACTAGGAACTCGTTGCCTGCCCCAAGCTTGATTTTTGATTCGTCTGTGAAATCAAAGTCATAGTCAGGCTTTTGGCCCTTTTTTAGATCAAACCGGGTATAGTCCTTCCACGAAGTCGACATGTCTGCAATTACGGTGTCGTATGTTCCAGGTGTCTGCGAGTCCACCACCAGTACCGGCACTGCCTGGACGCTTGCAAATGGGCCCTGTATTGCTCCCTGGTACATTATTCCAAAATGGTACACGCCGCTTGCAGATTTTATGAAGTCGCGGTTGCTTTTTCCGATTTTATAGTCGTCGGTTATGGTTCCATTAAAGACCGGCGCGAGGCCGCTTGATGGAAAAAACGAGTTGTACATCAGGACCTGCGTGCCCTTGCCCTTTTGCTTTAGGCTCAGAAA
>JBQTHG010000033.1:0-19541 GCA_052390175.1 Nitrososphaerota archaeon | reverse complement strand
ATGCTTGAAGAAGAGATGATTGATCTGCTTACGTTCTGCATTCAAAACCCGAACTCGTCTGAGGTCTCACAAAAAAAGAACCGAATCCAGGAAATTGGAAAAGAGCTGCACTCTGATGGAGGGGTCGACGCACTAGAAAACATGTATTTTGCCCTTGAAAACCGCATCAAAGAAGAGATTGGCAAGGATCCTCGCCCGTTTCGCTCGCTGTGGAACGGAAATTCGCCAGAATGGAATTATTGACTTGAAAAAAGTGTAGAAAAGGCTTATGCCTTTCCGATTCTAAATATGGTAGTAGAACATGTTGGACATGTTCCTTTCGTCGCAGGCTTGCCGTTTTTAAGAGTGACTGGCTTCATACCAGATATCTCTCGTTTTGCTCTGCATTTGACGCAATAGCCTATCATGATGTCAATACTAGCAGGATCTGATATTAGCGGAAGGCTGTAAAAATTATTTAACACGCAGGTAGATTGGGCGATCTAAACGGTAACTAGACCCAATGTCTAATTTATGATACAAAAAGGTCATTGCAGCTCCACGTTTTTTGTCTCTCTACTCAATATGGTTGGAATTATCACAATCACTGCTCCAATCATAATGTTTATTCCAAGTGCCACTGGAACCATCTCTTTTGCAGAGCTTGACATCAGGTATAATGCAATCAAAGGCGACCAAGAACCGAAAATCAAACCTGCGTTGTACGAAAAACCTGCGGCGCTGTTTCTTGCTTGTGTTGGAAACCGTTCGGAAAAAAATGCCGGTATGGGGCCTGATGCGGTAGAAATTACAAACGCATACACTATGACAAACAGGCCGATAAACAAGGCCTTATCCAAAATCACCGTGGCAAGTGGAATGGAAACGATGATTGATGCAAAAACAAAATACAGTGTGGCTTTTTTTCTCCCAACTTTTTGTGAAAGCCAGCCAGTGACTATCATGCCAATCCATGACGAGGCAGTGGCATAGATCATTGTTTTTGCAACCTCGTCCTTGTCAAACTCTCCAAACTGCTGCAAATATGTGGGAAGAATGCTGATTGAGCCATGGTACATGTAGACCAAACCAGTCATTATGCAGGCACACAGTAAAAACTCCTTGCGGTATTCCTTCCCAAAGACAATTTTTCTTAGTGGTGATTTTTCAAGGCTATTTTTCCTGCTTTTTTCCACCCAAAGCGGCGACTCGTCCATGCTGAACCTGACAAACAATGCCACAAAGCCAGGTATTATGCCGGTAAAAAACAATATTCGCCAGCCAATTTCCTCAAATGCCTGACCTGGAAACGATATTGTTATGATCTGAAAAGCAATTGCAGCTAAAAGAAAGCCAAACGAGAAACCGCTTTGCAAAAATCCTGACAAAAGGCCTCTTTTGTGTTTTGGCACGCTTTCAATGGTGATCACTGCACCACTGCCCCACTCCCCACCGGCAAATATTCCCTGGATGAGACGAATCAATATCAACAAAATCGGGGCCATGATGCCAATTGCTGCATATGTTGGAAGCAGGCCTACTGAAAATGTTGCAACAGAAAAACCCAGGATGGTGATGAGCAAGGATTTTTTTCTGCCAAACTTATCACCATAGATTCCAAAAACCACCGATCCGAGCGGTCTCATTATCAGCGTAACAGTATATGTCGCAAACGTCGCAATTATGCTAAAGATCGGGTTTTCAGACGGGAAAAACAGCTGGCTTATGGATGGGATGACTAGCAGCATGAGAACGATGTCATATCCGTCTAAGGACCAACCAAGAAATGATCCGACAACAATTTTCTTTTGCGCAGTTGTTAAGCTCAACAAAGCACCTGCATTGTGGTTGTATTTTAGTCCTAGATTTTCTAGCTCACAGTTATTTTGAGCTCAAGTGGTGGTGTGAGTGCAAACGCATCCTTGATGCTGTCCCAAACATAGATCTCTGCAGTGTATGTTCCAGGTTGTTGCGTGGCCCATGAAATGGCAGGGGACAATGTTTGTTGCGGATTTAGCGAGGCAGAAATCCAAACGAGTTTTTGTGATACCTTGTTTTTATCCAGAATCTGTACGATGTAGACGAAGATTTGTGGCTTGTCCTGCTTGTTTGTGACGTCTGATGAGATCTGAATCTGCTGATTTGTGTTTACATTCTGAGAGATTGCCTCGCCAAACGAATTGACCAGGCGTGGGTTCTTCAGCTCTGCCCTTTGTACTCCATCTAGGGCAAAAATACTCTGGGCGGGAAGCAAAACCAAAAGAATTGCAAAAAATGCCACCTTTTTTGACACGTTTGAATACAAAGTTGTATGGTACTAAAGAGTTTGCATGTTAAAACCCTTGAGCAATTAATTAGCTAAAGTTCGATTCGATAATAGTCCCAGCGCTCTGGGTCAAACTTGGTGACAAACTCTGCGGTTTCATTGCTCTCTATTCTCCGCTGTATGACATCTCTTAGTGCGAAACTTGTCAGGTACTTGTAGTTCATGGAATGTGCCTGCATTGTGAACAGGTGCCTCATCTCACTGCCACCCTGCATGCCCCAATACCCCATCTTCAAGGCGAGAGGCTCTAAAAATACCGTATTGTGCTTGCCGTAATTGCTGTCAATTATTTCTGGGCGAAGCATATAGTTTTCAAGTGGACCGCCCTTGGCAAAACCAATTATCGGCCCGTTACAGTCTCCAACTCTAAGCGTGTTGAGAATGGTTTTTGAGTCTTGAATTGTGTTTTGAAAATGCTCCCTATTGACTTGGAGGGGTGTTGGCAGCTCATTGTATATTTCTACAAGTGTCTGCTGAAATTCTGGATCCCCCCTAATCTTCATTGACTCTATTTTTGGAACCAGTCTGAGATTCTCATATACATAGTCTGCCTGGATTTTAATTTCTTGCTGGCGTAAATTCAAAAATCCCGTCACGGTGTCCATGAAGTTTTTTCTCATGTCTTTTGGTAATGCTCTGAGGACAGTATCGCACATCTCGCCCTCCTCGTTAAGCAGGTCCTCAAAATATGCAACGGAGCGTTTTACTATAAGCGAGGGACTCCAAGCTAATGCATGTGCATTTTTCTTTGCCATATCCATTGCTTTTCCAAAGTCGCCAAGTGCATATCCGCTGACTCTGTCAATTACAGATAGCAGCCAGCCCAGGCGCGTGTAGTATTCCTGCATTTCCTGGCTGTCTTTTGTGAGTGGTGATTTGTTGAAAAATTCTGAAATCTGCTGTTCCGCGTGCTCTTTAAGATTGCCCTTCCAAGGATACGTGGTTCTAAGAATCAAGGCCTTGATTATGTCAATGTCCAGGCCTGCGTCATCGCACAGCTCTTTGACACTATTATCGTGTGTCAGAAACCTTATCACGTTGTCTTCGTGTGGCTTGTCTACACTTTTTTGAGGATCAAAATCATGAAACAGGGCGGCCGCATAAAGATACTTGAAGTCTTCTGATTTTATGTTGTTGAGTATGCTTTTCCATTTTAGAACAATCAGTGAGACATACGTTACCTCAAGCTCATGTGTGATGTTGTGGTAACCGTAATAGTCCTTGCCCAGTCCCTGTGTTTCAAACAATTTTATCGTGTAATCTAGCATTTTGGTATAACATGGGCTGTCCAGTCCACACGAGACGGCTAGGTTGATTATCTCACTACGTATGGTTTGCGCATTTGCAAACAGTTGCATTAGTATCGATAAATAATACAGTTTTAAATCTGTAGCTAGGACTTTGATGTAAGAATTACATCACTTGATGCAATTTTTATAATAATCTGTCAAGTCAGAGGCCTGATTGGTTTTGATATTGAGCCTGTGTGTTTTTAATTAGCGCAAACAAGATGTCTGTTCTTGTGTACACACACAAGTATTCTATTCTGATTGGAAGTACAAGATTCCATGAGCACACAAAAACAAAATAAAACAAAAATAAAATTTACAATCCACAAACTCCTTGACGAGGATTCTTCGGACAAGACAAAAATCTACAAAAAGATTCAAAGTGAGTTTGGGCTCTCCCAATCAGAGGCAAGGCTTGCCTGCAAAGAGGTAAAAATCGAGCTGATGACAAAGCTAAAAACACTCCAGTCTGGCATGCTGGAGATGTAAGCAGTAAGACTCAATACGATAAATTCCCAAAAAGCTGCATGCCTGTTGACAAGGATGCGCTTTTTGGGCTTACAGAAGAACTCCGCCCACGAACATTTGAAATGATGATCAACGAAACGGCATATGCCGTTGACGCAGTCAAGATAACATATTCGGAAACGCCAGTAAACAAGCCCACTGTTCGGGGCGGGGTATATTTTTCTGACAAGATGGGGTTCAAAATCAAGGCCCAGGTCTCGGACAAAGAACTTTCAAGCGTGTTGTCAAAAACAATGCTTGGACCAAATACGGATTTTGAGAAAATTCAGTTTCTGACCGTCATTCAACAAAACGGGATGGAAAAGAATTTGAAAATTTTTGCAAATCTTACAAACTATGTGCAACGAGGATCTGCCCTTGAGCTAAATCTGATGGTGGTTGAAACCGAGCTAGCTTCCTGACGCCTTGAGGTATTTGTCATAGGTTTTTCGCTTTTCTGCATCGGATAAAACCTCGTATGCACTGGTAACTTCGGCCAGTATTTCTGCGGTTTTCTCGTCCTTGGTCTTGTCTGGATGGTGTTCCTTTACCAGCTGTCTGAACTTGGCTTTAATCTCGTCCTGGGTTGCATCATTTGAGACGCCAAGCGTGACATAATAGTTTGGGAGTTTGGACTCTTGCAGCATTTTTTGAAACTCTTTTGCTTCCTTGGACTGTTTTTTCTCCCCAAAAAAATCCTCGTCATCGGCATTCCATTCGGAATGGTATTTCTCATAGTCGCGGTTCTTTTTTGATTCAAAATCTTTTTTTTCGTATTCCGTCCTTCTGCGAAAGACAATGTCTCTGGCTAGATACAAAAACAATCCGACCACGGCTACGGCAATTATGATCATTGCAAGCCTTACGTCTCCTACATTGTAGTATTCGGAAATCTCTTCAGAGCCACGTGGCGTTTCAAGTATCGTTGGCTGTTGTCCTTCTGCAAACCCGATGAATCTTATTTCATGTGGCAATATGCCAAGATTGGCGGTAAATATGAGTACAAGCAAGAAGACGTAAAGTTTTGGCATTTATCGTTATGTGGTATATCTCAAAATTTTATTAGTATTTGGATCTATACGAGCCTAAAGTCTTCTTTGACGGTGTTCAGGACTATGTTTGTCACAGTTTTGTCTACGTTTGGCCTAGATGAGAGCATTTTGACGAACTTGCTCAACTCGTCTCGATTTTTGAATTTTGCGACAAGAACAGTATCTGATTCGCCAGTGACATCATACACAGCACAAACCGTCTCGAGGCTGGCTATCTCGTTTTCAATTTCGACCATTTTGCCCTTTTTTGTATAAATTTCAATTATTGCAGTAAGATCATACCCGAGTTTTTCATGATCGATTATGGCAGTATAGCCTTTGATTATTTTTTGCATCTCCATTTTTTTTATTCGTGTAAGTATGGTTACAGTTGACATGCCAAGCTTTAGTGCAAGCTGTCTTGATGACAACCTTGCATCCACGAGCAGGTTTTTGAGAATTTTTACATCCGTTTTATCCAAATTCATTTGGTATTATTATCACTTTACAAATATTAAAGGTTACCATGGTTTTTTGAAAGGATTTACATATTCTATGTAATACACGATAAATTCATCCATTACGCATTATACGTGACAAATGATTGAAAAGAATTTTGACTTTAATCGGCTATATGGAAGAATAGTCAAGTACTATCTTAGCAAGCGACACTATACCAAAGAAAAGGCCAATCTTATTGCACAAAGGGTGGTTCAAAAGGAGCTGAGTCTGCGAACATGCCACAACTCAAAGTGTGGGCACCTGCTCTATGATCACATCAGAAACTACGAATCATGCCTCATTGAAAAGTGCGGCTGCGAAAAGTTCGTAAAAATATGAAACTAGTTGCCCTGAATTTTCTGCACAAATGAGTTTAGTGAGAATGGTTTTTGCAGATACTCGACTTTATCCTCTAGCTGCTCCGAGCCCTTGTTTCCGCTCAGGGCGTATGCCGAGGCAAAGATTATCTTCTGGGTCGGCTTGACGCTTAGAATCTCGTTTGCCACCTCGGATCCGCTCTTTTTTGGCATGGATTGGTCCAATACGACCACATCAAATGGATTTGCATCAAGGGACTCAAACTCGGTTTTTTTCAAATTGTCGCGGTATTTTTGCAGGCACTCTGAGCCATCCTTGGTTATGACGACCCGATGACCGTACTTACGTAGAATTCTGTCATACTGGGTAGCTGTAAACTGGTTGTCCTCGGCAATTAGAATATTCAATCTTGTTTTTTGGTTTGCTCTGATGCGGCTTTAACACTAGTTTGTTCTTTTTAAACAGACATCAAACAAACTAGAAAGTGACAATAACTTGGATTGCATAATTATACTATTGGTCGACTTGGAAGATCTTATCAAAAAGGGAAAAGCCCTCCTCGTGGAGGGGAACTTTGAGCAAGCCCTGTCGTATTTTGAGCAGGCTGTCTTGCTTGACCAAAGCAATGCCGAGGTCTGGAACCTAAAGGGCGCGTCACTGCGAAGCCTTGGAAGATACGATGACGCACTAGAATGCTTTAACAAGGCACTTGAGCTTGATCCATCTGACAAGTATGCATCATAACGACTGTGTTTTACGCTAACCAAAGACTAATTATGTTCGCAGTGAAAGATTTTTCTAAATAAAGAATTGATTAACATTGAAAAAATCTTGGGCCGGGCAGCTGAAATGTGTGAGGACGGAAAATTTAGACAAGCAGTGATACTTTACAACCAAATACTGGACGCAAAACCAAATCACCTGGATGCTTTAATGGACAAGGGTGTGGCTCTGCAAAACATGGGGAAACTCAAACAAGCCCTCAACTGTTTCCAAAAAGCAGTTGACTTGGAGCCAAAAAACACTACCGCACTTTTGAACAAGGGCTCTACACTGCACAGCCTTGACAAATTCGAAGAAGCAATCAAGTGCTATGATGCGGTGCTCTCAATCGACAAAAAATCTGCCATGGCGCTTGCATACAAGGGGCTATCGCTTGGGGAGCAGGGCTTGGTAAAAGAGGCTCTGGCTTATTTCAAAAAAGCGTTGAGGATAGACAAGGATTATGATCTTGCGCTGATCAGCAGAGACATTGCAAAAAAACTGCTAGAGGAAATCAAGGGTGTGGATTTTCTCAAAACACCACGAAAAAGTTCGCGATTTTAAAAAACAGTCACGTCGCCAGGAGCAGGCTCGCGTTTTTGATTTTTGTGATAATTGACAAATTCACCATGGGCACTTTCCTGATGCTCTCTTAGCTTTTCTATGGTCTCAAACGTGTCATTGCAAAGATAGCATTTTGGTTTGTATTCATCAACTAGTGGCAGTACCATACAATCCTCACGCGTATGGCCTATTTCATAATTTGGAAAACATGCCCTTAGGACTAATTGAAATTCTGGCGCAATCTTAAATATGCACAAAACCCGCATCCAGAACATGCGAAAACTAGGAATTCTAGCTTCATTACTTCTTTTTACTGCAGCTTTGGTTGGCCCAATGACTGTCTCATTTGGACAAGAGTCAAACTCGACTGATACTAGCTCAAGCTCAGACGCACCAAGCACAACGTCTCAACCAATCGAACCTGCCCCAGAGAAAAAAATGACTGACGAGGAGAGAATAAAGGCACAACTTGAAAAAAGAAAGGCCATGCTTGAATCCAAAGTAGATGAGCGAGTCAAAAAAATGAAAGAGAATTCACTCAAGAAAGCAAAATCGTGGGACGACATCCACGAGGAAAGAATGAAAAAATTGGCCGAGTCAAAAGGCACAAAGGCCATGGCGACTCAGGAAAAGAAAGTCATCTCTGAAAAACAAATGGCTGAAAAGAAGGCAAAACTTGAGCAACAATTAGCAGACAAAAAGCTAAACTCTGAGAAACGAATGGAAAAGAAAAAAGCTGACCATACAAAGAGAGTAGATGACGCAAAGGCCAAATTCGACAAGAAAATGGCAGACAAGCTAGCCAAGTTCAACGCCAAAGTAAATCTAAAATCAAAAACCACAGTAGAGATCCCAAACGAACAGTCAGAAAATTCAAGCCAAGAGACAACTGAATCCACAACCACAGAGTCTAGTCCTCCAGACGCCGGCTCAAACTCAACCAGTACGAGCCAAACGCAGTAACCCTGATGCTAAATTTTTAGTTTTAAGTATAGTTATTGTTTTATTACCCAAAGCACAAAGATTAGTAATTGAATAAAAAAGCAATTTTGCTCTCAATGATTCTTTTGGCATCTGTAACCATACTGCCATATTCACAATCGTTTGCCCAAGAGCAAGGCTACACACAAAAAAAGCAGACTACTTCTGAAAAAATACGCGAGTATGATGCAAAACAGGAAGAAAAACTAAGGCAGCTTGAGGCAAAACGAAAAGCGCAAATCGAAGACATGGAGGCAAAGAAAAAAGAGGTCATAGAAAAGAAAAAACTGCAACAAGAAGACCTTGAAGCAAAAAGAAAACAGATAGCTGCAGACGAAGAAGCAAAACGTCAGGAAGTGATCCAAAAAAGACAAGATAGAATCTCAGAATTTGGTGACATAAAAGAAAAGGCAAGGCTTCAAGTCGAAGAAATGAAACAGAAAAGGCAACAAGCAATAGACGAGCAAAAACAATCAAACACAAAAGAAACACTAGACAAGAAAAGCAAGGAAGTGGCGACAGCATCAAAAACTAGCAAAGAAAAATTCATTGCAGAACAAAAACAAATACAAAAAGAGCTCGCGGCAAAACACGCGGAGACACTAAAGCAACTCAAAGAGCAAAGGCGACTCCTTGACGAGCAGGCAAAACTTGAAGGACAGGACAGCTGGGAAAAACAACAAGAAAAAGTAAAACAAGCACAGGCCGAGCAGAAGATAAAAAAATCCGTGAAAAAATCGGAAACCAACCAAACTGAAAACTAGTCATCACAAAACCGTTTTTGAATTATATATTGTATACAAACAACTATGTCGCATTATTTTTATATTGAATGATTCGTTGGCCAGTATGCAAAAACTAGGAATCCTAGCTTCAGTACTTCTTTTGGCCTCTGTAATCGTTGCGCCAATTGGATTATCGTATGCCCAGACAGTTGATACTGCCAAGGCAGCCAAATCCAAACTCGACGAGACAAAGGCGCAAATGGACCAAGCAAAGGCAGACAGACTTGCAGCACAGATACAAAAAGCAGCTGACATCAAGGCAAAAATGAATGCCAAGAAAGAAGCAGCAGCAAAAGATCTAGCGGCAGCGATTGCAGCACGCAATGCAGCTATGGGAAAAGAAGATCTCCCGACCACGGCAGACGTGGTTGCCAAGATACGAGCAATGGCAGCCGAGCAGATCGAAGCAAGAAAAGCAGCAGGTGGCCCAAGCAAGGTGCAGGTAGCACTTGAGGAAGACAGAGCAGCACATGCAAAAAGAATTGCAGAACACAAAATGACAATCCCGGCCACTCCTGACAAGGACCAAAAATACGTCAAGGAGGACAAACGTGGAAGAGACAAGACACTAAAGGGATATGACGCAACTGATCAACTCTCAAAAGAATCTGAACTAAAGAAAGAAAACAAAAAGGCTGAAGCTATAAGAGCTAAAGAAGCCGCAAAAATGCACTATAACCGTAAATAGGCAATTTCAAAACTGAGGTTGTCTATTTCGGTAGTTTCTTTTATATTTACAAATTTTCAACACAGTTCATTGTTACGTGATCTGATCACCGAATCAAAGTCAATAGAAAAAGCGCTAGCTGGGGAAGATCTATCACATAATGATGGCATGGAATTATTTGATAACGACAACCTGTTCCTTGTTGGGGCCACAGCTGATCTGGTGAGAAAAAAACTAGTAGGCGACAAGGTGACATTCACGGCATCATACTACATGAACTATACCAATATCTGCGCAGCTAGCTGTCAGATGTGCGCCTTTTATCGAAAAGGCGACGAATCAGATGCATACACACTGAGCCCTGAACAAATAGAACAACGAGTGTCTGCAGCAAAACAGCTTGGCGCCACCGAAGTCCACATCGTAGGAGGGTTTCATCCAAAACTGCCGCTGGACTATTACGAAAACATGATGAGAATAATCAAAAAGAACCACCCGGAACTCTCGATAAAAGCGTTCACTGCAGCAGAGATATTCTATCTTTCCAAGCTTACCAAAACGTCGGTCAAGGAGATTCTTTCTCGACTAAAGACGGCTGGACTTGATTCCATGCCTGGTGGAGGCGCAGAACTGTTCCATCCGGAGATAAGAAACGAGATAGTGAGGGGCAAGTGCTCGGGGCAAGAATGGCTTGATACAATAGAGCAGGCCCACAACCTTGGAATCAAAAGCAATGCAACGATGCTTTATGGCCACATTGAAAAGCCAGAGCACATAATTGATCACCTAATCAAGATTCGACAGATGCAAAAAAAGACCGGGGGATTCATCACATTCATTCCGCTCAAATTCAGTCTTGACAATACGGAGCTTGAGCAAAAAAACCTGGTAAAGCACGAGTGCTCGTCGATTTATGATCTGAAAATCATCGCGTTATCAAGGTTGATGCTTGCAGGCGCACTCAACAACATTTCAGTATACTGGGTGGCGTTTGGCAAAAAACTGGCCCAGGTCGCACTCTCAAATGGTGGGAGTGATCTGGTCGGGACTGCGTTCTCTGAGGAAATATACAAGGCGGCAGGAAAGCCGACCAACTCGTCGGTATTGGAGCTTGCAACGATGGTGACGGAAATAGGCAGGCAGCCAGTACAGCGTGACACGTTCTTTAGGACACTAAGGACCTTTTGAGTTAAGGTGTTCTTCTAGGGCTTGCAGCTTTTGCTGCATTGTCTGGTTTTTGTCGTTTCTTGAATCAATTTTTAGTACTGTCTCTACGCGCCTCACCCCAAGCCTGTGGACCGTCTCGATTATGGCCCTTGAGGCCTCGAAGATTTTTCCAACATCATTTGATTCAAGTATGGTTCCCATCGGGGTTGTCTGGTGTTTTATGTCGATGTCTTTGATTGCCTCGATTGCCTTTGCAATGTAAAAGCTGAGGCTTGTGGAATCCGTGCCGATTGGGTAGACACTGATCTCTGCGTGAATCATCGAGTCACCAACGAATGATTTTGGTTAAAATCTTTATGCAGGAGGTTTTTTTTCAATTGTTTTTGCTCCTCCCTTTTTCCTTCTCGCACCAAAGCTTACCAGTACGAGCAAGAACCCAATCCCTGACAGCATTGCGGCCAAGTTAGAAAAGTCTTTGTTCTCTTGTTGTTTTTGCGCCAAGTCGATTGCTTCCTCTTCTGACATGCCACTGGTCCATATTGGAACAGTCGAATTTAGATAAATCAAAAGCGAAAGGCCGACAGATATCATTGCAATGCCGCCACCAAATATCTTCTTGTCCAGTAGCATGGTTTTCATAATTGACATGTATTATTATACGATATGTAGTCGCGCAAACACTTGTTTAGAAACAAAAATTCTGGCAATTGATTTTAAAACATTTGTTTAGTTTTTGACTCACCATTAAACAGGTTTGAGTATTGGCATTGATCATCTTTATGTTTCAAAAATGCGATTATGTACTAAGGCTAACACACGTACTTGTAATATCGAAGATGGTGGTAAATATTACAGGCAATTGCTGTGACCTGTTAAAGGCAGAACGGTGTTAGCCGTCCTATCTCATCTGGCTGATCTTTATCTCAAATGGCGCGACCAGGTTTTTTTCTAATGCCAACTCAAACATTCGCCTTATTGCTTCTTCTCCTGACTTGCCCATCTCAACTGTGACATCGTTTACGTACATTTTGACAAATTTCTCAATCAGGCTTGATGACTTGCCCCTGCTGTATTTCATCGCGTATTCCAGGGCGTCTTTTTGGTGCTCAAGGCCGTACCGGATCGATGCTTGGAGGTATCTGTCGAATTTTTGTATGGTTTTTTGGTCAAATCTGTCGCTCATCACGTTTGTTCCAAGCGGGACTGGTAGCCCTCCTGTGAAATCATGCCACCACTTTCCGACATCTAAAATC
Organism: Nitrososphaerota archaeon; assembly: GCA_052390175.1. Lineage (GTDB taxonomy): Archaea > Thermoproteota > Nitrososphaeria > Nitrososphaerales > Nitrosopumilaceae > Nitrosotenuis. The sequence goes on along the minus strand of JBQTHG010000033.1, from coordinate 7,411 downwards.
ATCTCCAGCCCCTCTTGCTGGTATGACAGCTGGGTCTCATGAATCACTAGGCCTGCGTCTACCTTGCCTTCTTTTACGGCCGCAGGGATGTCACTAAAGTTCATCTCGACGTGATCAAACTTGCCAATCATTAGCTGCAAAAGCAGAAACGCCGAAGTCATTTTTCCAGGTATTGCTATTTTGAGGTACGCGAGTTTTTCCTGCGGAATCTTTTCCTTGGCAATTACTATTGGGCCGTATCCTATCCCAAAACTCCCACCGCTTCTCAAAATGGTATAGTTTGGAAGAAACGCACACGCGTGCACGGAAACTGCGGTGACATCAAGCTCATCACTCAGCGCCCTTTTGTTTAGCTCCTCAATGTCTCCAATCACGTGCTGCACTGTAAAGTCGTCTGATGGGATCTTGCCTGTGAGCATCCCGTAAAACATGAATGCGTCATCAGAGTCGGGAGTGTGCCCAACTGAAATTTTCATGTTTTGGCCTTTTGAATCTTGGATATAATAATGTGCAGCTAATTGTCTAGCTGCGCTAGCTGTCGTACGATGTCTTTTTCTGTTACGAATCCGACAATTTTTTGATTTTGTGTCACTGCCACACCATGGATACGATAGTCAATCATTATCTTGGCCACTTTGACCAAACTCGTTTGTATTGATACTGTGATTAGCTGTTTTGTCATTACCTCGTCTACCTTGCAGATCTTTCCAAAGCCAGAGGAAAAGATGTTGTCTTCGTATCTGTTTGAATGGTATAGCGCATTGACAAGAAATCTCTTGTAGGTGACAATGCCGATTGGCTTGTCTTTGGTGTCTTTAATGAGCAGCCGCGATATTTGGTTGTCGAGCATTTTGGACAACGCATCGTACAAGGTGGCTGTTTCTGGAACAAAAAAGGTCCCGACTGACATGACATCTGCAAGCTTTCTCTCATCTACGATATTTTGATAGTAATACTTGACTAGGTCGTGCTTTGTCATGATGCCTTTTACTTTTTGGTTATACTTGACTCCGAGCGTGTTGGTTTTTTTGGCAAGCATCAGGTGCGCGCAGTTTGAAATTGGGGCGTACTGGTCTACTGCGATGAGCTCACGCGCTTTTTGAGATGCTGGGATGTTTTTGATGTTCTGGTTTTCCTCAAGGAGAATTTTTGCAATGTCTTTTTGTGATAAAATGCCATACGGCATGTCGCTCTTTAGCATGATTCCTGAAATGTTGTGATCTAGTATGCCCTCGATTGCCTGATAAATGGTAGAGTTTGAGCTGATGCAAATTGGCATCTGCAACAAGTCTTCTGCAGTTACAAGCAGAGCACCATGACTTCGTTGCTGCTTTAGCATTAGTGATCAAGTTTTGTTCAATACAATATGGTGTAGGCTGTTCGTTTTGCCCAAACAAAATTCTCAAAATGCATCACTAAGAATTTAGGTGTGCAAAAACAAATCAACACATTGAACACAATTGAGGCGTTTGAGCAAGACATCTACTTGCAGCTGGACTTGGTTGATAAGATCAAGCTTCAAAAACCACTCGCAGAATCTTTGCAGAAAACGGCGATATTTTGCGGGAGTGGCGACTCGTTGGCATCTGCAATGCTTGCAGAATCATTCTCAGACTATACTGTAAAAGCAGTGGATCCACTAGACCTGATAAAAAACAAAAAAATTCTTCAAGGCAAAAAGGCGTACTTTGTCTCGATTTCAGGTAATACTGTATCTAACATCAAGGCAGCGCGAATATCGAAAGATTCTGTGGCAATCACAAGGAATCATACAAGCAGGCTCGCAAAAGCATGCAAAAAAGTGATAACGCTGTACTATGAGGATTCCAAGGTTCTGACCTCTGGCAGCATAGGGTTTGTCACAAGCATGTTGACGTGTGTCTCACTCGTCCAAAGATTTGGGATGAAAAACGCAAAAAATCTGTTTTCTGCAGCAAAAGCGCAGTCAAAGATTCTGCTAAAAAACAAAGTCTACATAATCGGGAACCAGCACACGTATCCTGTTGCCATGTATGCAGCTGCCAAGCTGTACGAAGTACTTGGAATGGACGCGCACTATGAAAGAATAGAACAGTTCTCCCATATGGGAATCTTTTCTGCAAGACGCGGGGACACAGTCATAATATTTGAGGGAAAAAACCAGCACAACAAACACTTGGCCTCACAGCTGAAAAAACTCGGACTTGATGTCCACGTTCCGTCAATTCACTCTAAAAACAAAATCGAGCAGGTTCTCTTTTACACATTTGTCTCGCAGTTTCTGGCGCTGTACAATGCGAAAAAAAAGCATCTGTCTGATTGCAGCTTTATCACAAACAAGAAAATCCGAAATGCAAGCTCTAGCATGATCTACTAAATTTTTCAAAAATTCCATTATTTTTTCATAAGGTTTAATAGCTGTTTTCCAAGGATTTCAATCAAATATGAAGTTCAAGGCAACAGATCAGATCCTAAGAATTATCAAAAACAAGGAGAACATCAGAAACTTTGGGGTAATCGCCCACGTTGATCATGGCAAGACAACTATGAGTGACAGCCTTTTGGGCTATGCTGGAATCATTTCTCCACAAGCCGCAGGAAGGGCGCTTGCATTGGACTCGATGAAGCTTGAACAAGACAGGCAGATGACAATTGTTCAGGCAAATGTAACTTTACTTTATGAAAAAGCTGGAAAAGAATACGTGATCAACATGATTGACACGCCAGGGCACATTGACTTTACAGGACGTGTGACTAGGAGCCTTAGGGCAATCGACGGCGCAGTGGTGGTATCGGATTCCGTGGAGGGAATAATGACCCAGACGGAAACCGTAACAAGACAAGCGCTGGAAGAACGTGTCAGGCCTGTGCTGTACATCAACAAAATCGACCGCCTCATCAAGGAGCTCCGGCTCACCCCTGAGAAAATGCAGGAATGGCTTGCAAACATCATTACTACATTTAACGGACTAATCGATACTTATGCCGAACCGGAGTACCGCGACAAGTGGAAGGTCTCAATCCAGGACGGCAGCGTTTCGTTTGGCTCTGCAAAGGACAGATGGGGCTTTAACATTGACATCATGAAGGAAAAAGGAATCTCGTTCAAGGACATTTACGCGGCATACCAGGAAGGTGCAAACGTTGACGACCTTGCGAAAAGGGCGCCACTGGCAGAGGCAGTGCTTGGCATGGTTGTAAAGCACCACCCACCGCCACACGTTGCGCAAAAATACAGAATCCCAAAAATTTGGAAGGGTGATCTGGAGTCCGACATCGGCAAGTCGATTTTGAACTGCGATGACAACGGCCCTGCAGTAATGATGATTGTAAACATGGCAATGGATCCTGCGGCAGGACCTGTGGCAATCGGAAGGTTGTTCTCTGGAACGCTAAAGGACGGGCAGTCAGTCCATCTGATTGACACAAAACGCGAAGGAAAAATACAATCGGTGAACTTTTTCATGGGGAACCAAAGGGAGATGGTGGGCGAGCTCGGTGCTGGCAACATCCCTGCATTGCTTGGCCTAACTGAGGCAAGGGCTGGCCAAACATTATCATCAGTAAAAGACGTTGCAATATTTGAGGGAATCAGGTATGTTTCAGAGCCGGTAGTTCAGATTGCAGTTGAGGCAAAACATCCAAAGGACTTGCCAAAGCTTGTCGAGGCCTTGAGAAGACTTACAATCGAGGACCCAAACCTTGTGGTGAAAATCAACGAAGAAAGCGGCGAGACTGTGATTGCTGGAATGGGTGTGCTGCATTTGGAAATTGCCAGGTCACTTATTGCCGATGCTGGTGTGGAAATAGTCACGTCGGAACCTTTGATCAACTACAGGGAGACAATCCAGGGAGGCTCTGATGTGGTGATGTCAAAATCTCCAAACAGGCACAACAAGATATTCATGAAAGTAGAACCACTAGAGCCGGAAATTGCAGAGATGGTGCGTTCAGGGCAACTCTCGGAAATGAAGGACAAAAAAGAAATGGCAGCAATTCTGCGCGCAAAGGGATGGGACTCGGATGTAGCAAAATCTGTCATGAAGTTTGATCCAAGGGGCAACGTTCTGATTAACGGCACCAAGGGTGTCCAGTTCATCCAGGAATCAACTGATTCAATTCTGTCCGGGTTTGAGGAGGTAATGAAGGAAGGCCCAATTGCAAAAGAACAGGTGAGAAACTGCAAATTTACATTTACGCACTTTGTACCACACGAGGACCCAGCGCACAGGGGACTATCGCAGCTCAGCCCCGCATCAAGACGCGCATGCATGGGCTCGATGCTAAAGGCGCAGCCAATCCTGCTAGAGCCAATGCTCGGAGTCGAGGTCAGGGTTCCACAGGACTTGATTGGAAACGTGGCAAGCGTACTCTCAGGAAAGCGTGGCAAGGTATTGGACATGCAGCAAAAAGGAATCACAAGTATTGTGACTGGTGAGATCCCAGCATCTGAGACTTTTGATCTATCAGAAGAGATGAGGGGCCAGACTGCCGGAAAGGCAATGTGGAACACTCACTTTAAGGCCTGGACTCCAATGCCAAAATCTATCCAGGCTACACTCACTGCAGATATCAGAAAGAGAAAAGGACTTTCACCAGACCCGCCGACTGCAGACGAATTCATCGATAAAGAGTAAAAATAGAACACCCCCCTCTCAGGCGTGATTTTATTCCATTATCTAGAACAAGTTTGATGTACTTGGATCCGTTTTCCTGAACCAGTTGCACTCTAACTTGCATAAATTTGCCGCAGTTTTGTAGTGCAATTTTTGGCAAGCTTGCTACCTTGCTTAGGTTTTGATCTACGATCGCTCTGATTCCAAAGTCGATCGACAGTGGTTTTGAATTGTCGTTTGGTTTGTTTTTGACTATTCGTGAGTCATTCTCTTGATTTGTGTTCATAAATGATGTTCAACTAGGGGATATTTTACTAGCCCATCTACTGATTCAACATGCTCCGGCGATGTAACAAAAATTGAGAATAATGAACGGTTCTAGTCCATTTTGTTTAATTGAATATTAAAAAAAATATCGATGGAGAAACCTATAACAACTTGATTTGATTCGATAGATCATGGCAGGTCAAGCCAACCCTCTTTTTAACGCTAAAACAATCGATAGACTTTGTCAGGATGTAAAAATCACGAGTAAACAAAGACACGCAGCTAAAGAATGGCTACAACTATTAGAATCTGAAAATCTTAAAAAAGAAAAGGGACATTACATTGACTTTGCCGTCACTATATTGCATGATCTTTTAGGTTATCCAATAAAGACTACAAATGGAATGTCTCATGAAGAAGGAAACATAGAATTTTCTTTCACTAATGATGATGGAAAGTTAGTTTTAGGTATTGAAGCAAAGGGTACCTCGACCTATGACCTTTTTGCACCACAGCGTCGTGCCAAAAAAGAACATGAAACGCCTATCAAACAGACATGGGATTACATGGGAAACCTTGGACTTGATTATGGAATATGTACCAATTACAAAGATTTCGTATTAATTACAAAACAGCATGGTTACTCAAAGTATCACCTATTTGATTTTAATTCGATCAAAAGAAATGAAGAAAAACTCAAAGAGTTCATCGGAATATTTTCCAAAGAAAGGATAATCGACAAGGGTTTTGTCGAAAGACTACACAAAGAATCAATTATAGAAGAACGTGAGTTTACCAAGGAATTTTACAAGTTATTCCATGAAACTAGATTGATGATGATAAAATCCTTTCAGGAAAACAGCGAAGTAACAAGAGAAAAAGCAATCCACTATACCCAGCTGTACTTGAACCGTCTCATCTTCATGTTCTTTGCAGAAGATCATGACTTTCTTGAAGACAAACTCTTCACGAAAAGAGTTTCTGAAGTATTGAATTCGCCTCTGATTTCAGAGCATTCCAAGATGGTCTCAGATGAGATTTTGGGTCTATTTCAGGCAATGGATAAGGGCTCACACAGACTTGACATTTTCGGATTTAACGGCGGATTATTCCAAGACCAGATACCAACGCAGATCTATTTTCCCGATCTCAAGGATGCCAAATTTTTCAAAGACGTAAGACAGAATTCCAAACTTCGAATTAAACCAAACGAGGAGACTCTGAAAATCATCAACAAATACCAAAATGAACTGAACCCGATAATTGTGAATCTGTTGATGATGGACTCGTTTGATTTTACAACAGAAATCAATGTGAACATTTTAGGTCACATTTTTGAGCAGTCTATTTCTGATTTAGAGGAATTAAGAGGAGAAGGTATCTCACGAAGGAAAAAAGAGGGTGTCTACTATACGCCGGAACACATTACAGACTATATTTGCAGAAACACCATTGTTTCATACCTGTCTAGATCGGGCACTAATTCTATACCTGAATTAATTGATGAATACAAAGACAATATAGAAGGGTTAGAAAAGAAATTCAAAGAAATCAAGATTTTAGATCCTGCATGTGGCAGTGGAGCGTTTTTAGTCAAGGCAGTTGACATTTTGCTAGAAATTCACAAAGAAATTCAAATCGTTAAAGAATCACGGGGGAAATATGCTACTGGCGAGCAATTTCAATTAACAAAATGGAATGAAGAAGCTGAAGCAAGAATCTTTGTAGAAAATAACATCTATGGGGTTGACATTAATGAAGAGTCTGTAGAGATTACAAAATTAAGTTTGTTTCTGAAGATTGCATCGAACCATCGTAAACTAAGCACTCTCAATAATATCAAGATTGGAAATAGTCTCATCAACGATAAAAGTGTAGATCGACGTGCCTTTGATTGGAAGAAGGTATTTCCCGAAGTACTACACGAAGAATTTGGGGGTTTTAATATTGTAATTGGAAACCCTCCATATTTCAATCTTCAATCTAACGATATTTTGAAAAATTCGCCAGATTATGCCCTTTTAACAAATGGGGTTCTCAATGTGGCATCTTTGTTCATCAAAAAGGGCCTCGATCTCTTGAATAACGACGGTCGACTAGGCTTCATTATACCAAAATCATTTCTTACCGTAGATTCGTGGCTTCCTATCAGAAACATTGTTCTTGATAACTCGCTGATTTTGGTAAATGATGTTGGCAAACAATGGGATGAAGTGGGATTAGAACAAACAATCATCGTAGTAAAAAAGAACTCAAGTCAAATAAACACAAAAATTCTAGCGAAATTTAACGAAATAGATACTATTTCTCAAGAATTTTTTAAGAAACGAAATGCTATCCTTACATGGCTTGATAAACAAAAATTAGAATTAGTTGAAAAAATCGAAACGAATTTTGATCTTTTAGGTGATATTTCTTACATGCCACGTGGGATTACAGTGAAATCTTCAGAATACTTTGCAGAAAAAAAGAGTGATCTAATTCAAGTTTTAGGAGGAACAAACATAGAGCGATATTTGATTAAAGATGGAAATAAAAGAAAACCGAAT
>JBQTHG010000032.1:0-5623 GCA_052390175.1 Nitrososphaerota archaeon | reverse complement strand
CACAAAATTGTGTTTTCTTTGAAGGGGGCCAGAAATTTAACAAAGCAACTATTTGTTCAAAGGATTTCATCATGTTTTATGCCTCTTTATGGAACAAAAATAGCCAGATCATAGTTTTGGTACGCTACATAACGGAATATAGTGCAATGTAGGCACAAAATCAGCCTCGGAAAATCAAACACGAGTAAAGTTTTCATCCAGTCTATCGTTGAGCATAAACTGCTTTGTGAGCTTGTGCTTGCCTGTGACGATATAGTTTATGGCATCACTCATGAACATGGCATGATCTGCCATTCTCTCAAGATAGCGCAATACCAAGGCTTCGGCAAGTGCACATTTAGTATTATTTGAATTGATGAGCATTGGGAGTCTTTCTTTGTACATTTTGTCCACAAAGTCCTCGTTTTGTTGCATAGATATTGCCTTTCTAATGTCTAATTCGGCAAAGTACATGACAGCATCTTTGATCATTATCTTTACCTTGTCTGAGACCTCAATTAGCCAGCTCTTATCACATTCAGAAATGTCTCCAAACATGTCGCGCACTTGAGTTATGTCGTATGCATATCTACCAAATCTTGTAAATCCATATGATATTTCAATTGAGGAGCGTATGAATCTAAAATCGTCTGCAACGGGCTGGTATCTCAGAAAGATATCAAAGGTTAGATCTGCTACCTGAAAATATCTTTTAGAGATTTCACTGGAAATGTCATGAACTTGGGTGGCAGTGTTTTTACTATAAAGATAGGAGTCAATTGCAAGCATTACACTTTGAATTCCAAGATCTCCCATCTCAGACATTAACGCGGAAAGTTGCTTAAGCGGAGGATCTATGAGTCGAGTCATTTAACCAAACTGACCTTGCACATATTTTGCAGTTAGTTCGTTTTTTGGTTGTGTAAAAATTGCTTTTGTCTCGTTAAACTCTATCAAATCTCCAAGATACATGAACGCAGTATAGTCTGAAACTCGAACTGCCTGCTGCATGTTATGGGTTACAATTATGATCGTAAATTCCTTTGCAAGCTCTGTAATGGTTTCTTCAATTTTTTGAGTGGCAATTGGATCCAAAGCAGACGCAGGCTCGTCCATGAGAAGAACCTCAGGCTGGATTGCAAGTGCGCGTGCAATACAGACTCGTTGTTGCTGGCCTCCGGAAAGCTCCATGGCAGGCTTTTTGAGATTGTCTTTTACCTCATCCCAGATGTAAGCCATTCTCAAGGAATCCTCGACTATTTCGTCTAGTATTTTTTTGTCTCTTATGCCATTTAGACGCAAGCCTGCAGCTACATTATCATAAATTGACATGGTTGGAAATGGATTTGGTTTTTGAAATACCATGCCTACTTTGCGTCTGTGATATATGGGATCTACATCCTTTGAGTAGAGATCTTGACCATCAAGCAAAATCTTTCCTTCAACTCTGGCATTTTTTGTCATATCGTGCATTCTGTTCAGACAGCGAAGGAATGTGGTCTTGCCACAACCTGAGGGACCAATTAAGGAGGTAACACTACGCTCTCTGAATTTCATTGTCACATTTTTTATAGATTGTATGCCGTCATAATAGACTGAAACATTCTCTGCTATCATCTTGTATTTTTTTTCATCTGATGGAGTTTTTTCCACGTTTGCACCAGTGCTGTCTTGCTTCATGTCAAAAACTGTAGTCATTTCCTATATCCTCCCATGACTCTGGCCATCAAGCCACCTTTTTTGCCCTTTGTTGAAAAATAGTATCGGACACCAATATTGATTGCAAGAATTATAATTATCAAAACAACAGCAGCCCCCCACCCTTGGAGTTGTGCGCTGTCATATGGCAACAAGGAAAGCCTCCATATTCTGAGAGGCAGTGCATCCATTGGCGCATCCACTCCTGAAAAAAACTGGCTGCTGCCCAGCACTGTCATGATTAATGGTGCAGTCTCTCCACCAATTCTTGCAACTGCAAGCAAAATTCCAGTCAACATGCCACTTTTTGCAGCTGATAGAACAATTCGCAATGTGACTATCCATTTTTTTAGACCTAGTGCAAGACCAGCTTCTCTGTATGTGAGTGGAACCATCTTTAGAGATTCCTCTGTAGTTCTTGCTACTATTGGAAACATGATCAGAGAAAGCGCAAAGGCTCCGGCCCATAATGAAAAATGACCAAGTATGAGTACTATGCTCAAAAACGCAAAAATTCCAAGTATGATTGATGGAAATTCCATAAAGACGTCATTGAAGAAACGAACCGTTCTTCCAAGCCTATTGTCTCCAAACTCTGCAAGGAAAATCCCTGACATTACTCCAATTGGAACGCCAATCAGGCTTGACATGCCTATGATTATTATGGTTCCCTGAATGGCAGGACCAATTCCACCCTCCCCAGAGCCTATCGCACCTGGCGGCTGTGTCAAAAACTCAATAGACAAGGCAGAAATCCCGTTTTTAAATACCTCGAGCAAAATACTTCCAAGGGGAACTAACGCAACAACAACACAGCCAAAAACCATACCCATTGCTACTTTGTCAACAATTAGTCTACCCTTGACGTTGTGCTTGAAAAGGGCTCTATATTCAGACCTTTTCTGGCTAGATGATACCATCATGCGTTTACTGCCCCCTCTTTTACCTTGAGCATTCTTGAAACCAAAAGATGTGCTACAATGTTTATGCAAATTGCAACAAGCAACAAGATTAAACCGACTCCTATGATGGCTGGTAAGTGAAGTGATGCAGGGGATGCTTCAATGAACTCGTTTGCAATAATGCTAGACATTGTCTGCCCTGGTTGGAAGAGTGTTTGTGGAAAGGCGCTTGGGCCTGTTGCGTTGCCAATTAGCATTGTAACTGCCATCGTCTCACCAACTGCTCTGCCTAGTCCTAAAATTGCGGCTCCGATCAGACCTGTTTTTGCATATGGAAATATTGACAACTTGAACATTTCCCATTTTGTCGCACCAAGCATGTATGCTGCTTCTTTTTGCTGGTGAGGTACTGCCATCATTATCTCCCTTGAGACTGCAGAAATTGTCGGGATGATCATTATTGCCAAAATTATGCTTGCACTAAAGATATCAAGGCCAAACGGCGCACTCGAAAAAATCCAAATGCTTTCTCCAAAGGTATTGTGAAGAGGCATCTCTATCCAATCAATCAAAAATCCTCTGAAGACTAAAAGTCCCCAAAAACCGTAAATGATGCTTGGTACTGCAGCAAGAAGATCGACAAGAACAGAAAGCGGGCCACCTATCTTTTTTGGCGCCTGCGAGATAAACATCGCAATTCCAATACTAAGTGGCACGCCAATTGCCATCGCAAGACTCGCAGTCACAAGGGTTCCAAGAACATAAGGAGCAGCGCCAAACACTTCTCTCCCTTCAACGGCATTCCATTCAGAACCAAACAAAAAGTCTAATCCTTCATGTTCCCAAACTGCATGTGATTCTGTGTATAGCTGAAGTGCCATTATGGCTATGATTACAAGAACATAGACACCGGCAACCGTTGCAGCAATTCTAAATATCTTATCTGAGGGTATCCTGCTGGTACGAGTAGGCTGATTCCTTAGCACATATTGATGCCTAATTTTTGCCTTATCTAAGATCCGTACATATTATACCGAGAAACTGTAGTTCTATATTGATCAATATAGTATACTGACTAAAACAGTATCTAGCTGGCCCATCTAGAGTACACATTGCAATCACTAGAAGACACAAAACAGACTCGCCGAATACAAATTAGCGGCGGTTCTACCTATACAATTTCGTTACCAAAAAAATGGATCGACGAGCTCGGAATCAAAAACGGCGACAATATGACAATTATAAAAAACGCCAATCGTTCACTGACCTTATTTCCGGGCCTTGACACAGAAAAACCAGCAAAAAAGGCAGTCGTCACAATAAGCCAAAAGGACTCTGAAGAATCAATTCGACGCAAAATTATTGCGCTGTATTTGACTGGCTATAAGACAATCCAGGTGATCTCAAAGGGAGTCAAAATTCTTCCAGAACACTCGCGCTTAATTAAGGACCTTGTTCGTAAATCAATGATAGGAACAGAAATAGTAGAATCTGATTCTGAATCAATTACAATTCAAATTCTTACTAGGCTTCCAGAGTTGACATTTGATGTGGCACTAAAAAGAATGTATCTGATGACATCAAACATGCATAGGGAGGCAATCGAGGCACTCAAAAAATTTGATGTTGAATATGGGGAAGAAGTTGTTCGAATGGATGATGAAGTTGATAGATTCAGCCTCTATATGATGAGAACCCTGATCATGGCAATACAAAATGCAAGCATGCTGTATGATGTAGGCTTGGAACAGCCTTCGGACTGTTTGAATTATAGGACTGTCATCTCTAGAATAGAGCGAATAGCTGATCATGCGGCACTGATTGCAAAGCGAATCAAGTTCTTCAAAGAACCACTTGACTCAAAAATCATGAAGGAAATCGAGACGTTGAGCACAGAGTCTTTGAACTGCTTTGAAAGTGCTATATCGGCTTTGACAAAAAAGGACCAAATTTTAGCCGAAAAGGTAGCCGTAGACATAGTCAAAGTGGTAGAAAGAGAAAAGGAATTGACGTATGGAATGAGAGAATCAAAAAATTCAACTGCCATCAGGTTTATCTTAGAAGACATTCGAAGGACTGCAGAGTATTCGAGCGATATTGTTGAAGTCGTCATCAACGAAACAATTCATAGTATAATCTCTGAAAAATAATAAAAAATAAAAAAATTTGTTTGTTTCTATTCGTATGGCTTGTGGTTTTGTTTTTCTTCCATCATCTGATCGAATAATGGCGAGACTGGTGTGAAACCGTTACAGACAAAAGTATATGTCTCCATTACGGCAAAGCCTGTCTTGCCACCGGTGACATATCCTTCCTCTTTGTCAAAATCGGTTAGGATCTTGTAGTTGCTTACTGAACAGTCAGCATATTCCATAGTTCGTACAGATTGTCCGGCTTGGATCATCTCTACATCTACATCAAACTGCTTGTACGAATAATCAAACCCAGAACTTTTTCCATTGTATTCAAAAGTTTGATCCACTGCCTCATGTAGGTATGGAGTGTCGCCAACAATTCGTTGTAGTGTAAACTCTGGGGCTACCTGCCTTGTTGTAAATCCACCATTGCTGCCAAATAGGTTGTTAGTTGTTGTATACGCCTGGAATTCGTATGTCACAGTTGCATCTTTGAACTTGAATGTTGCCTGTGGATAGACACCTTCGGCAAAGACGTAAACGTTGTTACCAGTTGGTGCTGATTGAGCTGTTATTGTATGTGTTTGTGACAAACCAAGCATAATTGCAATCGATGCGACTACAATTACAGCGATGATAGTAGTGTTTGTTATTTTTTGTGGAATCATTAGCTGGATTGAGCAAGGTCATTACTAAAGAAGAATCCTTATTGATTTGGTAACATACGATATGCCATGTAAACTATATAGGCACGCATAAAATCGGGAATCATGCGTACAGGATTTTACGATTAATTAATCAGAACTATATAGTCAGTAGAGATTTACGGAAAAAATGTAATCTATGTCGACTAGTTGTATATAACATAAAAATTCCTTTACAAATAATGAAGAAGATACTGTCAATTAC
>JBQTHG010000031.1:0-42766 GCA_052390175.1 Nitrososphaerota archaeon | reverse complement strand
TACCAGTTTCTGCTCTTTGAGATTTTTTTTGACTGTAGTGTAAGGTGCCCGCGAGTCGGTATAAAATCAGGAATCTTGTACATTGGGCTAAAGGAATTCCTGGGGTATTATCAGGCAGACTATTTGAGATATTATTTGATATCAATAAACCCTTACTCACAAGATGATCTGAACTTTGACTGGGATGATTTTGCAGTCAGAATAAACTCAGAGCTGATTGGTAACCTCGGAAACTTGGTGAACCGTGCTTTGGGGTTCACAAAAAAGTCGTTTGATGGAATCCTACCTGCACCAGATGCATATGATGAAAAAGACAAAGAGGCAGAAGAAAAAATCAAAAATCTGTCATCTGATCTTTATGCACTCTTGGAGCAAAATCATTTGGATAGGGCACTCAAGAAAATAATGGATTTTTCTGGGTTCTTTAACCAGTATTTTCAACACAAAGAGCCGTGGAAGAAGGGCCCAGGAACGAATACATGCGTGTATCTGTCCGTAAATGCTGTCTGCTCAATAGCAGTAGCGCTGTATCCGTTTTTGCCACAGTCTGCCGAAAAAATCTGGAGACAACTCGGTCTCCCAGGCGAAGCAAAAAACACACCTTGGAAATCAATTTCCGAAATTTCACTTAAACCTCTTCACAAACTTGGCGATGTGTCTCCGATATTTGCCAAAGTAGAAGACGCTGATATTAAAAAACACAAAGAAAAATTTGAAACAAAATAAAAGGATTCCAAGAATTTCCACTCGTGGGTTTTATGATCTATCGTCAGGAAAGGCACTAAAGAAAGCAGACTACGAACTCTACCCAAAAAAGTTTTTTGATACGCTTGGCAGGTTTCCAGAACTTACAATAATGATTCATGGTTTGAGAAACAACAAAAAAGCAGCACTTACAAAATTTCAGATAACCCAAAAACGTCTCATGCAACTTGGATACAAATACCCAGTAGTTGGATTTAGCTATGACTCCAATACAAAAGGCGTTCAGTACAAGTCTTGCGAGATCAAAGCAACAAATGTTGGCAGAATAATTGCACAAAAAAATGGCACCAATCTGGCAAAATTCATTCTGGATTTTAAGAAACAAAATCAAAACACAAGCATCCGCCTAATGGGGCACTCGCTTGGAACCGAAGTCATAATTCACACTCTTGCTAGGCTCAGAAATAAAAAAAACATAGTTGAGGCTGTGTATTTTTTTGGTAGCTCAATCCCGGCAAATTATGTCAGTCGACAAAACTTCGGCTCGCTCTTACAAAACACTGTCAAACAAAAAATTTTTAATTATTTCAGTCCGTACGATGAAGTTCTAAAATATGTCTCCGAGTCTAGAATTATCCAAAAACCACTCGGATATTTTGGAGCGAAAGGAAAAACTGTGCCTAAATATTCACAAAAACAGGTAAGGCCAAAAAATCACCGCTTTGCAAGCTACGCCGCGGTTCTAAGATCATTTCCGTAATAGCTAGATTGATTATGGGTTAATTTTCGGTAAAACTCATGATCAAATCTGTCAACTTTGTTGTTTTAGGAGATCAGTCAATAACAGCCCAGTTTGGCAAAAAAGGAACTGCGACAGACATGACAATGTATGATAAAAAGGAGCTGGGGGCGATTCGCACATACACCACACCAAATGGGTTTCCTGAAAAAATACAACCGCTACTGCAGACAATAAATCTGGCAGAATATGTAATTTTTCACGTAAACAAGCTAGACAAGTTCACAGGAGAGCAAATCATCGCACTTGATATGCTAAAAAAAACCCAAGGAATTCTTTCGCATAGCTACGATGTGGATGAGAACACCTTGAACACCATGATACAAAACACAGTTCTTACAGGCTACGTAAAAGTAGAACAAGAAAAAATCAAAGAAGAGGCAGACAAGCTAGATCAGGTATCAAAAGAAGGAAATGCGCGCGTAGTAATTGATCATTGTTTTGATGTAAAGGGAGTGGGAACTGTAATTTTGGGAAAAGTCGAACAAGGAAAAATAAAACAATACGATAATCTCAAACTTTTGCCAGCCGGCATTGACGTCATGATAAAATCAATCCAGATGCATGACGATCCTGCGGAAGAGGCAGTCTCCCCCGCAAGAGTTGGTCTTGCAGTAAAGGGCGTAACACACGATCAAGTGAGCCGCGGAGACATTCTGTGCACGCCTGGCTCAGAGCAAATATCAACTGAAATCGAGCTTGATTTTACAAAAAGTCCGTTTTACAAAGGCGATATTGCGCAAAACCAAATGTGCCTTGTGAATGTGGGGCTGCAAATCAAGCCGGCCAAATTTTCCTCGATAACGCCACTAAAACTCATGCTTGAAAAGCCGCTTGTTTGCAACAAAGGCGACATTTGTGTTATCTTGAAACCCGAATCTCAATCGATTCGCCTTCTTGGAAGTGGCACAATAAGGTAATTCTATGAAACCAGTAAGGGCCTGTCCTATTTGCTCAAAGTGTGGCTCTAAAAAATTTGAGAGACTGAACGGAAATGATGTAAGAGTCAAGTGCCAATCATGCGGTAAGATACTCTCGATTTGATTTTTTGATAGTTTTTATTTACTATGCTTTGAAGCCTAGGCATGGCAAAGACATGGAAGGATTCAGATATCAGTTTAGATCCAATTAAAGATCAAACAATTGCAATCATTGGCTATGGCATCCAGGGCGATGCACAGGCAAACAATCTCAAGGATTCAGGACTAAATGTAATCGTCGGACTAAAGGAAGGCAGTCAAACATGGAACAAGGCCAAAAACGATGGCCATACAGTGATGTCAGTAGCGGACGCCACAAAAAAAGGCGACATTGTCCACATTTTGATTCCTGACATGATTCAGGCCAAAGTTTATCGCGAAGAAATTGGCCCAAACCTCTCAAAAGGAAAGGCACTTTCATTTTCTCACGCGGCCGCAATTCACTGGGAGTGGATAAAGGCCCCAGATGATATCGACATAATCATGGTTGCACCAAAAGGCCCAGGCTCTAAAGTAAGAGAGACATATCTTGAAGGATTTGGAACCCCGTCAATTATTGCAGTATACCAAGACAAAACCGGTACTGCGTGGAATAGAGTTTTAGCTATGGGGAAAGGAATCGGCTCTGCAAGAGCAGGACTTATCCAAACGACATTCAAAGAGGAAGTGGAAACCGACTGGTTTGGGGAGCAAGCTGACCTGTGCGGTGGATGTGCATCGATGGTCACCAATGCATTTGAGACCCTGGTGGAGGCTGGATACCAACCAGAAATTGCGTACTTTGAGGTCTTGCACGAGCTAAAGCTAATCGTTGACATGATTCAAAAATATGGAATCAACGGGATGTGGAGACGGGTGAGTGAAACTGCAAGGTATGGTGGATTGACTCGTGGACCAATGGTGATGGACAAGGATGTAAAAGCAAAGATGAAAAAGGTCTTGGACATGATTCAGGACGGAACATTCAACGAGGAATGGATCTCAGACTATCAGAAAAATGGAAAAAACGCGTTTGACAGATACATGAAACAGCTTGAATCTCACCAAATAGAACAGGTTGGCCGCAAAATGCGACAGATGATGTGGCCAGACTCTAAAGAGTAGCTAAATTTTTCTTAATTTTGCAACGCCGTTTGTAATGTGGCCAATTATTGCTGATAACGGGGTTCCTGGGCCAAAGACTCCGGAGACTCCTGCTTTTTGCAGCTCGGTTTTGTCCTCTTCTGGAATTACTCCGCCCCCAACTACAAGAACATCTTTGAGGCCTTTTTTGTGCAGTTCCTTGACGACTCGCGGAAACAGAGTGTTGTGAGCTCCATTGAGCAAACTCAACGCAACTGCATCTACATCCTCGTCTTGGGCAATCTGTGCTACTCGTTCTGGTGTGGCAAAAAGGCCCGAATAAATGACCTCCATGCCCGCATCTCGAAAGGCTCGACACAAAACAAGTGCGCCTCTGTCATGGCCATCAAGACCAAGTTTTGCTACTAGAATCTTGACTCTACGAGACGCAAGTTTTTGTGCCATCTGATGATTAATTGATCGACAGTATTTTAAAACTTAGCTAGAGTGGGTTCTGCTAACTTATCGAGACCTGAAAACGGATCTTCTTCGGATTCACATTGTAATGGTTGAATTCTCAATTTTCAGGCATTGTGACGGTTATTGATTTTATACTGTTTTACAATGAAAAACGATTTTTGGTTGATATTTTTTTACAATAAGACATATGAACAGAACAAAGTTTGGATTTCTTAGTGCCACAACAACAACTGGTTAGTCATATTAATCACGCCATACCAGCCTCTGCTCACACCCAAATGTATCTGATCCATAAATGGTGGGCAAGAAAGCCTCACAATGTAGTTTCAGAATATATCAAATATTATTCAAAAGAAGGAGAAATAGTATTAGATCCATTTTGTGGTAGTGGCGTTACACCAATAGAATCGATCAAACTTGGTCGAAAAGCAATCGGAGTCGATTTGAATCCAATGTCAATTTTTGTAACACGCATGACGGCAATTCCAGCAAACATTGATTCAATTAAGAAAACTTTTGATGAAATAGAAAAAGTAATTGCAGAACAGATTCTCAATTACTATGTAACAAAATGCTCTAAATGCAATAACAAAGGTTTTGAAATATGTGCAATTTGGAAAGAAGGTTCACAACTTCCAGAAGAAATTAGGCATTATTGTGCTCATTGTGAAAAATATATCCACAAAAAACCAGATGCTGAAGACATACAAAAGATACAAAAAATCCAGAAATTACCAATTAAATATTGGTATCCAAAAAACAAACTAAAATACAAAAGTGGTCAGGATTTTAAGGAAGGAACTCATCAACAAGAGTTAGAGGATATTTCATCATTATTCACACATAGAAACCTCTTATCATTGTCGATGATATTCAATGAAATAAACTCAATAAAAAATAAGGAAATGAAAGATCTCTTTAGATTTGCTTTTACTTCGATGTGTCATCTTGCAAGTAAAATGACACCAGACAGACCAACTAGACCATACAGTTCCTTTTGGGCACAGCAAAGATATTGGATTCCACCAATAAACATGGAATCTAACGTATGGGGATTATTCGAGAGTGCTGTGAAAGGGCGTCAAGGACTTGTTGCTGGAAAAGAAGACTCTAACAGTAGAATAAAAAAATTCAATGAAGCAAAAGATTTCCAAGACTTACAAGCAGATTCTAACATACTTCTTTTGAATCAGTCTTCATTAGACTTAACTCAAATACCGTCAAATTCAGTCGATTATGTTTTTACAGATCCTCCATATGGTGGAGAAATACAATATTTTGAATTAAGCACATTATGGGCTAGTTGGTTAAATCATGATGGTTTTACTCTTGATTACGATGGAGAAATAACTATCAATGATAGACAAAACAAGAGTTTTGAATTTTATCACAAGATGTTGAAGACTGCATTTCAAGAGGTTTATAGGGTTCTAAAGACTGGAAAATATCTTACTGTTACGTTTCACAATACCGAAATTGAAATTTACAACTCAATACTGAAAGCGGCGGTTTTGGCAGGATTTGATTTGGAGAAAGTTGTATATCAGCCACCAGCAAGACCATCAGCAAAATCACTACTTCAGCCGTACGGCAGTGCGTTTGGAGATTACTACATTCGCTTTAGAAAACCTGAGCAAGTGAGGGGGGAATTGCCAGATGCACAGATAGATCAGGAACGTTATGAACGGATAATTGTTGATAGTGTGAAGAAAGTAATTGCTGAGAGAGGGGAGCCTACACCTTATTCGTATATCCTGAATAGTTATTCAATAATCTATGACGAACTAAAAAAGAACGGTTATCTTTTCAGTGCTTCGGATAGCATTGATTCTGTTCTGAAGAAACATTTGAACAAGGAGTTTGTTGTGGTACATAAGAAGGATGATAATGGCAAAACTATTGCGAGATTATGGTGGTTTAAAGATCCATCATCAATCCCATTCTTAGAAAGGGTTCCATTAGCAGAAAGAGTTGAGAAAGCGATCATAAATGTATTGAATAGGAACATTCAGGCTACATTTGATGATATACTACAAGAAATCTTTGTCAGATTTCCAAATTCTCTAACACCAGAAACTTCTGATATTGACTATGTATTGAAAGAGTATGCTGAACAGGTTAGAGGTGGAAAATGGAGACTAAAACCCATAGTTAGAGACAGAGAAAACGAACACAATAAGATTATTGAGTTGATTTGTCAGTTAGGAGAGAAGGCTGGTTTTACTGTGTATGGCGATACACAAGAAAGGAGAGGAAAATTAAGTTTTGATGTACCAGAAGAAAAACTGGCAAGGATTAGAGAAATAGATGCACTTTGGTATAAACAAGGCAAAATACGCTATGAGTTTGAAGTTGAAAACAGTACTGGCATTACTGAAGCAATAGTCAGAGGCACTAACATAGAATATCCAGTAGGTAGGATAATAGTGATACCAGAAGAAAGAGACAATCTACTATCTAGAAAATTAAAAGAGCCAGCCATTGAAGAACGAGTAAGAGAAGATAAATGGCTGTTCATACATTACGGAGATTTTTACACATTTTATGATAAAAACAAAAGGAAAAGAAGTCTCGATCCTGAAGAACTTTTGAAATTAAACATCCTGCCAAAAACAACCAAAACGGATGTTTTAGATAGTTATATAGAAAAATAATAGGTCTCGATAAGTTAGCAGAACCCTAGAGTGCCTGCTCGTTCAGTTTGCCGTTTTTTATTTTCATTAGGTGTATTATTGGATACACGTAAACAATACCATCCCCAACCTGACCCGTCTTTGCGCCTTTGGCAATTGCATCGGTTATCCTGTCCATGTCTTTTTCCCTGCAGATTACCTCGATTTTTGTTTTAGGTATTAGCGTACTAGTCTTAAATGAGCCAGGTTTTCCACTAGATGTCGTCCCATGAGCAAGACCTGACATTTTTACTTCAAAAGAAGAAAACGTAATGATTCCGATTCGTTCTAATTCTTTTTTTACTTGTTGCAGTTTTATGCTTCTGATAACTGCCTCAACTTTTAACATGTAGTACTAATGAGAATGTTTGATAATATTAATCAAAATGTATGATACTATAGTCCCTCGATCTGCCAAAACTTTCTAAATATACATAAACCCAATTAAATCACCGTCATACGTGCAAGTAATTCCGATAAACTATGATCTGACATTTGAGCCAAATTTTAGAGATTTTACATTTTCCGGCAAGGAAGTAATCGACATCAAGATATCAAAACCCACCAGCATAATAGCACTAAATGCGGCTGAGCTCAAAATAAAAAATTGCCACATATTGTGGAATGGCCAAAAACTAAGCGCAAAAACAAGGCTTGATGAGAAAAACGAAACTCTGACCATATCTATTCCAAAAAAGATCAGTGGTCATGCAAAAATCGCAGTTGATTTTACCGGCGTGCTAAACAACAGGCTGGTTGGATTCTATCGAAGCCAGTACAAGGACAAGCAAGGAAAACCCAAGTTTCTTGCCACGACCCAGTTCGAGGCCGCAGACGCACGAAGGGCATTCCCGTGCTGGGATGAGCCTGCGGCAAAGGCAACATTTGATGTCTCTCTAATTACGGAAAAGAACCATATAGCAATCTCAAACACAAACGTTGTCTTAAGGAAGCAACTGGACAGCAAAACCCTGTACAAATTTGCAAGAACCCCGGTAATGTCCACATATCTTTTGTATCTGGGTGTAGGAGAGTTTGAGTTTCTATCTGGACGTATTGGAAAAACCTTGATACGCATTGCAACAACTAAAGGAAACAGTTCAAAAGGAAAGTTCTCGTTGGATCTTTGCAAGAAACTCTTGCGATCGTATGAGAGTTATTTTGGGGTAAAGTATCCACTGCCAAAACTCGATCTCATCGCGGTGCCTGATTTTGCATCTGGCGCTATGGAGAACTGGGGCGCGATCACCTTTAGAGAGACCATCCTGCTTTATGACTCAAAGACATCATCCACACAAACAAAACAACACATTGCAGAAGTGGTGTCGCACGAGCTTGCACACCAATGGTTTGGTAACCTTGTAACGATGGAATGGTGGAATGATCTTTGGCTCAATGAAAGCTTTGCTACATTCATGGCAACCAAGTTTGTCGACAAATTCTATCCGGAGTGGAAGCTTTGGGATCAGTTCCTAGAAGACACAATGAACACCGCAATGGGCCTTGATTCATTGAATTCATCACACCCAATCGATGTCAAGGTAAAAAGCCCATCAGAAATCCGGGAAATCTTTGATGCAATCTCGTACGACAAGGGCGGCTGCGTACTACGAATGCTTGAAAGTTTTGTGACGGAAAAAATGTTTAGAACCGGACTGCGGGTTTATCTGAAAAAATTTGCGTACAAAAACGCCAAAGGGGATGATTTGTGGAATGAAATAGGCAAGGCAGCAAGGATGCCGGTCCGCTCCATGGTGAATTCGTGGCTAGGGCAGATGGGATTTCCACTAGTCGAGGCACAAAAACAAGACTCGAAACTCATTCTATCACAAAAACGATTTGTACACGAAAAGAAAGGAAAACAAAATGGCCTCTGGCAGATTCCAGTTTCAATAAGTCAAGATCATAAAACCACGCACAAACTTGTAACAAAACCACGTGAGATTATGCCGATTAAAGATTCCCCAGTGGTGATAAATTCTGGCCGAACGGGATTTTATAGAGTCAAATATTCTGCTGACTTGCTTTATGATCTAAAGCAGCTTGTCTTGGAAAAATCAATCCCTCACATAGACAGGTGGGCTCTACAAAATGATCTTTTTTCATTGTGCATTTCTGGCGATGGAACAACAAAGAATTACCTTGATTTTACAAACAGCTATGAAAACGAGGATGACTATATCACACAGTCAAACATTGCTGGAAATCTGTATTCCTTGTACAACAAAACCATGCAAGAACCATTCTCATACGAAATAAAAAACATCACACACCAATTTTTCCGTACACTATATTCCAAGCTTGGATGGGATGCAAAAAAAGATGAGCAGCACACAAATACGTTGTTGCGAAGTTTTATCCTTAGTGCACTAGGTAAGCTAGATGACGAAGAAATAATCTCTGAGGCAAACAAAAGATTTGTCCAATATTTGAAAAACCCACTGTCTCTTAACCCAGACATACAAAGCGTAGTGTTCTCAATTATTGCATGGAGTGGGGATTCTAAAACATACAAAAAACTACTTGACATGTACAGAAATGCCAAAACCCAGGAAGAAAAGATACGTTTTCTTGGAGCCCTGTGCAGCTTCAAGGACGAAAAATTGCTTCGTGACACACTTGACTTTTCACAATCAAAAGAGGTACGTTCACAAAACATGCATGTGCCAATAATGCAGGTTGCTGCAAACCCATACGGAAAAAAAGTGCTCTGGCCGTGGCTAAAAAAGAACTGGAAATCTCTTAGAAAGAAGGTCGGCCCAGGAAGTCCGCTTCTTAACAGGATGGTTTCAAGCATCGGACCGGTATCTGATGCGTCAATGGAAAAGGAAATCAGGCAATTCTTTAAGGCAAATCCTACGCCTGGAACAGAAAGAACGTTAGAGCAAACACTTGAGAGGATAAGGATCCATTCCGCGTTACTGCAAAGAATGCGGCAAGAATTCACAACATGAATAAAAAAATTACAATCGCAGCAATATGCACTATAGTTGCCTTTGGGGTCGGCCTGTCAATAACACAAAGTACACAAAACTCTGAAAAATATGCAGAAACACTTTATCTTGATGCTACATTTTACCAAGATAAAAGATACGTCGAAATAAAATTTGATGACATCTCAGAGGGAACTGGAAACATTGTCTTAGAAATCCTTGGAATGGAAGAATCGTATCAGAAGACCTTTACGGGCTCGCACTTTGAGATTCAGGTGCCATTTGATGGTGTGCCGGAATACGGCTGGAAGTCAATGCCAATAACACTTGTAATAGAACACGAGGAGTTTGGCAAAATTGGAATCAAAACCGAAGTCCACAACCAAGGCGAACCGTCAAGCAAAATAATATTTAGCAAACTTTAACCCAACAAGAATTTATTGAAGCAATCTAGTGTAAATCTGATTGGAACTTTTAGCTGAACTAAAGAAAGGAAAGCGGGGCGCCATAGCAAAAGCCATATCAATTATAGAAAACGATGAGGTGCAAGCAAGAAAAATAATCAAAAAGATTTTCAAAAATACCGGCAACTCGATGGTGGTTGGAATTACGGGCCCTGCGGGGGCTGGGAAAAGCTCACTCATCAACAAAACCTCACTCGCGTTAAAAAAACTTGGATTCAAGGCTGCAGTTTTGGCAGTAGATCCAACGAGCCATATCACAGGAGGCGCAATCCTGGGAGACCGAGTTAGAATGACTGAATCAACAGATTCTGGAACATATATTCGAAGCATCGCATCACGCGGAGCAACTGGTGCAATTTCCCGCTCAATTCGAAATAGCATTAGGGTTTTAGAGTATGCGGGATTCAACCCGATAATTATTGAAAGCGTGGGTGCAGGCCAGACCGAAGTGGAAATAGCAAACGTTGCAGACATTACGATAGTTGTGTTCAACCCAAATACGGGAGACAGCATCCAGACGATAAAGGCAGGAATAACGGAAATCGGAGATATCTACATCGTAAATAAAAGCGACCTGGATGGAGCAGCCCAGCTGTTTGACTCGGTAAAAGAATTAATAGGAATGACTGAAAAAAACCCGGTAATCCTGCAGACATCGGTGACAAAAAACAAGGGAATCGACGAGCTTGCGAAAAAGGTCACCGAACTAATACAGATAAAGAAAAAATCAAAAAAGGAACACGATAAGCAGTTACTGGAAGTTGAGCTAAAGGATATTGTTTTAAATAATGTAAAAAACAAAATGGATACACTCTTGGAGTCTGATAAAAGTTATAAAAAATATCTCAAAAAGCTTCAGTCAAAAGAAATGGATCCATTTGAGGCAGCAGACAAGATATCTGGTTCAATCCTAAAGTGATGATATGGCACAAAAAGAAATCGAAAAACCAAAAGAAATTCTTACCGACTCTAACATTCCAGTAAAACGCATTTTCCATCCTACAAAAAAAGCAGTAAAAGAAGAAGCAGGCAAGTACCCATTCACGCGAGGTATTCACGCAGAGATGTACAGAGAAAGATTCTGGACAATGCGCCAATATTCCGGGTTTGGGGACGCAAAGCAAACCAACGAGCGCTTCAAATTTATGCTGCAAAAAGGCCAGACAGGCCTTTCAATGGCGTTTGATCTGCCTACACAAATAGGACATGACCCCGACTCGATACCCGCCGAAGGCGAGGTTGGCAAAGTAGGGGTATCAATCGCATCGCTCAAGGACATGATGACTGCATTTGATGGCATACCGCTTGGACAGGTAAGCTCATCCATGACAATTAATTCCACGGCGTCCACGCTTTTGGCATACTATATTGCAGTTGGAGAGTCGCAAGGATTCTCAAGCGCACAACTAAGAGGCACAACACAAAATGATATTCTCAAGGAATACATTGCAAGAAACACCTACATCTATCCGCCACAACCATCGATGAGACTAATTGGTGACATGATCGCATATTGCGCAAAACACGTACCACAATGGTACCCGATTTCAATTTCTGGCTATCATATGAGAGAGGCTGGTTCGACTGCAACACAAGAAGTTGCATTCACAATAGCAAATGCAATAGCATACATTCAGACATGTCTTGACAGGGGACTAAAGATTGACGACTTTGCACCACGGCTGTCGTTCTTTTTCTGCTGTACGATAGAGTTTTTTGAAGAGATTGCAAAGTTCAGAGTGGCGCGCAAGGTCTATGCAAAGATCCTAAAGGAACACTTTCATGCAAAGGATCCAAAATCAATACAGCTAAAGTTCCACACCCAAACAAGCGGCGAGTCTCTTACCGCGCAGCAACCAGACAACAACATCGTCAGAGTGGCAATCCAGACAATGGCAGCAGTACTTGGAGGAACACAGTCGCTCCACACAAATTCTAGGGATGAGGCCTTGGCACTACCAACAGCAGAATCTGCAAAGATAGCACTTAGAACGCAACAAATCGTCGCACACGAAAGCGGCGTAACTAAGACAGTTGACCCGATGGCAGGCTCGCATTATCTGGAATACCTATGCGATGAAATCGAGGACGGAGTATGGAAATATCTCAAACAGGTCGAGAAGATGGGCGGCGCGCTAAAGGCAATCGAAAAGGGATTCTTCCAGTCTGAAATAAGGCAAAACGCATATAGGCTCAAAAAAGAAGTCGATGCGAATCAGAGAATACTTGTTGGCATGAACAAGTTTTCAGACGAGGTTGAGGCAAAGCCAGAATTGCTTAGAATTGACGATTCTGTGGGTGAAAAACAAAAAAAGGCAATCAAAAAATTGCGGGCAGAGCGCGACAACAAAAAAGTCGAATATGCATTATCAAAGCTCAAAACCGCAGCAGAGAAGCAAGATAACCTGATGCCGCTCCTCTTAAATTCCGTCAAAGTTTATGCCACTACTGGCGAGATCAGCAATACCTTTCGTGAAGTGTTTGGTGAGTACAGGCCAAAAGAGGTATTCTAGATGAAAATTGATCACATTGCTATTGCAGTAAATGACGTCGAAGCGGCAGCAAAACAGTACCAGCAGGCACTCGGAGTAGACAAGGTAATCTTTGAAACAGTAGAGTCAGAAGGAGTCAAGCTTGCAATCATAAAACTGGAAAACGGCAGAATAGAGCTGATGCAGCCAACGCGAGATGACAGTCCAATCAAGAAATTCCTGGAAAAAAAAGGCGAAGGCCTACACCACATGGCGCTTGCAACAAACGACATTGAAAAGGAATTTCAGAGAATGGAAGGATGTGGGATACAGTTTTTGGGCAAAATACGGGATGGCTCTGAGGGAACCAAGATCACGTTCATTCATCCAAAGTCTCTGAGCGGTGTTCTAGCAGAGCTTTGCTCGCATCCACATTAGTTCTTTGTAGAAAAAACTTGCGAGAAGGCACGGCCGACAAAAATTATTCTCGCAAAATAACTATGTGAGTTAATTATAAAGTAATTTTGGTAGATTTGACGAATCTACTAGTTGTATTGTAGGACTCGTTTCTGAGTTTTCAAAATTACAATTATGCTAATTATCGATGCGATCAAAACCAGAACTGTAAACACGCCAAACTCCGGTACTACGCTAGAGCCCATGATGGTTAAACTGTCGGCACCTTCTGGTAATGTGACTTTGAGCGTGTAATAATCAACTGTAGAGGCTATCACATCATAGTTTATCTCTGATTGTGGAGACGCTGATACCAACACAACAAAATTATCATCCAGTGCATCTACTAGCGAACGCGGCACTTGGAGTAGCAATTCTCCGCCTGAAACAGAATCAAGCAAAAAGTTCACCGCTTTTGTTTCTTCGTTTACCTCCACTCCAATTATGTTTCCTGCCATCTCGTATTTGATTGGGAATTGCATATCATTATACGAAACTGCCTTTATTCCACCGTCGAATTTGATTGCATATTCTGCAGGATTGACTGTTACCTCACCTGTAGTGCGGTCTGAATGATCAGACATTTCAGATACCATTGCATACCATGGAACTACTTTGCCTTGAATTCCATCTATTGCTACAGTTTGTGTAAGTGTGTATTGTGCATCATCTATCGATATTCTAAAGTAAGTTTCGTTTGGATCTAGCGGGACTTCGAAAACATATTTGCCCATGCCCTGATTTTGCTTGTTATGATCATCAAAAGGATTGATTTTTGCGGGTTTGGCGGTGATCAATCCTGTATTTCTCCCGTGCATCTGAATTTCGATATCATCAAGTGGGCCAGTTGTTCCAATTATGATCTGGGCAAAACCTGTTTCCAGCGAATATTGAATTTCATAAATTGTCAATGTCTTTGTTATTTCCATAATTGCGTGTTCGTGTGGATGTGTACCAGGCAAGTCTTCACCGTGAACCAGAGATTTATGAGCGTGGTTAGAGTGAGAGTGGTGTGATGCAGCATCATGAGAATCGTGTGATGACGAATCATGCGAGCTATCGTGATCATGGCCGACATCGGTATTTCCAGTCCCCACCAAGTATGACGAGAAATGATCAACATCAGCTGAGTATGTACAGGTGTGTGCATCAGTTGAGGTTGGGCTAAGGCTAGTCGCAACAGAATGCCAATGTCCCCCCTCTTCAAGATATAGAGTTACGCCAATTGGGCATGCAGAGCCAACTTTGGGGAGTGTGAATGTAATTGATGGGTCTTCGCTGTATACGCTGGAATCAGAAAAATCAACGTCTCCAGTTGTTTCAAAATCAAGATAAATTCCTACAAACCCGGAAGGAATAGCCGGTGCCCCGGATGGGATCTCATCATGCACATGGATGCTAATTCCAACACCGCTTCCTTGAGTGTTCATTGGCAAGTCAATTGCCTCTAAAAGTGGATGGTCTGATCCTTGATCAATCTCATCAAATCTCATTACAATGTTAGAACCGGGAACAATTTCATCAATCAGGGGTGTCATGATAAAATTCCCACCATTGCCAGAAACCGGTGCTGCAAAAAGTGGCGGCATAAAAGACGAGCCTTCATTTGAGGTGACGTCTTTTGGTGCAGAATATGTTGGAATGCCAAGCGTGTTAAACAGCGTACTGGGCGTAGCACTTGAAGAAAATGTCTGAGTGAACACAATGTGATCTGGGGGATCGGCAGTTAGCTTTTGAGCGCTATTGACAAACATTGCTGGTGGCAGTTCATTTGCATTTGACATAGTTATGCCATTTATTTTTGCACCACCTGTGTTTTTCAGCTTGTCAAATACAGCATCACTGATGTTAGGAGGCTCAATTATTGTGGTTGTAGTTGTGGTAAAGTTCACAAATGTCTGCGTTACATATGTAAATCCTGCCGTGCCAAGAACTTCGTCTGATGCTTCTGGGTATGGGGATAATCCGAATCCCGAGGTTCCTTTGATTTGCGTGATACTATATGTTCCGTTATTTACCCCGATTAGCTCTATTATCCCAGGCATGGGATCGCTGTCAAATTTGCCATCATCAGATACTACAAAACTAAACCATGTGGTGAGATCTACATAGTCCGTAGAATTTGTAGTGTAAGCGTACGGATTTGGCGTGATTGAAAAAGTTGCGTTTCCTGCCAAAAACGGGTTGTCATTTGTTTGAAAATTGAAAATTGTTAGAATTTGCTTGTTGGTATTGTTTACACAACCTTGACAATTTTGAATTGTGGTCTCTGCATTTGTATTTTGAAAAACATGCGAAAATAACATCAGCACGCCAACCAATAAGAAAATGCCGTTCTTGATCGAAATCACGTTTCCTTTACAGTAAGTATGGGAATCCATCTTTATTCAAATACCTAAAAAAATAATTCTGAATTGATAAGCTTTCTAGTAGAAACACAAAACAAAAAAATTTCGACTAACAAAAAGCTAGCGCTAAGAAATCAAAATTAAAAAAATAAAAAATTAGTTGTGGTCGTGTGGTGTGTCCGTCTGCACGTTTGGATTAGCTAATCCCGTTGCAGGGAATGTTGGAGTGTTCAGGTATGGTGAACCTGGAACGATACTTGCAAATCCACCTGGACCATAATGATTTGGAGGATTGATGTCTCCTGCCACGCTAAGCAATGTGAATGACATTACGTTGGCAGTTCTAAATACAACATTTTTTGTGCCTTGGTTTAGTAAGCCAATATCAGTGATTCTTGGGGCGCCTGGATTTCCAACTTGAGTTAGATCCACTGCTGGAATGTGAGAATGATACACACATGTGTTTCCAGGACTGGATGCATGTGGGATATAGTTTAGTTGTGCTGGGGCCATCCAAGTTCTCTCTGGCAGCTCATCAACATGACCAGCTATTGGAGTGACAAGGGGCTTGCCATTTGCATCACATGGAATTCTAACTAATAGGTGTCCTGTTACATAGTTTGGACTGTAATCGGCAAGTGGAAAATAATCACCTGGCCGCATGACTTGGCCTGCCAGTGGAACTGTTACAGCTGAGGGCAAAGTCCCTGAGGCTGCGCCTTGCTCAAAGCCATGGCTTCCAATTGCCAAGTTATATGAAAATCCGGTTGCAGCAATTGCTCCCGCAATGATAATGAGATAGTATAATTTGTTGTCTTTTTTATTCATTTAACAAATTTGGCTTGTTTTTTGTTTATAATATTTCTAGTAGAAATGCAAAACAACTTTTTTCGTTCTACCAATTTTTTTTAATAGGTGAAAAATTTTACATGTAGCAATAATGATATGTAAAGACAATCCAATATTGTTAGTGGCAATAGCGGTTCTTGGCCTGGTTTTTCTTGCTACGACCACTCATGACGCATACGCGCATTTCAGCTTTGACATCAAACCGGGTGCCAATGGAAATCAAACAGTGAGAATCACACTTGGAGAAACAAAGGAACCGGCATATGTTGATGAAGAACATAATCTGGAAATGACTCTTACTCACAGGCTCACCAATTTACGAGTAGGAAATGCTCATTTGAGTCAAACCAATCCTACAACACAAAAGATGTTTGTAGACACATACTTCTATCCTGCTAATGTTCTTGTAACTAGTGGAGGAGCTCCATCTATAACTGGAGGTGTACCAGCCATGACAGGTTGTAACGGAGCAGATGCTGGAGATCCATTCAATTGTGTGCCTGGTACAGGACATACGGACAGCAGGTTGACAATGAAACTGTCTACAATAAGTGTTAATGAAGGAGGCACACCAGGTCAATACAAACAAGCTACAAGACAACTATACACAGAACAAGGCCGTACTTTATTCCACATTTATGGTGAATTAAACTACTTTAATGATACGGGTATAGGGCCAATCCCAATAAACATTTGGACCGATGGTGCCAATGTCAAAAAAGCTTCATGGTGTGAAGGTTTAGCTGGTAACAAAGCAGCATGTATAGGCGGCTCTGCTACATACAACATAACACTTCCGGCGAGTGTGAGTGGAGGCTTTGGACTTGCCAATAGAACAAGTGTATACTGGCCAGACACAGCAACTGAGAATACGCACCCAAGTAACATTAGAAAGGCAATTGGCTCTATACGAGACAATACGTTTGACATCTGGAATGTTCTAGAGGAAATCACAGATGCACTCAGAACAGTAACTGGATTTGGCACAGTTCAAGACCACGTGCCAAGAAACAGCACAAATAGCGGAGCACCTAGCTCGTACACATACCCATAAGCACATCGGTTTCTCTATTTTTTGATAGTTCTACCAGTTTCCTTAAATTTTCTGTAAACCTCTTTGAATTAGTTGTCTACATTTGAAAATCTGGTAGAGCGAAAAGGCAATCTTTTCATTATTTCCGTATTTGCGGCAATAGCAATAATGTTCTTACCAGTAATAATGCCTCACATCTTTCATGGTTTACACATAGTGCACATTGGCATACATGTTGCAGGACTCGCACTGGCAATCTTTCTTACAATATCAACCGCATATGCTTACGTAAAAATACGAACAAAACGCTTGGCCACTGCGGCCATTGCATTTTCAATGTTTATTGGCGCAGAAGTTTTTGCAGTAATCGAAGCTACATGGCCGTATTCATTTTATGTTGATACGGTTTCAATGCTAGAGATTAGTCATTTGCTTATTATAGGGATGCTCGGTATATTCTCAGTAGGAGTGTTCAGAAGGGATTAGAATGGACAGAACGAATCTGATAATTCAGCTGGTAAATGAAAACCCCGGGATAAGATATTCTGAGATAATGCGAGAAACTGGCCTGAAAAACGGCGTCCTTAGCCATCATCTCTCAAAAATTGAGCAGACTGGCAAGATTGTTATAGAACGAACTCCGCGAGTCGCAAGACTATATCCATGTGGAACCCCACAGGAAGAGTCCATCGTCATTAAACATCTTAAAAGCCCAACTGCAAGAAAAATTCTTACTGCATTGCTAGTCAAAGATCTTTCATTCAAAGAATTAGTACATAATGTAAAAAAATCACAAGGGACCGTCTCGCTTAGCCTGAAAAGCCTATGTGAAGACGATATTGTGGAGCGAACGTTTGTTAATGGAAATTTGATTTTTCAGTTAGCAGATAAAACCTTACTAAATAAACTAGTTGAAACACAAAAATCATCGCTTATCGAAAGTTCTGCAAACAACATTTCGGATATCTTTAGCTCAATCTAAAATATCTGAAATTATTTTTAATTTGATGTTTCTACCATAAGCATTATTTAATAAAATTACTGAATGTGGTTGATGAGTACAAAGGTAGCACTTCTAGCTGTAGTTGTACTGTCTGTCGGCTTGATGGCAAACGCGTATGCGCACAAGGCGCAGGTGGTGGGAGACTACAAGATGGAAGTCGGCTGGAAAAACGAGCCTCCAATCGTAGGAAAGAAGAATGCAATCGAAATTGTAGTCACAAAAGCCACGTTATCAGACAAGAAATCCAGCCATGAGTCACACGATCATGATAAGAAAAAAACTAAAACAACAAAAACATTATACGAAGAATCTTCGGCAAATGTCAAACTGGCGTCTACTAGCAAAGACAAAGAGCATAAACACGACACCAAGACAACAAAAAGCACAAAAAAGTCTGTAGGAGTAACCGGTTTGAGCAAAACTCTTGAGGCAGATGTCACGTTGAATGGCGAAAAAACATTCCTAAAGATTGTTGAAGACAAACAGCACAAGGGCACTTATCATGGGGACTATGTGCCAAAGTCTGAAGGACATCCTACAGTACACGTTGTTGGAAAAATCAAAAATACGCCAGTCGAAATAACCTTCCACTCAGAAAAAGTTGAAGCTAAAAAATAACTAATTTCTTATTTTAAAAAATCACTCGAGCATCTTCAGTGTATCGGACGCAGTGATTATTCCAATAAGCCTGTCTGATTTTGCAACAAGGATGCATTTTGAGTATCTGATCAGTGGAACAAGTGCTTTTGCTGGTGTCTGGTGATCGACAATTGGGGGCCTTGCCTCCATTACGTCTGCCAGCTGGATTTTCTTCCAGGAAGACTCGTCGCTGTCTGCTAGGTGTTTAACAACTCCATCTTCTGTTATGACGCCGACTGGCTCGCTACCACTAAAGATTGGAATCTGGCTGATTGACATTTTTCGCATTTTATGAATGGCATCATGTAGTGAATCTGTTGGTTTTAGCTTGACGATTTCCTTACTGCAAATGTCCCCTGCCTTGTTTGGGTCTGACCTCCCCTCCAGCGTTGCTAGACTATCAAAGAGATGCTTTGCAGTCTCATAGCTTGGCTGGCTCCGGCCTGACTCTATCTGGTTTATCATGGACGTGCTGACACCTGTCATCTTTGCAAGCTCTTTTTGCGTTATGCCAAGCTTGGTTCGTGCTTGTTTGATGCCATCAAGACGTGGAAGCATGGATTTCTTGCATGGTGTATTCCTATGAAGTTTACTGGAAAAAGTGAGGATATCAGGTAGAACATGGTCGACTTGGCGATATCCTCACTCTGATTTGGTTGGTCTTGGCTGGTCCTAATCTCGGCGTAGCCGAATGAACCTAGCAAACATGTGGGTTTTAGTAAAAAAAGCCTTGCGTATGAATCATTAGTGAACAATTCCGGAATGTTGTTCAAAAAAAACATACTAGTTCTCAAACGTACCTAAAATCCACACAAAGCTACATTGAACATACTGATTGCCGAGGACAACAAGTTTGCAGCAAAACAGTACAAAATGCTGCTTGAAAAAAAAGGACACAGCGTCACTACAACAGAAGACGGAAGCGAGTGCGTGCAAAAATACAATGAACAAATGAAAAAGACAGAGTTTGACTCACTAGACGACTCGCCGTTTGATGTTGTCATACTAGATCACAACATGCCAAAAAAAACCGGTGCAAGGGCAGCAAAAGAGATCCTAGCAAAAAACCCCAGTCAGAAGATCCTGTTCGTTACCGGTTATCAGAGGTGGGCAATCGAGGACGAGTCAGACGATCTCATAGACAAGATAATTCTTCTGGAAAAACCATTCACACTATCACAGCTTGAAAGAAAGATTGCATCCCTTAAATGATTTAGTTATTTTCGCTTCTTTGATTTAGCGGATTTTCCAAGAAGGTTTGCCTGCGCTGCTGCAACGATGGCAATTGGGATTCGGTGTGGCGATGCACTGACATATGACACCCCAGCACTGTGGAAAAACTTGATAGAGTTTGGATCCCCACCGTGTTCGCCGCAGACTCCGATTTCAAGGTCAGGCTTGACTGACTTGCCGCTTGCCACTGCTATCTTGATTAGACTGCCTACGCCGTTCACATCAAGTGTTTGAAACGGGTTTCGCTCGAGGATCTCTTTTTCTATATACTCTGGAAGGAATTTACCTTCCGCATCCTCTCTGCTAAAGCTAAACACTGCCTGTGTGAGGTCGTTTGTACCGAAACTGAAAAACTCTGCGGTATCAGCAAGCTCGCCGGATGTGAGGCATCCGCGGACGACTTCGAGCATTGTTCCAAAGTTTATCTTGAGCTTGAGGCCGTGTTTTGATTCTACTTCTGACTTTACTTTGTTGTAAATTGATTTTATATGGTTTAGCTCCGTGATGCTGCTGACCTGTGGAATCATGATTTGTGGGTACGCCTTTACCTTTTGTTTAACAAGCTCGGCTGCTGCTTCAAAGACTGCCCTGATCTGCATTTCATAAATTTCAGGATATGTGATTCCGACTCGAACTCCCCTGTGTCCCATCATCGGATTTATCTCGGCAAGCTCTTTTGCCCTGGCAAGAACAATTTTGGCCTCCTCAAGTCCCTGAGTGGTACCTTGTTTTTCTAATCGGTATATTCTGTTGATCAGTTCTTCGGGATTTGGAAGGAATTCGTGCAACGGAGGATCAAGTAGTCTTATTGTTACCTTGTAGCCTTCCATTGCCTTTAGTATCTCGATAAAGTCGCTTTTTTGCAGCTCTTGTAGTTTTAGTAGGCGTTGTTTTCGCTCCTCTAGTGATTTTGCCATGATCAAGTCCACAAAGAGTCCGAGCCTGTCTGTTCCATTGAACATCCTTTCCGTTCTGCACAGGCCTATTCCATGTGCACCGTATTTTCTTGCTAGCTGTGCTCCATCTGGAGTGTCTGCGTTTGCCCTGATTCCGATCTTCTTTTCCTTTTGCGCCCAATCCAGGATTGTCTTAAAATCGCTAGTTATCTGTGGTTCAATTGTTGGGACCTGTCCCAAGTATACATCGCCCTGGCTTCCGTCAATCGTGATGGCATCGCCCTCGTGAATTATTGTGCTGCCGGCAGTTGCCTGTTTTGCCTCCGAGTTGATTTTAAGATCAGTGCATCCTACGATACATGATTTTCCCATTCCTCTTGCAACGACTGCCGCATGGGATGTCTTGCCGCCCCTGCTTGTCAAAATTCCAACCGATGTGAAAAATGCTGGAACATCTTCTGGCTTTGTTTCTTCGCGAACTAGGATTACTTTGGCGCCGTTCTCGCCCATTGTGACTGCGCGCTTTACATCAAATACCGCAACGCCGCTTGCAGCTCCTGGAGATGCAGCAATTCCCTTTACTACCTTTTTGAATTCCTTTGCCTTTTCATAGTCGATTGTTTTGTGGAGTAATTGCTCTAATTGATCAGGTTGGAGTCTTAGTAGGGCTCTGTCTTTTGTCACAAGTTTTTCTTTTACCATGTCTACTGAAGTCTTTATCATTCCAGCAGCATTCATCTTTGCAGACCTTGTCTGAAGAAGATAGAACTTGCCCTGCTCTACTGTAAACTCTATGTCCTGTGGTTCTTTGTAGTGGTTTTCTAGTCTTTTGCAGGTATCAAGTAATGTCTGGTAGCTTTTCGGCATCTCTTTTCTCATCTCGTCTACTGGTTTTGGCGTCCTGACACCTGCGACAACATCCTCGCCCTGCGCATTTACTAGGTAGTCGCCAAAGATTTTGTTTGTACCGTCTCCGGGGTTTCTTGTAAATATAACGCCAGTGGCGCTGTCATTTCCCATGTTTCCAAACGCCATCGCAACTACGTTGACTGCAGTTCCATCTGCAATGTTTTTTGTAATGTGATTTTTTTCGCGATACACTATTGCACGCTCCCCCATCCAGCTGCTAAAGACCGCCTTTATTGCGAGTTTGAGCTGCTCGTCTGGGTGCGAAGGGAATGGTTTTCCAGTGTGGGACTGGCAAATCTGCTGATACTGTGACACTATCTCTCGTAGTGACTGTTCACTTAACTCGCTATCACCATAAACTCCTTGCTTTTTCTTTGCCTCCTCTAGTACGTGATCAAACTTTTTATCGTCTACGCCAAAGACGACCTTGCCAAACAACTGGACAAATCTTCGATACGAATCCCATGCGAATCTTGGGTTGCTTGATTTTTTTGAAAGTGCCTCGACGGTATTTTCGTTTAACCCGAGGTTTAGTATGGTATCCATCATGCCGGGCATCGATAGCGCTGCGCCAGAGCGGACTGATACCAGCAACGGGTTGGTATTAGAGTTCCATTTCTTGCCCGTCTTTCTTTCAATCTTGGCAATGTTTTTCTTAACTTCGGGCCAAAGCGACTTTGGTAAGGTCTTGTTGCTTTGGTAAAACAGCTTGCAAACATCTGTAGTAATTGTAAATCCTGGGGGTACTGGGAGCCTTATTCTTGTCATCTCGCATAGGCCTGCGCCCTTGCCTCCTAGCAGCTTTTTGTTTGTGCCGTCCCCCTCATCAAAGAAATAAACCATCTTCATTTTTCTATCACAGAATTTTCCTATCTATTTGAAGGTGTTTTAAGCATTGCTTTGGCAAATTCTTCGACAATCTTGTTCCAGTTTTTTGCCTTGATTATGCCGCTTGCCACGAGTATGCCTTTCGAGCCAAGCTCGACTGCTTTTCTGACGTCTTGGCCTGTAACTATGCCTGCTCCGCAAAGAAGTTTTGTATTGTTCCTTGCAGCCTTGACCGCATGAGCTGCCTTTGTTATCAATTCTGGCCTCTCAGTAGATACGGCCCTTCCGGTGCCTATCAGCTCAGGCGGTTCGATTGCAATGTAGTCTGGGTTTAGTTTTGCATATTTGCCTGCTTCTGAGATGTCCTTGACGCAGACAACCGATATCATTTTTAGCATTCGCAGTCTCTTGACTAGCTCCGCAATGTCTTTTGCTGGGATTCTGTGCTCGCTGTGATTGATCAGCGAACCGCTAACCCCGGATTTTTTTAGCAGCTCCGGAATGACAAATCCAGTCGTGCTGCCTACTTTGGCATTATCTACGTGCTGGGCAAGAATAGGTCCTGAATAGTTTTTGATGGATGATAAAAGATGGTGTGGCGGGGCGATGGCAATTTTGATTTTGTGTTTTTTTGCTATGGTGTCTGCGACTGAGGCGAGCTTTGAGGCGTTTTGGCCGGATATCTCATCGTAGTTTTTGTAATTTATTATAAACAAGATCCCCATGGGATGATTTTCTGTAATATTTATTGTTTTTAGCTAGTTTAAAGATTGACAGCAGTTGCGCCCTTCCAGATAAAGTTGCACAAAGTAAAGATGTTGTTTGTCATCTCTTCTGAATTTGTAAACAATGCGCATTCCGAGTCTACGTTTTCGTGCAGAGTTCCCCTGACTGCGGAATCCGACATCAACAGTTTGCCAGTAATTGGGCAGCTCTGCGATACAACGATTCTTCCCTTTGATGGGAGCTTGCCAATTCGAACCTCGCTTGCGCCAAATCTCTTGATAAATGGGAGCATTTTTGGAGATGCATCATCGACTATTAGGCGCACGATGCCCCTTGCTTTTTGCGTCTGCTTGATCTTTTCTGGAATTGTGGTGTGGTATAGCTTTGATACGTCCTCTATGGTTGTAACCAGATAAAATATCTCAGTCGTGTTTTCCAGAATTCTCTCTATTTGCGATGTGATGTTTTCAATTCCCTGAATTACTCGAAATGTTGGAACTGTTGCCTTGTTGTCTGCAGTACTGATGTCTTTGACCTTGTCGATTATTTTTTTGCCGTCCCTTCTAATTTTGGTTATCTCTTCTTCTTTTTTCTGCAGTGTCAGTGATAATACTTCGCCTGGCTCTGCAGCAATGCATAGCTTTGGCGAGGAAAACGAAATGGACACAATGCCGTTGCTTGACAGCTTGTCGATGACACGATACGTCTTTGCCCTGTCAATGTTGATTTCTTTTGCGAGTGCACTGGCAGTGATTGGGCCTGTGCGTAACAAATTCAGGTAAATCTTTGCCTCAAGCTCATCCATGCCCAAAATATCTGAAATCTCCGACGTCAACTCCGTAACGTATGGGGATTGGATCCTAGTCATCTCTAGATCGTCTACTTCGTTTGCGGTGGTCTCTTCCACAGAATTTATCTGGTTGTTGCGTATTAACGGTGTTCTTTGTTCTTTTTGAACGTACAATTTTTCATCCCCTAAATTAGTATGGAGCAATCAAAATGCAATCTGCCGCAGATATAAAAATAATTACGCATGAATCATCAGTGCACAAATTCTTACACTGATCGATGTACAATTTACATGACATGACGCAGTATGCATTCATGTCAAAATACCATAAACGCAATCACTGCGATTATTACCATTACTATGACATGTTTTATTCCGGCCACATACGAGCCTGAGCCTATTTTGCCTGCTGCTATGCCGCCAAATATTGATTCTATTATTGCCATGTTGAACATTATAGAGTCAAGCTCGTCGATTCTAACTCCCGAAATTGCCGCAAACATGTTGTTACTAGCCGATAATTTTTCATTTACCAAAAGATCTTTGATAGCGTCGATTTGTGTAAAGAACTGTGTGGATAGGATCACCGTGATTGCAATGAAGACTGCATATGATATGTAAATTGTATATGTGTATGGCTGGAGGGATGATTTTCTTTCTTTTTCCAAGTTTCGCAGCTCGCTTACATGTTTTTGTATGGTTTCGAGATTTTCTGAAATGTTTCCACCGTTTTTGTATGCTATTTCGAGCAGCACTGTGACTCTTTTTGCCATCCGTGTTCCTGATTTTTTTGAGAAACTCGCAAACGCCTCATCAATTGGCATGCCCCAGCTGATGTTTGATTTTAGATTTTTTAGCACCGGCCCAAGGTTTCCCATGTTTCGTTCAGGCGTCAGCTGGATTGCCTGAATGAGATTTGATCCGCTTTGGATGGAGCTTACAAGTGAGAGCAAGAACAATGGAAGATGCCTGTCAATTCCATCTCTCCGCTGAACCTCTTTTAGCTGCAGCATTGCAAGTGGTATCACTCCTGCCAAAATGCCGAAAATTATTCCAATCTCTTTTGTGATGATGTGAATCGAGTCTGCCAAGTAGATGCTAAAGACGATGACAAAAATGCTCGCTATGGCAGAGATTATGCTGATTTTGAATTTTTCAGTTTTGAACAGCGAGATTGTCGGTACTTTGAGCTCGGATTCCTTTGGGAGCATTTTGGTAGTTGACATTTTACCTCTTTGGCACCATAGAGTTCATCATTATCAGCAAAACTATTCCGAAAAGTGGAACGAGCACATAAGTCAGCATGTTCATGAGCGTGATGAGATCAAAGCCTCCAAGATCTGGGCTCATTATTGCCATTATTGATAGCATGATTATTGCCATGAGGGGAAAGACGATTAGTAAAATGGTGTACATTTCTGCCATTATGCCAAGAGACTCTGTGGATCTTTTCACGCTGAGCTTCTTTTCTTCAAGGTGGACCTTTGCCGCTGCAAGAAAGTATTCTCTCAGGTTTCCACCTGCCTTGAAGGTGATTATTGCTCCGTCTAGCATTTCAGAATATGCTCCCTTTGGGGTTCGCTTTATGAGATCATTTACTGCCGTGATTACATCCATTCCAAGTATCTCGATATTTCTTGTCACAAATTTGGCATCCTTGACTATCTCCTCATTCGAGTTTTCAGCTGCAATTGACTTGAAAACACCTTCTAGGGACAGGCCACTTGCACAAAGCGTTGCCATGTATCCGATGTAGTGTGGTATCTCCTCACTGAGCTTTGATGCTCTTGTCATCGCATTAATAATTGGAATTGCCTGCATTGCAAAAAATGTCACTACTGCAAGACCTATGCCGGAAACCACACTGAGCACCGCAGTGGATAGTGGTTCGAAATTCAGAACTATTGAGG
Organism: Nitrososphaerota archaeon; assembly: GCA_052390175.1. Taxonomy (GTDB): domain Archaea; phylum Thermoproteota; class Nitrososphaeria; order Nitrososphaerales; family Nitrosopumilaceae; genus Nitrosotenuis. The sequence continues at coordinate 16,580 of JBQTHG010000031.1, read as the reverse complement.
CTATTATCATCCCAACCAAGCCACAAACTCCTGCAATGAAGCTTGTTGAAACCATGCTTGCGACAAACACCTCAAACGGAACTGGCATCATTGCCTGTCTGATATTTCCTCTAAGCTTTGGCAGCCTTGGGTACAGGAAATGCAGATAATGATTTAGCAGCTTGTAGCTAAGAACCTGAAATCTAGACGGCTCGTTTTTAGGCCCCTTCTCATAATTCTGGGATTTTAAAAGACCGATCAATCTTCAATCACAAGTCGTTTTTTCTCGTAAAATCTGTCAGAGTTTGAATAAAATTCTAAAACATTCTTCATAACTTCTTTGTGGCCCCGTATGTTGTTTTCTGCTAGCCACTCCAGCGCAGTTTTTCTTTTCTTTAATTCGTACGTTATCTGGTCGTCATCAATCCCGGTCCTTTCTTTGATTTTGCTCATCACCACACTGCTTCCTGTAAATTCATGTTTGTCCTCGTTTGGATTCCACTTGAAGACTTCATGTGTTTTTATCTCGCCCGTCTTGTCATCGAGCCCTGCGATTTCGGATATTTGGATAATTCTTCTGACTGATTTGTCACCCATGCGGAGCTTTAGCTGAAGCGTGATGATGTCAAGGGTATTTGCAATCAGTGTTTTTGGAACATCCATAGGAGATGACACCAGTCTAGTGAGTGTGGCATCAACAGAGTCTGCGTGAATTGATGAAAAGCCACCATGGCCTGTGGCCATTGCCTGGAATAGTGTGTATGCTTCCCTACCTCTTGTCTCCCCCACAATGATTATGTCGGGGCGCTGTCTTAGTGCTGCCCTTAGAAGATCATACTGTGTGATTTCACCTAACTGCCCGTCTGTAAAGTTCTGGCGTGAAACTGCCGGAATCCAGTTTTCATGAAGCATGTTTAGCTCGTGTGTGTCCTCGATGCTGACTATTTTTTGGCCTGGTCGGATAAATGATGACAGTGAATTAAGCAAGGTGGTTTTTCCACTCGCAGTCCCTCCGCCCACTAGCATCGTGGCGTTATTTTCTACGGCAAACCATAGGTATGCAGCCTCATAAATCGAAATCGTCCTGAATTTGATTAGATCAATAATTGTAATTGGGTCTGCTCTGAACCTACGGATGGTAAACGTGCTTCCACGTTTTGTAATCTCGCCCCCAAGAGTCATGTTAATTCTGCTTCCATCGGGCAAGGATGCATCAACAATCGGATTTGCCAGCGATGCGTGCTTTCCCCCAATGTATGACATCTTTTGGACAAAATTGTTCAAATCGCCTTCGTTTTCAAATATAATGTTGGTTGGAACGGATTCGAACTCCCTGTGCCAAATGTATAGCGGTATGTTTGTACCATCACAACTAATTTCCTCAATCATATGGTCTCTCATTAGCGGCTCAATTCTTCCAAGATAGACAAAATCTCTTATTGCATAGTATGTTATTTTTGAAAGGTTTCTTGTAGGAATTTTTATGTTGTATTTTTTAATCAAATAATGAATTTTGTTTTTGAGTTCAATTGCAGCTTCTTTTTTTGTTTTAATGTTGTTTAATGAGATATCAAGCTCCGAGATAAGGAGTTTTCGTATCACTCTGAAATTAGTTTCATCGTGGTTGCTTAATTGCGGCTCAATTATCATATATCGCATGCCGTTTTTTGATGATGGATCCTTGATCAGGCCTGCATAAATCTCAGCATCAGCAAAATCTATCTTGTTTAATGTCTTGAATTTTGGAACAAGATTCGTATCATCACTTATGGAATAACTCTTGTCAATTCGCACGCTCATTATTTTTGTGATATCGGTGTCAATGACTTGCGGTTGCATCTCTTTTGTGATGTCATCACTAGGTGTCTTTTTTATTACAAATTTTGCAAAGTTAAGCGGATTTGTTTTCCTGATTCTTATAAAGGGATTACTTCCCCGTGAGATGTTTACAATCAATGCCTTGTAGTGAATCAAAATCACTCATAAGAGGTTGTGAGTACAAATGCACAACATTCTGTTTACATCGTGGAATCCAACATCAGTCTGTAATGTGATGATCATGCCAACTAGGGGTGACTGGGAATAATGTTCCAAATTAACAAAAACCCACTGAAAATTAGAAAAAGCAGCCAAGCACAGGATCCAAATACCAATAAAATCCGAGCGCGTGCTCTTGGTAGAGTAATACCGGTAAACCCAGAATCGCCAGAAACCAAAGAAATCATGGAATGGCAGAAACAAAACAAGGAAAAAATCACAAAATTCATTGCTAAAATCAATGAAAATTACGGTGGCACGGTTGCCCCAGAGGTAAGCTACATGGAGGGAACTTTTCAATATGGCGCACTAGAGGAAATCAGTGAACCTCCTACAAATTACAGGTTTTTGGAAAATCTTTCGCATGAGAGCACAAACATACTTGAAAGATTTGTCTATAACAAATTTCTAGTCTGCTCGGATCATCAAAACTCTTTTCTGGTCAACGTAAGGCTGTACTGTCCAAAATGCAACTCTATTGGAATTGAAAAGCTCCATCTTCTTGAGCACAAAACCTGCGGATATCTTGGAGAAAAAAATAATTTTTCTGAAGAGAAAGAAAATCTAAAGTGTCCCTCTTGCAATAAAACAATAAAAAATGCAGCAAAGGAGATACGAATACCTGCAACTTGGTATTATTGCTCTGACTGCAAGGAAAAGTTTGACGATGCAACGATTCGGTTGCATTGCAAAGAATTTAACCACGACTTTAACGTAAATGAGGCAAAGACAGTAACAATTTACGGTTACAATGTAGTGAGCTCAGTCAAGCCGGAATTTGATCATTTGAAATTAAAAGGCGAGCTATCAAAGCTAGTCGCAAAGCTTGGTTTTGCTACCGACGAGGATCACACCATAAAGGGAAGGAGCGGACACGACCACACAATCGATGTACATGGTATTGACAAGAAAAACCAAACCATTTTCATTTTGATAAACAATTCGCACGAGGATGATCTTGATTCCAAAATAATCCAAGTTCTTGACACTGCGCCAAAGATCGCAATACTTGTGGGACATTCATCCATTTCAGAAAAAACAAAATCCATTGCATCAAAATATAATGTGTCGATAATCTCATCACAAAACCCGACAGAGATCCTTATCGAGGCCGAAAAGATAATCGCATACCGACTCAAAAAACTGGAAGGAATTTCCAACAAATGACTGGCATTGTGCGTTTACGCAGAAAACGACGTGGAGTAAGCCAGATAATAGGAACACTGTTCATGCTCGCATTAGTGGTCCCAATAGGCACGGTACTCGTGACTAGGGGCCTAAACGAGGTGGGAGAGATAGGAAACAGGCTCACAAGCGGAATCACGTATCAAAACGAGGGAGGCCGCGAAGACATCGTGTTTGAGCATATACGATTCAATCCGACTGGGGATCAAGTAACGATTTCGCTCCGAAACGTAGGTAGTATCGATACTACGATTGCCAAAGTCACCATGGTTAAAACAGACACCCAGGAACTAATACTCCATGACAAAAATGTAGGAATAGGCACACAACCTCGAGTTGGAACAGACATTGATTCTACAGCGAACCTACTTTTTTCCGGGAGGTGGGATGACCCTGCATACGTCAACTCGGAATACAAGATTTCAATTTTGACTGAAAAAGGAAACTTCTTTTCGACTGTGGCGAGGCCATTTAACACATGATTAGATTTCACACATCAAAAAGAAGGGGTATCTCAGAAATCTTTGCGACCCTGATGCTACTTGCCATAACAACGGCCGGTTCTCTTTTTTTGGCAAATCTTGTGCAAGGCAGTGGTATTGGGAGCATAGGACAAAATCCCAGCGTGACTGTATCACCAGTATACTCCATCAGACTGACCGGTTATGATACCAGGGATGGCGCTGGGCTATCAGAAATTACAACAATCGATAACAAGTTTGACAAAAAAATCTGCACTACATCGTGCACTGCCTTTGCTGATAATGTTCCGCTTGATGCCAATGGTGGCACTGAGTTTATTGTTCTGCAGATAAGAAACGTGAGTCCAAATCAGGTATTCATAAGCCACGTACAGGTAAACGGAATATTGCATTCATGGGATACACAAACCGGCGGAAAGACTCTTGATGCCAGCGCAAATGATCTTACGGGGAAATACCCGCTTAGTGGAAAATTCAGCATCGTTACCGCATCAGGCCTTGTTCAGAAATCAGATAACACGCTTAACGAAGATGAGGAGGCAAGGCTGGTTGTAAAGCTAAGCAGAGACATAGGCTCAGACATATCGCTGACGCGGCCTCTCCAAATCTGGCTTGATTTTGGCGGACAACGCTCGTCGGAATTCGTCATTTTGAGCGGTGAGACAAGATGAACTCGAGAAGGGCAATATCGACAATAGTTGGCTCTGTGTTCTTTTTGGTCCTGCTGACCTCGGGGCTCTCTGTGTCATATCTTGTTATCGAGACGCAATCAGACATGATTACTGCACAGCAGACAATCGCAGATACGGAGATCAAAAAAATCCAGGAAAAGTTTTACGTATCTGCGTCTTCTGACGAGTCAAATAACAACAGGTTGATACTATATGTTGAAAATCAAGGGTCAAACTCTTTGGAAATAGACAAGCTATGGGTAATCAATAACACATCAAACGATGCCCAAAAATTTGACATAAACTACACTGATTCGGTTTTGGCCCCAGGATACGGCGTTGAAATACTACAGAATACTCCACTGTATCTGAATTCTGGAGATTATGACATAAAGCTGGTCTCATCCATAGGTACTATCAAAACAGCAAAACTAGATGTCGCTGACGATGGAAGCAGTGAGCGATTAAAAATAAAGATGATGATTGATCCTCCAGACGTAAGCATTGGGGAAAACGCAACCGCGTGGGTTTTTGTCACAAATGCAGGGACGACAAAAATCCTTAATGTTACTACGGGCCCAATCACAGCTAGCCCGTCTTCTGCAGTGGTGTCATCCTCTCCTGTTTTACAGCCGCTTTCGGATCTGGCACCTTCAGAGTCAACCATCTTTTCATGGAAGTACAATCTTATCGGAACAATAGGGACAAACGTGACGTTTTCTACATATGCGCAAGGGGTAGAAGAGCCAACAAAAAATCAGATTCGTAGCAACAACGAAACGGCGCTAGTCTATCTGAGGGACAATGAAAGCCTTGGAACCATAGTCACGCAGACATTGCTCTCAAAGCCCGAAATCTTTATGATAATTCCATCACCATTTGGCGATTCCTCTCAAAAAGGACTCTGGGGGGTAAATGTAGTAAATCCGACATCCCAGCCAATCTATGTGAGTAAAGTGGTCATAAACGCAGTCTCGCCAAGGGCACAATCTAATGATAAGATATTTGATACCAACACATGTGCGCCTGTAACGGTTTCACCGACTCCAAGCTCTTGGTCGTGTCCTGCAGGAAACCAGCTAATGTGGAAAAATACCGTATCGCCACAGCGAATCGAGCCAAAATCTGTATTTCCGTTCTTAGTACAGATCAATGCAGGTTCGCTTGCTGGTTCCCAAGATGATTTGGAGACAGTTTTGATTCAGACAAATGTCTTTACTACACTAGGGCAGTTTGGAAAGGCAGGTTATGGATCCTCGATAAGAAACACCGGATCGTCGCTGGTAAACGTATATCTTTCCGAAGTACCAGAATCTACAAACAGCAATGACATCATAACAAACATGACAAGCATCAAAAATGGGTCTCTTAAAACTTTCAATGCTACCATTGCAGATTTTGACACCGGATTATCAAATGTGATCAGCTCTGGCTCAAGACTGATAATCAACATACCAAAGGGATGGACAAATGTGAGTGTTTTATCACATAACGGGTTTTCGACGCCAACTTTTCAGACATTCCCAGACACATCATCACAAATAGTAGGAGTCTTAAGCGGCGACATCACAGGGGCTGGAGGAATTGCACGAACAATCAAATTCACAGCCCAGGCTCCACCTATTTCTGATACACAGATGTATGTCATGTACATTCTTGCAGATGGAGACGTAAACAACCAGTATCCAATTGGGCCACTGGTAGAGGCAGTACTACAAGTCACACCATGATTCTGGTAAAATCACGAAGTTTTGTGCGTGCTAGTGAACATCATCAGATGTTTAAATTCTAAAACACTCCTAGAACTAATGAATAAAATAACAACACTGATGACTATTGCTACTGCGGCAATTATTTTTGGAATTATAACGCCAGATTTGGCTGAAAACGCAACAGAAAACGACAGTGACAAAGACAAATACGGGAACAAGACAGGCAAAAACTACAATCATGATGATCATGATGATGATCACGATGACTGTGACGACGATGACCATGGTAACAAAAACAAATACTGGAACAAGACAGGCAAAAACTTCAACAAGAATAATGACTATTGTGAAGACGATGACCGTGACGATGGGGGCGTGGTTAACGATCCGCCTACGGTCAAAGTGTATAAGATCGTCATAAACAACGAAGAAAATCCAGTTCCAAGTGTGGCAAGCTTTGGAATAAAGCTAAACAACACGCAAATAACAACAAATGGAACGCTGATCACAGTTGCCCAAGACAAGCCAGTAATTCTTACCGAATCAGGCCTCGCAGGATACGAGTTTGTGGAGATAAGAGGTGATGGACACTGCCCAGAAAACTTGGGTGGAACAATAACACTCGATAACGCACAACACATTGAATGTTACATCGTAAATCAGCCAGCAGGATCGTCAGGACCAATAGAGCCAGGTGTGATATTTCACTACAACACGCTGCAGTTCAGCTTTGCAGATCCAAACTTTGGTGATAGCTGTTCTGCTTCAGGAAACATGTCTCCATGCGTTGAGCTTGCAAATGCAAACTTGGATGGAAGCATACTGGTTGTAGATGAAGAGCTAAAGACAGATACGACAATTGTGCTGTTTAGCGTAGTAGAGCAAGGAAAGATAGACCAAAATCCACCACGATTTGCAACAAGTCCGCTTTGTGTTCTTTCAGGAATGGGACCACACACTACAGACTATGCGCAAGAACCAGATACATTCCCAGTAACTAACCCGACTGGCACGTTAGGCTTTGAGTTCCAATGCTCACTCGTTGAGGCAGACATGTTCAAAGTCAGCTATGCGTTGATTGAGACAGAACAACAACCATAATCCTCTCTTTTTTATTTTTTATCGACTTGAATCATTATTGATAAAAATGATGCAGTTCTCTACAAAAAAAATCCATAGACTTGGCGCCGTCTATTAGTTTGAATGTTATTTAGTCAAAGTCTATTCTAGATCTTCTTCGTCTTCAATCAGAATCTTGGGCTTTCTTAGAACAAAAACCATGCCTACAACAATTGCTGCGACAGCACCAATGCCACCATAGATTATCTCCTGTGGAATATCTGTCGTGTCGTCTTCAAGCGGGGCAGTTACATCAAAGTCAAACGTTTTTTGTTCTTCATCAAAGCCTTGCGCATACGCCAAAATTTGTAATGATGTCTTTGGAGACTGTTTTGGGTTGAATTGAATGGTTGCGCTACCATCTGCACTAGTGGTGATGGTATCTGGAGTAACAGAAGAATCACTTGAGATTACCTTGACTGTCACACCGCCAACGGCGTTTGTATGATCATCATCTACATAGATCCTAAGTTCTGTTGGCTGATCAACTGAAAGTGGTTCTACAACACTGCCGATGCTAATCTTCAGTTTGGTGATGACTGATTTTGTTGAGATTTCTACTGTGTTACCTACAATGCCGTTTGCATTTGCAATGAGAGTGAATACACCATCATTTTCTTTTGTCTTTATTGTAAAGTCTGCAGACGACTCTCCCTTGGGAATAGTCACATAGTCTGGCACGTCAACTAGTCCCAACTCGGAAGGGATGATCTTTACTCTCTGGTCATCAAATGGAATTATCGGATTGTCATGAAAGTCCATCATTTGAACAGTACCGACATATTCACTACCTCCTGAATTCAGAATGGAAAAAGGAACGCTTAGTTCTAGCTTTGCGGTGGGCCTTTTCTCGTATGTGTCACCCACCTCAAGTCTTGCATCCGCTGATTCACCAATTGGTATTGCGTTAATTGTGATTGATTCTTGGTTTTCAGCCTGAATTGTGTTTCCCTGGAATACGACATGTGAAAAAGTCTGGCTTTTTTCAATGGTGAGGATCTCATTGATTGGCGTTATGAGGTATCGTATCGGGTTTTCTACTATGGTTGGCCTGTTTTTTGTATCAAGCGATATCAAAAATAGGTCAAAATGGCCTGTCTTGTCAAACAAAATGGAATCGCTGCCAGTAGGAGAAAACACCATTGTTTTTTCTTGCTTTAACGTGTTTATCACCTCAGTCACAGTTGATGCAGAGCCAATCCCCTTTATTGTCGAGGACAAGACAACTTGTCCTGTCTCTTGGCCTGTCTCAATAATGGCAGTGCCGTGCGATGAAATAGCATCAATACCACCAACATCTCCTATCCTCAAGAGCAAATCGCTACTGGAAATCAGGTTGATCTTTTTTCCTGTTCCTTCGGAGACATAGTTTTCGTTTATTATCAATGGGTGGAACTGGTCCTTGATTTCCTCAGGGTCTAACTCTTCTTGCCCATCAGTTGATTCTTCAGTTGTGGATTCTTCCATGTCTTCATCAATCAAAGTTCCAATCTGAAACACTGCTATTGTTTTTGATTTTGTTGGTATCTTGTCCAGCGTATATATCACCATAGTTTTGTTTCCTGCCTTTGGGTTGTTTGTTGTCATGGGTTCGACCGTGGTGAACATGTCTGTGGCGACACCAAGCCCTTTCGTTGTTGCGCCAATTGTTATTTCTTGGCCTATTTTGGTAAGATCCAGTTTTTGTTTCAGGTGATAGCTAAATTCCCCTTTCTTGATGGTTCCGTCCAGCTGCAATTCCTTGATTGATTTATCGACTTGATTTCCAATCGAGTCATCGTCTGCAAAAAACTGGAGTTTGACGTCTTCTTGTGCAAGCGTTGGCAAGCCATCCGAGTCTAGCAAGCTCACAACTATGTCGACTTCTCTTTTCATGGTAGCTGGAACTTTTTCCGGGAAAATATCTACTGCAAGGGATGCTGGAAGCGATGAAGAGATTCGTATCTCTTTTGCTTCATCAAATCCTAGCTTGTCTACGGAAGCCCTGATGAATGCATTTCCTATTTTGTCTTTTGATTTTATCGTGCTCCAGACATAGCTGTTGCCTTTGCTTATAGTCATCTCTTCAGCATCGATTTGAATTAGCTCTTCTTCAATGTCTACTTTGATGTTTATGTCAAATGGTGCCTGGGTAACCTGGCCATCTGCATTCTGAAGGTAAAAAGAAAACGGCATCTCCGAACCCACATTCATCTCGCTTGTTGGGAGGTTTATGGCAAGTCTGAGATTGTTCGCCAAGTCTATGGGCTTGTCCCCAACAGTTAGCGTATCAAACCCAATCTTCTCGCCAAATGAGGCAAAAATCTTTGCAGAACCTGTTTTGTCACTAGTAGTGATATTAAATACGGCAAATTCAGTATTTTTTAGAATGATTACTTTTTGAGGAACCATTGCAACGGTTGGATCCGAAGACTCTAAGCTAACGGTTACATCGTTTGATGGTTTTAACAAATTGCCATAATTATTCAATAATGCGACATAGCCAAGACCATTAGAATTGCTAGATATGCTAGATGGTGATATCTTTACTTTTAACGTAAGATTTTCCATATCGCCGGTTTGTCCTAGAACAAAAACTGCGTTTCCCGAAATCAGCATAAAAACTGAGAAAAATATGAAGAGAATTCTTGGCAAAATTTTTCTTGTCATTTTTGCCTCCATAAAAAGAAAAAAGAGTGGGTTAGCCACTTTGTTGTCCGATGACAATCGTACCAACGAACACTGCGCCGTTGTTTGTGGTTAACTTGAACTGTGCATCTCGTCCGGCTCTCATGGTTTCTGACAGTGATAGAACCACACTAGCTGTTTGACCGGGTTGAATGTCTGCCACTGGGCTAGTTGAAATCAAATCAGAGCCACCAGTTCCACCAGGAACACCTGCTATGGTATACTGGCCTGCCGTGAGTGCATTTAATGTGGCAGGTGATTGGATGTAATTGTATGCGATTCCACCAAATCTGGCTTCACTGATGGTTATTGCTTGTACGCTATCATTTTTGATATAGATTGCAATATTTTCACCTACATCCATAACTGAATTGGTGCCGTTACCACCTGAGTTTAGTCCAAATGGAACTCCATTTTGGTTATTGAGTGTTATGACTGGTCGTGCGTCATATCCTGGAATCTTGACAGCCTCGATTGTTGGTCTTCCGCTCACCTGTGAGGAGCTAAAGAAGTTCTGTGAGTATGCAAAGACGATTGCTCCACCAACTACTGCTATTGCGACAAGCAATAGAGTAGCAATGACTGGGGCCACGCCTTTTCGTGAATGAAGTCGTGTGTTGATGTTTGTATTCATTACATGGGATAAGGTAGGCGTGCTGTTAAGGCGAATGCTGTGCACAGACTACAGCATTAAACTATATCTAATTCCAAAAAAACTGGTCGAGTCCTGTTTGCTTTGGCTTGCCAATTATGGTATCAAAATCAAGATCCATGGATGACGTTATCTGGTCTAATGTGGACTCCATGAACTCCATGTATTTTGCAGAATCTATTTCATCAGGACGTGCCATCTCTACTGGCTTGACTCCCGGCTTGTTGATGATTTTTACATATGATATGATATCACCCCGCTTTATCTCGCGGTGCAGCTCCAAAAGTTTTGCAGCACGAATGTGCTGCGGTACGGTTTTTTCATATTCAGATGGTGCCTTGCTAATCATCACATTGAATGCAAGCTCTGATATTGGAATCTTTTTTTCTTTTACCTTTGTTGCACACGTGGAAATCTTTTCACTGATCTGTTTTTTTGCCTCTTCAAAGTCCTTTGAGGTCTGGACTTTGGATAATGCATCCAAAAGCTCGTAAAACAGATTTCTGATAAATGGTGGTGTGTGGGATTTTTTGCCAGTTAAGCCTTTGACGTCTACTTTACCATCCTTTGTTACACCAAGATAGTTCTTCTTTCTATTGCTTAACACAACATAACGATATTCCTTGTCGACTTCGAGTTCTACTCCTTGTTCTTTTTTTGCGTCATCGATTACCTTCTGAATTTGTTCCTGCGTTGGATTTTTGACAAACAAACTATCTGTATCACCATACAAAACCTCGATACCAACTGTCTTGCATTTTTTGATTGTGTCCATGATGATGTATCTGCCAATTGCAGTGGTTGCCTCTGCCGCTGGAAGAAAGTACAATGGAAAGATCTCCGCACCCATAACGCCATAACTGGCATTGAGAATGACTTTGAGCGCTTGGCTTACTACGGTATACTGTTCTTTTTGCTCGAGGGTTTTTGCCTTTTTTGCCAAGCTTTTGTAGTAATTCACGCGCAAGTCACGAAGCGAGCCAATGATCATTGATGTTAGGCCATTATACTTTGTGCAAACCCAGTGGTTTGTATCTGGAATTGTGTTTGTTTTGCATTCATCGTGAGGGCATCGAACTGTCTCATAGGAAAGATTTCTGACCTTGATGATGCTTGGATACAGGCTGGCAAAGTCCATCACGGTTACATCAAAGTGAATCCCTTCAGTCGGATCCACCACCAATCCACCGCGATACTTTTTGTCTTTGATTATTGCCTCATTCATCACTCCCTGAGACTTGGCGTCAATCTCGTCTCTTCTTGGAATGAGTGCATTGCGTTGTCTGTGTTCATAATACAAAAGGCTGCGAATCCATTGTGATACCCCCATCCTTGCAATATCATCAATTGGCATTCTTGCAATTCTTGACACCACGACAAGTAGGTTCATCAGCAAATCGTTGTTGAAGCTTGTAAGTTTGTATGTCAGCCTTGCATCATTGTAGCAATAATTTATCAGCTGATAGTTTGTAAGCTTGTCAAGCTCAACCCCGTAGTCGATTTTTGATTCGTTTAGGAGTGCTTTGCAGACACTGTTCAGTGAGAAATCAGTATACTTGTGACTAAACGCATAGATCTGAAATGATCTGTTTGACATTGTCCTGTACAGGTCTATATGAACACCGTGCTTGAGTGTGGCAGAGTCTCGCATCATGTACAATGGATTTTCAGAGTTTTTGGTTCCAAGGCGCTCTGCGCGGTTGTATAGGTACGGCATGTCAAACTCGTCGCCGTTAAAGGTAATCACGAAAGGATAATCGGAAATGATTTTGAATGCATCCTCAATCATCTTTTTCTCTTCGGTTTGTGCATAAAACACGACCTTGATATCTTGCGCAAGCTCATTTTTACCATCAATCGAGCCGTCTTTTCTTAGTGCGAGGACCTGCTTGAAGCCATCTGAACCCTCAAAACCAATTGCGGTGACGCGTTTTTCTGCTATCTTTGGGTCAGGAATTCTCCCGATTTCGGACTCGACTTCGATATCAAAGCTGAGCCGTCTTATTTTTGGAATGGGCTGGTTTAGCAGCTCTGCCCACTGTGTGATAAAATCCTGAAATTCTTTGGTGTTTACGATTCCTTTTGTGGTGTTGACATCTAAAAGCAGGCTCTTCATGGCAAGGCTGACATCCTCGGTCATCTCAAAATTCTGCGGAATAATTTTGCCATCCTTTATCTCATAGTATTTGCCTACTATTAGGCCCCTGTCGTACAGGTAGTTTTCATAATACTTGATATCTGATTCCCACGTCTCGATTATGTTTCTGATGCTCTTGTCAGTCTGTGTTCCACCAATCGCCAGAGGATCTGTGACAATTATTTTTGAGACAGATACGTACTTGTCTTTTAGAAAGTCCTTTCTTTTCATCTGTTCTATTTTGATTATGTCTTTTCTGCCTGCAAGAAAGCTTAGCTCTTCTGGAACGAGCTTAGAGTAGCAGTATGGTTTGTGGCCTGTTTCGTCTGCCCACAAAATTATTTTCTGTGATTCTAGATTGTAAAACTTGAGAACTGCGGCCATCTTCTGATTGTCGTATGTGGCCGATACCAAAAGAGATGTGGAAAGCGATTTTAGTGTAGGTTGCTCGGCTTGCAATTTTTCTTTCCTTTTCTATTTGTCAAGTAACGAGCTTGCCCAGCGATGAATCTTTTTCTTATCCAGCGTCACGACGGTGATTCCCGCCTCTTTAATCAAATCATAATCTGTTTCAGGATACGTGTCAAGACAGATAATTTTCTTGATGCCTATTGTTATTGCCATTTTTGTGCATTCTAGGCACGGAACAAAGGTGGTGTACAAAATAGCGTCCTTCGTGCCTGCCTCTATTCCCATTATGGCGCAATGCATGATGGCGTTTGCTTCCGCATGATTGCAAAGGCATCGGTCAAGGGATGCGCCTGACTCAATTTTTCCCTCTATTCTGAGCTGGCATCTTTTGCAGCCGCCCTCAAAGCAGTTTTTTACACCAGGCGGGGTTCCATTATATCCTGTTGCGATTTGTCTGTTGTTTCTGACAATTACTGCACCAACCTGTCTTGTCATGCAGTTTGAGCGAAGCTTTGCCAATTCTGCCTGCAGCATAAAGTACTCGTCCCAGCTTGGCCGCTCAAAATTTGTACTCATGGTGGGATTAAGGCTGCTTTGATATTTAGATGGATCGTGAATCAGTCAGATCTTTACTTTTTATCAAGTAACAAGCTACAATTGGCTACTCGAAACTATAAAATGCAAAGATCCTGTTTTAGGAAACAAGATATTGGCTGAATACATCCAACACAAGTTCATAAAACCAGATGCCATTGAGGCCCGAGAATACCAGATTTCACTTGCTAATCAGGCAAAAAGTGAGAACTGTCTTGTGGTTCTCCCGACAGGTCTTGGAAAGACGGCTGTCGCGTTACAGGTGATTGCAGATTTTCTTTCAAAAGGTACAGGCGGAATTTTGTTTTTGGCGCCAACACGAGTCCTGGCAAACCAGCACTACGAATTTCTAAAAAACAATCTGAATCTGGATGATATTGCGTTGCTTACAGGGGAAGATATTATTACAAAAAGAAAAAAACTTTGGGTCAACAGCGTAATCTGCGCAACGCCGGAGATAACAAAAAATGATCTTGAAAGGCAGATTGTCGACCAGTCCCAGTTTGCTCTTGTGATATTTGATGAGGCCCACAGAACAGCAGGTGATTATGCATATTCTTGGATTGCCCAAAAGTTTGCAGGCACAAACACACGCATGATGGGTATGACTGCGACTCTTCCAAGTGAAAAGGAAAAAGCAACTGAAATAATCACGACGCTTAGAATCGCAAGCATTGCACAAAGAAACGAGGAAAGCCCAGATGTCAAACCATACATCCAACAGACAAACACAGAGTGGGTAAAAGTCGAGCTTCCGCATGAAATGAAAGAAGTCCAGCACTGTCTGCGAAAATCTCTCCAAATACAGCATAACGAGCTGCAAAGATGTGGACTACGACTATCTGGAAACGTTTCACTTTCCCAGCTTTTGCGGTCACGCGACTTTGTCTTGCGGCAAAACAGAAGGGCAGCAAAACCACTCTTCACTGCAATACGACTTCACTATGCATTAAACATCCTAGAGTCTCACGGGATCACATCGTTTCTTAGGTTTTGCGAGAGAACAAGAGAGAAAAAAGGAGTTGGAATAAAAGATCTCTTTGAAAACGACTCTGATTTTATCAAAGCAATTGCATACGCAAAGGATGCCCAGAAAAAAGGAATCGAACACAGCAAAATTGTAAAGCTAGTCGAAATCATCAAATCAATCCAGGGAAAGGCAATCGTCTTTACGAGTTACAGGGATTCTGTTGAGGTAATACACTCAAAGCTTGTCGAGATGGGGGTCTCCGCAGGATTCCTAATTGGCAAGGCAGGAGAAACAGGACTAAAACAAAAAGAACAGATTGACACGGTGCAAAAGTTTCGAGATGGTGAATACCGTGTTCTTGTTGCAACCCGCGTTGGGGAAGAAGGGCTTGATATCTCCGAAGTAGATGATGTCATATTTTTTGATAACGTGCCAAGCTCGATTAGATTTATCCAAAGAAAGGGAAGGACTGGACGCAAGTCTGTTGGCAAGCTTACAGTGCTAATAGCAAAAAATACCATAGATGAGGCATATTACTGGGTGGGGCAAAGAAAAATCAAGGCTGCGCAAGGCATGGGCGACAAGCTAACAAATGACTTGCAAAAACAAGAAGATGAAAAATCCGTCTTGGACGCATATTTCTGACTAGGAGAGTCTTTTGATGATATGATATCCAAACTCTGTCTTGATTGGTTCTGAAACCTCGCCGATCGATAACTTGAAGGCCGCATTTTCAAATGGCTTTACCATTCTTCCGCGCCCGAAATAACCAAGATCTCCTCCACGTTTTCCACTACCTGTGTCTAACGAAAGTTCTTTTGCGAGCTCGGCAAACTTCTCACCTTTTTTTAGCCTGTCAAGTATTGCTAGCGCCTGGCTTTGCTTTTCAACCAATATGTGTGTGCATTTTATTTTATCTGACATGTTCTATCCATGCAATTAGAATTGAAATATTTTATGTTATGCCCCACGATGTCTTTGTTTGGGGGACTAGCTTCAAAAATGGCGCTTCGCCTTCTTTCCATGGGTCTCTTCGCACCCACTCGAATTTCTCAAAAAACTTGGTGTAAACTTTCTTAAATTCCTGACCATTTTCGATGATCTGGATTTTTCCCTGTGCCAATACTGCCTTGTGGCCACCTAATTTGTAAATGTCGACTGTGATTGCAGCACTTGGGTTTTCTTTGACGTTCTTGAAAGTCCTTGTCTTGTAGTCGGTGGCAATGTAAAACGAATCGTCTGCGAAAATAAATGAGACTGGTTTGACGTGTGGCATAGTTTTGTTTGCTGTTGCAAAGCGCGCCTCTTCTATTGATGCAAGGAATTTTTCTTCCTTATCTGAAAACTTCAACTGAAAATCCTTTCCCGTATTTGTGGAATCTTAGAGTAAACCATGTCTCTGATTTTTGTCTGGTCTTGCTCTGATGGCATTCCTTGTCTTAGGGCGGCAATTGCCGTGCCTGCCATGCCTAAAGCCATGCCCACTATGATCCCATATACAAATTCCTTCACGTTTTCTACCTTTAATTCGGCCTTGTTTTGTTCGACTTCTTGCACATACATTGGAATCATTTGAAGGACGCCGTCAAGTGTCTGGATTATTAGCTGCTCAAGAAGCTGCTCGTCTTCACTCATGTTTTGTGTCTGGGTATTCCTGTAATAAATCTGCAGAGAAATTCATAAAAATACTTTTAATGATGGTGTTTTCATAGTCAAACAATGTTTTTCACACTAACATCTGCAAACGAGGCTTTGCCAAAAGTTATTGAAAAATATCAAAGCTTGCAAAAACAAAAACAAGAAGTGCAAAAGCTTGAAGCCCAGCTCAACAACCAAATGTCCGCCTCGTTTAACCTTCAAGATTATGTGGCAATAAAACAACAGCTAAATGCCGCTGTGACTAAATTCTATGGTGCAGTGGAGGATCTTGAAAACACGGGAGTCGTACTCAAAAGCCTTGAGGA
>JBQTHG010000030.1:0-92857 GCA_052390175.1 Nitrososphaerota archaeon | reverse complement strand
TGCCGGGGGTGGGTTTTGAACCCACGACCTCCAGATTATGAGTATTGCCCTTTTATGGGAGGATAGAAAGACTGGCACTCTAACCAGGCTGAGCTACCCCGGCACAAGAACGGCTAATTTTATCATTAAATTAAATGATTCTGCGTTTAGAAAAATCAATTATTGCGTGACAATGTCTGTCCATTTGTCGTCAACTGATTTTACCCAAAGGAACTTGCGCTGAAGTGATGTGGTGTAGAGCTTTTCCCAATCAGCCTTTACTTCATCCGTCCATGCCTTAAACACACGCGGATCGATGTAATTTCGAAGAGATGTACCGAGATTATAGTCACGTGTTTTTTCTTGCAGCTCGATTGCAAGCTTGAGCTTTTCTTCTCTTTCCTTTAGTCGCTCTTTTTGTTTGTCTGTCTTTGCAGTAGCACCCTTGAGGTTCTTTAGCGTTTGGCGCTTTTTCTCAAGTGTTAGATCAAAGTTTTTTGGAATGGTTCTCTTGTGGTTGCACATCATTGCTGCCTGGAGGTTTGCCATCTTGGCAATGTAGAGTTTTTCATTTTCAGACTTGCCTTTTACATTAAGCTTGTCTTTGAGATAGTTTTTGACCTGGGTTGTCGCAAGGTACGTTCTGAACACCTTGGCAGTAAGGCCGCTCACTATTTCGCTCAAAAAGGCGTTGACGTGCCTTGATGTGACGCCATCAAAGATCTCATCACTTGGCTTTTTGCTAGAGACAAGCTTTTTGATGTTCTCGTATAGCATTCTGTCGTTTCCCTCTGCAGATATGGTTTCCTCCCACCTCACGCTGTCTTTTCCCAGAAAGTCAAAGTGAATCGCATTGTCGTCAAGCTTGACATGTTCTTTTCTTAGTGTTGTTGCGCCTACCGTGTCTGCCTCGTCTGGGTCTTTTTCGTCTCCGACTCTCATCGAAGTTCTATAAATCAAATAGCACACAGTTGCAATCTTGGCAGATTTTGGATCTTTGCTCTTCATTGCGGCAATTATTTTTTCCTCTACCTTGCTGATCTCTTTTCCAAGCTTTGCTGCCTTGTCATACTTTGCCTTGTCCCTGTCTTGCTTGAGACCTGCTGTGTCGGCAAGCCAGACATACTTTATCTTCTCAGATAGAATGTCTGTCCAACATGCAAGCCACATGGAGTCATGTTCATGAACGATTTTTCCCCAGTTTCCTGGCGGCACCTTTGCTTCCTTGCCCAAATTCAAGATTACGTCTTTTTGTGTTATCTTTGGCTTCCATTTTCCGCGCATTGGATGGTCGCCACGCCCAATGAAGATCCCTGGCGGTTCTGCCATATAGTTTGCAACCTCAACTTCTTTTCCATCTAGGATTGCTCTTCCGTAAACTGACTTCATTTTTTCGCGCAGTTCCTTTCGTTTTTGCGCTAGCGTTTTTTTCTCTTCTTTGGATATGAGAAGCTTGGAGTCTTTTTCTCTGTCTACAAATTTGAATGCTGAAGAAAGATCAATATCTGAAATGCTAATTCCCTTGAACTTGCCATTAAAGGCCGCAGCAAAGTCTGCGACAAAGTTTTTTTGGAAAACCGCATCCTTGACGTACGGGGTGTCTTTTTTCTTTGCCCACTGATAGATCATCTCCTCTTGGAGTAGGTCAAGGCTCGCAGGCTGCCCCTTTATCTTGACGGATATTCCCTTTGACTCAAAATCGGGCGGAAAGATTATGCCATTGTGTTCTAGTGTTTTCCATTTCATGATTCATCATTTTTGGTTTAAAGTTGCGGACTTTGATAAAAACTGCTTCTTTGTGCCTATATCAAGCTAACCTGTCAAAATAGTTCCTTTTTCAGATAATTTTCAAACTCAATATCGGTCTTCATTTTCTTTGCCTCAAGAAACATTATTGCGTCATTTCCGACCGGATACCGCGGGAGTGGGTTCTTTTCTTTTAGTGCCTTGATGATCACGTCTGCCACCTCTTTTGGTGGGGTGCCCATTTCTGCCATCATTTTGATGCCGGCCACTACCTTGTGTGTAATGTCTGCATATGGTGAGTCGGGTTTTGCGTTCTTTGGCATCCTCATTGAACTAAGAAAGTTGGTCTTGATAACCCCAGGCTCTATGAGTATTGTGTTTACTCCAAATGGCGTGAGCTCGTATCTGAGGCATTCACTTAGGCCCTCAAGGGCAAACTTGGAGCTAATGTAAGCTGGGGACGCCGGAAATCCGATTCTCCCGGCAACCGAACTTATGTTCACTATGGTTCCGGATTGCTGCTTTCTCATGATTGGTGCTATTTCCTGGATTAGTCTGGCAATTGCAAAAAAGTTTGTCTCAAATTGGTCCTTTAGTTCATTTATCGTCAGATCCTCCAGGCATCCAAAAATCCCATAGCCGGCATTGTTTACCAAAACGTCGATTCTTTGCTTTTCTGACATTATCTGAGAAACTGCAGCTTTGATGGATTCTGGCTTGTCCACATCAAGTGAAATTACTGAAATTGGGAGATTTTCTTTTTTTGCCATATCCAAAATCTCTTGCGATTTTTTTGTGTCTCGCATTGATGCGTATGTGTAGTATCCTTCTTTTGCTAATGCAAGTACGGTCTCAAGACCAATCCCGCTTGAGCTTCCAGTGACAAGCGCTATTTTTTGCATAATTCGTATAGTGTTTGGCTCTTAATTAATTGTGAATCAGGCGGTTCTGAAAAACACGGATTGTCCAAATTTTATGCGTAAATTTGACCATTTTGGACATATTCTAATTCAGACAAGAGGCCTGTCGCCTTCAGTTGGCTCAGTAATGTCAGTTCTCTCTCCGTCATTTATCCTCTGAAGTATCTCCAATGACGCAGCTTTATGCAGGAACTCGTTGTTGTTTCCACATCGGTACGAAAAAGTACAGCGCGGACATCCAGACTCGTTGCTGCACGGGCATTCTTTTACAATTGAGAGGCTTCGCGCAAACGCTTTTTCAAGTCTGTCGTATAATGCCTTGCTTGCGCCATTTCCGCCAATTGCCCCATCATAAATGAAGACGAGTCCAGAGGTTCCAAGCGAGATGCCACCAAGATCCTGTGACACGCCGCCAGTAACCATGTTGCTTCCCTCAATAATGACGTGTTCTGTTGCATGATACCCACTAGCTTCTACATATTCTGGATTTTCAGATGCCTGGATCTGGTTCTGCGGTTTTGGTGCATGGATTACAATTCCCTTTGTGACAAAGTCATACTCTAATGGTCTTTCAAGCAATATCTTCTGCCCCTGATTCACCTCTTGGCCAAGCTCGATGTTGGCATAACCATAGACTTTTTTTTGTATGTGAAGCTTGCAGAAACAGACCTCTATGCCAAGGGCGCGCCGCCTCTCGTAGACGGTCTCAATTGTTGGCCACTCCTCGGTTAGTGCCTTGGTGTAGTACGGATAGTCGCGTGGAAGCGACACTAGCTTTACATTTTGCCTTGTTGGATAATCAAACTCTTGTACCTTGTACCTTGTTCCGGCAAGAAAATAGACTGCGGATTGGTGCAGTTCCTCAAGTGCCATTGGGAGCACTCTATCTCCGATCTTTTTTCCGTTGTAAAAAATGTCGATTGACTTTCCAATGCCCCTGATACTATATTCGCTCAAAATCGATTTTACAGCATCCAAGTTAGGCACAAATCTCCCTTCTTGGAGCACAAGATTGTCAGAATCCAGATGTTTTTTGATTGCGTCCGCATGCTCGGCAAGCTCGTGAGGCGTAATTGGTTTGTCGCAAGCCATCGCAAGAACATGAAACTCTTCGACAAACGGATTCTTTGGGTCTATGTAGGTTTTTTCCACGTCTTCAAAATAATTGTCAGGGTGATTCCTATAATACTGTGATATTGGATCATTGCCAAGTGCCAGAAACGCAAATCCCTTTTGGCCCTTTCTTGCAGCGCGTCCAATTCTCTGCATCAGTCTGTTGACGGGTATTGTAGAAGAGATGACGCCGTCAACATTTCCAACGTCGATTCCAAGCTCCAATGTAGGAGTGCAGGAAATAGACAAGAGTTTGTCATCCTTGAAAGATTTTTCAACAAACCCGCGATAATTTGCCATAAGGCCTGCCCTGTGAACCTTGATGTCTATTTTCTTTTTTCTAGCTTGCAGTGCGACAAGCTCGGAATTAAGATGTGAATTGGAGAAAACCATCGTCTTGTGTTTTTTTGCGGTAAGTTTTTCAAGCAAGTCAATCATCAGCGCCCTTTGAGTTCTAAGAGACGGAAAGATCATGGCAAAATCCGTCTCGCCCTTTTTGCCAGAGCCCTTGATCAGATGCATTTCTGCATCAAAGAGCTGCTCGCAAAACTCTTTTGCGTTTTCCAAGGTGGCCGACGATGCAACAAATTGGATTTTTTTGCAAATTCTTTTGAGGCGCTTTATGATATAATGTACGTTTGAGCCAAATATTCCAGAATATACATGCGCCTCATCAACTACAAGAAAGTTTGTTGAGCCGCACAAGGACGCAAACTTTGTCCCATACATCATATGGTAGTGCAGGACATCAAAGTTTGTGACGATTATTTGGGGCGGCTCGTCAAGTATTTTACTTCGCTCATTTGCTTTTGTGTCGCCATCAAAGACCTCAGCTCTAATCCCAACTCGATTTGCCATTTCCCGTATTTTTGGGAGCTGGTCTCGAGCCAAAGCCTTAGTAGGATACACGAAAACTGCAATACCCTGCCTCCCCTCATTTACTATTTTTTGAATTATTGGTATGGTAAATGCCTCGGTTTTTCCAGATGCCGTAGGCGCAGTAATTACGACGTTTTGCCCATAGAGTATCTCTTGTATTGCCTCCTCTTGGAACCTGTAAAATCGCTCAATTTTCTTTTGGTGCAAGTATTGTACCATACCATCATCAAGGCCAAGATCATCAACTAATGCGCCCATTTCCGGCTCTGGTTCTTTGATGGTTTTGTAGTACGAGACATAGTCTTTTTTTGAATAAAGAACATCACGCGTTAGCTGGTCTGGAGAGTGATTTGCGATCATGTTTTCTATTTCCTTTTTGTCGCGCACTATACCTGATTCCCTAAGCTCTGCACCAAGCTGCTTTTTGTTTGGCGTGTCACCCTGATCATGTCTTGCTAAAAACTCCAAATAGACTTCGTCGACATTTTTTGCATAATCTAGCAGGTCTTGCAGCCCACATTTTTCGCAAGAAATCATGAATTTTTTGTTAAATGTCTTTTGAACCTGGATCTGTGAGCTACATTCAGGGCACGAATACTTCAACTCACACTCTTTTAGGTGCAGTATGGATTTATGGTTTGGTTGTAGTATGGCACAACCCCACACTGTACAATTATGTTACTGCCTAGGGGTTCCCTGGTCGGATCTAGTCAACCTTAACTCAGTAACCATACCAATATGGTAAACTTGTCCTAGTTATCTATGAGAATTTTTTCTTATAAGACATGGGAAGTAGCTCCGGAAGCTATGTTAGAGGCGTAGCTGCGATTCACAGAAAATACCAAGCAACCCTAAAACGCGCGAAGAGTAGACAGTCAGTTCTTAATGCATACTGGAAACACAAAAAAGAATCTGAAAGACTACTGGCAAGCCACCTCAGAGACGAGATGGCCGAAGTCAAGCGCATAAAGGGCAAAATGGATTATAGATAGACAATTGCGGAATTGGGATCAAACCCAAATTCCGTTCTTTTTATGCTTTCACTCGATAAAGATTCTGTTCTAGCCGCTTTTTTGCAAAAGCATGGTACTTTTTTACAATCTCAAAGCCGACATAGTTACGCCCCATCTGCTTGCTTATCACCGCGACTTGTCCTGAGCCCAGAAACGGATCAAAGACAACGTCTCCTCTTTTGCTGGAATAGTCCAGAATTTTTCTAAGAATCTCTGCGGGAAGCTTGGTTGGTGTCTTTTTGTCACCAGTCCAGTACTCGCGCTTTATGTCCCAGACATCCTCTTTGTCTTTGTAGTGAAGGCTACGGCCTTCGTCTGTCTTTGCGTTTTTTGCAAACCTTGTGAATGGGTAGAAGCGTCGCTTTTTTTCATTTTTACAAACATAAATGCAGTGATAGTGCGACGTCACATATTTCGTCTTCGTGACTACTCCAAACTGGTATTTCCAAATTATGTGGTTCACAGTTACAAAGCCGACGTCATCTAGTGCATTGAGAATGTCTTTGAGGTTATTCCAGCCAGAAAACACATACATGCTGCCAGATTCTTTTAGGATTCTAAAGGCCTGGCCCATCCATCTTATTGAAAAATCGTAATAGTCCTTTTGCCTTATTTCGTTGTAGCCTTGCATGACACGAGAGGCCGTCCTGTTGTAGTTTTGTTTTGTTGCCTTAAAGTCAATTGCAAACGGAGGGTCTGTCACAATTAGATCAATTTTGTTCTTTGGTATAAGCTGCATTCCTTCAATACAATTCATGTTGTAAATCTGATTGAATGTGATCTTACTCAAAGCTAACTTTCCTTTTGGCTTGTGTCGGAACTAACGGACATCTTGGATGCAATTATTTTTTTTAGATCGTCATCTGTTTTTCCTACAAAATCTACCCCGAGTGATTTTGCGATGAATTCGAGTTTTTGCCTTTCGTTTTGTACTGGCGCAGTTATGCCTAGATTCGCGTTTGTCACGCCTGAAAGGCTACTTTGAATCTGGGTTTTTGTCTTGTTGTACTCGCCTACAGCACGTCCAAGCTTTTTTGTGACTTCGGGGAGCTTGTTTGTTCCAAGGAGGGCAATCAGCGCCACAAAGACTATGATTATCCACTCGCTTCCAAGTATATTGAGTGAATAATCCATGATTAGATTCTACAAGATGCAAAAATAAGTTTACCGAAATGGTCTACATGTACTGATAATTTGATAGAATGATTGCTACCTAATCTAATTAAAGATCATGACACCTCATGACATGCTAGATACGAATTGAGAATACTAATTGCCATTTTGTCCACATTGGTAATCACAATGGCCATTGCGCCAGCATACGCAACAATTGTTGAATTGACGACTGAGAGTACGTCCTATAAAAAAGGAGACAAAATAGTGTTTATTGGAAAAACAGACGCTGCACATGCAAACAAAATAGTCGCAGTCAGGGTAGCTGATCCAAACGGCAAGGGGATAATGCTCAGAGAAGTGTTCAGTGATGGGGATGGAAATTTCAAGACAACTCCAATCGACACAGCAGCTGAAAACACTGCCGCCAAATTTACAGTAAAGGGAGTCTATAATGCAACGGCGTTTTATAGTCAAGAGCCGCAGCCACAGAAAATTTGGAAATTCACATTGTTTGATTATTCGGCCGATGGTTCGCCAGTAAGTCCGTCTGCTGCTGATCTTATGCAACAAAATCAAGCGCCATCCACGCCACCCCCAACATCACCACCCACTACGTCACCTCCAGCATCAACACCGCCTCCGACGCCACAGCCTCAGCCAACGGAATCACAAGAGCCAAAGTGCGGCACTGGAACTGTTCTCAAAGACGGTGTTTGCGTAGTTGCACAGGCAGAGCCTGAACCCGAGCCAGAACCCGAGCCAGAACCTGAAGCAGAACAGTCAGGACCAAAGAAGACGCACATCCCTGGATTTCCAGATCCAACCAAAGACCCACAATACTATATCGACAGATACAACAACGAACCAAAATACAAAGAATGGTTTGACAAGAATTTTCCAGATGATTCAATCTATGAGATTCTTGGAGTGCTAGGGCCAAAGAAGACACATATTCCTGGATTTCCAGATCCAACCAAAGACCCACAATACTATATCGACAGATACAACAACGAACCAAAATACAAAGAATGGTTTGACAAGAATTTTCCAGATGATTCAATCTATGCAATAGTTGGAATTGCAGACCCCGGAGAGGCAAGCGCATGTGGACCAGGAACGCATCTTGAAGACGGCGTCTGTGTTTTAGACAAAGAGTCTGGATTGTTTGGAGGTGGATGCCTCATTGCAACTGCAGCATTTGGATCCGAGCTTGCCCCCCAAGTGCAGACGCTCAGGGAGGTTCGAGATAACGTGCTATCTACAAGCTCAGGAGCATCATTCATGACAGGGTTTAACTCGGTTTACTATGCATTCAGTCCAACAGTAGCTGATTTGGAGAGAGCCAATCCAGCATTCAAGGAATTAGTAAAGATAGCAATAACCCCAATGCTTTCCACCCTATCGATTCTGAATCACGTAGACATTGATTCAGAATCAGAAATGATTGCATATGGCCTTGGCATCATGCTGTTAAACGCTGGAATGTACTTTGTTGCACCAGCACTTGCAATAGTAAAGATTAGACAATTTGTCAAATCAAGGGTTTGAAGACTCTAGTGATTTTCTTTTTACCATACTAGTGGCAAAAACGCCAATACCTATTACAAAAAACACCATGTATGGCATCGAGTTTGCAGAAAACTCGGATATCAGTCCAGCAGTGATCGGACCTATTGCCCAGCCTATTCCAAAGACGGTTTCATATGCGCCAATCGTCATGCCAGATGACTCCTTTGGTGTCTTTCTCAAGATAAGCTCCAGTGTGAGTGGAAAAATTATGCTGAATCCAAACCCCATCAACAACATCGCCCCAGCAAACTCAAAAATCGAGTGAGAGAAAAACGACAGCACCAGACCTGCAGAAATAGCTGCAGTTGATGAGACCAAGACAATTCCAGAGTGCCGAGCAAGCCTTTCAGTCATGGCAAGCGTAGCTACACGCGATGCACCAAAGACAAAGTACAGTACCTCAATCTCTGTTGCAGACATGCTCCTGTCATTTAGGAATGCCGGGTAAATTGTCAGGATCATTCCAAAGGACGACGCACAGTAAATCAAAATCAATATGATGTTTGGAAATTTCGCAATCATTCTGACCCCAGAAAGGGAAAATTTGGAATGATTTTTTGGAGTGCCCTTCTTTGCAATCTGGATTGCAGAGATTACTGCAGCTGCCATGATGAAGGTAGCAATCTCAAAGAGTGCCCTGTATGTGACATCAAGGCCCTCAAGAAAAAATGTGCCGATGAGCGGCCCAATCATGAATCCGCTGACAAAAAATCCTGTAAACTTGCCGATGTTTTTTACACGGGATTCTGGCGTACTAGAATTTGATATTATGGATTCCGCAGGCGGCCAAAAAAATGCGTGCGCCACGCCAGTCATTGCCCGCAAAATCATTATTTCAGGAACTGATTTTGCAAGGGAGAGAAGGTACACGGATGCGACGTTAATTACAACTCCAATCGTTAGTAGACGCCCATTGTTGAACCTGTCAATCAAAAGCCCAACTAAAACCGGTATGAACATGTACGGAATGAAATTTGCAAGGCCTATGAGACCCAGCTCAGCATATGACGCACCAATTTCATTTTTTGCAAAAATCGGCACTATTGGATTGTGAATCCCATACGAGATCCCAATTATCAGTCCCGTGATGTTTACCAGTGCAAGTGTTTTGTTCATTTGTAAGCTGCGACCATTATTGCGCCGCCCATTAGAGCTTTATCAAACTCGACTCTCGAAAACTTTTCAAGCAGCATTGCTTCGAGTTTTTTGTTTTGTGGCCAGCGCTGGTACGTCCCATAAAGCGTGGCAAACTTCAAGCCCAGTCTTCCGCCAACACTCAATGCAATGATTGGTAAAACAGCCCTGAGATAAAACGAGACTCCTGCCCTTATCAGAGGATTATCGGGCTTGCCTAGGTCCACTATGACAAACCTCCCGCCCTTTTTTAAAACGCGGTGAATCTCCAGTATTGCGATTTTGAGATTTATTGCGTCACGCAGTGAATAGCCGCATAAAACAGCATCAAACTGTTCTTCTTTGAATGGAATGTGCTCAAAGACACCGCATGATGACTCTGGGGTTTTTTGAAAAAAAGTTCCTGTGTTCTTTAGCATTGGAACAAGTGGGTCATAAAGCGTGATAGTTATGTTGCCATTGCAGATTTTTTCTGCAGTCTTTGACATGTTACCAAAGCCAGAACCTGCATCCAAAATTGAGTCACCTGGATTCACTCTTCCGGTGATTCCTCGGTTTCTGTGCTCTTTGTCCTTTCCAAGGGAAATGTACGAGTTAACCTTGTCATATATTGGGATGATCTCTCGTAATACCTTGATTACTTCGCCCCAGTAGCTCCCAAGACCCATTATACCATACCATCAAAACAAGCATAATTTGTAGTAACACACATTTCACAGACTCATAAAGACGCCAAGTTTTTTGTTTATCTAAAACAAACTAGTCTACAAATAACTTGACAATACCAAGATATCATGCACAGGAGCACTACTGCAGTAGTAATTGATGACGATATGGACACAGTTGATGTTTTCTGTGAATATCTCCAAGTAATTGGCGTTGATGTGAAGGCGTGTGGTCATGACGGAAGAGAGGCAGTGGAGTTATACGAGCAATACAAGCCAGACATTATGTTTTTGGACCTTGCGATGCCAGAGTTTGACGGCTTGTTTGCGCTAGCAAACATCAAAAAAATCGACCCAGCATCAAACGTGGCAGTAATCACAGCAAACATCAGCGAAAAAACGGCGAAGAAGCTTCAGCGATTAGGCCCAAACAAAATAATCCAAAAGCCGTTTGAGGCAGAAGAGATCTTTGAAATAGTAGAACAGGTCAGACAGTCAAAATTATGTGAAGCCTAGGCTGCCAGAAATTATGCCGGTTTTGGGAACTTGTCACTTGCTATTTTGGCATATTTTTCAAGTTCGGCGTCGCTTAGTTTTTCTAAGATCTTTTTGTCTTTTGTGATTAGAGCCACCTTGATGTGTTTTACCCCGTCCTTTTGGTCAGTTTTTATCTCGATTGCGGCAACTGCTAGTGCCGACGCATCGTCAAGGGACATGTCATCCTTGTAGTTTTTCTCCAAAAACGCATTTACCTCATCAGCGCTTGCGCCAATTGCAACAGCTGCATAGGAGACATATGTTCCGGAAGGGTCTGTCACATAGATGAGGTTTCCACGCTGATCCACGCCCGCAATGATCAGTGCCACGCCGAACGGCCTTACTCCTGAATATTGCGTGTATTGATGACATCTGTCTGCCAAATGTTTTGCGACGGTTTCAAGCTCGACTTGCTCATCATAGATTAGCTTATGGCTTTGGGAAAAGGTTCTAGCGTCGTCCACTTGGACCCTAGCATCAGGAATGTATCCTGCTGCTGCAACGCCTATGTGATCATCTACTTGAAAGATCTTTTGTGTTATTCCAGAAACCTGGAGCTTTCTTGGGATCTCTTCTACTGCCATGACAACACCATCTTTGCTTTTTATTCCAATTGCCAGAGTTCCGCGCTTTACTGTCTCGATCGCATACTCTACTTGGTATATTCTTCCATCAGGAGAATACATGGTAGGTGTCATGTCGTATCCGCGTGCTGGCATCATAATGATGAAAGCTACCTTTGTTGTCAATTTAAGCGTTAGTTGCTATTTCAGCCTCAAGATTTTGGGCCAAATTTGGAATAGATTTGGAAATACTGTTTTAAGTTAAAATTTTGTTTTGTTAACATGGAAAAACTCGTAGAGATTCGCCAGATGATCAGAAATAGATCTACGTCCACTACCCACAAACCAGATCGCGATGTACGCAGGCTTTTGCTTTACGTGTTTACTGCTACGCGTGGAGGCTACACACGGCTTCAGATGATCAACCTACTCTCAGAAAGGCCAATGAACACGAATCAGCTTGCCTCTGATATGGAGCTAGACTATAAGGCAGTTCAGCACCATCTCGAGGTATTAGCGAAAAACAATCTAGTCACAAAACTTGGCGAAAAATATGGTGCGACATTTCATCTGTCCAACTATCTTGAGGCAAACATTCTAGCACTTGATGAAGTGGTGACCAAATTGGAGCGCCAATTGAGTCGCAGAATTGTCTATCTGTGAAATCTATACCTGAACTGCGATCACTATAGGTTTGTCCCTTCGAATAAACATCCCAACAAGTTTTGCCTTAAAGCCGTATTTTTTATGTCGCAGTGCAACTGCGGCTTTTGACTCTTGCTCGTCTGCAAACCTAGCCTTTCCATCGACCCAATCGCCCTTTGGCTCGCCCCTCATCCCACATGGCATTATTCTGACTGCTTGGTTGTTACGGATTCGTTTTACCTTACCTGTGTTTTTTGTAGTGATTACAAAGACCTGATTCTCCGAAATGACAAACCACACTGGCGTTTGTACTGCCTTGCCGCTTTTTTTGTATGTCTCTAAATTGATGTATTTGTGATCCAATAGATGTGCAAGATTATCTGAGCTCATACGTACCAAGTTATTCAGTCGATTATTTTAGTGGCACCTCAAAAACTTAAATAGAATCCGCCTTCACAAGATCACGATCGATTTGGTTCAGGGAGATCCATGGAAGAACGCATTAAAGCAACTTGATGATGCTGCCCAAATACTAAAGCTGGAAAAAGGCATCAGGGATTATCTTGCAGAGCCAAACAAATTGTTGCGGGTAAAACTTCCTGTGAAGATGGACAATGGAAAAATCCGGGTCTTTGTGGGATTTAGGAGTCAGCACAACAACGACAGAGGCCCATACAAGGGCGGAATCAGGTTTTTCGATCCAGAGGGTGGAGTCGAGTACATGGAAAAGGAAGTCAAGGCACTTTCGTCCTGGATGACTTGGAAGTGTGCAGTAGTCGATGTTCCTT
The DNA here is from genome assembly GCA_052390175.1 of Nitrososphaerota archaeon. Classification (GTDB taxonomy): domain Archaea; phylum Thermoproteota; class Nitrososphaeria; order Nitrososphaerales; family Nitrosopumilaceae; genus Nitrosotenuis. Next base: position 80,190 of record JBQTHG010000030.1, on the reverse strand, counting down.
TGGGCGGGGGCAAAGGAGGAATCTATGTCAATCCGAAAAAAGAAAAACTGAGCGAGAATGAACTTGAAAGACTTACTCGAAGATTTGCATTTTCTATAGTCGAAATCATCGGACCAAAAAAAGACATTCCTGCACCTGATGTTTACACAACAGGCAAGGAAATGGCGCAGATAATGGATGTTTATGGAAAACTCTCAGGCATGGGAAGCGAGCCTGGCGTAATTACCGGAAAGCCACTTTCTCTTGGAGGATCGCTTGCAAGAAATGTCGCAACAGGTCTTGGATGCGCATACTGTGTCCGCGAAGCTGCAAAGACAATTGGCCTCAAGCTAAGAGGAGCAAAAGTAGTTGTTCAAGGATTTGGAAACGCCGGCACATATACGGCACAATATTTGGAAAGCATGGGAGCCAAAGTTATTGCAATAAGCGACTCGAAAGGCTCCATCACAAATCCAAAGGGAATGGATTCAAAGAAAGTCTTGGCATACAAAGACAAGACGGGTTCTGTTGTTGGATATCCAGGAAGTAAGAAAATCAGCACCGAGCAATTGCTGACAACAAAATGTGATGTTCTAGTTCCAGCCGCACTTGAAAATCAAATTAATGCAAAAATTGCAAAGAACTTAAAATGCAGAATAATTGCTGAAGCTGCAAACGGCCCGACAATGCCAGAAGCAGACCCAATAATATATGGCAAAAAAATTATAGTCATACCAGACATCTTGGCAAACTCCGGCGGCGTCTGTATCTCGTATCTAGAATGGGTACAAAACAACATGGGATACTATTGGTCATTTGACGAGGTTGCAAAGAAAATGGAAGACCACATAGTCCGAGGATTCAAAGACACACTTGCACTCTCGAAAAAACACAAAATCGACATGAGACGAGCAGCGATGGTGCTAGCAGTTGGCAGAGTTGCAGAAGCATTCAAAGCAAAAGGCCTTTGGCCATAAAATCCCATTTTTCATTTTACAATACTAAAATTATGCCTATTTTTCATATGATTTGTGGTAAACAGGCACACGGCAATAGTAATTGTCTCAATCATAGTCATTGCAGCCACGTTAGGATACACGTCACTAAATGTGGTTTCAGCAAAAGACCTGCAATTTAGATGGCACCAGTCCGGCTCCTTTGATTTGCTTTCGATTTTGTTTGGTGGAAAACTAGTCGCATGTAACAACTCTGACTACCCTGCAAACTTTGCAAAATACTCGTTCAATGTAATTTATGATGGGCAGAGCCTTGGAATATTTACAACAAATGGTGGGGGAGTCTTGCCACACACAAGCATTATGATTAATGGAAAGCTTGACACAGATGACAAGCGAGTGTCCCAGATACTTTTTTCCTCGCTTGATACGGCACTTAGCAACAATGAAGCTGCTGCGCGCATTAACGTAAACAAGGTTTCAGTCACCACTACACTAGACACTACTGTTATTGGCGTGATTCCGTTTTCAATAACACATGAATATTCAGGCCAAGAATTCCTGCAAATGATGAACCAAAAGACAAGCTGTGACAAATAATGTCCAAAGTTCTGGTTATAAAAAACGCAAGGCTTGAGGGCCCTGGAACGGTAGGCGATCTCTTTGAATCAGACGGATTTGAGCTGCAAACGGTTTTTGCAAAAAAAGAAAAAATTCCTGCACTTGATCACTCGGCAGTCTTGATCCTTGGTGCGCCAGAGAGTGCAAATGATGATCTGCAATACCTAAAAGACGAAACAAGTCTAATCCAATCTGCGACTAAAAAAAACATTCCAACGCTTGGAATCTGTCTTGGCTCACAGCTCATTGCCAACGCGTTTGGGGCCAAAGTCTATCCAGGCCCAAGAAAAGAGATTGGGTTTTACCATGACATCAAAATAGACCGTGCCTCAAATTCACGCCTGTTTGAAGGAATGTCAGACCCATTTACCGTGTTTCACTGGCATGGGGACACATTTGAGATTCCAAGAAATGCCAAACGTCTTGCATATTCCGAGATGTACAATCAAGCATTCCAATACAAGTCTGCAGTTGGCGTGCAGTTTCACTTTGAGGTAGACAAGGAAACCATACTTTCTTGGCTCCAGAACACCAAAGAAGATCTGGGCCTTTCTCACTTTAACCCAAACAAAATACGAAACGAGATAGACGCCAACATCAATACCGTTCAGTCAAACATGGAAATGTTTTACAAAAACTTCAAGTTAGAATTCAACCTCTGACAAAAGTTTAATAACTGAATTGGAATGTCTTCGATCACATTATGAGTTCCGCCATTAAAAAAATTTTTGACGATACCATAAAAACAGATCATAAAGTAATTACCGAAGAAGTTTCAAAATCAATCCTAAAGGCGTATGGGGTAAAGGTTCCTCCTTATGCCCTAGTCAAGTCAGCCGACGAGGCAGTCAAAGCCGCAAAAAAAATTGGGTATCCACTTGTAATGAAAATTGTCTCCCCGCAGATTTTGCATAAAACAGACGTTGGCGGGGTCAAAGTCGGCCTAGACAACGATGCCGATGTAAGAAAGACCTTCAAGGACATGTACGGTCGCCTCTCAAAAAAGAAGGGCGTCCAAGTCAAAGGAGTTCTTTTAGAAAAAATGGTTCCAAAGGGGATCGAGTTAATTGTCGGACTTCAAGTAGACCCGCAGTTCGGCCCAGTGATCATGGCAGGGCTTGGTGGTGTGATGACAGAGGTTTTCAAAGATGTTGCATGGAGAATGCTTCCAATCACGACATCTGACGCAAAATCAATGATTGATGAGCTAAAATCCTCAAAGCTGTTCAAGGGATTCAGGGGAAGCCCGCCAGTCGATATGAACATGCTTGCAAAGGCACTGGTTCAGATTGGCAAGCTGGGTGTAGACAATGCGGCATACGTCAACAGCATTGACTTTAACCCAGTAATGGTATATCCAAAATCATACTATGTAGTTGATGCCAAAATCATACTAGGAAAGGAAATCAACAAAAATGTCATCTCAAAGGCAAAGCCAGACGACTCTTTTATGGAAAAGTTCTTCACGCCAGAATCAGTAGCGCTTGTTGGCGCATCGGCCACTATTGGCAAAGTTGGTAACTCTGTTTTAGACAGCTTGGCAAAACACGATTACAAAGGAAAAATCTATCCAATAAATCCAAAAGCAGATGAAATTCTTGGAGTCAAATGCTACCCTTCGATTGAGGCAATCGACGGTAAAGTAGACTTGGTAGTAGTCTGCGTAGATCTTTCAGTAACACCGCCAATTCTTGAGAGCTGCGCAAAGAAAGGGATCCACAATGTCGTAGTGGTATCAGGCGGTGGAAAGGAGCTCGGGGGAGAAAGAGCAGACTATGAAGCCCAGGTAAAGGCACTTTCTGAAAAACACAAAATCAGAATTATTGGTCCAAACTGCATTGGTATGTTCAATGCCGCAAACAGACTAGACTGTGCATTCCAAGGACAGGCAAGAATGGTCAGGGCAAGGCTAGGAAATGTTGCGTTGCTCTCACAAAGTGGAACAATGGGGATCAGCTTCCTAGAGAGTGCGGATTCTTTTGGACTATCAAAGATGGTAAGCTATGGCAACAGATCAGACGTTGATGAAGCTGACATGATCTGGTATTTGGCAAGCGATCCGCAAACAAAGGTAATTGCATTATACGTTGAAGGTTTTGGGGACGGACGAAAATTCGTCGAGACTGCAAAACGCGTAATGAGAGAAAAGAAAAAGCCGGTTGTCATTTGGAAGAGTGGAAGGACAGAAGCTGGGGCAAAGCAGGCAGCATCACACACAGGCTCACTTGGCGGCTCTAACGCAATAATCATGGGCGCATTCAAGCAGGCAGGAATCATTTCAGTTGACAGCTATCAGGAACTGGCTGCAGTGGCAAAAGCACTTGCATGGCAGCCAGCAGCAAAAGGAAATCGTGCTGCAATGTGCAGCAACGGCGCAGGTCCAATGATTGGTGGAATTGATCACTTTGAAAGACTGGGGCTTGAGCTAGCAAAGGTTACACCACAGACATTAAAGGAGCTCAAAGAACACTTCCCGCCAACATACGTTATTGGTAAAGGAAATCCCGTTGATGTGACAGGCGGTGCAAACGCAGATGACTATCGATATACAATTCAAAAGTTCTACGATGATCCAAATGTCGACATCGTCATGCCATGGTTTGTCTTCCAAGACGATCCTCTAGAAGAGACAATAATCCAGTATTTGGGAGAATTCTCAAGGCTGCAAAAAAAGCCACTGCTTGTTGGAGGAAACGGCGGACCATACACAAAAAGAGTCTCTGCACTAATTGAAAAAGAAGGAGTCCCAGTGTACGACGATCTTAGAGACTGGGTAGCTGCTGCTGCTGCACTAAAGCAGTGGGGCAAACACGCCTAGAGAACATTTATTTCAAAGATAGAAATCGAATCAAGTATGGCTTTAGTTACAACATCAAAATCAAACGGAATTGCTACAGTCAAAATAAACAGGCCCGATAAGCTAAATGCAATGAATGTCGATGTTGCCAAGGAGATCATCGAAGTTTTTACAGAACTAGACAAAGACGATGAGGTCAAAGTGATAATTTTGACCGGAGAAGGCGACAAGGCATTTTCTGCTGGAGCAGACATTGAGTACATGTCGAAAATAACAGCAGACCAATCAGTCGAATATGCAAAGCTTGGCCAGCTATTGACAGCAACTGTCGAAAACGTCTCAAAACCAACAATTGCCGCAGTAAATGGATTTGCACTAGGCGGCGGATGCGAACTTGCAATGTCTTGCGATATCAGAATCGCATCAGACACTGCAAGACTTGGCCAGCCAGAGGTAACAATTGGCATCCCTCCAGGATGGGGTGGAACTCAACGTCTCATGAGAATTGTCGGAATAGCAAAAGCAAAGGAGCTTGTCTACACTGGCAAGATGGTAAAGGCAGACGAGGCAAAAGAAATAGGCCTAGTCAACCAAGTTGTTCCACTTGCTTCGCTTGTAGAGGAGACAATAAAGATGGCACAGCAAATTGCAGCAAATTCTGTTTCTGGTGTAAGAATGTCAAAGATAGCAATCAACAAGGGACGAAATGCAGACTTGGATACTGGCCTTGGTGTGGAATTGTTAGCATGGAGAAATTGCTTTACAGATCCGGACAGAGAACAGCGTATGACTGCGTTTGTAAACAAATCCAAAAAATAAGCTATACCTAATTTTCTTTTTGTTACTAGGAAGGGTGTGAAAAGGTTATTATAATTTGGAAGGGCATTTTGTTACATGGCAACCGAACAATCACAAAAACTAGTCATAATCACGCCAAAAGCAGCTGAGAAGATAGTCGAGTTCATGAAGGAAGAGGCAGAAAAACCAGAATACCTTCGAGTCTACGTTCAAGGCGGTGGATGCTCAGGTCTTTCATACGGAATGGGATTTGAAGCAAAGCCAGAAGAGGACGACACTATCATCGAAGAACAAGGAGTAAAACTGCTTGTTGACAGCTACAGCCAAGAACATCTCAAAGGAGCAACAGTTGACTATATCGAATCCCTGATGGGATCTGGATTTAAGATCAACAATCCAAACGTAACCAAGTCTTGCTCATGCGGACATTCGTTTAGCACCGAATAAATCTACAAAATTTTTATCATTTTTGAACCATGGCTAGATCATTTTATGCAGCCGTGGATCGTCATAAGCACTTATATCTGTCGTTTGAAAAGATAGCCCAGTGAAGTTTAGGAGGTATATCATCAATTGGTACAATCAGGAATTGTCAAATATCACGTTAAGCTATCCTTTGAGATTGATGGGCTGGTTGAAAGAGCAGACATAATAGGCGCAATTTTTGGGCAAACAGAAGGACTTCTGGGCCCTGAAATGAACCTAAATGAGCTCCAACGAGTTTCCAAGGTCGGAAGAATAGAGGTAACGTCAAACAATACTACAAACACCACAAAAGGTGATGCACTTATCCCAATGAGTACCGACATAGATACTTGTTCACTAATTGCAGCAGCAATTGAGAGCATTGACAAGGTAGGACCGTTCGACTGCAAATTCAAGCTAAATGCCATCGACGATGTACGCGCTACAAAAAAAGAAGACATCATGAAGCGTGCAAAGGAGATCAAGCAGCAATGGGCCACAAAGACAATCTCTGAAGGCGAGACAATGCTAAAGGACATCCACGAGGGAACCTCGATATCAGGCAAGCTGTCAACATATGGACGCGCAAAACTTCCATGTGGTGCTGGCGCGTTTGAATCGCCATGGCTCATTCTAGTGGAGGGCCGAGCAGACGTAATCAATCTCCTTCGGGCAGGAATTGACAACGCACTTGCAATTGATGGCGCACGAATCGACGATTCAATCAAGGACTTGTGCGACACCAAAGAAGCAGTGGTTGCATTCTTAGATGGCGACAGGGCGGGCGGATTCATCCTCAAAGAGCTCAAAAACATGGTCGATATAGACATCGTTCACAGGGCACCAGAAGGTGTAGAGGTGGAAGAGCTTACCCCACAACAAATCACCGACATTCTAAAAGATACAATCGAGCAGATGAGAAATCCAAAACAAAAGCCAACCATGTCTGATCCAAACGACAAGCCGATGGCAGAACTCGCTGAAAAGACGTTTTCGGAAATCAACGAAACACTCGAGGCAGTAGGCCTTGACTCTAGCAGAAATGAGGTCTTCAAAGTTCCAATATCAGAACTTGTCTCAAAATTGTCAGTGCAGTCAGGAATAAAGTATCTAGTACTCGACGGGATAGTGACCCAAAGACTGGTAGATGGTGCAAAGCAGGCAGGCATCGAATGTGTCATAGGACACAGAATAGCCAACCTGACAAACCGCGACGGAATTGCGCTCAAAACATTTACCGAACTTGGGGTAGCATAAATATCTCATTTTTTCTTTTTTCTTTCATACCATGACTGAGCTAAAAATCCAGCACCTAGTAACGCTGACTGAGCTTTTATCGAAGGGGGCAAAAAATAATTTTGTTTCAATCACCACTTCGTTGCTTGGAAAAAACATACACAGATCACAACAAGCAGCATCAAAACATCTTTTGGAGCTCGAAGAAGGTGGGTTCATTGAAAGAATAATGAGCGGGCGGAAAGTCTCAGTCAAGCTGACACCAAAAGGATATGACCAGCTAGCTGATCTTTTCAATCTGCTGCAAAAAAGCCTGGAATCTGTGCCTTCTGCAATTGAGCTCAGAGGAACGCTGGTCTCCGGCATGGGGGAGGGAGCATACTATATGTCACTTAAAGGCTACACAAAACAATTTGATGCAAAAATTGGATATGTGCCGTTTCCTGGAACCCTCAATGTCAAGCTTGACAAAAAAGAACACGTTGAGGCTTTGCGGCAGCTAAACAGTTTTGATGGTGTAAAAATCAGTGGTTTTTCTGATGGCAAGAGAACCTACGGATGGGTCAAGTGCCATCATTGTGTCCTTAATGATAAAATCAATTGCGAGCTGATTTTGCTAGAGCGTACGCACCACGACAATTCAGTCGTGGAGTTGATTTCAGATGCCGACATTCGCAAAAAAGCAAATCTGAAGACCGGCTCAAAGATCACAATCAAAATTCCCCTAAAGTGAATTATCTAATTGAGAAAACAGTGTAAAAAACCACCGCTATTTTCAATGCCTTAGACTCATAATCCGTGAAGCGCTTCGCCGTATTCTTTTTCAATTTTGGAGCTGGAAAACTCTGGTATTGGTGACTGGAGTCTTGCAACTCGTACATTTAGGTTGAGGCTTTTGCATCCATCTGTGATGAATTTTTCCTGGTGAGCCTGGTCATAGCCTAGCGCAATGATGTCTGGTTTGACAAGCTCGACTGTTTTGAATATGTCGCCTTCACTTCCAACAAGACATAGGTCCACCATCGCAAGTGAGCCAATCAGTTCCTGCCTCTGATTTTCTGCATGTAATGGCCTTCTTTTTTTCATCTTCACCGCAGTGTTGCCTGTTGCGACAACCACAACCAAGACATCCCCTAGAGCCTTTGCTGCATTGAGGGTGTAAATGTGGCCTGGGTGTATTATGTCAAATACGCCTCCTGCCAGCACCACGTGTAATGCAGTTCGTCCAAATTCCGTAATGTTGTCTTTGTGTTTTGTTATCAGATCATTTTTTACCAGTTCGTTCATTCTTTGGTTGATGTAATCTTCTGATAGATGCATTTTTTTGATGCAGACCTGTACTGGCTGCTCTTTTGTAATTGAGCAGATATAGATTACTCCCAAAATTGTTTTGTCAATTATGTCCAAACAGAAACACTATACCATCGTTGTTTTTAACATAATCTATCAATGTAGCTCTGGCTCTATTCCTTTTGCCATTCTCAGCGCATCCACTAGGCCGTCTGCATACCCAATTGATAGTATGGCAAGCTCATCCTTTCCTTGTTCAAAGAATCTTTCCGCGTCCCTGATGTACAGTTCGGCATTTTCAAGAACACTTTGAAATTCTTTTTTGCCGTCATAGTGTGGCGCAATCTGCTCTAGCGCTCGCCTTACCATTGGAATGTATTTTTTCATCATTTGTGTAGAGATTTTCTCTATTTTTGCGGTGTTATCGGATGATTCATCGATGCATCTTGCCAGAACATTTAGCGCATCAGACTCGGTAAAGTGCAAGGCACCTGGAATCACAATGGAATGAGGTGGCAAGCCAAAATCCACACTCAAAAGGCTGCCAAGATTTCCTGCGATGATTTTTTGGTCCTTTGAGCCTATTCTTGATGGCACCACGACAAAGGTCGACTCGGAGATCACCTTTCTTGCCTGCTCTTTTTCTGTTGCAAGAAGGCTATGCAGTGCTTCCTTTGGATCCAAGAAGAAATCCTTGTTTTGATTATACTCTAGCAATACTACTGTGTGGTTTCCGACTTTTAGGTTCTCATAAATGGCATAGTATGCAGTGGTCGGGTGTATTCCACTCATTATTGTAACTGTTCTTCCAACCTTATAGTAGTGAAGGCCACACTCGCCAATCAGCGACGTGATGGCAGACGATGCGTGTATTGTAGACGTTTGAATTTTTTCAATAATTGCGCGAGTTCTAAGCTCAATGTGCGTTGTCGCAATGTATGGGTCTCCAAGGGAAAGCAGTACAACATTTTTTGATTTTGAATTTTCTAGTATTTCTTTGCCATCTTCTACAAGCCAGCGCGGTGCAAGCTTGAATTCTCCCTTTGCCAGTCGCTCCAGATGTTCTGTGTCTTGTTGTGACATCGGACTTGTGAACTGCTCAAGATACACAATGTCTGCTGACGCGATGATTTTCTGTGTTTTTTCAGATATAGAATCAGGCCCGCTTATGCCAAGGCCAACAAACCACAACATCATCCATCTTTTTTGGAATCGTGCAGTCGCTTCAAGTGATGCAAGGCATTCTTGATGACTTCAATTCCCCTCAGGTACTCTCCCATTGAAACCCTCTCGTCAATTGTGTGCGATGCATGCGGATCGCCTGGACCATACGTAACAACAGGAATATTCCAAAGTGTGCCGACAATGTTCATGTCTCCAGTTCCAGTTTTGCGTATAAGTGCAGGCCTTTTTCGCTCCACATCCATCACTCCAAGTGTGAATGCCCTGACTAGAGGCGAATTCATTGGCGCCTCGAATGGCTCGGTTTCATCTAAAACAGAATACATTGCTTCTACTCCCTGTTTTCTTGAAATCTCCGTCACCTTGGATGAGATTTTTTCTCCAACCATTTTGCAATTCATGGTAACTGGAATCCTAATATCCATTACAGCATTACATTCTTTTGGAGTGACGTTATGACTATCACCCCCCTTTATTTCGGTAATTGTTGCAGTTAGTATCATTCCTTTTGATTTTCCTTCTTGGTTTTCTTCTAGGGAATTTTTCAGCTCCGATGTGAATCTCATAGACTCTTCGATTGCATTTTTTGCAAGCCATGGTGCAGACGCATGTGCAGAATCACCGACATTTACTTTGAGATTTATTGCAATCCTTCCCTTGTATGCGATTGTGACGTTTCCAACACCGCTTGGCTCCCCAAAAATCGCATAATCGATGTCAAGTTTTTGCTTTGCCAAGTTTTTGATTCCAGTTGCGTTGCCTTCTTCGTCTACAGCCCCTACAAAAATTACTGTGCCGTTATGTTTTTGAATTGTAGATGCTGCTAAAAGCAATGCCATCAGTGGGGCCTTTGCGTCCGATGCACCCCTTCCGTAAATAAAATCGCCTTCCTTTCTTACCTTTATTTTTCCGGGCACGGTATCCATATGGCCGCACAACAAAACTCGTGGGGAGCCAGAACCAATTGTTGCAATGAGATTTCCAACCTCATCTATGCGGATGTCATCAAAGCCAAGATCATCGCACTTGTCTGCCAAAAATTCTGCCATTGGTTTTTCTGCCAAGGACGGAGTGTACAGCCTTAGTGCTTTTTCCAGCATCTTGATTGAAAATCGTGGTGTTACAGTAAATGACGAGTCCATGTTTTTATCTTCCTGAATTTGCTGCGTATTCTAAAATCTTTGCTGCCACGTCTATTCCTGTAACACGGGCAACGTTTCTGTATTCTGTCGTGTTGTTTATTTCGTGCACAACTAGTCCCTTGTCCTTGCTTTCCATGAGGTCGACTCCGACAATTTGCCCCTTTACTGCGTCTTTTGCCTTTATGCACATGTCTTCAAGATCTTTTGTTACCTCGCATACCTCGGCAGTACCTCCAAGGTGCGTGTTTGTCTTCCAGTTTCCATCCGCAGAGTTTCGATAAATTGCACCGGTTACAGAGTCTCCTATCACTATTGCCCTAATATCACGTGGTGGCCTTTGCACAAATTCTTCTATGTAGTGCACCTGATAAATTGGATACATTTTTTCTCTTTCTTCGATAATACCTTCTGCTGATTCTTTGTTGTTTAGCTTTGAGACCATTCGTCCCCAGCTTCCAACTGTTGGCTTGATAACTTGTGGATATCCAAGCCTATCAAGTGCCCCAAGTGCTGATTCCTTTGAAAACGCAACTGTAACAAATGGTGTTGGCACACCGACTTTTTGCAAGAGTGTGTGGGTGAACAGTTTGTTTCCCGCATATATTCCAGTGTGTAATGAGTTGATGACGTTTGCGCCCATACCCTCCAGTGCCGCAGTGGAATGCAGGTTTCTGTAATAGCTGACGCAACGCTGCAATACTGTACTATAGTTACTTTTTTTATCCAGATCCAAAATCAGATTCTTACAGTCTATCATTTGAAGATCAATACCCTTCTTGTTTGCAGCTTCGGCAAGGGCTTTTTCTTCTAATCGGATAGTGTCGTAAAGAACCGTTATAGGGGCGGTCACTGACCCCAGTCCTCTCCGACGCTTTGAGCTGGTTTTAGCCCAAATCCGCCTGAAGATTTTGTTATTTCAAAACTTGCTCCGCAGTCAGGACAAGTTACCAATTCGCCATCAAGGGCATCACTTGGGATTGAAATATCAGAGTCGCATTCTGCACATTTTGTCATGGTTATTCCTTAGTATTTTTCGAGTCATTAATTATCTTTCTTTCAAGCTTGCCATCAAGTGGAATCTCAAGCAGGTCGCCCATTCTCAGATTTTTGAGCCCAAGTGCTACTGCCTTTGCCTGTTCGTCGTTCTTTTCTAGGCCCAAAATCGACATCAGATAAGCAGAGCCCGTCTTACCAGCAAGCTCGCCAAAGACGATTCTTCGCCTGTTTCCAACTACTCGTGGTGGAATCGGCTCGTATGCGGCAGGGTTTCTTAGGATTGCTGCAAGGTGGGTTCCCGCCTTGTGCTTGTAAGCAGTTGGCCCAACGATTGGTTTTGAGTCATATGGTGGAATTCCAGTGTATTGTTCGATTAGCTTTGAGAGGTCTGTCAGCATATCTAGCCTAAAGTCATTTGGGGATCTGTACAGATATGTCATTGCGACAGACACCTCTGCAAGAGATGGAATTCCCGTTCTCTCTCCAATTCCGTCTATTGTCGTGTGGATTTGTTCTGCGCCTGCATCAACTCCTGCAAATGCGTTTGCAACTGCAAGCCCAATGTCGTTGTGGCAGTGAACATCTAATGGAACCTTGATCTTTTCGCGCACCATCTTGACAAAATTATACATTCCTTTTGGCCTCATTACGCCAACAGTGTCAGGTAGACTGATTCTATCAACGCCAGCATCTTCAATTGCCTTACAGACCTTGAGCAAAAACTCTGGATCTGCTCTGCTTCCGTCTTCTACGGTAAATCGCATCTTTAGGCCGTGTGATTTTGCATATTCGACTGTTTCCACTGCACGCCTCAGTGCTTCCTCCCTTGTGATTCTAAGCTTATCCTTTAGATGTATATCTGAAATGCCAAGATAAGTTGCAGTCCATTTTGGATCACATTTGAGAGCAATGTCAACGTCTGCTTTTAGTGCCCTGACATGTGCAACAATGTCTGCCTTTAGGCCTTGTTTTATTATGGTCTTTGTTGCCTCTAGATGATCTTCTGACACAACTGGAGATATCTCAATTTGATCAACTCCGAAATAATCAAGCATCCATGCAATTTGGATCCTTTGTTTGTTTGTAAAGGTGACACCTGGGTGCTGCTCCCCCTCCCTTAGTGTGCTGTCAAGTACGCGTATCCTTTTTGGCTTTTTGTCGTACTCGTTGTACAGATGCGAGTAGTAATTCGGATCATTCATTGCAAAAATACTAACTCCTTGGACTAGTTATAAACATATTCGTACTAAAAACGTTCGAAATCAGAGTGAATCAATATTTTTTAGGCTTAAAACAGAAATTATGATCCGGATTTCGCTTTAAGTCACATCGCGCAGGATAATCACAGTGTTCGTGTCCGAAACGCCAGGAATTTTGCGCAGCGAGTCAATCGAGGCGTTTATCTCAGTAATGTTTGGGGCAGAAATTATTACTGCAATGTCATACTGGCCTGTGATTTCGTAGACTGTTTTGACACCCTCCAACTTGGTAAGTCTTGCGGAAACCTTTGATGTGTCCATCGATGACTCTACAGAAATTAGAACAATTGCCTTTGTTGCGTTCTGTTCCCCGATTTCTATTGTGAATTTTTTGATAACTTTGCTGTCTGTTAGGTTTTTTACTCGACGCCTCACTGCAGACTCGGAAAGCTTTAGCTTTTTCCCAATATCCACAAAGGACTCCCGCGAGTCCTCCTTTAGGAATTTTAGAATTTCGTCGTCAATTTTGTCCTTGTACATTTTTTCTCCTTTCCTCTTCCCTAGTAAATAGCCTGTCTAGTACTTCTAATACTTTTTTGACGTCGTCATCAGATAGCACGAGTGGTGGCAGTAGCCTTAGGATGTTTCTTCCAGAATATAGCAACAAAACACCTTCTTTGATTCCATCCAAAAGTATGTCCTTTACTTCAAACTTCATCTCCACTCCTATCATCAGGCCTTTGCCCCTTATCTCTCGTATTATGCTGTGTTTATTTTTGAGACCCTCGAGGCCGTCTCTGAAAATCTTGCCAACTCGTGCAGCATTGTCAACTAGCCCATCTTGTGTTAGCGCTTGAAGCGTTGCAATTCCAGCAGCACATGAAATTGGATTTCCGCCAAAGGTTGAAGAGTGCTCACCCTTGCTCATTGCGGCCAAGATTTCCGGCTTGACCAGTGTAGCGCTCATCGGGATGCCTCCCGCAATTCCTTTTGCAAGGCACATTATGTCTGGCGTCGTATTCCAGTGCTGGCATGCCCACATCTTGCCTGTTCTGCCCAATCCTGCTTGAATTTCGTCAAAAATCAGCAGGATTCCGTTCTCATCACAAAGCTTACGTACATCTTGCAAAAATCCATCTGGCGCCACATTGATTCCGCTCTCGCCTTGGATTGGCTCCATGATTATGAATGCGGTGTCTTTGTTGATTTTTGATCGTAGTGATTCAATGTCGCCAAACGGTGAAAAATCAACCTTATCAACAAGGGGCATGAATGATTTTCTGTATTTCGGATTAAATGTGATGGATAGGGATCCAAGGGACTTGCCGTGATATGATCCGTTCATCGCAATCATCCCTGACTTTCCTGTAAATTTTCTTGCAAACTTTATTGCTGCCTCTACTGCTTCTGTTCCGCTGTTCCCAAGGTGTACCTGTGATAGTCCCTTTGGTGCAACCTTTATCAGGTTTTCCAAAAACTCTCCTCTTGTCTTGTTGTATAGCGATGCGTGGACTGTTATTATTTTGTCAAGCTGGGCTTTTATTGCGGCCACAACTCGCGGATTTCTGTGTCCCACCAGCGCCACTCCATATCCCCCCATACAGTCGATGTATTCCTTGTTGTTTGTGTCCCAGACCCTAACCCCAAGGCCTTTTTCCACCGTCACTGGGAATCTTTGATACAGATTTCCTAAAAAGTCGTCTTCAGTCATTTTGTAATTACCGTGCACTTTGTATGAGAGATTGCCGACGATATAGGATTTTCCCGCTGTCCATTTGAGATCAGTGCCTCCTTTACTCCCATGTCTAGCGCCTCAGTCGCCGCAAGTATTTTTTTTTCCATGCCGAATCCGATCTTTGGCCGAATCTCCTTTGCTTCTGCATTTGTCATGTTTTCAACCAGCTTTTCGTCCATTAGCAGCCCGTCGACATTTGTCAAAAACAGGATTTTGTCGCTATGTATTGCGCCTGCCACGTTTGCTGCCGCACGATCCCCATCGATGTTCAGTAGATCAAATTCCTTGCTTATTGCGATTGGGGAAATTACTGGCGTGTAGCCTTCAGAGAGGAGCAGGTTTAGCAGACTGGCATTGACCTTGCTTACCTTACCAGTATATCCTCCGTCGATGACTTGTTTTCGGCCTTTTTCGTTTATGATAACTAGTTTGTCTTTTCTTTCAGCTTGGAAGATCTGGCCATCGACTCCGCTAAGACCTACTGCATTAATGCCGTGTTTTTGTAGCATTTGAACAATTGTCTTGTTTATTTTGCCAGACATCACCATGGTAAAAATTTCTGCAGTCTCCTTGTCTGTGTATCGACTTTTTATTCCGCTTGGTGATACGACGAACTTTGGTTCTTTCCCTAACAGCTCGCATGTCTTGGTGACTTCTTTCCCCCCACCATGAACTAAAATCACCCCTTGCTGCTCTGCAATTTTTTTTATGTCAGGAATTGTTGATGGATGGAGGTTTTCAACTACGCTCCCTCCAATTTTGATTGTAATCATTTTTTTAAACTGGAGTTAGTGGTGCGTATCTCAGCCCATCCATTTCGTCAAATCCTACCATGATGTTCATGTTTTGGATGGCAGAGCCTGCAGCACCCTTCATGAGGTTGTCTGAAGCTGATAATGCAACTAGTCTGTGATTGTCCTCGTCGATATCAAATCCAATGTCACAAAAGTTAGAACCGACTACGAATTTTGGATCTGGGAATTTGTATAGACCTTTCTTGTCGCGGATAAGCCTGATGAATCTTTCATTTTTGTACATCTCGCGATAGACCTTCCACAGGTCTAGCTCCGTCATTTCTTTTGTGAGGAATGTGTGGTTTGTGCACAGGATTCCCCTGACAATATCTACGGCATGTGGGCTCATTGATACCTTGACTGGCTTTCCAGCAATTTCTGAGAGTTCTTGTTCAATTTCACCTGTGTGTCTGTGCTTTGCTGGCTTGTATGGCCTAATTACGCCTGAGCGCATCGCGTGGTGCGTGCCTGCAACGCTTCCTGCACCTGCTCCAGATGAGCCGATTTTCGAGTCAACGATTATGTGTTCAGTGTCAATCAAATTATTCTTGATGAGCGGCGCGATTGCAAGTATTGATGTTACTGCCATACATCCAGGACACGATACGAGTTGAGCATCTTTGATTTTATCTCGGTGCAGTTCCGGAATACCAAAGACTGACTTTGCCAGATAGTCAGGGTGTGGGTGCTCCCATCCATACCACTTGTCATAGCCTGCTTGGTTATGCAACCTATAATCAGCTGAAAGATCAACTACTTTGAGTCCTCTGTCGTAAAGTGCCTTTACAATTTCCGTTGCGGTTCCGTGCGGGACTGCAGTAAACACAAGATCACACTTGTCTGACATTTTATCATAATCAAGCTCGGAAAATGTTAGCTCTGTAAATCCTTTTAGCGCTGGTTGAATTCTGTGTAGGTATTCTCCAACGTGTTGTCGCGAAGTAACCATCGCGATTTCGACTTTTGGGTGCGTTACCAAAAGACGCAGCATTTCGCCTCCGACATAACCTGATGCCCCAACAACTCCTACTCGCAACATATCATCCCTCGTAAAGTGGTATAATTTATTTCCTAAGGTAGCTTAGCGCAAAGTTAATCATTTCTTGCGGAA
Organism: Nitrososphaerota archaeon; assembly: GCA_052390175.1. Lineage (GTDB taxonomy): Archaea > Thermoproteota > Nitrososphaeria > Nitrososphaerales > Nitrosopumilaceae > Nitrosotenuis. The sequence goes on along the minus strand of JBQTHG010000030.1, from coordinate 63,889 downwards.
TGTTCTTTTTTGCAACTTTGGCAAGCCCTTTGAACTCGACGGTGTTATTCACTTCGTGTACTACCAGCCCCCTCTTTTTGTCCTCCATCAGATCTATCCCCAAGATTCCTCCTCCAACTGCCCTTGATGCTCGCAGGCACAGATCCTCAAGTTCTTTTGTGATTTCGCAAAGCTCTGGGTCTCCACCAAGTGCGATGTTTGTCTTAAAGTCACCCTGTGATTTCCTATACATTGCTGCGATTACTCGGTCTCCCACAGTTATTGCCCGAATGTCACGCGGCGGACGGTCTATCATTTCTTGTAGATAGTAGATTCTATCGTGCGAGCCATCCTCTATATCGCGCATCTCAATGATTGCCTCAGTCGTGTCCTTGTCTCGCAGTGGAAGGACTCCCCTGCCCCAGCTTCCAATGACTGGCTTTATCACAATAGGAAAACCGACTTTGTTGATTAGACTCGTCGCCTCTTCTGAGGAGAATGCAAAGTATGTCTTTGGGGTCGGCACGCCGGCTTTTTTTAGTAAAAGTGATGTAACCATTTTGTTTCCGCATCTGTCTGATACGTCATAGCTGTTTATTACAGGGACCCCTAGGAACTCTAGGCACGCAGTAAAGTGCAGCCCTCTAAAATAGCTGACACATCGTTCAATGACCACGTCACCAAAATCAATGTCGCCCCGCTTGCTTTCGGTGCTGAGCTGGGTTGTCTTTGCGTCCAGCATTATTGTATCGTGACCCATCTTGGATGCCTCGTCCTGAAGCATTTTTTCTTCTAGTCTGAGTCTGTCAAAGACGACACAAACTTTGGACAACTATTCTCCCCAGTCTTCGCCAACGCTTTCTGCCGGTTTTAGCTCGACATCTGCGCCACTTTTCTTTGCTATTTCAAAGTCTGCGCCACACTCTGGGCATGAGACTATCTCACCCACAGCTGCGTCACCAGGTACATTGATTGCCGCGTCACATTCTATACAGTTCATTACGATCCTTGTCACCTCTTGTTTAGTAATTTATTAGCTTCTGTTGTCTGCAATCCCCACAGCTCAACAAAGCCAGTTGCTTTTCTCTGATCAAATGCAGATCCTTTTCCGTAGGTTGCAATGTCATGACTATACAACGAATGCTTAGACTTTCTTCCAACCACTCGCAAGCCCCCTTTGTAGAGTTTTAGCTTGACAGTTCCCGTGACTGTTTTTTGTGATTGATCGATGAAGTTATCTAAATCTGCCTTTAATGGGTCCTGCCAGAGCCCAGAGTAGGCAAGCCAAGCCCATTCCTGGTCTACAATTAACTTGAACTTGTTTTGGTGCTTTGTGTGAACCATTTTTTCTAAATCCGAGTGTGCCTCAATTATGCACAGTGCCGCAGGGGTCTCATAGACTTCGCGTGATTTTATGCCCACGACCCTGTCCTCAATGTGATCCACTATGCCAACCCCACAAGAGCCGGCAACTTTGTTTGTGTACTCGATTAGTTTTACTGGATTCATTCTTTTCTTGTCGACTGCTACTGGGATTCCATTTTGAAACTCAATTTCCAGATATTTTGGCTTGTCTGGGAGATCTTTTGTCTTTACCCAGATGAACGCATCGGATGGTGGCTCATTGTATGGGTCCTCCAGGTTTCCACCCTCGATTGCCCTACCCCACAGATTCTGATCAATTGAGAATTTTTTTGAAACACTATCTATTGTAATTCCATGCTCTTTTGCAAACTCCAATTCTGTTGCCCTGTCAAGATTTAGGTCACGAATGGGCGCGATGATTGGAAGATTAGAGCCTGAACCAAAGGTGACATCAAATCTCACTTGGTCGTTTCCCTTTCCCGTGCAGCCGTGCGCCAAGGCGTCAACTTTTTCTTTTTTTGCCACATCCAGAACTTTTTGTGCAATTAGTGGTCGTGCCAGAGATGTTGCAAGGCAGTATTTGTTTTGGTACAGAGCATTTGCCTTGATTGCAGGATGGATGAATTTTTGAACAAATTCTGTCTTTGCGTCTATGTTGTAGTGTCGTAGAACGCCTAGTTTTTTTGCCTTGGCTGCAATTTTATTCTGGTTACTGCCCTCTCCAACATCAACTGTTACGGTGATGACATCCATGTCGTGGTTTTCTTGTAAATATTTTACGACAACTGATGTGTCCAATCCGCCAGAAAAAGCAAGCACTGCCTTTTGTTTCATTAGAGCTTTTTCGTCACTATATTTTGCATTTATCTTTTGTGTTGATCTGGAAAATTTTCATTTCAAATGTTTGGAAAAAATCACCACGGCAGAAATTTGCAAATAGCTTCAGCTAAAATCCGATCACTATTTAACCAAAGTTTCATAACGCTGTTTTATGAAAATTCTTGCCCTTGTTGGCATCATATCAGCTGCAATTGTGCTTGCTGTTGTTGCCACCGTAAGCACCCAGAACGAATCAAGCCAAGACAGGGTTCGAGTTGCATTCTTTGCAAACATCAATCATGCAGTACCTATTGCCGGCTTGGAAAATGGCGAATTTGCCAAGGAATTGGGCGATGTGCCAATCGAAACTAGAATAGTCGATAGTGGACCGGAGGCAATTGAGGCGTTATTTGCAAACTCGGCAGACATTGCATATGTTGGGCCTGCTCCGTTTGTCAACGGATATGTCAAATCCGGCGGGCAGGGCCTAAAGATCCTTGCAGGTGCGGCAAGTAATGGGGCAAGCTTTGTCATACAAAGGGATTCGATGATTTCTGCAGCATCTGATCTGACAGGAAAAAAGATCGCAGCCCCATTCATCGGAAATACACAAGACGTTTCATTGCGCAATTACCTGTCTGAAAACAATCTCAAGCCTGCCGAAAAAGGCGGCAGCGTTGTCATTTACAATATAGCAAATCCTGAAATCTTTATTCTTTTTGCAAAGGGCGATATCGATGCTGCATGGGTTCCTGAACCAACTGCAACTATACTAGTTGAGCAGCTTGGCGGAAAACGACTCTTCAAGGAAGAGGAAACTTGGCCAGACAAACAGTTTTCATCTGTTTTGTTAATTGGAAGAACCGACTTTATTGAAAAACATCCAGATTTGATACAAAAATGGTTGAGCGCACATAAAAACACCATACAGTGGATTAATGAAAATCCTGATCAGACCGAGTCGGTTTTTATAGAATTTTACAAAAAGCACACCGGCAAAACACTTGCCGCAAACATTGTACATGGCGCATTTTCAAATATTGTAATCACCGCTGACCCAAATCCAGATTCAATACGGATTTTTGCAGAGCGTGCATATTCCCTTGGATACCTAGGTCGTACTGGATACAACCTTGATGATATTTTCTACAATGCCATGGAGGTCACGCCATGGCAAAGCTAGAGGCAAAAAACATTGTCAAGTATTTTGATCATGACGGCCAGCAGCTAAAGGCACTTGGCGGAATAAATCTCACAGTTGAAGATGGCGATTTTGTGTGCCTTGTTGGACCGTCAGGTTGTGGCAAATCAACATTTTTGAGAATTGCAGCTGGCCTGCAAAAGCCAGACGAAGGCGAGATACTACTCAACAACAGGCCGATTACTGACACAGGTCCAGACAGGACGCTAGTCTTTCAGGAGGGCGCTCTGTTCCCGTGGCTTCGAGTCAGAGACAACGTAGAGTTTGGCCTAAAGATTGCAGGAATTCCAGAATCTGAAAGACATGAAATCTCTAATAGATACTTAGACATGATGCAGCTGACAAAGTTTGCAAATTCGTACACATATCAGCTTTCAACTGGAATGAAGCAGCGAGTTGCAATTGCAAGGGCACTTGTCATGGATCCGGAGGTGTTGTTAATGGACGAGCCGTTTGCTGCACTCGATGCGCAGACTAGGGATCTCTTGCTTGTTGAAATGCAGATGATTTGGCAGAAAACAAAAAAAACCATCGTCTTTGTCACACACAACATTTCAGAATCAACAGTTCTTGGCAACAAGGTTGCAATCTTTACCCACAGACCATCCACTATCAAGAAAATTGTTGCAGTAGATCACAAAAGGCCAAGGCTTGTAGAAGATGAAGGTTTGATGAAATATCAGCAAGAGATTCTCTCAGAGCTTCGACCGGAAGTAAAGTCAAAGGATGATGAAGAGTCATGAAGGCACAAATCACGGCAAAAAAGATCGCATTTTATGTTGGAATCGTACTGGTCTGGCAAGCATTTGATGCAACAAATCTTTGGGCCGACAATGTATTTCCATCCCCATATGAGGTTGCCGAGGATTTAGCATATGGGGCAGCAGATGGCACTCTTTGGTATGGAGTCGGCACTAGTCTTTTGAGACTTGTTGCAGGCCTTGCAATTGCAATTGTCGGCGGAATAATACTTGGCATATTCATGGCACGGATAGAAACGGTAAACCAGACAATTGGCTCAATAGTGCTTGGGTTGCAGTCTATTCCTTCTGTTGCATGGGCACCGCTAGCTATTGTCTGGTTTGGGCTGACTGATGCGGGAATAGTTTTTGTCACAGTTGCAGGCGCAATCTTTTCAGTAACTATTAACACATACACTGGCGTCAAAAACATAAATCCAGACTATATCGCCGCTGCGCAAAACATGGGTGCAAGGGGGAGTCAGCTTATAACAAAGGTCTTGATTCCAGCTGCGTTTCCCTACATGATCTCCGGATTCAAGCAAGGGTGGGCGTTTGCGTGGCGTGGGGTAATCGGGGCTGAATTATTGTTTTCGTTTTTGGGTCTTGGCTTTTTGTTAAATGTTGGGCGCCAGCTAAATGATGTTTCTCAAGTAATTGCCATGATGCTCGTGATAATGCTTATTGGAATTTTGATTGACGGCCTCATTTTCAAGAGACTCGAAAACAAGGTCATGTCTAGATGGGGCTTGAGATAGTCTAAATTCACATAACTTGTTTGAACATTATATCCTGGCAATTGAATGAATTTTCAATTTTGTCTACAATTATCTGATTTTAGTTAGCGTTTGTTCAAGAATGGTTAGATCTGCTTTAAGTTGTTTGAAATCACATCAGTATGGCGTGCTGGTAAAAGAAAAAGCAAATGAATATTGGGTTTTTGAGCAAAGATGCAAAAAAATACTGGATGAAGATGAGATCAGATTTGCTGGAATAATAAATAACATGGGAAGGTTAGTGGCCGGCGGATTCAAAGAAGGAGTTATTCCGCTTGAAAACGAGGAAGACCGAAAGAAAATGTACATGGAGTTGGTACTTAGGGTTTCAATGAGAAGCGAATTTGATCACAATCTTGGCAAAGTCAAATACACTGCCTCACGAAGGGAAAAAGTGGTTGTGATGAGCTTTCCACTAGACAACAACGTATTGCTAGTGTCTGCCAAACCAGACATAGACATAGACAAGATGGCAAATAAGCTCATTAAATTAGTTGGATCTTAAAATCTCAACAGACTTTATTTTTTTATCTTCAATGATACAAAGAATGCAACAATGCAAATCCCTACTGCAAAATACATCACAGAGACATGGCCATAGTAAAGCGCAACCGCTCCCGCAATTACCGGACCAATCACATTTGCAATAGATATAGTCGAATTAAAAATTCCAGTGGATGTCGACTTGGGATTGTTTTCCATTAGGTGAATGCTTCCGCCAATGTACAAAAATGCCCAAGTGACGCCAACCAGAGCCATGCATGGGATTGCCATCCACCAACTTGTCATCAAAGCCATTCCGGCAAACACAAACACGGTCAGTCCAACTCCGATTTTGAAATTGGTTATGTTTTTTGTAGTGATTTTTGTTCCCATCAAGTTCATCAAGATAAACGCAGTTGCAGTGTTTGCGACATATACTATTGAGACCTCATACAGCTTGGCCCCAAATGCTTCAGTTAGAACAAGCGGCAAAATAGTCCAGACCGACGTCGCGCCAATGTGCCTAAGCAAAAGCGACAAAAACAAGTATTTGTTTTTTGCAATGACTTTTTTTGTTGTCCCAAGCTCTGCCTCCCTTGGTATGGTGTGATTTGGCAGCCTCATGGAAAAGACGAGTCCTGCTAAAAACAAGCCGGCACTAACCAAAAATATTGTCTTTTCGTTGTTTGCCAACCCTGCTGCCACAATTCCGGCAAGCCAACCAAGCGCATGAAATGATATCACGGATGCAACCTTGGACTTGTCCTTGCCTGATTCGTAGGTATATGCAAGCATTGCTGGAACCATCATCCCACTTGTTATTCCAGCACCAAGACGCACCAAAAGCAAGTAAAACGAGTTGTCTGCCAAATAATGCAACCCAAACATTATTGCACATCCGATAAACCCAATTTTGATGAAGATCAGCCTTTTTCCGCTGGCATCTGAGACTCTTCCAAAGTAAAGGCTGGATAGAATCTGCGCAAGAAAGAACGATGCAATAGTCAGACCGACTTCAAATATTGAGATGGTGAGTGCTTGTGCCAAAATTGGCATAAAGACGTAAACGATGGAGACTCCGGCATGTTCAAAAAACGTAGCGCCGCGGATCAGATTACTTGTTCCTATTTTTTGTTGCATGTAATTTGTACTTGATTTGGCTTAAAGCGCTGAATAATTTATTTTAAAGCGGTGATTTTGTGCTATAAGACAAAATATTCTGCTTGTGGATGGTGCACGACGATTGCTGCAGTAGACTGCTCCGGTATGATTTGCCCTGCGTCAGTCAAAGTCATTCCAGACTTTTCCGGCTCCAAGAGTTTCCAAACCAAGTGGTGCTGTGACACATCAGGACAGCTTGGATACCCCCAGGAGTATCGCAGTCCTCTTTTTCCATCAAGCCCAAGCTCCTTTTTGATTCTGAGATTCACCAGTTCTGCCAATGCTTCAGCCGTTTCAACGGCTAGGCCGTGCAAATAATATGCATCGGTGTATCTGTCTTGCTTGTTCCATGCGTCAATTACCTCTTGGGTCTTGGTTCCAACGGTCACAGACTGGAATGCAACTATGTCGTTTTCTCCAAAATAGTCTGCAAGACAGAGATGCTTGCTTTGCGAGGATCGCGGAAAATCAAAAACTACCTGATCAGTTGGCCCATCCACTACTAGCTTGTCGTTCTTGTTATGGCATGCAAAATAACCATACGCTGCACGCGGCTCAAACAGCTTTCCATCTAGCACTTTTTTTGTCCACTCCTTGAGAAGTTTTTCGCCTTCGACATCAGAGTCTCTGACTCCTTTTCCTCTCAGACCCCAAGATAAAACAAAAAGGGATTTTTTGCTAAGGTATTTCCATACGTCTTCCAGATCAATGTCCTTTAGCTCAAGCCGGATGGCCTTGCCCAAAACAGGTGCGGTTGGGGGTGTGACAGGCTTGATTCCAGAGTGGGGAAGATCACCTGCCACCCGCTCAACTTTGGTTTCCTGCCATTTTTCCACCTTTGATTGCCATTCTTTTATGAACTGGTTTTTTTCTGCAGAAACCAACCTATCCATGGTTTTCAGGCCATCAAACATTGTCTTGCAGTAAAACACGCCGTGCTGGTAAACTCCGCCCTCTTTTGCAACCCGGTTGATATAGTTAGAGTTTATTGCAGCCCCTCCACACAAAACTGGAATCTCCAGTTTGTTTTCTCGTGCAAATTCCACAAAATGCTGCATCTGTTTTGATGTCGAGACCAAGAGTGCTGAAAGTCCCAGTGCATCTGGTTTTACCTCATTGATTTTTTCAATGAATTTTTGCAGGGGTACTTGTTTGCCAAGATCATACACGGTATAGCCATTGTTTTCAAAAATTGTCTTGACCAGATTCTTTCCTATGTCATGCACATCGCCATAAACGGTTCCTAAAACAAGTTTTCCCTTGCTTGTGCCTTCCTCCTTTAGCAAGTATTTTTCAAGCTCGACTACTGCTGCCTTCATGCACTCGGCAGATTTCAAAACAAATGGCAGGATCAGCTCCCCTGCGCCAAACTTATCTCCGACCTCCTTCATTGCAGGAAGCAGATCATCGTTTAGCGTCTGGATTGCAGCTTGGTGTGTTGCTGCACGCGGCAAACCAATGATAGTTTTGTTGCCAGGTATTTTTTCTCCGATTGCTTCTCTGACATCACTCTCAATCCCATCCTTGAGTCGGTTTACTATTCTGAAATTGGAGCGCTTTGCTGCACTCCAGCTTGGATCCATCTCTACTTTCTTTTCGATTGTCCTTGTGCCTATTTTTTCAAAATGTGTGATGACCTCGGCAAGCGCGTTTGCGTGTGTGTTGAAGATCAAGTCTTCAACTAGCTTGCGTTCTTTCTCATCAATTTCAGGATACGGGACTATTTCCTTTGCGTTTACGATTGCGGCATCAAGGCCTGCCTTGACGGCATGATACAGAAATACAGAATTGTGAATCTTGCGCGCAGATGGGGTGAGCCCAAAGCTAATGTTGCTCAGGCCCAAAACAGTAAAGGATTCTGGGAACTTTTGCTTCACTAGCTTTATTCCCTCTAGTGTGTTTTTTCCGGCATCCAGAAACTCCGCCTCTCCTGTCGCTAGAGTAAATGTCAGGACATCAAAGATGAACTGGTTCCCTCGTAGGCCGTATTTTTTCCCAGTCTCTATCAATAGTTCTGCAGTTTCCACTTTTTCCTGCGGAGTCTTTGCCATCCCATTTGGGCCAATACACAGTGCAACTGCTGGAAGGCCGTACTTTGCCATAAGAGGTGCAAGCTTGTGGAACCTGTTTCCGTCCCCTTCAAGGTTGATTGAGTTGATTATCGGTTTGCCGGGTATTTGTTGTATGGCAGTCTCGATGACATTTGGATCAGTGGAATCAATCACGAGTGGCGCGTCCACTTCAAGGCTTATTCTTTTGACCAGTTTTTTCATAAATTCTAGCTCGTCTGCCCTTTCAGTTGTTGCAACGCAGACATCAAGGCAGTGCGCACCGTCATCCACCTGGTTTCTTGCAAGATCAATTAGCCCATCAAAATCATCTGAGAGCACGAGCTGTTTTGCCTTCTTTGATCCTTGGGCATTCAGTCTTTCTCCAATTATCAGTGGTGCTGGTGTCTGCTTTAGCTCAACTGCCTTCAGCGATGAGCTTACTCTTGGTATTTTCAATGTAAATTCTAGCCTAGTTTTTTTCTAAATACTTACCTAGTTGACTCTTTTTCATCAATTACTTTTCTTAGCGCGGCAATGTGTGCAGGGTTTGTCCCACAGCATCCTCCAATGATTCTCACCCTTTGGTATTTTGAGATAAAGTCCCTTAGTGCCTCTGCCATCTTGTCTGGGCCCATCTTGTATACTGCATGTCCGCCTTCGTTTTCAGGCATGCCCGCGTTTGGCACGACGAGTAGATTCAGCTCGTTTTGCTCATCTAGCCAGCGAACGCTCTGGGTCATCTCAATTGGCCCAGTAGAGCAGTTTAGTCCAAAGACATCTATTCCCATATCAGATATCGTAGTGTATGCAGCCTGAACGTTTGTGCCAAGGAGCATTTTGCCATATTGATCAAGTGTTACGTTTGCAATTAATGGGACTTTTTTGCCAAGTTTTTTCATTGCCTCTTGCGAGCCCTCTACTGCGAGCTTGACTTCGAGTATGTCTTGGCTTGTCTCAATTAGCAATGCATCAACCCCGCCCAAGATCAGGCCTTCTGCCTGTAGACAATATGCTTCTTTAATTTCAGCAAGCGGCTTTTGTCCCAGGTCGGGATCATTTGAGCTTGGCAGAAACCCAGTTGGACCCATACTTCCTATGACATATCTCGGCTTGTCTGAAAACTCTGAAGCACTCTGAGCGGCAAGCTCTGCAATTTTTTTGTTTATCTCAACTGTTCTGTCCCCATATCCATATTCGTCTAGCTTGAGCTTGTTTGAGCCAAACGAGTTTGTCTCTATACAGTCTGCACCCGCTTCAAGATAACTGCGGTGGATTTTTTTTATCCATTCTGGGTGAGTTAGGATCAATCCGTCATTGAACCCGTCCTTTCCATCTGGAAAGTCTTCCGGCTTTGGATCAAATTTTTGAATCTCTGTTCCCATTGCACCATCAAACAGCAGAATTTTTTCTCCTAGTGAATCAAGAAAATTCTTTTTTTGTGGCATGTATAATGACAGCTTATTTTCTTTTTAATCCTTTTAGCTTGGATAGTATCTTTACTGCAGACTTGAAATCATTCGGAGAGGTAATCAAAATGTCTTTTGTTGCCTTGTGAATTTCAGAAATAAAATCAAGCGTGTTTTCTTCGTATTTTGTAAAATCTACTCCAACCATTTTCGCAGATTTGGCATTATTCTCAGATGGAACCATTATGCATGGGATTATTCTGAACCCCTGTGGCTTCAGCCTGTCCACGAGTCTGAAAACTTGGTCAGGGGACTGAATTACCTGTGTGACAAATCCCTTTGGCTGCGCGTCGATCTTTTTTTGAATCTTATCAAAGTCTGGATTTGTGGGAATTGAGAGGAAAAAGTCCAAGTTTTTATCAAATCCTAATTCCTTGAAATGCCTCACAATATCGCTTGGGATAAGCTTAGAGTCCTTTGGCCCCTTTGGTGGCTCATCTCCCTTTAATATCAACAAGCCATCAAGACCTAAAAGAACGGCATCATACACAGACTGGGTCAGTGCAGTAATGTTTCTGTCCCGCACCCTAAGGCTTGCAGTGATATCTAACTTGAGCCCATCATTTCTAATCAGTGCACCAGTGGTGATTGGAGAAATTCTTGGTACGCCCAAAACAGAATCAGTGAGATGAATGCCGTCGCAAAACTTGCTGGCCTGAGTTATTCTTTGTTTCACCTTTGTCAACGAGCCTCTAACCTCCTTATGAGATAGAACTCTGTTCTGGATCACTCGTGGGGGGTTTATTTCATACCTTATGGCCATTTGTAAATTCTCTACTTTACTTGATTATAATCTTTGAACGAATAAATCATTAACAACAACACTATTTCTCATCTTGTTGAGATTAGACCAGTTAAAGAAAATACTCTCATCTGACATTGTCCCACACATTGAAGATTCAGACACAAAACATGCCGCAGTTTTGATAGTTATCTATGGCCAAGACTTGGAAATTATCATGACCGAAAAACCATTGACAATGCAGCAGCACGCAGGAGAAATATCATTTCCAGGAGGAAAGATTACAGAAGATGACGAGGATCTTTTGGATACTGCGATTCGCGAAACTCTGGAAGAAATTTCATTGCACATAACACGAGAGCATGTGATTGGCCAGCTAAAACCAGTTAGAACAAGAAACTCTGGCTTTACAATAATTCCGTTTGTCGCCATACTAGAAGACGTGCCATATTTGCAGCCAAATTCCGAAGTAGAAAAAATACTACATATTCCATTGATTTCATTTTTGCAAACTTTGAGTGTTGATGACGACAAAGATCACGTGGCACTCTTTGAAGCATACAAGCTAACACACAAAGACAAAATAGTTTGGGGAGCATCAGCAAGAATCCTAAAACAAATCTCTGATGTTTTCAAACAGCACAATCTTTTGTAATCGTGAAACCCTCAAAACAGGCGAGATTCATTTAAAAAGAGGATAATTTGCCTCAACTTTCATGGCGGCAAGAAAATCCTCCGGTCGAAAAATTAGACTGATAAAAAAGAGAAAGCAAAACTCGGCAGTACCGGCTTGGATCATTCTAAAGACCAAACGACAGGTCAGATCTAATCCACAGCGACGACAGTGGAGAAAAACCGACGTTGGGGTAGGATAAATTGTCGCAAGAAGCAGAGCGAGTGTACACAATTAATCTTGGCAAGGTTTGGCTTTCACCAGACAACCAGAGGGCGAAACGAGCAATCAACATGATTAAAGAGTTCGCACGCCACCACATGAAAACAGAACAGATCAGAATCGATCAAGACCTAAGCCAGGCAGTTTGGAAGCGTGGAATTCGCAGTCCTCCAAGAAAGATCCGAGTCAAAATGGCAAAAACAGACGAAGGCCATATAGTGGTATCCACATATGAGGAAGAGGACAAGTCAAAAACAGTGGAGGAGAAAGTAGAAGAGAAATCAAAGGACAAAAAGGCAGCAAAACAGCCAGATGAGAAAGTTGAACCAGAAGAAAAAATTGAAAAAGTAGAAGCCAAGGTTGAAGAGCCAAAAGAAAAACTGACCAAGACTGAAAAGAAGCCAGAAGGTGCCAAGGCTCCAGAAGCTAAAAAAGAAGCAAAGACAAAAAAGACTGAAGCTAAAAAGAAAGCTAAAAAATCTGATGCTAAAAGGCCTGCGAAAAAATCTAAATAATTTTTATTCTAATTGATATAATTCAATTCCAGTTTTAATGCTTGACTCTGGGAGATCCCAGTCCAAGGTATTTTCTTTTGGAATCATTCCGAGCGGATCGTAGTTGTCAAACTTGAGCGTGCCTTCAACTGAGGTGACCATCACTACCTGTGCCTTGTCGCCCTGAGTCGTTGCCAAGCTAACGCCGGTGTTGTTTTCATTAAAGATTCCGCTGATTGTATTTGTAATTGAGTTTATTTTTCCAACAGAAATGTTGTCAGTGCCAAAAACATACATCATTGTCTTTCTGACACTTGTTGGCGAAGCATCCTCGTAGAGCATCTTGACAGAATCCCGCAGTGACACTTCGATGTTTTTTACATCTTTGCTTGTAGAAAGAATATTAAGATTATCAGAAATCGAGGATGCACCAAGAGAATTTACAACATACATGATTGCATGGTTTGTGATGTCATAACAATTATTCAAGGTCAAATCTGGATTGCTCTCAAGCAATGCATCATTGTCCACAACTATGGTCGAGTCAGAGCTTGCACGGAGTCTTTTGAGTGAGACGCCTGACATGAACAGTCGCTCTTTTTCATATCTAAACGGCATAATTGCAAAGGACAAAACCTTCTTTCCTTCCTCTTTTGCTGCCATTGCCACCAGAGGGGATATGGCTGTGCCAGATTTTCCTGCCAGGTTTGCAAAAATTATAACCGTGGAATAGTCTGAGATTTTGCCTCGGATCTTGTCCATTGACTTTTGAGCCTGAGCCCTAATCAGATAAGCAGAAGGGTTGACGTGTGACTCGGTGTGAATCTTGATGTCGTCTTGTGAGCCTAAATCGTTGCTGTCATGGCTTATTGCAACGCAGTCGGCTCCAATCAACTGGCTTGCGTGTGCTGCAAGTTTTGAGCCTGCGCCACCAATTCCGACCAAAAGGACGGGCTCGACAAAGTCCATGTGAACCTCTTGCAAAATAGAATAAAAAACCTTCTTACTTAATTTTGATCCAAGATCCGATCTAAAAGTTTTAGCTAGCGATCAATCCATACAACCCATGGTTCGTAGCCCGGACTATCTCGACTTGGGTTCTCTCCCCAAGTTTTACGTCCCCATCTACGAATATGGGCTTGTAGGCAAAGTTTCTGCCCCGGATTTTTCCATCCGTTTGCTCGTTGAACAAGACTTGGCCCTTCCAGCCTATCCACTCGTTGTTGTTTTGCAGTGCTATCTTGTTTACCAACTCAAATACGAGCTTGCTTCTCCGCTTTATCTCCGAGACGTCCATCTGAACCATTTTCGCTGCTTTTGTTCCAGGCCTTTGGCTATACTTTGAGAGATTCACCACATCAGGCTTTGTCTCGTTTAGCAGATCCATTGTTTTTTGGAAATCCTCTTGCGTTTCTGTTGGGAATCCCACGATTACATCAGTCGAGATTGTAAATTTTGCAAATCTAGTTCTGAATTTTTTGACTACGTCTAGGAAGGTTTCAGCAGTATGGCCTCGCTTCATGTCATTTAGCACCTTGTCGCTTCCAGACTGTACTGGTATGTGCAAAAACTTGTAGACTTTGGCGTTTTCAAGTGATTTGGCAAGATCATTTTTGATTCGAGGCATATACATTGGATTCATCATGCCCACACGGATGGCAAAGTCCCCTGGTATCTCAGATACCTGCCTCACAAGATCCGGTAGAGTTGTTCCAATGTCAAGGCCATAACAACCATTGTCAGTTGAGGTGAGCCAAACTTCCTTGCAGCCGTCCTCTATTTCGGAGCTCACCTGCCTTACGATGTCCCCTATCCTGTATGATTTTAAATCACCTTTTGCAAGCTTGGTCTGACAAAAGGTACATTCACTCATGCATCCGCTAGCTATCTCGACTATACCCACTATTGGGTTTAGCCGAACCTTTGGGAGGCCTGTCTTGGTAATATCAGAGTCAGATAGCTCGATTGTTTTTCTTCCCAAGAGGGCCGAATCTATCATTTGGAGTGTTTTTCCAATAGAGTTTGGTCCCATCATGCTTGCTTTTGGCGAGAACCGCTCAACTGTTTTTGGCTCTGCCTTTGCAAGGCAACCGGCAACGATGAGCGGTTTTGACTTTAGCTTTTTTATCCTGTTTACCATCTTGTTTGCAGTCGCATCCTTGACAGAACAAGTCACTATCAGGCTCAGATCCGAGTCATGTGAGCTTGAAGCAAGTGTGTGCCCGCCATTCACGATAAGTCCTGAGATCATTTCTGCATCTGCAAAGCTTGCAGAGCAGCCGTATGATTCAACCCAGATTTTTGCCATGATTACTTGAAGAGTACGTCTACTTCTTTTTGCGTCATTAGTTTTTGCGCGATGACTAGCTGTCGGATAGTTTTTCCTGTCTTGAGGGATTCTTTGAAGAGATCAGCTGATTTTTGATAGCCAATCTTTGGCGCAAGCAGTGTAACAATTACGGGGCTTTTCTCAATGTTTTGCTCCAGTCTTTTTTCGTTTGCAGTAAGCCCGTCCATTAGGTTCGCTGAAAAGATTGGCAAAAAGTTCTTGAGCATGTCAGTCGAATCCAACACTGCCTTTAGCATTCCTGGAAGCATTACGTTTAGCTCAAACTGCCCAGCCTGTGCGGCATTTACAACTGCAATATCGTTTCCAATTACACCAAAGCAGATCATGTTAAGACATTCTGCCAATGATGGGTTTACTTTTCCTGGCATGATTGAAGAACCGGCATGTACTGCAGGTATTCCAAGCTCGGAGAGGCCTGCAATTGGCCCAGAGGCCATCAGTCTGATGTCATTTGCTATTTTGTTTAGCTCAAGTGCCAAGTTTCGCACCGCCGATGAAACGTTTGCCACTGCGAACTTTGACTGTAATGAGTGCTGCATGTCTTTTTCTGGTTTTAGTTTGAGCCTAGAAATCTTTCCAAGTTCTGTAATTACGATTTGTCTGTATCCCTTTGGCGCATTTGCACCGTTTCCTACCGCCGTTCCTCCAAGACCTACAAGTTCCAGCTCTGATTTTGCGGCAATTACCGCATTGCGTGCCTTTGTAATGGATGTGGCGTAAGCTGCAAACTCACTCCCCAAAGTGATAGGTAACGCATCCATGAGATGCGTCCTTCCAATTTTTTTAAATCCTCCAAACTCTTTTGCCTTTTTTGCGAGCGACTTGATGAGTACATCAACTGCTCCAAGCATCTCGTCCACGTTGAGAAGAATTGCGACATGCATTGCAGTTGGAAATGTATCATTACTTGATTGCGACATGTTGACGTGATCGTTTGGATGCAAAAATTCATACTTGCCTTTCTTTTTTCCTAGAATCTCTAGCGCAACATTGCAAATGACTTCATTTGCGTTCATGTTGAATGCGGTCCCTGCGCCGGAGTTTATCTCCTCAATTACAAACTGATCCACAAATTTTCCAGACAGAATTTTATCGCATGCTTTGATTATTGCATCCCCACGCTTTTTGTCAATCGCCTTTGTCTTTATGTTGGCAACTGCAGCTGAGCGCTTTATCATGACATATGCGGAAATTAGGTGCTTGTGCGATTTTTTTCCAGTTACGTGATATTGTTTTATTGCACGGCCTGTAAATGCGCCATAATACGCATTTGCTGGAATCTTTACCTGTCCCAAAGAATCACTGTCTGTTCTGTATTCCAAACCAACTCATCTTTCCACCACTAAAATAAATTCTCAGCGGGTAGAAGCTTGGAATAACACCATAAATTCCTAAATTCGTATGAAAATAATGGGAATTATTATATAGGCTGGTACAAGTCCCAAACACAATGAATAAGCGTTACAGTATGCTATTTTCCGTTACAGCAGTAGCGGTATTGGCAGCAACCTTATTCGGAAGCACATACACACAAACACAAGTCGTTGGTTCTTCAATGGCAGTTTCCAATGGAAACAGTGACGTGACTCAAACCATTCATGATATGGGTGGATTGAGATTGGTCATGCCACAGGCATTTGCGCAAATAAGTTGCGACGATGTTGAAGAGGGACGAAATGTGGTCACAGTAGACCTCACAGGCGAGAGTGCAGATCTGCCAGTAATTGGCGGTAGCACATACAAGGCCATGACTTTTAGCGGCCAGGTCCCAGGACCAACCGTCAGAGTCACACAAGGTGATGTCATAATGATGACCCTAACAATCCCAGATGGGGAGCCAACTCCACACGGAAACGATATGCACGCATCTGAAATGAGCGCAGGAAACTTTGGCAAAGTAATGCCAGGTGAATCAAAGACGTACTGCTATGTTGCAGAAATACCAGGCACATTCAAGTATCATTGCTCTGGCATTGATGTAGCAGCTATGGATCAGCATGTCCTATCTGGCATGTACGGAATCACAATTGTCGACCCACTCAAGGGCTACAAACCATTGATGGTGGAAAAGACAGCTGTTGAGGACGGCCAAGTTGTCAGAGACAGACAGATGTACTCTGCAGATGCACTTGAGTTCCAGCTTCAGTACAACCAATTGTACCTAACAGAAGAAGGTGGATACGATCAAGGAGCAATGTTCAAACACGACACCACATGGACAGTAGTTAACGGTATGTCATTTGGTTATGTTCCAAATGAAGGCCACAACGAGCTAATCATGGGAGATGCAAAGAAGAACATCTTTGTTGCACAACCATGGAACTCTGCAGATTTGGCACAGTACCAGTCACAACTATTATTCATTGAAGCAGGACAACACGTAAGATTCTTTGTCGAAAACCAAGGAAACGAGCCAGTGTTTTTCCACATTGTTGGTGAAATCATCGACCGTGTAACACAAGCAAACGTAGTGCAAGCAAAAGGAACTGAGACTTGGCTAGTTGGAGGCTCACAAGGCATGATTGCCGACGTAGTCTTTGACAATCCAGGCGTATATGTCGCAGTAAACCACGACTATGCCGCAATCTTCACAGGTGCTGCAACAGTATTTGTGGTTGGTGATCCATTTGGTCTCAACGAGCAATTGGGCACAAACGCGCAGTCATATGCGGAACTCTTAGGCAACCCAAGCGATGCTGTTCCTCCATCTGGAAAGAACACAGTTGAGCATCCAAAGCTAAACTTGCATGGCTTGTACACTGATGAACGTGCTGACGAAATAAAGGCAGAACTAGGAATCTAAAATTCCCCTATTTTCTTATTTTTATCAAATTCACAATAATGATTATATTCTGTCCAACAAAAGGCAATCTGCATGAGTTTTAACCAAACTGTTTTGATTTGCGACCAGGTAGATGCCATCTTAAACAACATTTTGCAAAAAAACGGGCTGCAGGTAACATATGAGCCGCAGATAAGCACGGACGAGCTGGCAAAAAAAATTGGCAATTATGACATAGTGGTGGTAAGAAGCAGGACCACAATTACAAAAGAATTGATCGAAAAAGCAACAAAGTGTAAAATAATTGCCAGAGTCGGAGTTGGCCTTGACAACATCGATGCAGAATTTGCAAAGACAAAAAACATTCGCGTAATCAATGCGGTTGAGGGCGCAATGAATGCAGTTGCAGAACTCGTAATTGGATTGATGTTATCGCTTGCACGAGAGATCCCACGGGCAGACAGGGAGGTACGCGGAGGAAAATGGATTAAAAAAGAACTGATGGGAACTGAACTTGCAGGAAAATATCTTGGAATAGTAGGCCTTGGAAACATTGGGAAAAGGCTTGCAAGACTTGCAAGGGCACTGAACATGAACATAATAGGATTTGATGTAATTCCAATTGATGCGGAATTTGCAAAAGAGGTTGGACTTATGAAGGCTGACTTGGACACATTGTTGCAGAGTGCAGACTATGTTTCACTGCATGTACCACTTTTAGACAGCACAAAAAATCTGATAAATGCGCAAAGAATTTCCACAATGAAAAAAACTGCTAAAATAATCAACACATCTAGAGGTGGGACAGTGGACGAAAAAGCGCTGTACGAGGCACTAAAGGCGGGAAACCTTGGAGGTGCGGCGCTCGATGTCTTTGAAAAAGAGCCAGCCATCGGAAATAGCCTAGTCAGCCTTCCAAACTTCATTGCCACGCCACACATTGGCGCTCAGACAAAAGAAGCTCAATCATTGGCTGCAAACGTCATAGCAGAAAAGATAATACAGATTCTGCGTGGAGTGTTGTAGTCCTTTATCGTTCACTGTGATTTTTTACTATTATATCTGGAATCTAAAATATGTCTATACAGAGCTGAGTCTTGTAGATTAGATTGGTGATGAATGTTTTGTATTTTTTACGCAAGATATTTAGAATGTTGAAAATAGTAGAAACTTCCCAAGTTGGGTGGAATCCCAGGAACGCTTATTCCGAATGTGGTGGTGACATTTGATACACCTTCGGACCACACCAACAAATAACCTTCCTTCGTCAGTTTATTGACCGCATCAAGGAACTGGTCTAGCCCGCCCAGTTTACGAAGAACTATCGCCATTTCACCTGTTTTGTAGTATATGAGATCATCACGATCAAAAATTCTTTTCAGGTCTTGCACTTCGGCTTTGGCACCATGCGCTTGTTTTGCGGCCATTTCCTTGGCATCTCCCACAATTTCTTTTGTATGTTTTAGTTGTTCGACAGTTTCAATTGATTTTTGCTTGATTTTATCCTGAGCATTATCAATTTTTCCAACGCCTCTTTTGAGATCCTTGATTAATCCCATATGTCGTTTACTTTGAAATTCATAATAATTAAGCATTTGAGTGGAATGAATGCCAAAACTGTCAATTTCAATTAGAACTGTAACATCAGATTAATTTTGTCTATTTTTCACAAACTAGGTGGTTTTTACACTGATTCAGATTGGCAGCCCATATGCCAGCATTTTCTAAATTAGCGCCTTTTAGATCTGCAAAAGACAGATTAGCATATGACAATGTGGCGCCAATAAAATCCGCATTTGATAGGTTTGATTTTGTAAAATCTGTCCTGTATAGTTTGGCATATTTGAGTTTGGCATTTGATAGATCCACACTTCTTACTTTGGCATCGAGCATATTGGAATAGGATAAATCTGCACCTGCTAGGACTGCACCATCAAGATTTGCATTTTTTAAAGTTGCATATGACAAATCTGCTCCGCTTAGGTCTTTGTTTTGCAATGACACGCCAAACAGATTTGCATTTTTTAATTTGGCCATTCTAAGATCAACATTTGTCAATACTCTGCCATACAAATTGCAGCCAGACCAGTCAACTGGCGCTTTTGTGGATGAACATTTGTTAGATTTGTTCACACTAATGGAAACATTATCATTTACTTTGATTTCTGCAGATACCTCGATACTACGAATGCCATCTGTCGCAAAAATACGGTATGCTCCATTTGCAAACGACTTGGGAATTGGCCATGGCATGTAAAGATTGCCTCTGTCATCTGCCTGAGACTTTATTGACGTTTCAAATGTCTGACCTGTAATCTTTATCTCTACATTATGCATGTTGTGCCACCCTTTGCCTTTGAAGAGGAGGAAATTTTGTTCATTTATAAAAAATGAATCTATGTTTAATGCCGAATCTGAGTTTCTCTTGGATGTGTTTGATGTTTCGCTTTTTGCATTACATGGTTTATCTCCACAAATTTTGATATCTCGTGTTGACATTCCTTTTTTTGCTTTTTGTTCGTCTAGTGGTGAGCAAAGCTTTTCGCCACACACATCTGGCGAGTTTATCACCTTGTATTTTTTTATCTCAATAAAGCCACTGGCATCATTATTTGAAATTGCAAGTAAAAATGAACACAGTACAAGTACAACCACTAGTGAGTCAAACTTCATTTTCACATTGTTTTTGATTTTATAATATTTAATCAATGACATTGTCAAATCAAGGATTTTATGGAAAATTAGAATCCACCTCAATTGTGCAATAGATTGGATTTTGAATGGCTGGAATTGATAATGAAAGATATCTAAATGGCCTTTTTGACCAATATATCACAATAAAATCATCCGATAATTTATCAAAAATTCTGCAATTTTTACAATGGGTTGAGAACAAATATCGCGTATCAGGTAACTGGCTCTGGGTAATCGGTGAGACCTAACATTGAAAATTCTTCGTGTTTACTTTCGAGACCTGAAAATCGATTACCCAGAGCCAGGTAACTAACATGATAAATAATAGAGATATAATACAGATTTACGAGGCGTGATTTAGGTTGAAACTAGGACTGCTTTTTGCATTGTTGATATCAAGTCTTGTGTTACCAAGTCTTGCTTTTGCTGAACAAGGTACAGAGCCTGTCGAAATTGACGGCAAGACCTATGAGGTAAATTATGATGCAACTGGCCTGACAGTCGACGGTTTGGAAGCAGACACTTTCATGTCCACACTAACGGTTTTTGTTACAACTATTGATGTTGCACCGTCTTTGGAAATAACACTGGAGCGAAGCTTTTTTGATTCAAGAACTGATGGAGTTGATGAAGACTTTTTGGTACTGACAGACTCTGAAGAAGCTGTCTTTGAAGAAGAGAAAACCGATTCTGCTAGAACCCTGACAATTACCATACCAGATGGAGCAAACTCTGTTGACATCATTTCATTTGGAACAACTAGTTTTGGCACTCTTGAGGAAACACCTGAGGAGATGCCTGAAGAAATCCCAGAGGAAACAGATGAAACGCCGACTGAAGAACCTGAAGAGGAAACAGAAACACCAGAGCCAACAACCCAGTGTGGCCCTGGAACCATACTAAAAGACGGAGCTTGTGTGCTGGAAACTATGGCAGAACCAGAACCTGAAGAGGAAACAGAAACACCAGAGCCAACAACCCAGTGTGGCCCTGGAACCATACTAAAAGACGGAGCTTGTGTGCTGGATGAAAGATGTGGTCCTGGAACAATATTCAAAGACGGGCAATGTGTGCTGGATGAAACTTCCGCAGAACCGAGCGCACCACGCAGTGTAACATATGATCTAGTTGCACCCGCAGTAGCAGCATTTGTTATCGCATTCATTGTAATGATAATTCTGTGGGCAATAGGAAGAGCAAGCAGGAAAAAGACAAACGCCTAAACTTACAAAACAATAACTTGGCGACTCAAGAGGTAATCCAAACCATTTACAAATTCCTCATCAGTTATTTTCTTTTCAGACCACCACAATGCATTTGTCTTGTACCAGGAAGGAATTTTGACGCTTTCCTTTAGCGTTTTGCCCTCAGGCAGAATTATTGTGTTCTTGTCTGCAAGAAACTTGAGAAGTCCGTAATCTGAAATCAAGCCTCCCGTCCATTGTGGAACCACTGCGTTGCTCCCAAGTGGCATGACAATATTTCCAATATCCACAAGTTCAAACTCTGCAAATAGTTTTGTTCCGTCGTAATCAAGTTGTAGTTCGTATTTGCCTTCTTTGAATAACAGTGAATCAAACGGAGCTTGTGCAGCGATTGTAGTAATCGTGTCTCTTATCTTTACAGGAATTGCAGTGCTTTTTGTTCCAGATGAGTCAATGATATACATGACAGCGTCACTCCCAGTCACCTCAGAGACTTTGATGGTGACTGACAGGTAATCACCATAATGGTACGTCTGTTTGCTTGTGAAGATTTGAGGTAGTTCCACACCAAAGGTTTGTGTAGAAAACAAAACCCCAACCAAGAAAACTAGCATTAAATATTTCACGACATTGGCACAAATGTTACTACAAAAAAATGTTCCTAAAAAATTGAATTTAGTATGAATCAGTCTTCTTTGAGCTGATCATATTTGCAAGCGAGTCTACAGCAGCAAGGATTTTTGCTGAATCATTTTGTATCCCGAGCTTTGCGAGTTCTTCTCTTAGTACTACGATTGGATCATTTGCTACAGGGGTTTTTTGCAGAGTCTCAAGTTCGTTTTGTACCTGTTTCATTTGTTCATCTTTTGCTAACATCTCTAGCCTTGTTTTTTCAAGCTGCTCTTGCTGATGTCCAAATTTTTCACGCAGCACTTGGCGTTCGACTTCCAAGTGTGAGAGCAGGGATCTTGTGTCGTTTTCGTTAATGTATTTGTAGTTGACTTTGTCAAGTTCTGGTCTTGACTTTATTGCGCCATTTTGCAATGATTCCATCTCTTCTTTGAATCGTCTTTCGTCTTCTTTGAGCTTTTGTACCTTAGACTTGTTTTCAGCAAGATGTGCGTTGATGAATTTCAGGTATTGGTTTGTGTTATTCATTTGATCCTTGAATTCTTGAGATTTTTCTTTTACAACTACCTCTTTTGCTGCACTGCTAATCTCTTTTCCAAAAACAATGGTTCTTGCAACTACTGCCAGCGGATCAATCGAGTCAAGTTTTGGCCCAGTTTCTGTGATGTGCGACCACTCGTCCTCATCACCATGTCCGCCCTTGTCATCTTTTCTGTTAATGTGTTTTTCAACCATTCAATACTGGTTACAAATTATACAATATGATTTGGCTGTCGTTTGAAATAGACAAACAATGCAAGAACCGGTACGAATATCATACCCTGATCCCATATAATGGTTGGATTTCATCTTTGAAATTCCTGCGGGCGAAAAAACCTAGGTGAATTCTGACGCTCGCGGACATTTTTTACAAAATATGAGAAAATTCATACTTTAGAGATATTAAGGGGATTAAGATAGCGTCGGTAATGCTTAGTCACCAAGATGCAACATGGCTAAAATTGTGGCAAGAAAACTCGCCTGAAATAAGGAAAAGAGCCATCCAATGGAGAAAAGATGCGGCCTTTACTAGAGTAGAGAAACCAAGTCGAATCCAGAGGGCACGAAGGCTTGGCTACAAGGCAAAGCAGGGCATGGTAGTAATTCGAACACGTGTTGGAACCGGTGGTATGAGAAGACAGAGACCGGTTGCAGGAAGGAGGCCAAAGCACTTGGGTGTCACAAGAATAAAGGCAGACATTAACATGCAACAAGTGGCAGAAAAAAGAACACAGGAGAAATACAAAAACCTCAAACTGTTTGGCTCGTACTTTTTGTACAAGGACGGATTTCATTATTGGTTTGAAGTGATACTAGCCGATCATTCCCATCCAAGAATTGCAAAGGATAAAGAGCTCAGAAAACGAATAATTCCAGCCTAAATTGAAATTTCTAGTCGTATTATTTTTTTCACTAATAGTTGCACCTGTTTTTGCCCAACCACTATCTGACAGGACCGGTCTGAGTACAAGCTTCGATGTGCAAGTAGATGACAACATTTTTGCCATACACTCAGTAGCAAATTTTGATATTCAGGATGTAAAGTTTGAGGAAGACAAACTGATATTTGAAATAAAAAGCAGTCTTGCAAATAATCTCGGCGAATTACAAATTCCACAAAACATGACACGGGGACAAATCCACTTTTATCTTGATGGGAATGAGATATCTCCCAAAGTTTTGCAAAATGAGAAAATCTCTTTTGTCACACTAGAGTTTGATGGAAATGGTACCCATACCCTAGAAATAACAAGTGACTATGTGCCGGCAGTTAAGGGGCATCCCATACAACCATCCAAGGAATCCACAGAAGAGAAATTTGATCAGATCATAACAGTCGTTGCAGTGATTGGAGTCGCAATAGTAATTGGAGTTGGAAGCACTTTGGCGTTTTATTTTAAAAGAAAACCAAAAACAGCGTAGCTATTCTTTTAGCAGATCTTGAATAATTGACTCTAGTTGGCCCATCTGCCCAAATGACACATCACGCAAGATCCCTTTTCTGTCAACCAGAATTGTTGACGGCGTTCCCCTGAGGGAGAACTTTTCAAAGGTTTCTGCAGAATACTCCTTTGATTTAAAGTAGGATTCCACTCGTGCGAATATTTGTTTTTTGTAATCCTCCGGCTGCGCATCAAAATCCGGAAGCTGGCTTTTTATGAAATCTGTCATCTTTTCAATGCTCGGCTTGCCAGTCTCTTTTGTCAGGACATCCATGCCAAGCGGGAATGGAATCTTGTATGGCATCTTGTCGCCGTCCACTATTTTTCCGTATTGGGTTAGCGCTTTTTTTGTCTCGCCGATAACTTGCCCTGTCTTTGATAAAAGATCCAAGTTCTCAAGCGTGTTTTTATCAAAATCCTCAAATGCAGTTGCCAACCCAAGGACCTTTACGCCATCCTCCCGATACTTGTTGTAGATGTTTATTGCCTCTGGGATTCCATACAGAAAACAGCCTGGGCAGTTTACCTGAAACACCTCAACTAGGACTATGTGATCTTTTTCCTGATCAATGTTTGTTGCCATTCCTTGTACCCATTTTGAGACGGAAAGGTTTGGCGCCTTTTGTCCTATTTGTGCCATCATGATTTTGATTATTTTAGAATCATTATAAAATCTAACTGTGATTTTAGATTAGAATAATATAGTGCGAAATTTTTCTGCAAGTCAAATGTATGTAGTGCCAGAAGAAAGACTAGCTCTTTTTGCAGAGATGGAGGACAGATACGAAAAAAAAGACGTCGGCTATTTTGTCAATTTACTAGACAATGATGACTATGTAGTAAGAACAAGAGCCACATGCATACTAGTCGATTTTGGCGGAGAAGATAAGATTCCTCACATCGCCAATGTTCTCAAAAATGATTCCAATGAGCTTGTGCGACACGAGGCTGCATTCTCGCTTGGTCAAATGGGATACAGCAGTGCAATAAGGCACCTAGAAGACGCCACACAAAACGACCCAAGTATGTTTGTGCGACACGAGGCTGCGATTGCACTTGGGGTGGTCGGAGCAAAAGAGGCAAGACAAACACTTGAAAAAGCGCTGGATGATCCAAGTGAACCCGTAAAAGAGTCTGCAATAGTAGCACTCTCAAATCTCATATTCATGGAAAAGCTGAGCAAGAATGAAAAATTTGCCAAGCTTACTGGTGGCTAAAGCAAAGAAACTTTGGTTCCTTCTTGACTTGATTCAAACTTGAAAATTTTTTCAACAGACGAGTCTTCAAAGATTTCCGTATCGTGTGTTATTATTATCAGCTGTAATGGTCCAGTGGCATCGTTGGATATATTCGATAGCTGTGATAGGACTTGAACTAGTGATCTCCTTCTCTCAGAATCAAGATGTGTTGTCGGCTCGTCCAAAATTACAAAGTTGAGGTTAGATGCTCCAAGCAGGTGTGCCATGCCAAGCCGCAGTGCCAATGCAGCGCTCACCTGCTCGCCCCCCGATAGCGAGTCGATGTCTACTGGCGTGTCCTTTGAATAACACGTGATAGTGACATCGCGGGTTTTTTCAGACAATACAACTCGATGAACCTTGGTGTTTAGCATTTCGAGATATTCCGATGCCTTTGAAGATATTGCGGACATGGCCCATGATCGAAGACTTGTAGCCACTTTGCCGTCTCGGTTGTAGACGTTGTTCTGTATTTGTTCTAGTTGCTCAAGATAATTTTTAACGTCTTTTAGATCATCAAGTATGGATGTGATCTTTTCCATTCTTTGGCTTGCCTGTTTTATTTTTTCTATTATTGCGCCAAACTCTTGATCAGTTTTACTCATCCCCCTGCGCTTATGCTCAAATTCCTGCCTGAGTGCAGAAAATGCCGCTGGATCAAACGTGCCAATCTGATTTTTTAGGTCTTCGATTTTTTCATAGAGAAGTCTTGCGTGAGAATCAATTGCGGCAGCCTCAACTAAATGTCCCGAAGTAGCAATGGCAGGTGGAATTCTTTCAATTAGATTCTTTTGAAGGCCTATTTCGCTTCGCAGCATGTCAAGTTGCTCTTTTTTTTGTATCGAGTGTGCTGCAAGTGTAGTCTTTGCAATGATTGATCTTTGATGTTTTTTTGTCAGCTCGACTTTTTCTGCAAGTGTTTGGCGCCTTTTTTCCTCAAGCATGTCACACGAACGCCTAATTGTCTCTTGTTCAGATTGGATATGTTTCATTTGGAAGATTGGCCTTAGGTTATCTACTCGTGAATCACATACTGGACATTTGCCGTCCTGGAGTTGGAGTTTTCTTGCAAGCGCCTGGTGTTCTTGCAGAATTGTCTGTTGTTTTTCAAAGTCTCGCATTTTCACATCAATGTCAGATATGCCCAATTCCGCATTTCGTATTTTTGCCTCTAGGTCGGACTGTACAATGGCATCATCAAAACATCCCTCGCATTCGCGTACTCTGCGCTCTTTTTCTGATATTTCCTTTTGAATCGACGCTATGGCTTCTTTGACGTATCTCGTAAGGTCTGCTTTTCTTTCCTCGAGTTGTTTGAGGATTGCTTCTTTTTGTGAACCAGACTTTATTTCCTGTTCTATTTTTTGCAGCTCTGCTTCTGACGCTTCCTTTCTTTTTTGAAGTGCTTGTTTTTGCGGTTCAGATTTTTCTATTTCCAGCCTTTTTTGCTCTAACTCTCTTGCAAGCAGGTCCGCATGAGTATCATCGTAGCCAAGTCTTTGCTGAATTGTCTGCCTAAAGTTTTTCTGCACCAGTTTTAGGCTTTCTGATGCCAAATCTAGCTTGTCTATTCCAATTATTGCGTTTAGCAGCTCTTTGAACTCCTTTGGCTTTGCTCTAATTATCGAGTTCAGCTCGCCCTGCTGTACAATTGATGCT
Organism: Nitrososphaerota archaeon; assembly: GCA_052390175.1. Lineage (GTDB taxonomy): Archaea > Thermoproteota > Nitrososphaeria > Nitrososphaerales > Nitrosopumilaceae > Nitrosotenuis. The sequence continues at coordinate 37,177 of JBQTHG010000030.1, read as the reverse complement.
ATCTTTAGCTTAGCAAAGTCTAAGCCTATTGTGGATTCTATCTTTTCGCTTGTGGATTCTCCGTACTGCTTTCTTTCGCCTGCCGCAAGCTGCGCAAGTTCACCTCCCTTTTTTTCAAATAACTGTGCAGAAAGGGTTCCCTTCGAGTCAATAGCTCTAATTGCTTCGTATGATTTTCCCTTGGAGGTAAAGTTTACTTTGACATACGCCCTGCTTGTTCCTCGTCGGATAAGACTCTTGTTTGACTTTCTTGTGTGCTCTCCAAACAGTCCAAATGTTATCGCGTCTATAACGCTTGATTTTCCCGCCCCGTTGTGACCTACAAAGACAGTTACTCCGTTTTCAAAGACAAGGTGCGTCATGTTGTGAGAAATAAAGTTGCTAAGCTCAACTGATGTTATCATTTCTTCCTCCTAAACCGCTCAAAGTTTTCAACGACAATCTGTGTTACTTCTTGTATTTTGTTTTCCGCTAATGGATCCAACAGATCCATTATCGCAAATCTTGCAAGGTCTTCTGAGCTAAGTGCGCTGGACGCAAGTCGGATTAGCTCATCGTCTATGTTTGCAGGCCTGTCGACTAGTATAGACGAGTTATTTTTGTCAGTGTGTATTATTTTCCACGTGTGGTAAAGCGTTTGTGTTGCAAGTCTTGCCATCTGCGTCTGGACAATGTCGGATTCTATGGATTCGCCAGAAATTCTAAGCTCAACTATTGGCTTTTTGCCAAGAGTCGATACTTTTTTGAGCATTTGTGTGAGTGTCCCTTCAAGATTTGCAAACTCGGTATTTTCTGAAAACTGCTGGCGCGTCTCAAGTCTAATCCAATTTGGGCGTGGCTCCCCAGACGAGGCATCAACTACATAGAACCCTTTCTGCGCCTCCTTGATTCCCTCGCTTGCCATAAGCTCAATTGAGCCTGGATATGCTACAGGCCCGCCAAGGTGTGAGAATTGCTTTAGGAACTTGTCGTGCAGGTGCCCCATCGCATAATAGGTAAAGTTCCTTGGTAGATCAGTAGAGTTCAACTCGCCTGCAAATTCGTTTATTTCTGTTATTCCTTGATGCATGACAAGAATCCTGTGTCCCTTGTGTTCCTTTGCTGCCTTGTCCACCTGGGCAAATCGCTCATGAAAGTTTTGGATCTCGCTTTTTCTAATCTTGTCAAATCCTGCCAAAAAAACATCTTTGCATACATGAGGTTTTCCATCCCCAATGTAGTTTGCAAATTTCAGGTTGTGGTATACATATGGGACTGGGGTTGAGCGAATCCTCGAAATGTCATGCTCTCCCAAAACAAAAAACGATTCAATGTTGTTTTCCTTTAGCCGACGCAGCGCATTTGCCATTTGCAGTATTGCAGTACCGCTTGGGTTTGGGGCATTGAAGATATCTCCGGCAAAAATTACAAAATCCACATGATCTTTGATCGATGTGTCTATTGCTTCGTTGAATGCGCCATAGATGTCGTTTTCTCTTTCCTCTAGTCCATACTGTACCAACCCAAGATGTGTATCAGATATGTGAGAGAACATGGTTAATCAAGCAAAAGATCTTTTTGTATCAAACCTTGCGTAGACTCGGTTGCAACCTTTTCGAATTTCTTTGCGTGTTTCCATTCCGACACTGCATTTTTGTCAGAGCCGACTGCCTTGTCCTTTACCTCATCAAAGTGTACAATTGCCGGCAGATTAACCCACTGACCCACAAGCAATGCATCACCAACATTTAGCGAGGTGAGCTGGCTTATCAGATCCCGGCTAATCGACTCTGCTGCAGATGCAATCTGATGCTGATCGTCTTCTTGTACTATCTTCATTACCGCAAGTGAGCCCATCTGGCTCAGCACGTTCGGGTCTATGTTTCGAGGCCTTTGAGATACTATGCCTAATCCTAGGCCGAACTTGCGCCCTTCTCTGGCTATTTTGGCGGCCCAATATTTTGTGTGTGTATCCTCACCTTTTGGAATGAAAACGTGTGCCTCTTCAATTATGACAAAGATTGGAGAGTCGAATCTGTATCTGTGGGCAGACTTGGTCTTTGCTGTTTTTGCCGAAAGTGCGGCCTTTCTGTCGTTTAACAGTTCTTGGAAATAATATGCCAACGCGGCATTTGCCTGTTTTTCTGAAAGATCAGAAATGTTAAGCACGTTCACCCTTCCTTCCTTTATCAGCCCAAGCGGATCCATGATGTCTGGATCTATGACATCTGCGAATTTGTGCTGCGCATCGTCGATTTTGTCCTGTACTCTGTCTGCTGAATGACGGTCTTCTTTACGTTCTGGATCTGCCCCAATCATTGCCACATTGTGATCTAGTGCGACCCAAAAATTCTTTGCCATTTTTACATCGCGTGTAAATGCACGACGCAGAACTCTTTGCTGTATGTCCGCCTTTTCTCTAATTTCAAGAACATCCGCAAGCGTGTTTGCGTCCAAGAGTCTTGGATTTATTTTTGCATCAATTACGTTCATTGCCGGAATGTTGAGATCAGAATAGTCGTTATGGTAATCAAAAATTATTAGCGTTCCGTCAAGAGTCGCGATTTGTTTTGCCAAAAGTGAAACGAGGTTACTTTTTCCCATCCCAGTCATCGCCAGTATCCCAAGATGTCTTGAGACGATTTTGTTGAGATTTATCTTGGCCTCAATTTGCGAGTTTCTCAAAAGTGTTCCAATCTTTACCCACTCGTCTTTTTGTGGGCCAAATATTGTCTCTAAATCATTCTTTGTGGCACTCAGTACATTTGTGCCTGGAATTGGAGGAACTGAGGGAAGGACCACCACGTTTTTTTGTAGATCAGGTAGATATCCTAGTATTGTGATTTTTGCAGTGTAGCTTTTGTCGCGTGAGTTGATGTCAGCTATTTCCTTGCTTTCAACTGCCTCATCAAAATTGTGAATGTCGTTTAACGCGGCACTCGATACGAAGGATCTCTCAACAAGACCCAAGAGAGTTCCGTCCTGTGAATCAATGACTACGTATTCTCCAACAGAAAGGGGCTTGGAGGTTTGCGCAGTCACAGACGTTGGTTTGGACTCTCCTATTACGACTCCAAGTGTCATGGCTTCACTCCCCAAATAATTTCTGAAAACAACAAATCAAAACTAAATTTCATATGGTGGATAACGCTTTGTAGTAAATAAATTCCGATATTGATTGGGTGTTAGCTCGGGGTTTAGTCGATCTTTTTGCAGTTTTCAAGTCTTTGAGATTTAGGCATGATGTAAAAAATGCATATTTTGCATAAAACACTATGAAATATACAAAAAAATTCAGATTCGATGCAATTATTGTTTTTATCGACAGATAATCTTAAAAATATAGAACGCATAGTTTAGTCACGTTACATTATCCTGACACGATTGTCGCATCATCAGTAGAAGAGAAGGCGGCCAAAAAGCTGCACAAGCACCTAAGCTCACTTGGACTTGACTGCATGCTGATTCCAGATGGCACCATGGATTTTGAGTATGACTATCCAAGATCATCACTCGTCGGTCCAACCCCAGGAGTTGCAAGCAGGGGGGTCATGAGGGTAAAGGACAGCATTGACTATATCGACATCCTAAAGCGAAAGACGGTAACAAAAAGCGAGTTTGCCCCTGGCGGATCTTGTGGGATGGGAATAGCTGAAGGGACAACGTGGAAGCTGAGATTCTTTTTATCATTTCCAGACGAATACAAGCTTGGCCCACTCAACATAGGAACCCTCACAAAGATCCTCAAAGGAAGGTTCCACTCCAAAGTAGAGGATTTTATCTGGGATGGGTATGGAAAACTGACAACGCTTCCTCCAGGCATGATACCAGATGACGTCATCGCTGTATTGAATGCCGATGCAAAGCTACATGAGCTCATGATGCATTCTCTCCTAAAAGAAAGAATCATCTCAGTTTCTGTCTATTCGCCAAAGGCCAAAGTAGACTATGAAAAGGCGCAAATCGCAAAGGATGACTCGCTCTGGTACAAATACAAGCCAAAAAAGGAATCACACGCAAAACTTGTCATAACGTCGGAATGGAGGTCAGAAAAGGACTTGTTCATTGACAAGGAAGCGCTAGAGACATACCAGAGAATTGCCTCGAACATCAAGGCCACAGTAGAAAAACTCAGATATCACCTAGTCAAGAACTGATTTTATCAATATTTGTGCAAATTAGGAAGATTCTTCAAGGATTAGTTTTGGAATTATTGTTTGTGCTGGAATTTTTTGCTCAACTGCAAATGCAATTGAAGACATGTTCCTTACCTCGTATTCTATGAGCTTTGTTGCTGCGACCACCGTAGAAAAGCTAAAAATTCGCACAAACTGACTTTGCATGGAATCATAGATGTGACGTTCAAAGGCACGCTCAAATTGACTTATGGCATCGATTGCGTTCTCCTCTTGCGGTATCAAGTCTTTGTAAGGAGTTCCTACAAGCTCATTCAGTGCGTTTTTTATTGAATCCGATGAGATCATTCTGTTCAAGATCTCCTTTGACACACTAGATGCTTGTGAAACAACTAGGTTTTGAATCTGGTTTTCATCTAGGCCCCAAAACTTGCCTCGCAAAATGCACAGAATGTTGTAAAAGTCAACTTCCATTCCGCACAAACCATGCACGTCAAAATCAGAAGAGTTCTTAATTGCCTTGCTTAGGTTTTCGTAAAAAAACTTGTCAAAGTGCAAATCAAGCATCTGAATCTGCTTTTTCTCATTGTACAACGCATGCGCCTTCCCTACCTCCTCGCCTAGTCGTATACCCTTGAGAGTACTGACTGCTTCTTCAAAGTCCTTTGCAATCAGTGCTTTTAGAAGGATGTCTCTTTCCTTGATCAGTTCCTCCGCATGCAAACTAAGCATAGATTCGATGGCTTCTTGCGTTCTGCCAAGAGCCTTTCCCTTCAGAACAACCTTGAGGTTGCGTAGTATGAATTTCAGATAATACGCAAACATGAGTTTAGAGCCACCTACTGCTTTTATCATCATGTGATGCAAATCAGCTTGTCTGTCCCTCAGCGCAAGCTCGATTTTTTGTGCCGTGTATGGTTTTTGCACCTTTGAGATCACATCGTTGTATACTGTGTTTTTGATTCTGGTAACAAGCTCGTCAAGATCTCTTGCCTCTGCTAGCGTCTCAAAGTCCTTTTTTGTTAGCAGTTTTCCTTTTATGTTATATGACTTGACCCCAGCATACACTAACAAGGCTGATGTGACCATAATCTCCCCCTCAAACTCATCAATGTTTTCAATGATTGGTTATAAAAACAAAGAGAGATGTAGTTTTTTTAATTAAAACTGCTAGAATTACATAATTTAGATGATTTTTTTAAAATTTTTATTCTATGAGGCAAGTTTGCAGGTATCTAGTAGAATTATTCTAAAACTTCTCTTGATCCAATTTCATTTGAGATTCCATATAGGCTGACAAGCTTCGCCATATCATTGCCGCTGATTTTGCAGTTGTTGTGTGCAAGTTTTAGAGCGTATGGATATCCACCAACGCTATTTTTGTATAGCCTATCAAGAACCGATTTTACCTCGTCTTCTGTGTGAGTATCACCAAGCATCTCTATTTTGATAAGTGGTGTCGAATCTGAAAGCCTTGCATAAATCGAGGAGATTGTTTTGTCTTTTCCGAACTTTCTGTCAGGGTATATCTTGCTAAAACCGGGTGCCTTTGTTGCATGGTTATAGTAGAAAATATCACCTGCCTTGGAGCCAAGATCAGAAAACTGGATATCTGTGTTTGAGGTCTTGGATACAAAAAGCACGTTGTTTTTCTTTGTCATTATTCTAGTTATTGCAGTACTCAGCGCAGGTTGCCTTGTCATGAATTGGGAGTATAACGAGCCGTCCATCAATACAATATCTACAAGGTCAATAGTTTCCTTGCACGCCTCAATTTCCATTCTGCTTGAAAGCTTTGAGAGATCAGACTCTGCCTTGCCCAGGCCTTGCTTGTGATCACTTGAGAGGACTTTTCCATCAGATTTTACAGATACTGCGGTGACGACCCAGAGCTCCATCCCTTGGAATTTCGTGCTGTTAAAGCTGCTGTCAATTCCTGCAAGTTCCGCGTTCTGTTTTTTTGGTTTGTATTCGACCCAGTTCTGCCTTGCGCGTTGTATTATCTGCTCGAATTTTGGGCCCCTTAGAACCGACATGATGTTGTCCCGGTTTTTTATAGCCTCTTTATAGACAGTATTAAGCACAAATGACATTTATTTTCAAAAAATAAAACCTTTGGGTTGAAGACACCATTAACACGGTGCTAGCTCAAAGTTAACTAGACGATTTTAGATGGGGCAATCAGATCTGGCTTTTTCCATTCTTTGGTGTGAAAAAGCCCATTTTGGCCAAAATACTGCAGGCTGACGGGTTTCCATATGAGAATCCCACGTGCTGGCAGGCATCCAAATCACAGCTGTCACAGTGAAGCGTTTTTTTGGAGTCAATCATTGCGACGAGCACTGGTTTGTTGGCAAGATTGTCCATTAAGACAATATGCCGATCAACTACCGCCTTGAATTCAATTGGGTAGGTAAATTTTTTTTGTGATTCCTTTAGGTCTGCAAAATCAGCAAGCACTCTTTCTGCAAAAGGGTGGAATTTCAGAGTCGGATTTGTAAGGCGCGCATCTTCATGTAGCCTTTCTATTCGATATTTGTTTTCGGCATGCATGTATACGACGTCTAGTGACTTTTTTTCTGTTCTTTTTTTCGTTAGTAGATCGCGTTTTATTTTCACAATAACATCATAATCCCACACATATAATAATATTTAAGATTATTTTTTTATCAATAATATTATATAATCTTATATAATTTACAGGACTGGGAATGAGACATAAGGAAAGACATTGTTTTATTTATTTGAAAGATTGGTCACCATGAAAATTGAAAAGGATTTTCAAAATGAGTGGTAAGCCGAAAAACCCTACACAAAGACATGAGAGATGTCCAGACTGTAACACGGAGATGGGAGCTGCATTTGTACGGATTAAAAATGGCAACAAAAGAAAATGGAACAACAAAGACGTTAAAATCTGTACCAACCCACACTGCTCCACAATTCTAACACACATTCCTAGAAACATTTACGTTAAGCAAACTAAAGTTAATGTTGCAAAAAAACTTGGAATGGATTACGCGGATCAGGCCCAAATGGTGGATGTTTTGGTTTAGATGACAGAGTCAATTATCAAGGAAACGCCCAAGTCACAGCCAAATTCCAAGATTAAAAGATTGACTCCAGAGATATTAGAAGAATCAATTGCAGAAATTAGAAAGGATTATGGTTTTGTGGTGCTCACTCCAAGAATTTTCAAGATATATCAAAGACATGGAAAAACCAAATGCGTATCATGTAATTTGGATCTCAAAGTTTTTGATACGGTTTACAATTCATCCACAAGAAAGCCATATCACATAATGTGTGCACTTACAAAGAAACTGATCAAATTGTCATCATAGGATTGGCGCTGATCGCATCCATTATGGAATCACAGCGTTGTGACGGATTCATTGGTCTGCCATTTTGTATTGCTATCTCGTTATAGTCTAGAGAATTTTTTATTATTCCATGATGTCATTGTTGCAGGAACGTGTTCCAAAAATCTCGTGTCTTCACAGGCCCGAAGTTCAAATGATCACAGAATCACACGAGATTTTGTGTAGTAATTGTGGAGTTGTTTTAGATATGGATAATCTCCAAGAACATAGTATTGAGAGTACTCTGAACCTATTTCAGCAAATTGAAAAAGGATGTAAAACCGCAAGGATCGAAGCTACTAAGAGAATCCATGAACAAAAATTCCTCTCATCCACGTTTTCAAACGCTTGTAGCAAGCTAAGATTGCCAAACCATGCCTCACTTGACGCATGGAAAATATTCTCAAAACTAGAAAAGAAATCAGATATCAACGCAAATGCTTCGATTGCATTATTTTCATTGTTTACATCATGTACCAGATATTCAGTACCGAAAACTCCAGATGAAATCAAAGAAGCCATAATGTTTGCATTTTCTCTTAAGAGAATGCCTTCACTCCTAAAGGCATATTCATTAGTTCATTCACTGCTCATGACTATGACTTCTGAAGAAAAGCGAGTCGTTTCTGGCTGTAAAACTGATTCTTTTGAATACTATCTAAACATCTACATTAATAAAATTCAAAAACCAATTGATAGAGAAACACTCAAAGACAAAGCGCGGAGAATTGCCAAAGCACTCCGAGGCAACAACGAATACAGAGCAAGAATTGCAGTGCAGATGACAAAGGGTGTTTTGTAATGTTGGCAGAGGCATCAACAATTCAAGAAGTGGAAATTTCCAAGCTTCAAAACTCACCAATCCAAGTTACACTTCATTCTGCTAAAACCATCGAACAGATTGCCATTGCAGCTGAGAATCCACAACAAAGAAACGAATTTCCCCCAATCAAAGTAGCTACCCTACAAGACTCAATGTTTGTTGTTGATGGTCATGCCATAGAGGAGGGATTCAAACTTGCAAATGTCAAGACGATCAAGGCAATAATGTATCGTGTAGAATCAATCAATGATGTTTTGGCATTGCATGTAAAATTCAATCAGCACAGCCCATTGGATCCATTTGAGCTAGTCGAGCTGATCAACTTTATGCTTGAACATGGAGAATCACCAAGTCAAATCAAACAAAAATTACAACTAAAAGAACACCTTGCAAAACTAATTGGATGTCGCATCGCTAATCGAGAAGCAAAAAATAGATTAAAAAATTTCGTACACGACATTTCTATAAAATACAGCAATGTGATAATTCCACCATATTTTACAGAGCTAGTAAGCAAGGTGCCTGAAAAAATCCAACTTGATGTGGTAGAGCAATTTATTTCAATCATGGATCATACAATGTCTGATCGAAAATTTGCATTTCCAGGCCCTGAAACCTTGGAGGTGTATTTCAAGCAGTACTTGAAAAATAAAGAAAGGGAGCCCATCTTTTTTAAACAAGAAATCACGCAGCATACAAAAACTCAGATCAGTGAATCTGTTCCAGGAAATACCAAGATCTATTCGATACGTATGAGCCCAAAGGAGAAAGAAAAAGCCACGGATATAATTAGCGCCATTCCTGGAATGGCCATTTTGAAGGTCGAAAAACCAGGATTGTACCGAGTAAACATGGTAAAAAAAATAATAGCGCCGATTAGAGAGGTAAGAAACCTTACCGTCATTCAAGGAGATGAAGGACAAAAAATATTTTCGTTACCGCCAAAAGCTGTAGAATTTCTTGATATGAAAGACGATTCTGACACATCAAAGACTTTAGTGAAAACACTCACAACATCGCAACTAAAAAAATTCGTGGCAAAGTTACCCGACAAGAGATCTAGATTTGTAGTAATATCAAATACTGACTGACTCATGCAGATCACAAAGGAAACCCAACTAAGTTTAAACAAAATAATTTTAGCAAATCGGAAGATCAGAGCAAAGTCTACTTCATTTCATATTTTGTCTTCATTCTATGCTGGGATGAAACCATTGGAGATCATTTCAAAATTTTCAAAGAGTGCCACATCAAAACATCCAAAAAAAAATGTTTGTAGATGCATGACTTATTTGCAATCAGTTGGTCTACTTGAAAAAAAATCATCCATTCCTCCAGAATACGTGATTGCAAAAAAGGGAAGATGGTACGTGATTGCAGCAAAACTAGGCATTCCCTTATTCTCACTCATTCTCTTGGCCAATGTCTATGTTTTTCAGAAAAATGCGAGGGAAAATAGCCTCGATTTCTATGTGGTTGGGTTCTTTTTTGAGAAAATCAAGAATTTTCTGACTCACACATATAGAGTGCATGGAGAACTGATTAGAAAAAACTATGTCATAAAATGCGCAAACCAAACAATCAAGATCCCAAAATATGTGATGGAACAATTAGAAAGAGAATTTGATGCCGACCTCAGAGATATTTACAAATGGTATCAAAGCATTGATGATGATATTGATTTAGCGCTCATGCGCGATAAAACTCTTTTTTGTGATTCCAAAAACTCTACCTCATCCATTCCGTTAAAGTCATGATTGAGATAGTGATGTTGCGAGTTTTTATTGCAATTGCTATGTTTGGCATTGCCTCATACTATGATCTAAAATCAAGAGAAGTAAGAGACATAGTCTGGATTGCTTTTGGGGTCAGTGGCGCATTTTTATATATTTTTGATGTTCCTATTCTCTCACACATAACGCTAATTGGAATCAGTTTGGGAATTCTTGCATCGGTTTTTTGTTGGGTGTTACGATTATGTGGGGGTGCAGATGTGCTATGTGTCATTGCATTATCTGTAATATTACCAGCTTACAATGATATTCCAGTTGCCATAATTGTCTTGGCGATTGCCGCTACGTTGTCAGCAGCATATGTAATCGCATCCAATATTTACAAAAATACAAAATCAATCATTGTGAACAAGACAATATTCCCAGAAATAGATGAACCTGTTTACAAAAAATTCGCGGCATTTTTTATCATACATCAAAGAGCTAAAAACGAAAAACATGGATTTCCTGCAGATTCAATGGCCAGTGGGAAACGCAAGTTTATTTTTAGACACAATCCAGATACTGAGAAATTTGGAAATGGGAAATATGTGATGAGTGCGGTTCCAATGATGCCTTTTTTGATGATTGGCTTGATGTGTTTCATAACAGTAACGACATTATTGTACAATTATCCAGAGATTTGATAAAAAAAGTGTAGTCCCAGCCGAAGGAGTTGAACCTTCGACACTCCGGTTTCTGTGCGCCTGATAGGCTGATTTCGGTTAGCCAAGAGCCAACCACTACAGCCGGAAGCTCTACCAGGCTGAGCTAGGCTGGGACAAAAAATGTCGCATGTGCTTCTATTAAATAGCTATTGCCACAAAACCAAACAAATTTTGATTTCACAAAAATGCTGTTTCCTGTTTTGGAAGAGATCAAAGAAATATTAAATATTCAAATGCTGGCAAATTTTTGTTGTCTGAAACCTCGCTTGATGGTTACGCATGCGTTCCATACACACATGACCACAAATCAATAGAAATCAAAGATTCCTGGCAGGCCTCTAAAAACATTGAAAACATGTACTTTGTCACTGCCACATTTTCAGATGACAGCAAACCGTACTTTCCATCACATGCAAACCACTATCTTTTAGTCAAGTTTGCAAATGATGCCAAGATTGCAAAGGAAATTGAAAAGTACCAGCAAGCCAAGACCTCGTTTATCTTCAACACCAATAGCGAACTTTTTGAGCGCGAGGTGGAAGGAACGATGAACTTTGTCTCAATATATTATTTGGAATATTCAAAATCAGACGACGATATGTCGGATCTTGCCATGGTGGTCTCAAAAAATGATCGGATCAAAAAAGCATCAACTGGAAACATACTTGCCTTGTCATCAGAAAAACCCAGATTTACTTTTCCATACAGTGATAACATTGTAGTGCTCGAGGTATCAAGTCAAAAAAGTCATCAAAGCGTAAACAAATACTGTGAACAAACTCGTCGTAACGTTTGCAGAAAAGGAATCACGATGAATAACCTTGTCGGCCTTTCAATACTTGAAAAACTAAAGTGATCCGTCAGTCTCATAAATGTTAAATATTGATCATAATTTGTTCAGAGTATGAGCAAGCCAGCAGACTTGGGTTCCTTAAAAATCGGCTCGTACATTCTTTTACCCGTTTCTGATCAACCATCGGGCGAACCGTGCAGAATCATCGAGTATGATACCAGCAAGCCAGGAAAGCACGGTGCTGCAAAGGCAAGAATCGTGGGTGTTGGGATTTTCGATAATCAAAAGCGACCGCATGTAAGTCCAGTCAGCATGCAAGTCCATGTGCCGCTAATTGACAAAAGAAGCGGTCAAATCATCTCCATTACTGGCGAGCAGGTCCAAATAATGGACAGCGAGACCTTTGAGACAATAGATGCCCAGATGATAGATGACGAGGTCAAAGGCAAGCTAGAGCAAGGCCAAACAGTAGAATACTGGAAAGTAATGGACAGAACTAAAATTATGCGTATCAAGTCCTAATTTTGGATGCTGATGATAAGTTGGAAAAGCCGTCTGATTGTTGATGACGATTATGAGTATTGAAGCATCCAATTAATACTTCAACCATTTATCAAAAACCAGATGAAGCTTGCCGCACTTTTTTCTGGGGGAAAGGACAGCACGTTTGCAATTTACGAGTCACAAAAGATTGGCCATAAAATCAAATGCCTAATCACAATACTTGCACAGTCAGCCGAAAGCCATCTGCTACATCATCCAAATGTCAAGTTTTGCAGCCTTCAGGCACATGCAATGAAAATTCCACAGATTATGATCGAGGTAAATTCGACAGAAACTGCAACTGAACTTGAAAAAATCAAAGAAGCATTAGAAGAGGCAAAAACCAATTATCAGATAGATGGAATAGTACATGGTGGAATCCTAAGCGAATTTCAAAAAACAAGGTTTGATCAGGTTGCAAAAGAATTAGGCCTTGAGATCATATCTCCACTTTGGAAAAAAGATCAGACTCGGTACATGCAAGAACTGCTTGATTGCAATTTTGAATTCATCATAACCAGCGTTTCAGCTGCTGGACTAGATGAGTCGTGGCTTGGCAAAAAAATAACAAAAAAAGATCTTGACATTCTGTCAGATTTGGCAAAAAAATATGGCTTTAATTTGAGTTTTGAGGGAGGTGAGGCTGAGACATTTGTAGTTGGTTGCCCGCTCTTTTCTCACCCAGTGAAAATCATAGACTCGAAAACACATTGGGACGGTTACAGGGGAAGATTTGAAATAGTGCAAGCAAAAATAAAGGACAATGCTTGATACTCTCAAAAAAAATCTTCAGGCGGCAATAAAAAAAATCGTAAACTCTTCTGGAGTTGACGAAGCATTAATCAAGGAATTATCAAAGGATGTCCAGCGTGCATTGCTGCAAGCAGACGTCAACGTACGCCTAGTGCTTGAAATTACAAAAAATCTAGAGCACCGTTCGCTAAATGAAACCCCTCCGCCAGGACTCTCACGAAAGGATCACATTGTAAAAATCCTATACGATGAGCTGGCGAATCTCCTCGGAAAGGAAAACCAGTTCTCATTTCAGCCAGGAAAAATAAACAAGGTACTGATGCTTGGAATACAGGGCAGCGGAAAAACCACCATCAGTGGAAAGCTTGCCAAGTTCCTCACAAAACAAGGCTACAAAGTAGGCGTGATTGGTGCAGACACGTACAGGCCTGGAGCACTAGTTCAGCTAAAAACAAACTGCGAAAAAGCCAATGTAGAAGTTTATGGGGATGAAAACAATAAGGATGCTCCAGCAATAGTCAAGGCCGGCCTCAAGCACTTTGAAAACTCTGGCTTGGACATAATTTTGATAGATACTGCAGGTCGTCACAAAGAAGAAAAAGATCTGTTAGATGAGATGAAGACGATTTCTAAAGTTGCAGAACCAGATCTTGCTTTACTAGTAATTGACGGAACTATAGGACAGCAGTGCTATAATCAAGCAGAGTCGTTTCACAAAACAGTTCCAGTTGGCGGCATAGTCATCACAAAGCTTGACAGCTCTGCCAAGGGAGGCGGTGCATTGGCTGCATCTGCGGCAACTGGTGCCAAGATAATGTATGTTGGAACCGGTGAGAAAATAGACGATCTGGAGTTATTTTCCCCAACAAGATTTGTTGGACGGCTACTTGGAATGGGAGACATTCAGGCACTGCTTGATTTTGCAAAAAGACTAGAATCGGAGGCAGACGACGTACGACTAAAGCGAATCTCTAGCGGAAAGATGAACATGGATGACTTTTACTACCAGCTAGAAGAAGTGACAAAGGTTGGCTCACTGAAGGGATTTTTAGACAACATGCCAGGCCTTTCTGGAATGGTCAAAGAAGATCAGCTGGATCAGATGGAAGGTAGAATCCAGAAATGGCGATTCATCATTCAAAGCATGTCAAAGCAAGAAAAGGCAGATCCAGACTTGCTTAACGCATCAAGAATCAAGAGAATTGCAAGGGGTTCAGGCTGGCCTGAACACGAAGTCAAAGAGCTGCTCAAGAACTACAAAAACTCAAAGGGCATGATGAAAGCGGCAAAGGGGCGACAAATGCAAGGGTTTTTGCGCAAAATGGGAATGGGATAAGCAAACCACTAATAATCTGTTTTTGAAAATTTCCAATGTGAGTCAAGGCAAAAAATTTACAACTGTATTGCGTTTATCGCAAAAAATACTCAAAGAGTACGACTTGTGTGATCATTGTCTTGGCAGACTGTTTGCAAAAAGGCTTGGACTTGCATCAAATAAAACACTGGGACAGAAAATCCACAAAGCACTAAAGAAAAAAAACACGAAATGTCACATCTGCAAAAACATTTTTGATAGTCTCCAACATCATCTTGTAAAAATGTTAGATGCATCATCTAACTATGATTTTAAGACGTTTCTTGTTGGGGCCAAGCTAAAGCCGTCGATTTTAGACAGAGACGATCACATACGATCACAATTCAAACTAAGGGGAATTGACAGCATAAAGACTAGCATAACACGGGAACTTGTAAAACAGTTTGCCCAAAAAACAAAAAAGAAACACCAACAGCTCGATCCAGATTTGACGCTTACCATTGATTTTAAGACAGAATCGTATGACATACAATCAAGGGCTGTTTTTGTTTCTGGTAGGTATGTAAAGAACATACGCAGTATTCCTCAAAAACAAAAACCATGTAGCAACTGCCTTGGGAAGGGATGTCTTGCATGCAATCGTCATGGAATATCAGAGTTCGACAGCATAGAAGGCATGATCTCTAGATACCTATTTGAGAAGTTTGTGGCCGTGCAGGCAAAAATAACTTGGATTGGTGGGGAAGACAGTACGAGTTTGGTTTTAGGCTCAGGTAGGCCATTTTTTGCAAAGCTGACTAACCCAAAGAAAAGAAACCCAAAATTGCCAAAAAAAATCAAAGCTGACAAAGTAACACTGAACTCTCTAAAGCAAATACCCAGGATTCCTGCTGGCCCCATATCATTTGTATCAAAGACAAAACTGCTTGTGAGCACAGAAAACCCGATACTACAAGAAGACCTGAAAAAACTTGATCAATTACGGAAAAGCACGATTGCAGTTTATGAAAATTCAGGTAAAAGAACTGAAAAATCAATACATGCCCTATGCTATAAGATCAACTCGGAAAACTCGTTTTATCTTTTCATGAGGGTGGATGGTGGAGTTCCACTAAAGCGTTTTGTCACAGGTGACAATGTTTTTCCAAACATATCAGATGTAATTGCAAACAGATCCAAGTGCGATACATTCGATTTTGAAGAGATAAGAATCATAAACTAACATTTTTACCCTTATCTGGTTTGGATCATTTCGTTGGATCATCTAGTAAAGGTAAGAGAAGCATACGAGAAAGGACTTCTGACATCAGATATCTTTGAGACTATAAAAAAAAGATTTGAGCTGGTTACATCAGGAATACAAAGAATAGAAAAAGCATCAGGTACGCACTACCCAGTATCGTATGTGGAACCATCTGCAGTTTTAACTAGTTCGGATGGTGTGTCATTTCAATACGGAATTTTGTTTGCAAGAACAATGCCAGTGTTTTTTGAGGAAAAACTTCAAGTGGTCATACAGATCTCTGCACCGCTTGTTGCATTTGGGCTCAAGGGCACAATTCATGCAATTTTAGCGCATGAATTCCTGCATTATTTGGAACTGATCCGCAAAATATCAAAAATGGAACTCGTTTCAGACGAAATATCTGCAAACCTGTTCGAAAATGTATATGCAGACAGCACCAGACTTTTTGAGTCAAGGGCCGTATTTGATGACAAGACTCTTCTAACACACATCACAAAAAAATTCCCTGCTGGATTCAAAGACTACAAGCTTGAAGACAAAACAGAAAAGCTTTGGATTGGAAAGAATCTTCCAGTAACCAAGATTTCCCTAGATACAAACACAGTCAAGCTATCAGCAGAATCACTTGCCAAGGCAAGTCTAGATCCGGCATTATTGACTAAAATCAAAGAATATGAAGAGCGCGAATCAAAGCTGAGAACGAAAAAACTCTACTGATGTCATTTCGCTCCCATTAGATAAATACGAAGCCAGTAGTGTGTGCTTGATTTGAACAACATATCTCTATTATGTTATTTTGAAGACTTCAGAGACATGGTTGTAACCACTCATATGTTTCATCAAATGAGCAAATCAGAGCTAACCATAGCAAATATTGAGAAAGTAGACCTTGAATTGCGTAACAAAACAAGCTCCGAGATATCGGACGAAAGCAAGATGGAAAGTATGCTGAATTAGAAACTTATTGGATGAATTCTGTTAGGCCACACTTGCCGCATGTATGTCTGTTTTTGTGTCCTGCCATAAAGACGCCTTTCCCGCATCTAGAACACAACTTGTGAACTTTTGTGGCCTTGTCTCCACTGATCTTGTAGTAAGAAGATATTCCAGTAGATTTGGCTTGGGCCTTTTTTCCTGCCATTATGCTGCTGCCTCTTCTTTCTTTTCTTCTGCAGGCGCTTCCGCAGATGCTGCCTCAGCTGGTGTTGCCTCGGCAGGCGGTGCTGCAACTGCTTTTATTTTTTCAAGTCTCTTGAAAATGGTTGGATTGACCTGTTTTTTTGCCAACTCTTCATTATCGTAAACATAAAAGGTTCCTGTTATCTCTGGCTTGCCACTGTGTGTCTTCATAAAGATCGGAATTATCACTTTGCCATCAAGCTTGAATTGTTTTGAAATCATGTCTGCAGCATCTAATTTTTTCAGCTTGCCTGCAACGCCTTTGAAGTTGCAGACTATCTCTCTTCTTGAGAGAAAGGTGTTGTTTACATCGCTTATTGTCTCCATTGACATGTATTGTGCCTCGTTTTTCTATTTCATATAAACCTTGATTGAAGATGGTTCTGTTACCTTGAAGATCAATAAGAGATTTAAGAAAACTCATGGATTTCAATGCATGGACAGATTCATGCTGCACTTGAAAAACACCAAATACGCCCCACATGACACTGACAAATTGCTTGCAATGGCGCGTAAGCTGTCTTACAATCTCGGGGCAACAATTCGAGATTCACGCGTCTCAACCAGATACGTAGAGTTTGACGTATCAATTGACAAATCGAAAATGGACTCACTTGTAGAAAGATTCGCCCCAATTGCACCACTGGATCACGCAAAACACATAGTCGAAGAACACATTGAAAAAGAAGAAGCAATCAAGATGGGCATCTCTTATTTTAACGAAGAACGCTTCTGGGAAGCCCACGAAGTTCTCGAGGGGGTCTGGAAAAAATGCTACGAGGGTGAAAAAGAACTAGTCCAAGGAATAATTTTGGTTGCCGCGGCTCTTGTTCACTATCAAAAAGCAGAAGACATGATATGCCTTTCCGTGCTAGGACGAGCACTCGAGAAGATTGGGCGTTCGGCAGGAACATATCATGGCATCAACGTAGACCAACTGCGACAAAAGATACAATCGATAAAAAACTCCGGCCGGGTTTCGCTTTTCACTATTTGATCATCTGCAGTGCAGTCTTTAGTACCTGTGCACCCTCTAAAAGACCAATACTGCCAATCTTTGCATTTTTTTCGGTAAACCGCACACTGTTGTCTTTTTTGACAGAGTCTCCAGACACCAGCACCGGAACTGGATCATCGCTATGTCCTTTGTTAATGCATGGTGTAGAATGATCCGCAGATATCACTACTGCGACTTTACTTGTATCTATATGATCCAACAAGGTACCAAAGAATCTTTTGTCTATTTCTTCAATGTTTTTCATCTTTCCAAGCGCATCACCGTCGTGGCCAAACTCATCTGGTCCTTTGAGGTGGACGTAGATTGCATTTTCAGTCGACATTGCCTTTGCTGCAACGGCCGCCTTTTCCTCATAGTCCGTCAGACCACCTGCACCAAAGGTGCGCATTTTCAAAACTTCAGAGATTCCAATCTCCACTGGCATGTCCACGATACATGAAAATCTCATCGAATACAGATCGTTAATTGGAACAACTTTTGGATAGTGGTTTCCCGCATCACGCAACAAGATGCTGTTTAGTAGTTTTTTTCCTTGCTCTTTGCGTCTTTGGTTTGTCTTGCTTTTCTTCATTATTTCTAGCGATTGTTCTGTGAATTCATTTACCAGTGTAGCAGTAAGTGAGGCATTTGGTATGTCTTTTAGTGGCAAGCACCTTTCTATTTTTAGATAGTCTCCCACTGCCTTTGCAATTCCCATTCCATCAATCCTAGAATAGGCAGGATCTGTGTTTGTAATCTCAGATGAAAGCGGTTTTCCGTCACACCTTATTCGTATAACAACCCTGTGGCCTATCGTAGGTGCAACAACCACAGATGCGCCTGGTTCTGAAAATTTGATGGCATCTTCGATTTCTTTTGAGATTGCCAGTGCGTCTTCTCGCTCTATTTTCCTTCCAGCCCTCCTGTCAACAATAATCCCATCATCATCGAGTGTGGCAAAGTTTCCGCGCAAGGCCAAGTCGCCATCCTTAAAGTCAATTCCGGTGCCTATTGCCTCCATCACTCCTCTTCCGGCATACTCTGAATGCTGAAACTTGTAACCAAGCATGTTAAAGACCGCAATGTCTGATTCTGGGGCAATCCCCTTTCCAACAGATATTACTTCGCCCATCGCTCCATTTTTTGTCAGTCTGTCAAGATTTGGGGTTTGAGCAAAATCAAGAGGAGTTGCACCTTTCAAATCTGGGTGTGGTAGATCACCTACTCCATCAAGCAACACATAGATCATTTTCACATCTTTGTTGGTAGCTATGATAATCCCCTTAGTTTGAGAGCTGATCCAAGATCACTTTAAACTTTGCACCGGTTGAGTTTTTCAATTCGCGATCGTTGAAAAGGTTTTATCATCACGATTTCATAGTATCGAATATGGGAAGCATGCGAAAAGATTATGTCTCTGAAAAATTTGTCATTGTTTCGCAAAACGAAGAACAAAACGGGGAATCAAAAAAATGCGCATTTTGTCCCGGAAACGAGTCCATGACAAACCCCTCGTTGTTGTCCTTAGTAGCAAAAGACGGAATGCTGCAGAGACTTCAGGACAGCGAGGATAATTACGTCGAGAATTGGTCGGTCAGAGTCTTTGAAAGCAAGGTGCCAGCAGTTTCCGTATCTGCAGAAAACTCGTACAGCGACAGACCGCTATACAGCGAGCCTGCGTATGGCTATCACTATATTGTAGTCGCATCTGAAAAGCACAAAGATTCACTTGCCACCATACCAGTTGAGCAATGGTCAAACATACTAGTGGTCATCCAAGATAGGCTCAGATGGCTATACACGCAACGCGGAGTAACATACGTTTCAATTTACATAAACCATGGAAAAGAGGCAGGAAGTGCAACCCCGCACCCACACATCAACATGGTTACCTTTTCTACAATACCTCCAATTATTGAGGCTGAAGCGGAAGCATCACATAGAATACTAAATGAAAAGGGCGCGTGCCCGCTGTGCCAGACGGTAAACATAGAGACCGGAGGGCCACGACAGGTTCTACAAAGCGAGGGATTTTTAGCATTTTGCCCCTGGGCGCCATCATATCCATATGAGTTTTGGATCTGCCCAAAAAAACATACAACTAGTTTTTCTAAAATAACACAAAAGGAAATCAATGATCTGTCGTTGATCTTGCGCGCTACACTTGGCGGACTTGCCAACTCGCTCAAAAACGTTGCTTTTAATTTGGCATTTCATTTGTCCCCTGAAAAGAAAAACAGCAGGCAGATTCACTGGCATATTGAAGTGTATCCACTGACTGCCGCTTGGTCCGGTCTAGAAAGAGGTTATGGTGTATTTCTAAATTCAATTCAGCCAGAAAAAGCTGCCGAACAGCTTGGCGCTGCGTGCAGAAAAGAGCTCGCAGGTCTTGTCGGCATAACGTAAATTCAGGACTTCACACCGTTTAATTATCTAAAATATTTTTGTAGGATGTGGCAATTGAGAAATATCTTGCAGTCGCAGGTCTTGGACTCTTTATAATGTTTGGTGGAGAGATCAATGTGTTTTACAATTATCTCATTGCTCCAAGAGTCGAAGTTGAGCCAGAGCCGCAGATTCTAATGTTCATCTCAATTGGCGCGGCACCAGCGATGAGCATAACCGGGACGGCATTTATCATGTCAAAAAGATATGGCTCAAGATCTGTTGGCGCACTAATTATTGCTGGAGGTGTGGTGCTTTTTGCAAGCATGTTTTATGCAAGCACGTTGGTTCCAAAAATAGACAAAAACTATCTAGTGTTTGCAGTAGGGATAGTTCCACAGATTTTCATGGCAGTGTCCATACCAATAATTGGCATCGGTGGATGGTTGTTTAGAACAAAAAAGCGGCCAACAAAGGAATATTTTTAGTGATTATACCGCATGCCGTTTGAGTGAGCCTCAAAGTCAAGCTTCTCATAAAACGGCCTTACCCGGTCATCACAATCCAGAATTGTCTTGTAGCAGCCTTGGTTTTTGGCATATTCTAGCACAAATCGGATTATTTTCTCGCCCACTCCCTTTCCTTGGTATCCTTTTGATACCACAGCATCCTCTATGTGGCCAACCTTTCCACCATCATGAATGAACTTTTGCTCAACTAGCAAGGTAGTTGCGCCGACAACTAGATTGTCTTGTAGTGCCACGAAAATCACGTGGTTCTGGTTTTCCTTGATTTTTTTTAAAATTGATTTGGCTTTTCCTCTGTCCATATTACTTGCCTGGCGCAAACTATCAAGTGATTCCAGAAACCCGTTTTCTATATCAGACTCGATTATTTTGCGAATTGTTATCTCAGACATTAAATCTTGCCAAGCTTCTCTCTAAATTCAGCATATGCCTTTTTGTATGACATCTTGTCACCAATGTCGATAAATCCGTTCTTTACGATGAAGCTGTTTACCTCTTTTCTTTTTGCGAGCGCCCTTTTTATCACATCGTCCATGCCGTAAGGCTTGTCTGATGGGATGAGTCCAAAAACTTGAGGTTCCATCACATAGCACCCTATGTTTATGTTGGCGCTGATCTGTGGCTTTTCGTTCCATGCCGTGACTTTGCCCGACTTTGTTGTCTCGATCACACCGTATTTTATCGTGGTCTTGTACTGGTGCAGGCTCATCGTGATGAATGACTTTTTTGTCTTGTGCTGGGATAGCATTTTTTTCAAGTCAAAATTGAAAACAGAGTCACCATAAACGCAGACAAATGTATCATCAACGAATGATTCGGCAGTTTTTAGCTGGCCTGCAGTCGCAAGTGGCCTATTAGCAACTGCGTATTCTATTTTGACTCCAAATCTACTTCCATCCTCAAAATAATCCTCGATTGTCTTTCGAAGATAGCTCACGCATAGCACAATGTCAGTAACCTTGTTGCGCTTTAGCCAGTCTATTAGGTGCTCAAGTAGTGGCTTTTCGCCTAGCGGCAACATTGGTTTTGGCAAAAATGTGGTGTACGGCTGAAGTCTCGTGCCTAGGCCGCCTGCAAGAATAACTGCCTTCACAAGTCTAGATGAAAATATTGAACTATTTATGTTGAATCATGAAATGATCTTCGAGTCAGGCATCAAGCATTTTTGCAACCTTGGAGACCACTTGTTTTGGATTCGTTCCAAACACTATGATCATCGGTTCTTTTCCAAAATCTCCTCTGTGATAGACTATGTCTGGCGGAGAGACAGAATTTTTGATTGCATTTCTTATTCCCCAGGAAATTGACGAGTTTTCTTTGAGTTTTGTTGGGTTTGGTTCATTGGTCCTATCATAGCTTGAGATTTTGTTTCTTGTTTTTGCAAATTTCCTTATCAGATTTTCGTCAAATCTTAGATTTAGTGCGGATCTTATCTGTGGGAATTTTTTTTGCATGCTCAGAACGGCGGCCGCGACATGCCTTGAAGCCCCATATTCCAGATCACCTGCAATTGTAACGCTGTTTCCTGTCCTCACTATTCTGCCCAAAACACCTGCAACATCATTAATTGACTTTGAGTTTTGTTTTGCAAACACAAAGTTTGTCTGACATTCTGGAATCAACACAGAAACATTGTTGAGATTTTCAAATTCCTTTATTGCGGCCCCAAGATCCAACTTTATTTCATCGCCAACCGGAGTCGTTATCTTGATTCCGTGTCCAAGGCGTTTTGAGGATTTGATGGCATCATGAGCAAACTGTTTTGCAAATGTTACAGAATCCTTGATGGTGCGTTTTTTTGCAATTGAGTATGCCAAAGCTATTGCAAAATTGCAGCCACTTCCATGATTAGCCCCAGTTATTTTTCCCCCCGTAATTGAATAGTTTTTTCCATTTTCATAGACAAAATCACTTATCTTGTTTTTAACAAACGTATGGCCCGTTATTATGACGTTTTTCGCCCCAAGACTGCCAAGTGTTTTTGCAGCCTTTATGAGATCAGTATGCTTGCTGATTTTTACGCCTGAGAGTACCTCAGCTTCACGCACATTGGGCGTAATTACGTACGAAACTGACATCAACTTCCTGAGTGTACCCAACGCTGATTTCTCTAGAAGGCTGCCTCCAGTTGTGGATTTTATGACCGGATCCAGAATTATTGGAATTTTTTTATCTTTTAGCTTTGAATAAATTTTTTGTATTATCTTTGAATTGTAGACCATTCCGATTGTGATCACATGCACATCAAAATCTGAAAATATCGAATCCAATTGAAGCCCAATTGATTTATTTGAGACTGGCTCTGCATTGGAAAACTCTGAAGAGTTTTGTGCAGTTATTGCAGTAATAACAGAGAAACAATTGGCGCCAAGTGTGAAAGCTGCTAAAATGTCTGACTGTATTCCCGCACCAGAGGATGGATCAGATCCGCCAATTGATAGGATATTCATGATGTTTTATTGAAATCCTCATGTAATAGTTTTATGCGAATTTGTAATTTGGTCAGTAATGAAAAACGATCAGCTCTTCGCTACTGTTTAAATCTAGAGACGTCATAATAAGAACATGGGAACACAGTTCAGTGCTGCTCGACGAGGCATCATTACTGATGAAATGAAACAGGTAGCACGGGACGAAGGCATTACGGTGGAATGGTTGAGATCAAAAATTGCAACAGGGTCCATCATCATTCCAGCCAACAATGCAAGACCACAAAAGGTCCACAGGGTTGGGATCGGTAAGGGCCTCAAAACCAAAGTAAATGTCAACATTGGCACATCCACACTCAAAGTCGATCTCAATGAAGAAATTGAAAAGGCAAAGATCGCCGTAAAACACCATGCCGACACAATTATGGATCTAAGTGACGGTGGAGATGTTGGGTCTATACGAAGAGCTTTGCTGGATGCAGCACCAATTACTTTTGGAACCGTCCCAATTTATGAGGCGTACAATTATGGAGTTGAAAAGCACAAAAATCCTCTAGATATCACAGAGGATGACTTTCTTAACGCCTTTGAGAATAACGCAAAGGATGGCGTCGATTATACCACAATACATTCTGGCATCTCAAAAGACATAGCAAAACGAATTCTCAAGGTTCAAAGGTACGGCGGTGTCGTAAGCAAGGGCGGAACGATAACAGCCGCATGGATGCTCAAATATGACAAGGAAAACCCCTACATCACTCATTATGACTATCTAATGGAAATTGCAAAAAAGTACGATGTCACGTTTAGCTTGGGCGATGCATTAAGACCTGGTTCCATTTTGGACTCGCATGACGAGCTTCAAGTGCAAGAGATGATAAACATCTCAAGACTCACAAAGGAGGCCCATGAGCAAGACATCCAAGTAATGGTAGAAGGCCCAGGACATGTGCCCTTAAACGAGGTCGCAGCAAATGTCAGGTTGGCAAAATCACTCATTGGTGATGTGCCGTATTATGTACTTGGCCCACTTGTGACAGACATTGCATCAGGCTATGATCACATATCAAGTGCAATAGGTGCTGCCATTGCAGCAAGCGAGGGAGTCGATTTGTTGTGTTATCTCACTCCAGCAGAACACTTGGCCCTTCCAAATGCGGAAGAGGTGAGAGCAGGCCTCATTGCATACAGAATTGCTGCGCATGCCGGTGATCTGGTAAAGCTTAGAGAAAAAGCAATTGTATGGGACATGAAAATGACAGAGGCCAGGCGAACACTAGACTGGGAAAAACAGATCTCACTGTCCATAGATCCAGAAGAGGCTGCGCGTATCCACAACAGAACAGGCCAACGAATTGGAAACAATGTCCCGTGTACCATGTGTGGTGGGGCTTGCGTGTACGTGATGCTACCTCAACAAAGAAAGTACACAAAGGAAGACGAAAATCTACAACAGATTGAATAATACTTCATCTAGGTTAGGTACTGTTTTGTATTTGGAAATCTCTTGCGATGTTATCCATTTGTAAGACACATTCTCCCAGTTTAACAGTATTTTTGGAGACTCGATTGCAAACAGGAATGGAAAAACAATCCATTGATGATCAGGATATTGTGGTGAAGATATTGCCATTTCCTTTGCGGATTTCAGTAAGCGAATGACATCGCCTTTAGCGCCAATTTCTTCATAAATTTCTATTTTGGCCCTCTCAAGTGGCTCCTCACCAGCCTCAATTATACCACTAACTGCACCCCATAAGCCCTTCATACTTTTTACTTTGTCACTTCGTTTTAGGATGAGGAACTTTTCGTTGTTTGTTACAAAAGATGTCACTATTTTTGTAGAACGCATGTCATTTTTCGATTGCGTTTATCATCGTGTTTAGCTTCTTGTAAGAATCATCTAGATTAGAGTTTCTTGCGAGGTTTTCTTGCACGGTACGTATGTAGTTTGTAATGTCTTCAGATTTTCCTTCTTGAATGTCAGTAAGTAATCTTCCAATGTCCTTCCAAAATTCTTCTGCTGCTCTCCTTATTTCGGGATTCGCGATGATGGTTTCAATTAGATCAGTTGATTCCGTCATGATGCTTTCAGTAAGTATTTTTTGAATTTTAAAAGTGGTTCCTGACATGCGTTCTGTTAGCGAACTCTTGTCGTCTTTTGATATGATGTTTGCAAATACCAGATTCATGAGATGGGTCAGTCCCAAAATGATTGCAATTTTTTTGTCGTGCTCAGCTGCATCAATTGTAACAAAGTTTGCTCCTTCAAATAACGACTTGATCAAGCTCAGTTCTTTTTTTGCATCCTTGATTGGGATGGAGATAATATTTTGGCCTTTGATCCTTTTTGCTCCAGGTCCAAACATTGGATGGATGCAGACTGGATTTATCTTTGATGGAATCTTGAGCAGTGCAGCAGCTGTCTTTGATTTCTGAGAAGTGATTTCAATAAGATAAGAGCCTCGTCTCATTTCCTTTGCAATAAGCCTGATGATTTCTGGAGTTCGTCTTGTAGGGGTACACAAAAGTACGATTTCTGCACTTAGAACCGAGCCTACAAGCGAGGTTGCTTTTTTGACTGCCTTATCAGTTATTTGAACTTCAGAATCAAAGCCGATTACATCGTAGCCAATTGAGGTAAAATATTTGGCAAACCACTGTCCCATTTTGCCCCCAGCGCCAATTATTGTGATACTTTTCTTCATTCAGAACCCCTTAGAACCTCACCCAATATCTTCATACCTCCCTTTAGTTTCTTTTCGTCTTGGCAGGCAGAGATCCTGATGAAATCTCTGTAATTGCCAAAACCGCCACCCGGGGCGACGGCAACACCGTAATCAAGCAGTTTGTTGGCAAATTCCAGGCCATCAAAGTTAGGCTGGTTTATTCTAGCAAAAAGATACATCGCACCATCTGGTACAACAAAGTCCAAGTTTATCTCTCTTGCAGACTGGATCAACGTATCAAGCTTTGACTTTATGTTTTTTCTATTACCACTCACATCTGCTTTCAAGGCCTTGAGCGCGGCATATTGGATTGGCTCGGCCACATTTGTGAGACATAGCGCTTGAAGTTTTGCCATTTTTTCTATTATTTTTGTGTCGGCCACTGCATATCCAATTCTAAAGCCCGTCATTGCATGTGATTTTGAAAATGATTGGGTAACTATGCTTTTTTTGTAATTATTCGACAGAACACTTTTCCATTCGGCATATGAATATTCAGAATAAATTTCATCACTAAGAACATACAGATCATGTTTTTGTGCCAATTCTATTATCTGGTCTTGCAATTTTGATGAGAGTGTCTTACCTGTCGGATTGTTCGGATAGTTAAGAACAATCATTTTTGTGTTTGAGTTAATTGTTTGCTCAATTTGTGAGATCGATGGATCCCATTTGCTTTCAAGTGTTGTATGAACGGTCCTGACTTTAACTCCAGCATTTATTGCACAGTCCCCATACGCAGGCCACGCTGGCTCTATTATGATAATCTCGTCACTTGGATTCAAGAGAGTTGTAATTGCAAGATAAATTGAGAACCTGGCACCTGGCGAGACTAGGATGTTTTCTGTTTTTATATCGGCTCCAAATTTCTCTGAAACATGTTCTGCTAATGCCACTCTGAGATTCGGCATTCCTGCGGCTTGCCCATACCTCACAAAACCCTTCTCAAATGCTTCGTCAAGTGCCTTTTTGACAATTTTAGGCGGCATGAAATCAGGTTCGCCAACTTCCATGTGAATGATTTTTTTTCCTTGCTGTTCAAGGCTTTTTGCCTTCAGAAAGATTGTGAGGTGCGTTTGCTTTCCTTCGGTTTGGACCTTTATCGATTCATTTAGGAGGAAATTTAGAAACTTTTTTCCAAGCGACTCGTCGAGTCCAACTTCTTGGCAAAGAATGCTCACTTCCTTTCGTAATTGTTCTTCTCTTGCCTCATCAAACACACCAAGGCCATTACTTTTTTTGAGTTCGCCTATTTGTCTTGAAATCTCTGTTCTTTCTTTTAGCAGATTAAGCATTTGAAGTGTTATTTCATCTATTTTGTTTCGTAATTGATCTATGTTTGACATTTTTACAATACTGGCTTTATGAATCCGCCCATCAGTGCATGATCAGCAAGTACCAATGATACCAGGGAGTCAACCACTGGTGGAGCACGCGGCACCACGCATGGGTCATGCCTTCCTTGGACTTGTAATGTGACTGCTTTTTTTGTTTTAATATCGATCGTGTTTTGTTTTTTTGCAATTGATGAGGCAGGCTTGAATGCAACTTTCATTACAAGTGGCATTCCATTTGACAATCCACCAAGAATTCCACCGGAGTTGTTTGTCTTTGTTAGCACTTTGCCATTTTTTATTATGTAAGGATCATTGTTTTGAGAGCCAAACAATTCTGAGCCGGCAAAACCAGAACCAAACTCGACTCCCTTTACAGACGGAATTGAGTAGATTGCCTTGCTTATGTCAGATTCCAGAGAACTAAAAATTGGCTCTCCAAGTCCAATTGGAACATTGATCGTAGTTGATTCTATAACTCCACCCAAAGAATCGCTGTTTTTTCTTGCTGCCAAGATTGATTGCCTCATCTTTTCGGCTACTTTTTTGTTAGGACACCTTACCTCGTTTTCGTAAATGTGGCTCTTCATTTTTAGCTCAAACTTTTCTTTCATTGTGATTTTGCCAATTTTGACTGTGTAGGAGTTTGTTTCAACGCCTAGTGTCACCTTTAGTAGTTTTCTTGCAACTGCACCGCCCATAACATGTGTTGCAGTCAGCCTTCCAGAGAATCTCCCACCGCCCCTATAGTCATTGAATAGTCGGTATTTTACCAGTGCTGGAAAATCAGAATGTCCAGGCCTCATCTTTGTGACAAGCTCATCGTATGCTCTAGAGTCTTGGTCTTTGTTCCAGATTACCATTGCAATTGGGGCGCCAGTGGTGTATCCCCGAAAAACACCAGAAATAATCTCAACTTTGTCGGTTTCTTTTCGTTGTGTTGATACAAGTGATTGGCCAGGCTTTCTCTGATCAAGCATTTTCTGTACGTCTTTTTCTTCAAGCTCAAGTCCGGCTGGGCATCCATCCAATACGGCCCCGATACACTTACCATGACTTTCTCCAAAGCTAGTCAACACTAGACGTTGACCAATCGAGCTCCCAGGCATCAAATAAAAAACAACGTCTGATGCATATAACTTATTCAGTTGAGATTTTTGCTCCGACGCGATTCATGTCGGCAATAAAATCAGGATAAGAAACATCTACTGACTCAGGGTCTGAAACAGTGCAATTCCCCACATACATTGCAGCAATGCAAAACGCCATGAACAGTCTGTGGTCGTCTTCTGAATCTAACAAAGCGCTTTTGAGTTCTTTTGGAGGACCTAAGACTAGACCATCTTCTTTTTCTTTGACATCTATTCCCAATTTCTGAAGCTCTCGCGCAAGGATTGCGATTCTATCCGTTTCCTTGAATCGCGCATGCTTAACATTGTACAGATCTATTGGGAGCGCAGATTTTAATGCAAGGATTGCAAGTGGTGGAAGAAGGTCCGGGGTATTTGACAAATCAAATTTTCCGCCAAGTAGTTTTTCAGGAGACTTGATCTTAATCGCGTTGTTGTTCATAGAGATACCTACACCAAGCTTGCCAAGTATGTCTATTATGGCCTCGTCACCTTGCGCCAGATCGCCTATTGACATTTTGATTGTAAGGTTGTGCCCAACAAGTACTGCAGCAGATAAGAGTAATGCAATGCTTGAAAAATCAGATGGAATCGTTATCGTGGCGTGCTTGTATTCTTGAGGCTCGATTTTATATTTTTTGTATGGCTCCAACTCCTGTACCTCAACGTCGAATTTCTTCATTGTTGCAATTGTTGCGTCAAGGTATGGTTTTGATACAAGCTCAGAGCTGATGTTTAGTGTAATTCCTTTTTCTGTCATAGGTGCAGTGATGAATAATGCGGAAATGAATTGGCTTGAGACGTTGCCTGGTACCGTTATGTCACCCCCCCTTATTTTCCCCAGTATTACCAGCGGTGGCTTGCCCTCATTTGAAGAATATTTTGCGCCGAGCAATTCCAGTGCTTCTAAAAGCGGCTTCATTGGTCTTTTTTTGAGGCTAGCGTCTCCCGTAAGCGTGGTCTTGGCCTCCCTTAATGCCGAAATTGCAGCAGCAATTCTAATTGTGGTGCCGGAATTCGATGCGTCCAAGATCAGATCAGTATTTTCAAATTTGTCAATTCCCTTTACTTTGAGGTTGTTGCCAGCTTCCTGGATTTGCGCGCCAAGATTTTTGCAAATTTCTATTGTTGCGTTCGTATCACGCGATCTCAGTACGTTTTTGATTAGGCTTTTTCCATTTACCAAGGACGCCAAAAATATTGCTCTGTGCGTATAACTCTTGTTTGATGGGCACGTAATCGTTCCGCTTAGTGTCGATTTTTCTATTTTACAGTTCATGTACCATTGCCTTTTTGTTATTTATCTCCGAGATAATCACTTTTCCTTCGAGTTCCGAGAAGACTTTTTTTATGTTCGATGTGTTGGTGTTTTTTGCAACTGCTGCAATAGCAGGCCCATTTCCTGAGACGGATGCGCCAAGTGCACCTCCTTCCATGAGGCGCAAAATTATCTTTGGATCCGAATTCAAAATATGGGATGTGGCAAGGCCGTTTAGAACCATAGCATTCCAATAATTCCCATCTTTTGCAAAATTCCATGCCCTCTCAAATACATCTGCAAGTATTCTTAGATTCTTGATGTTCCCGCGCTTTCGTGACCTTGGCACAAAAATCACAGCGCAGAGATCTGTTGGTGTTTTTTGCATTTTTATTATTTTGCGCATTTTGTTGTCTGTGACTAATGTACCGCCAAAATAGCAAGCACATGCGTCGTCATAAGCGCCAGTCATGCTGACATTTGTTGCAATGGAGGCGTCTATTCCTGCAGATAGGACTTGGGCATCTGTATAATGTGTCTTGAATATCTTGTGACAGGCAAGCGAGACAACAGACGATATCGCACTTGAGCTCTTCAGTCCATAGCCTGTTGGGATTTGGGATTTAATTGAGATCTCTATTTTGTTTTTTTCGAGCTCTTTTTTTGGAACTGTGAGTTCAACGACTTTGTTTACCAGCTTTGAGCTAATATTTTTGTTATCAGACTCTAGAAAAATACCCCTTCCGTTCGATGTGTTTACTGTTGCCTCTACGCTAGATGCGATTCCAAGGGTTGCCCCCTTCCATGTGGCTATCGCGTTAACGATTGATATTGCCCCATTAACTGTGGCCGTGACACGTGTCATCAAAAGCCTCCAAGCAGAACTTTGCTCATTGCGTCATATGGGGCCTTGACTTTGTGCCATATTTCAAAAGCAAGGCAAGCTTGGCCTAGGAGCATCTCATAACCATATATCACCGTGGCAGAATTTTTTTTGGCTTGGACGATGAGATCTGTGTTCATCGGCATATACACAATGTCATAAACGACATGCTCTGGATTTATGGCCTTGGCTGGAATTGGGCTTGGCTCTCCTTGGAGCCCAGCAGATGTAGCGTTTACTATGAACTTGGATTTTGCAGCGCTTTGCTCTACGTCCTCAAGTGAGACGTATTCGGATTCTATTCCAAGGCTCGATGTGAATTTTGCGAGATCTTGGGCTTTTTGCTTTGTTCTGTTTGCAATTATGATTTTCCCGATTTTTTCTTTGGCAAAGCCCGCAACTATTGCTCTTGCTGCCCCGCCTGCCCCTAGCAGTAGTACGTTTTGGCCAGAGATTGTGAGATTTCTTTTTTTTATCGGCTCGAGAAACCCATCCATGTCTGTGTTATAGCCAACAAGTCTTCCATTTTCATTTGAAACTGTGTTTGTTGCGCCGATTGTTTTGCATTCTTGACTTGCATCGTCTAGAAACTCCATCATCGCTATTTTATGGGGAATTGTAACATTAAACCCAGAAATTTTGATCTGCTTTAGAGACTCTATTCCTGCATAAAGATCATCTTTTGGAATCCTGTACGCAATGTATGTGCAGTCAAGTCCCAGTGCCCTAAACGCGGCATTGTGAATGTTTGGAGATAAGGAATGGTCTATCGGATCTCCAATCACTGCAAATGTTTTTGTCATCTTTATTTTTGCAACGCAAAGAGCGATTTAACTTCATCTACACTGAACTGCCCTGGCGCAACAGGCCTGCCAAGCGAGGCATATGTGTACGGGCTTCCAAGATACATACAAAGAATTCTAGATATTCTCCCATAATCGCCCATTGCAAATGCAATTAGCTTAACATCTTGTTTTCTGTAGAGCGACAACACAGATGCCGCGTCTTTGGTTGCGCGTGCAGTGGTCACTATTTTGACATGTTTTGAGAGCTGCCTCATTTTGTGGAGTTTTTCCAAGAGCACGTTGGCGGATGGTGTTTTCTTAAAGTCATGCCACGATACCAAGATTTGGGTCTTGGTTTTTCTCACATAGTTTGCCAAGTTCCTGTTTTTTACAAGCGTTGAGAATTCAATGTCGATCAGATACGGATTGTATTCTGCAATCAATTTCAAAATGGATACTCTTTCTTGCTCCGTACCGGTGAATTTTCCGCCTTCTCCCTTTGGCCGTAGCGTGCAAACGCATCGCCCAAGGTGTTTTTTTGTTCGCTCCAAGACATCCGGGACTTCACTTGGCTTCAAAAAATCTAACCGAATCTCCGCATATTCCGATTTTTTTAGTGCCTTTCTCAGAGCGGCATCAAGTCTTGCCGGAGTTGTCTCTGCCACACTAACACAAGTCTTGTATGCCATCTATTTTTCTAAAATGTATTCGTCTGATACTTCCATGCCAAAGTGTCTGCCGCTTGCTTGTTTTGCATAAACAAGGACGGTGTCGCCCTTTTTGATGTGTGTTACCGATACTAGATGACCCCCAGGTTTTACGAATCGGATTGTTTCTGCATCCTGTGCAATTATTCCGCCTATTTCATCTCCTGCTTGCGCTTTGATCATGAGCATTGGCCTTCGCTCTATTTTCGAGCGGCCCACAGTTGCTCTCCTTGCCTTTCCCTTTGTGTCAATTATCAAGACCTCTGCACCTGTTTCCAGCTCCGAGAGATATTTTGTTGTGCCATCAGGTGAGACGGTATAACAGTGCACTGCACCTGCATTTACTCTAAATGGTCTAGGAGATGTGAATGAGGAGCCGACAGATTCGTTGTGAACTAAGAACAGAAAATTCGATTTGCTTCCAATTAACATTCCCTCTCCTTTGTGCAACATTGATGCGGTGTCAACGCAGACTCGTTCGCCGTCGCCAACTTCCTTAATGTCAAGTATTTTTGCCTCCCTTAACTCAAAGCTGCTATTCCCAAGGTAGACCATTGCTTCCCTTACCTCAGAAATTGAGCTTGCCTCAAATATCACTCCGTCCACGCCAATTTCTAGAATTGAGAACATTTTTCTTACTTCCTCTGGCGTTCTGGCAAGAGCAAAAATCTCCGTGTGTATTTTGTGTAGTTTAGCAATAATGTTTTCAAGCGGAATAATTTTCCAGTCTTTTACCTCAATTATGACAAAGTCCAGTCCTTTTTTTGCTTCAGTAAAGATCTTTTCAATGTCTGAATTTGATAGAACCCGAAACCTCTTGCCTATTTTTTTGCCCTTGGGTTTTTGTGTGTCCTTTTCCAGTACGACATATTTTGCGTTTGGCGAGGTGTAAACGGATGTGAGTTTTGATTTTTGTGGAATTGATTTTGGATCTGCGTAAACTGTCTTTATTCCCTCAGTCTCAAGTCCTGCCAAAAACTTGCCAAGGTGCGGCTTGGAAACTTTTGGTAAAATTATTAATGCTCTACTTTTTTCCAATTCTCTTCGCTACTTCTTTTGCTGATTCCTTTCTAAAGATAATTCCAGCCAGCGCCTCGACCATCTTGTCTGGGTTCTTGTGTGCAAAAATGTTACGGCCATATGTCACGCCTTTTGCTCCTGCCTTCATGGCATCCTCTGTCATCTTTAGAACATCGGCGTCTGTCTTTGCCTTTGGTCCTCCAGCAATAACTACTGGAACCGGTATGCTTTTTACAATTTTAGTAAATGAGTCAACATCCCCAGTGTACAATGTCTTGACAATGTCTGCGCCAAGCTCAGCTCCAATTCTTGCAACATGCCCTACAATTTCTGGGTCGTGAGGGTTCTTGATGTTTTCACCTCGGGGGTACATCATTGCCAAAAGAGGCATGTTCCATTTGTGGCACTCGTCTGCAATCATTCCAAGCTGCTCAAGCATCTCTGGCTCCTCTTTTCCGCCCACATTGATATGAAGTGAGACACCATCTGCTCCAAGCCGTAGTGCTTCTTCTACGGTTCCTGTGAGCATCTTTCTGTTTGGCGACATTGAAAGTGACGTACTTGCAGAAAAATGGACCAAAACACCAATCCTTGTGGGTCTTGGCAATGACTTGAGGATTCCTTTGTTAATTATGACACTAGTCAGGCCCCGTGTTTCGCATTTTTGAATTATTTCAGATGGGTTCTCTAGTCCTTCAATTGGGCCGTTGGATATACCATGATCCATCGGTATGCAAAGCATCTTGCCCTTTCTGAGTATGCGGTCCATTCTGATTTGGAGACCTGTGACCATGAGGGATCTGCTCTATGTGCCCCTATTAAAAATAATCTACACGCCAAACCACTGACAATGATAAAATCTCCAGTCAAAGATTAAATATCATCAAAAAACCAAACAGCTCACTTGAGCCAGATCACTGAACAAATTCATTCCAGCGATATTGGCGATATTTTAGAAAATTCTCTGCGCGGTATTCGGCCTTCAAGAGATGACACATTGCGATTGCTCAAGGCAGATGATGTTCACCTGATGGGTCTTGTGGCAGGACACATGACACAAAAGCGATTTGGCAAAAAGGCCTCATTTGTAAACAACATCATTCTAAATTACACAAATGTTTGCGTGACTGACTGCAAGTTTTGTGCATTTTATCGCCCTCCCGGAGATAGTGAGTCATACACATTAACACTTGATCAGATTGAGGCAAGAGTCAAAACATCTTGGGAAATGTTTCAGATTCGCCAAGTTCTCATTCAAGGCGGCCACAACCCAAACCTTGGAATTGAATACTATGAAGACGCATTCAGAATGATTCGAAAAAAATATCCGCAGGTTGGAATCCATGGCTTGTCCGCATCGGAAATCGACATGATTGCAAAAATCGAAAAAACCTCCACAAAAGAAGTTCTCTCTAGGCTAAAGGACGCAGGTCTGCAATCTGTCCCAGGTGCTGGGGCAGAGATTCTAGTGGATTCCGTCAAGGACATCATCAGTCCAAAAAAGATCTCAAGTGATGAATGGTTAAGAATTATGGAAGAGTCCCACTCTGTTGGCTTGCCTGCATCAGCTACTATGATGTATGGTCACGTAGAAAGCCCTAATGACATTGCAGAACATTTTGAGAAGACAGTAAAGCTGCAGGAAAAGACAGGCGGCTTTATGGCATTTATCCCGTGGAGTTTTGAGCCAAACAACACACTGATGCAGCGTGAAAAGCTTGTGAGTTTTGGTGTTGGTGGAATGCATCTTTTGAAAATGATTGCCATCTCTAGGCTGGTCTTTGATGGCTTGATTAATCACATCCAGTCATCATGGCTTACAAATGGTGTTGGCATGGCTCAGATCGCCTTGCAGTATGGGGCAGATGATTTTGGAGGCACGCTGATTGGAGAGGAGGTCGTCTCTTGTACTGGTGCACGTTCAACTGAGCTCACAGGCCAAAAGATAATCGATGCAATTCATCAAATCGGCTACTCCGTAGAAGAGCGCGATAATTTCTACAATCAAGTAAAGATGCACTAGAGTCCGTAGTTTTTCCACTTGGAGTCTACTAGCTTTTTTGTAGCTTCGTCGACTTCGACTTTTTCTTGAATCTCTCGCTCAAATCCTTCTTCTTTTGTCTTTTGTGTAGCATCGATTCCAAGCTTTGAGCCGAGGTTCACTAGAGGTGATGCCGGATCGAGTGTATCAGTTGGGGCATGGTTGATAATTACTGTGTCTCTTGCAGCATCTGCCCGGGTTGTAATTGCCCAGATGACATCATCCATGCTGTGTACATTGATGTCATCGTCCACTACTATGAACATCTTTGTTAGTGCAAGCTGCCCAAGGCCCCAGAGTCCCATCATTACCTTTTTTGCCTGCCCTGGGTAGCGCTTTTTTATTGAGATTATTGCCATGCCTTGGAACCATCCAGCCGCGGGCATCGCAAAATCAACTACTTCTGGCTGGAACATTTTGATCAGCGGGAGAAATGATCTTTCGATGACTTTGCCAATGTATGCATCCTCCAAAATTGGCTTGCCTACAATTGTTGTCAGATAGATTGGTTTTTGTCTTCGCATTATTCCTGTTAGCGTAAATGTCGGGTACGGTTCTTTTGGTGTGTAGTAGCCCGTGTGGTCTCCAAACGGCCCCTCCTCGCGTATGTCTGATGGATCAACATACCCTTCAAGGACAATCTCTGCATTTGCTGGAACCTCCAAGTCGACTGTCTTGCATTTTACAGTCTTGATTCCTTTTTGTCTTGTAATTCCAGCAAACAGATACTTGTCAAGTCCCTCAGGTACTGGTGCGACTGCAGAAAACACTGTTGCCGGCTCCGCACCAATTATTATGGCAACTTCGATTTTTTCTCCCCTTTCTTTTGAGATGTCATGGTGGTGAGCGCCGCGCTTGTGTTTTTGCCAGTGCATCAAGGCATGGGTATCGTCAACTATTTGCATTCTGTAGACACCGAGATTTCTCACTCCGGTTTCAGGGTGTTTTGTTGCAACAAGGCCAAGCGTTATGAATCGTCCTGCATCTTTGTGCCACGTCTTTAGAATCGGAATTTTGTTAAACGATGGGTAATCTTCAAAGACCTCGCTGACTGGGCCACTTTTTTCAAGCTTTGGAAACACGTCTCCCATCTTTGAAAGCTCGGGAAGTTTTTTCATCTTGTTCAAAAAGCCCGATGGAATTTCCATTTTTGTCATGTCGACAATCCTTTGGCCAATCTCGGTAAAATCCGATGTCTCCAGGCCAATCTGAAGCCTTTTCATTGAGCCAAAGGCGTTACCTAAAACTGGCATCTCAAAGTCTTTTACGTTTTCAAAAAGAATCGCAGGACCGTTTGCATACATTACTCTTCTTAGTATCTCTGCTATTTCCAGGTCTGCATCGACTTGGGTTTTGATTCGTCTTAGCTCGCCTGCATTTTCTAATGCTTTGACAAAGTCACCAGTATCTTCTATTGGCACATCTGCTGCTTTGAGTAAATGTTGTATAAAGCTTGACCATCTATGTCGGCCCTAAAAAATCTACAAAGGCATTTTAATCAGCATAGCCGTATTCAGTTCAATTGAGCACAAACACCAAGTGCGCGGTATGCAAAGGCAAAGGCACCATCGAACTTCTAGGAACGCAGTGCCCTTTTTGCAATGGGACTGGAGAATTCACAAAGACCGGGGAGAGCTATCTCAAATCACATATTTGCCAATGCATTTTTTTGGACAGAAAGACATGCCCGCTTTGCGGAAAAAAATGTCACCACGATACACCAAACAAACCAAAAATCCTAATTGACCCAATCTAATCTAGTGCAAAATTTACTGAATTGGTGGGAGCTCGCTTTTCTTTCCGTGTCCGCCTGAACCAAACTTGCAGTAAAAGCAAAGATCTGACTGCATGTGTGTTAGCTTTTCAAGCTGGATTGCTCCAATCTTTAGCGCGATTTTTGTTAGAATCTTGTATTTTAGCGGCATTGCTGGAATCACCTCATCCATGTAGACTCGATAGTGTTCAGGACAAAACTTGAGTGTTACCTTTGTTGGTTCCTTGCTTGTCTGGTTTACAGTTTTTGCAAAATTGATCTGTTCTCTGATGTATTCGTGTTTTGGACATGGGCAATCTTTGCCACCTGGATGCTTGTAGGCAGGGGTGTTTTTCCAATCAAATTCTGGAAACTCTCGCTCAAAATCATCCATCGCATACTATTGTTTGTTGGTTCTATTAAATTTGATCCAGAGTTGGATCATCAAGCTACCCAAATGTAAATAAACCCCGCCTAGGTGAGTTAGCCTTAGATGTCAAGTTCTAAACTTACAAAAAAAGACTTGGAAGCCAAGATTGCAGCACTAGAAGAAAAGCTAGCAAAATTATCTGACCAGATAGAATCCAAGCCGCAAACAACTGCACCTCCGCCAAAACCACAAGTACAAAC
>JBQTHG010000029.1:0-13063 GCA_052390175.1 Nitrososphaerota archaeon | reverse complement strand
ATCAAAAGTTCTGTCTGGCCTGTTCGCTTGGTTGAATCAGAGTTGATTGCGCGGTTTGCCGCTATTTCCACTATTTTCCAGTCTTTTGAGAAAAGGGATCTTACTTGTTTGGTGTTTGAATTAGAGTGCAATACCTTGCAGCCCCTGTCTGAGAGTTTTTCGGAGACTTCGACCAGTTTTTCCAGATCCTTTTTCTCAAAAGACTGGAAAATAGTGGAAATAGCGGCAAACCGCGCAATCAACTCTGATTCAACCAAGCGAACAGGCCAGACAGAACTTTTGATCAAAAATTATTAAGCTTCGAACGGGATCCGAACCCGCGACCTTTACCTTACCAAGGTAACGCTCTACCAGGCTGAGCTATCGAAGCACGAATTTTTGCTCGTTTTTGTCCTTATAATAATTATCAAAAGTTTTTACAAAACGCTAAACGTTAAATCTCAGCCAAAGTTTAGCTAATTCGCAGGGGTAGCCGAGCCTGGCCAAAGTAAGCAAAATTGCTTTTGGATGCGCGGGACTTAAGATCTAATAATGGGTGATCCCGTCTCTTAGGGGTTCGTGGGTTCAAATCCCACCCCCTGCATCTTTTTATTTCGGGTGTTTGATTCCCTTTGAATTCAAAACTTCGTAAACATCAGGAAGTGAAAACACAAATCCAATGTGGACGCAATCCTTTTCCTCGCAAAGCTGGCAAAACAGTTCTCCCTTTTGGACTGCAACCTCTGCGATTCTGTTTTTGATGTTGTCCTTTAGTATGACTCTGTCGTCGTCCACTGCGACCTTTTCTATCTTTGGCGCGTACTTGGCAAAGGTCTTGTCCTTTTGCATCATTTGCTCAAGCATGTATGTGACGTATCCAGAAAAGCTGTTTACGCCTTTCATCATCAGTTCTGACTTGGACTTTTCAAAGACATCAAAGAACTTGTCGTAGACCTCTTCTGAGACTGTGATGGACTTGAAACCTGCTTTTGGCATATTACTTTCTGTTACCGTACTTTAAGGTACCTCCGATATTTAACGTTTTTTGTGAGCGCGGCACTAGTAAAGACAGAATAAATAATTCACTTCTATACTAAAAGCATCTTTGGTTCGAGGTTATCAGCAAGAACAAGTGCAGCAAAAGCTAATCGAGATTTTATCGGATTCCAAAACAGGCCTGTCCGGTGTGGAGATTGCAGAAAAGCTTGGCATCAACCGAGCTACGATGGCAAAATATCTAAACGTGTTTGCAGCAGAAGGGATCATTCGGCAAAAAAACATCGGAAACGCGAATCTGTGGTTTGTCGAGTCCGGCACTGAAAGGCTGCAGTTCCCAGAGGATTATTTTCATGTCAAGGAAAGGTTCTTGGAGTACCTGACGCAGGGATCGCAGCAGCAAGCATATCAGCTGATACGAAACTGCCAGCACTCTGGCGCGGAAACTCTGAAGATTGTAGTCGAGGTGATGATTCCCGCAATAAACGCAATTGATGATATGTACCTCAAGGCAAAAATCGGCAAGTCCGAGGCAAAACTGTTCTACGGCGTGATATCAAGCTCGATTCATCTCCTGAGTCTTGCGCACAACGATTCCAATTCCAAAAAAAATGTAACGCTGATTGCAGCGGATCCATCAAGTGTACTGTATTCACAAGCAGCGTCGTGCGTGTTTGGCTCAGAAGGATGGCAGACCTGGAGCCTTGGGGACATGTCCAATGCAATTGATGCCATGTATGATCTGGATCTGCAAAAATTTCTCACCAAGGTCTGGAAACAAAAACAAGGACTGATGGTAGTAGTTGTGTTTTCTGCAACAGAGGAGGGAACCAAGTTTTTTTCCGAGTCTGTAAACTCTATCAAGCCAAAGTTTGGCAAAAACCTGCACTTGGCAGTCTATTCCAAGGCAAAGCCAAACATCAAGGCGGAATTTGCCAGCGACAACTTCGAGTCAATCCTGCAATGGGTGGACTCTGTGTCCAGCGCCATGGTCTAAAAATGATGGGCCGAGAGAGATTCGAACTCTCGACCTTTCGATGTCTGAAAGGTTGTTTTATCAGTCGAACGCTCCAGCCAAGCTGAGCTACCGGCCCTCAAAAAAATCACAAATAGAACGGTCTTTTAACGTTGTGGTTAGTTCTTCCACTTTATAGAACAACCAATGGACGGATCAAAATCTTTTGCTATTTGCTGGCCGCCAAGTAATTTCTCAATGTTTGCAATCATTGTTTTTTCAGTCGCCTTGTCCTCCGGCTTCATCGCATTGTCAATTCTTCCATGGAATACCAGTCTTCTCTCCTTGTTAAACAAGAACGGGTCTGGGGTGCAAACCGCGCCGTATTTTTTTGCCACCTGTTGCGAGTCATCGACAAGATAGAAAAACTTGATACCTCTCTCGGCGGCAAATTTTTTCATGTTCTCAAAGCTGTCATCAGGATACGCGATGGAGTCATTGCTGTTTATCCCAACCACTGCTACTTTGCCGCTGAACTTTGTCGCGATTTCGTCTATTGCACTTACTTTGGCCTTGACATAAGGACAATGATTACACATGAAAACTACAAGAACTGCGTCGTAATTTTCGTAGCTTGCAAGTGAGTGTTTCTTGCCGTCCACTCCCATCAGCTCAAAGTCTGGAGCGCTGTCGCCTTTTTTGAGTACGACTTGGGATTCCATTACGACCATGTTTTTAGCTTCGATTTTTGCAAATAAAATTCTTGCCTAGTCTGCAAGGACAACAATTAAAATCAACGCGCCAAGTCTCTTTTTGAGGGCTGATAGTTCAGGGGTAGAATGCCCGCCTTGCACGCGGGAGGTCAGGGGTTCAAATCCCCTTCAGTCCACCTACACCGATCTTGAATAATTTCGCACTAAGAGATGGATTTAAATATGATATTTTGAAAGTACAGATGGAATGGCAGCACCAGCATATGTAGCGGAATCAATCGCTGTATGGATACCACTTATTGTCGGTTTGGCACCAGGTCTAGTTTACTGGTTCGTTATAACCGGCATGAGAAAAAAACGATAGCCACTTTCATTTCTTCTTTTATTATTCAAAATTTAGTGAAACCTTCTAGTCTTCCTTGTTTATAATATGAAATTTCTTATGTGATTAACCCACTTGTATAACTAGGATCAAATGCGAAAACCGATTGCCGTACTGATACTATTCCTATTGCTGCCTGTCGCTACTGGCTTTGCCCAGCTTACCGATTCCCCATCCACACTTGGCGTCAAGCTTACCGCGACTGCGCCGTTTAGCTACAAGGACGAGGAAGGATACACAGTCGTGATTGGCGAGGTTGAAAACACAAAGACCTTTCCTGTAAAAAACGTGAAAATCTGGGTCGGGTTCTACAGCGGCAAGGCATCCGGTCCTGGAGGTACGTCTCCGCTTGAGACAGTTACTGCAAGTGCCTTGCTTGACATTGTACCGCCAAAGGGGAAATCGCCGTTTATCATAAAATCGGAAACACCAGATCCGGAAATCTCTGAAGTGACAATAAACATACTTGGATTCAACTCGGCCTCTCCAAAACTCCAGTCGCTGGAAATAAAACCTGACACGCTGCTAATCGGCGACAGTGTGATACTGCCTGCAACAATAACAAACGGCGGCCAGGCGGCCAGCACCGGCACCAAGGTTCACCTAATAGCATATGATGCGTTTAGCCCGCCAAGAATAGTCGGGATACAAACAATCGAAGTTGACGAGATATCAGCAAAGAAAAGCGTCGACATCGAGTTTGATGCAAAGATGGACTATAGGGCATCGTCATTCAAGGTGGTCGCAGAGTCAAAAGAATACCAATCAAAGATTACCGACGTTGCCAAAGTTTCCCTGGACACAATAACAAGGCTGATTGCAATAAACAGCGTCCATGTAACGGACCTGATAGGGGACCGAGTCTCTGAAATCAGAGTCGGAGAGACTGTCGACATATCAAGTGAGCTGACAATCCAGTATTCCGCGCTGACAGACAAAAACCAGCAGTACGTGTACTACGCGCAAGTAAAAGAATTTGGAGAAAATGCGCCAGTGGAGTTTATTGGAATAGCTGAAGGAGCATTCGAGTCAGCAGAGCCGCAGACTGTCACAGTTGCATGGACACCGGAACACGAGGGGGGATTTTTCATAGAGACATACGTGTGGGATCCTGACGCGGTGCCGCTGGCAGCCCCGAGCAAAACACTTTCAATAGTTCTAGTCACGCCATAGATTTATTCCCAAAAGATCTATTCCATACCATGACCCAATTCCAGATAGTTGCGATGGGTGGTACATTTGATATCATTCATGCTGGACATCTTGCGCTGCTCGAGCGGGCGTTTTCAATATCGGACAAGGTCATAATAGGACTCACAGGGGATGATCTTGCCAAAAAAAAGGGCAAGACAATTGGCCACGACTATCCGCAAAGACTTGCCACTCTACAGAAATTAATTGAAAAAAAATTTCCAGGCAAATTCTATGTCATCAGCAAACTTGACAATGACTTTGGGCCTGCGGCAATCGAGGGGGATGTGCAGGCTTTGATCGTAAGCGATGAAACCGCGCACCAGGGAGATATTCTCAACAAGCTAAGATCTGAGCGAGACTTTCCGGCAGTCCAGGTGGTAATAGTGCCGATGATTCTTGCAAAGGACGGAAAAAGGATCTCCAGTACTCGAATCCGGAGCTCCGAGATTGACCCGCAGGGAAACCTGATTCAAAATTGACTAATTGCTTGCCTATGTTTGATTTATCGAAATAAAACGAAAATTCTCAAGCAGTACTCGCCTTGACTATCATCAATCACATGATGAAGAAATTTGTCACAAACGTGACAGGACTCCAGGAAGGCCTACACCCTGAAAGCCTTGCGCTTTGGTACGCCAAAATAATTGAGGAGGCAAAGGACATGGCGCCGCCGTGGCTTGTAGACAAGATAAAGGTAAAGCAGGATCCGGTATTGCCAATGAAGTTCAATCTGGACATTTCAAAGAGGGCTGTGCGGTATTTCATGATTGCGGTGGACAACAACCTGGATGGCATGCCAAACTCGACTAGGCTGTATTTTCTCAAAGTTCAGGAATCGCTATCCAATGAGATGGACAAGCCTCTAGTCTAGCCCTTTACTATTTCGACTATTTCGTTTGTTGCAACTGCATCGATTATTTTGTCTGTCTTGTCCAGCACCGACTGGATAAAGTCTGCAAACCGTTCGACTTCGTGGCTGTCCTTTAGGACAAGCGAGTGTGCTGACTTGTCCTTGAGTGCGACTACCACCTCGTTGTCGTAGATATTCAAAATTGCCGAGAGAAAGGTCTCCTTTCCGTCCCTTATGAAAATGAGGCTTGCAATCTTTGAGGCCTCGTGTTTGTCAGGGCAGGAAATCTGTATTTTCATTTGTCCTTTAGCAAGAACTTGTCCAGCTGATCTTTTGCCTTTTCCCGCTTTGCCTGGTGCGATACCAGAAACTCTGTGACCTTGTCAATGAGTATTGCCTTTAGCTCACCTGTGAGCATCTTGCCTGACTTGTAATCATCGTGTATTGTTTTGAGTTTTTTATCGTCCGGCTCAAAGAATATTCGCAGATATTGGTATGACACATCGATGTCGGGATTTCCGCCAAGCTTTCGGTGCTCTTCTATGGTTGGCTGGCCGCCGGAAAACGCGTACTTGTTTATTTTCTTTTTTATTGTCTCTGGAGGATCAGTGGTGTATATTGTTCCGCTTTCTTCTGATGCGGACATTTTTCCTCCGGGGCCTGAGAGCGATGGTATCATGATGTTGTGGATCAGGGCTGGCTTTGGTCTGCCGATTTTTGGCGCAACATCACGCGTTATTCTAAAGTGCGGGTCCTGGTCCACTCCAAGTGGAATCAGAACAGGCCTGTCCTCGATAAAGCACGGCGCGGACTGGAGCGACGTGTAGAAGATCATGCCTACGTTTGTCTCGCCGGTAAAACCAAAGACTGCCTTTGTGTTTGAAAAGTTGATCTTTTTTGCGACCTGGGCTGCAAGTGGGTAGAGCGTCTTGATGTTCTTTGTGTCTATGATTATCTTGGTTTTGTCTGGCTTGAAGCCAAGCGCGATAAAGTCAAGTGCGTTCTCGATGGCAAACTTTTCTGTCTGCTGCAGAGTCAAGTCTTGCTTTGCGTAAAACTTCTCATCATCGGTAAGCTGGAAATACATCGTGGTATCGAACTTTTCTTGTAGCCACTTTGCAAAAACCCATGGAACCAAGTGTCCAATGTGGGTGTGTCCTGATGGGCCGCGCCCCGTATACAAGAAGAATTTCTTGCCCTTTTCGTAATCGTCTAGAATCCTCCCAAGCTCCCGGTGCGAGAAGAAAATCCCCCTTCTTAGCATGAAATGAGCCTCGCCCGTGATTTTTTCGAGCTTTTTTAGAAGGCTTGGGGTGATCTTTTCGGTTCCGAATTGTTTTATCAGCTTGTCATAATCTATTTCTCCTTCAACATGCCACGGAGTTACAATAAACTCGTCAGGAGACATTCATGTTTGAGATAGATTAAGGTTTAAAAAGTCTTTTTGGGTCGTTTTGTTGGTTGTCTCAAGTTTTCCATCCAATTGAAAAAACAATAATCAAACTGCTAAAGACAACACCGAATCTCACCGAGGAACAAATCGCGGAAAAGACGGGCCTCTCAATTGATCAGACAAGGAGGGGAATAGAATGGCTCAAGCTGAAAAACTTGGCAAGCGTTTTGGAATCAGAACAATCTTTTGCAAAGCTTGGAGCAAACGGAGCCAAGGCAAAGCAGGAAGGGCTCCCCGAGAGAAAGCTCGTCAACCTGATTGCAAGTCATTCCATGTCGTTTTCTGATCTGCAAAAAAAACTGCAGGGTGACATCAACGTGGCAATAGCAAACGCAAAGAAAAACGACTGGATAGAAATCCAAAAAAGTGAATCAGGAAACATTGTATCGCTAAAACAAAACCCCGCGCAAACGCGCGAGGAGAAGATGATATCATTTATCGCAGAAAACAGGATAGCAGTTGATCAGATCAAGGACTCTGCCACACTCGAATCGATAATGAAGCGGCCTGACTACATCACAATAGAGACGACAAAGTCAAGGACAGTCTCGCTCTCAGAGCAGGCAAAAACAATCGATACTGAAAAAGAGGACGCCGGCGCAATCGACGTAGAGGCGGACGTTCCACGGGTATATGCTGCAAGGACCCATCCGCTAAAGGACACCATCGATGAAATACGTGAGGTCTTTGTCAGCTTGGGATTCAGCGAGGTTTTGGGAAACTTTGCGCAGCCAAGCTTTTGGAATTTTGATGCGCTCTTTACCCCGCAGGATCACCCTGCAAGGGAAATGCAGGACACGTTTTACATCAAGGACAAGGCGACAAACAAATTTGCAAATCAAGACCAGATAAAGCGCGTCTCGGACGCGCACAAAAAAGGATGGAAGTACGACTGGAGCCTTGATGCCGCAAAGAAAATTGTCCTGCGGACACATACCACATGTGTTACCATAAAGTACCTGGCAGATAACAAGCCAGACGAGGCAAGAGTTTTTTCACTTGGACGAGTATTCCGAAACGAAAAGGTCAGCTACAAGCACCTAGTCGAGTTCAACCAAGTGGAAGGGATCGTGGTTGGGAAAAACGTCTCACTGCGGGACCTGATGGGAATACAAACCGAG
This sequence comes from Nitrososphaerota archaeon, assembly GCA_052390175.1. Taxonomy (GTDB): domain Archaea; phylum Thermoproteota; class Nitrososphaeria; order Nitrososphaerales; family Nitrosopumilaceae; genus Nitrosotenuis. The sequence continues at coordinate 5,420 of JBQTHG010000029.1, read as the reverse complement.
TTTTACAAAAAGATGGGACTCTACAAGATAAAGTTCTGGCCCACGTTCTTCCCGTATACCGAACCATCGTTGCAGACGATGGTGTACAACGAAAGACTCGGGAAATGGGTCGAGCTGTTTGGCATGGGGATATTCAGGCCCGAAGTAACAAAACCATTTGGAATCACAAGACCTGTGCTTGCATGGGGCGGCGGAATAGAAAGAATTGCAATGCTAAAGTACGGCCTCGACGATGTTAGGGAATTTTACAACAACAACCTTAGCTGGTTGAGGACTGCATCAAAATGCCAGTAGTGACACTATACCTACAAAGACTAGAAAAGCTGGTGGGCAAGGCACCAAGATCAAAAATCATTTCTAGCCTGCCGTTTTTGGGCCTCGACATCGAAGAAGAGACCAAGGAGTACGTCAGAGTCGAATACAGCCCAAACAGGCCTGACTACGCAACAGATGTGGGAATCGCAGCAGGCCTACAAGGGCTCTTTGGAATAAAAAAAGGCCTTGAAAAGATAAACATCAAAAAATCCGACAAGTCATTTTTGATCAAGATGGATGTCGCAGTAAAAAAAATCCGCCCATACGTTTGCGGAATAATTGCAAAAAACGGAAAACTGGACGATGAAGCCATCAAACAGCTCATTGCACTGCAGGAGGACCTCCACTTTGGCGTTGGAAGGCGCCGCAAAAAGGCATCAGTTGGCATTCACGACCTCGATACCATATCGCTGCCTTTGACATACACCGCGGTGTCAAAGGACCACAAGTTCGTTCCCCTGACCATGAGCGAAACGATGAGTGTTGATCAAATTATACAAAAAATGAGCGTAGGAAGCGATTACGGCAAACTGGTGGAAAATAATTCTAAAGTGCCGATGATTCTGGATCCAAAACAAAACACTATCTCCTTTCCACCAATAATCAATTCCGCACTTACCACTGTCACCACCAAAACAACCAACCTCCTAGTAGAGGTAACTGGAATGGATAAAAATTCCACAGAAGACATGCTTGCAGTTGTTGCGACAACGCTGCAGGGCCTAGGCTTTACACTTTATGATGTCAAGACAGACTCAAAGAGCTCATCTGGAATCTTCAAGCCAAAGCCAATAACACTTGATCCAAGCCTTGTGAACCAGACGCTGGGGCTCAAGCTTACACCACATGTGATTTGTAGCATGCTAAAAAAATGCAGGCTTGATGCTGTAGCAAGGGGCAAAAAAATCATCTGCACAATCCCGAGATTTCGATTTGATATTTTCGGCCCAATGGATTTGGTAGAAGAAGTCGCACTCGGGTATGGAATACAAAATCTCACACCATCACTGCCGGCCTCTGCGTCGGTTGGACAAAAAAACACCGTCACAAAAAGACTGGACCATTTAGGACACATCATGGTGGGATTTGGATTTACAGAGGCGCTCAACTCTAGTCTTACAAGCAAGAGAATACTCTATGACGCAACAAAAAGAGACTCTTCTGGTGTCATAGAGGTGGCCGAATCAAAGAGCCTAGAGTATACAATTCTTCGCGACACACTACTGCCAGGGTTATTGGAGAATCTCTCAAGAAACATCCACGAATCATATCCGCAAAAACTATTTGAGCTTGGAACTGTTTTTTCTGGCGGTTCTCCAATAAAAGAATCAATCAGCTTGGCATGCATCAGCGCCCACAAGGACACTGCATTCACAGAGATAAAGGCAGTATTGCAATCAATGTTGAAAACCGACTCCAACATCGAGTGCAGGACAAAGACATCGACAGATCCAATTTTTGCAAACGGAAAAACCGCCGACATCATAGTCGGCGACAAAAAAGTTGGTGTAATTGGCGAAGTCGACTCTCAGGTAATTGAGAATTTCAAAATCCGCGTGCCGGTTTCTGCATTTGAGATAATTCTCTCGGATTTTGCCTTTTAGTCATTCTTGCTTGAGCAAATCTCATGTGAATTAATATTTGACTGATTCTACTAATGATTGCCCTAAAAAGGCACACAGACGGACTGGAATGAATATGATGCTAAACCATGATTTCCGGGTCCACCCAGGTGTGCGACAGGGGGCAAAAAATACCCCGGCCACAGAGCATATTTGAGGATTAGGCTAATACCTTTGATAATATGTGAGTCAGTGCCGGGGTACACCTTTTCGCAAAAACATCAACAAAGCAAATATTAGATTTGCAGACTAATTCCAAAACAATGGCTTACTGGCTCTGCAAGCAAGAACCTAGCACATACAACATCGACGAATTAGAAAAGGAAGAAAAGACTTCCTGGGACGGGGTTCACAACAACTTGGCCCTGAAGCACATGAGGCAAATGAAAAAAGGCGACCTCGCGTTTTTCTATCACACCGGCGATGAAAAACAGATAGTCGGCATAATGGAAATAACATCTGGGCCATACCCAAACCCGAAGGAAAAGGATCCGAGATTCGTAGCTATGGATGTCAAATTCAAAAAGCGGCTTCAAAGGCCCATACCATTAGATGAGATAAAGAACAACAAGGCCTTCAAGGACTGGGAGCTGCTGAGAATCTCAAGACTCTCCGTGATGCCGGTATCGACTCAAATTTGGAGCGAAATCAACAAAATCTCTCAAAAATAGAAAGGCCAATAGGTTTATTGATATATCCCCACGCCTATACAATAACATGGCGACAGCTTACGTTTTGATAAACTGTGAACTCGGATCAGAAGAATCCATCATAAAGCAACTAAAGTCACTTGATGGCGTAAAAGAAGTTCACGGCACCTTTGGCGCATACGACATCTTGGCCAAAATAGAATCACCAACGGTTGAAGCATTACGTGAAACCATAACCTGGAAGATTCGCAAGATAGAAAAAATCCGATCTACATTAACCCTTATGGGTATTGAGGGTCAATCTTAATCACTTCTCTTTTTATTGTATGCTACTGCATTTCATTTTTGTAATACCCAAAGACGATCTTGGCAAGCGATCAAAGGAGTTTGATTATGTGCAGCAGATGGCACAGTTTTACAAAAAATGGATCAAAGACACCTTCTCAAAGGAGTTTGATGTGCAGTGCGACGAAATGATCACTCAAAAGCCAAGCTTGTTGCAAAGGCCTGACACCTCGGCGCTGCTTGCTGATCACAAAAAAAGGGGTAAGGACACATTTCATTTTTACCTGTGCTACTTTAGGCCCCTGTGGACTGACTGTACATGCGAGGGATACTATGCGGAAAACTTTGGCATGACATACTGGAAAAAGCCGCAAGATGAAAACGACATTTTATTTTTGGCGGAAAAAAACTGCACCGTTGTTTCGCACGAGCTTTCGCACGAGCTCCTAAGGCAGCAAAAAACCAAAAAACAAGTCGAGCTGGTGCACGATGCATGGCAGAAGCATCTTTTTGCCCAGCTGCCGTTTGCACAATACGGGAAAAACTTTGAGCCAACAAGTACGGATCCGTACTTTATGACATTGGATGCATCGGACTTTAGGTTATGATATAATTACCACCCGTTTTAATTTCCGGCAAACCATATCATACGATGTTAACGTGCAAGGGAGATTGCAAGACTAGGTATCAAGAATTTTTGGGCCAGATCTCACTCAAATATGACGGACAAAAAAGATGCGGGCTGTGTAACATTTATCTGAAATGGGACGGCGTCAAGTGCCCGTGCTGCAGCTCAGTACTACATGTGAGACCTAGACACTCTAGGGCAAAAACAAAGTACTACGAGAGCGACGGTGTGCAGTGGATTTAGCTGCACTTTGTCACAGAATAAATCCTGTTTTCAAAATTCGCTGTCTTGATTTCTAGTCTGTTTTCGGCATCAGCCTTTCTTGACTTGCTTAGCTTTTCTAGCTCCACTAGCGAGTCGCCCTTGAAGCCGACCGATGTTCCAAAGATTGCGTCAGTCAGCATGGTGCCATGGTCGCCTTTTTTGACATCCTCTACTATACCATAAAACTTGATTGCTTCTCTTTTCTGAACCGGAGTTCCAGTTGATTTGTTAAACGCAAGTGCAATATACATGCCGTTGTTTTTCACCGCGACTGGAACCTTGTGGTTTTTTCCAGAGGCGCCAGGTATGGACTCGTTAATCAAAATATCGCACTTGTGGTACATGCTTGCTACATATGCATAAAATCTAAAATCGGCAAACTTGCCTTCCGTATCACTTTCACAGTCGATGAATATTCGGTGCAGGGTTGTAAGGGCTGTGTCATTCATGCTCTGCAGCCTGTCATCAAGACGGCCCCTCTCTAAAAGACTAGAACCACATTCTTTAGCTATTTTTTTTAAAATAAAATCTGGAAGATTATAATTTTTGAGCGCGGCAATGTACGAACCTGCTTGCGACATGCCAAAAGTCGGGAATCCCTTATTGACCAAACAGAGAACCCCCTATGACAAACATAACATGACTCATGACGTGACCCTATTCAATAAGGTTGTTTTTGGCTTATAACTGTTAGCACATGTAACTAAAACCAACAGGATGGCTCAAAACCAAAACTGTTCAAATAAGAAACGCTAAACGATTTATAACTAAATCGCGCATGATCAGCTCTGTTATCAAATGGAAATAGAAACAACTCCAAAACTGGTCAATGATGTTTATAAAAAATTAGAGAACAACATTTCCAAATTTAGAAATGTGGTAAAGCGCCCTCTTACACTTGGCGAAAAAATTCTCGCAGGACACCTAGCTGATATTGGTAGTACAGAACCCGAGCGCGGAAAAAGCTACGTTTTTTTAAAACCCGACAGGGTCGCCTTACAGGACGTAACAGGGCAGACAGTCATGCTAGAGTTCATGCAGGCAGGACTCAAAGAGGTTGCAGTTCCAACTACTGTCCATTGCGATCATTTGATACAAGCCAGGGTCGAGGCCGAGTCCGACACAAGGGCAGCTATATATGAAAACAACGAGGTATACAAATTCCTAGAATCAGCTTCGCGAAAATATGGCGCGGGATTTTGGAAGCCAGGTGCCGGAATCATACACCAGGTGGTTTTGGAAAATTATGCGTTTCCAGGAGGCCTGATGATAGGGACAGACTCTCACACACCAAACGCTGGCGGCCTAGGAATGGTTGCAGTGGGTGTTGGTGGGTTGGATGCGGCAGAGGTCATGGCCGGCATGCCATGGGAGCTCTTGTACCCAAAGAAAATCGGCGTTTATCTCAAAGGATCCCTTAACGGCTGGACTGCTCCAAAGGACATCATACTGTATGTTGCAGGGCAGCTCACCGTATCTGGCGGAACCAACGCCATAATAGAATACTTTGGGCCCGGCGCAAAGACAATTAGCTGCACTGGAAAGGCTACAATAACAAACATGGGTGCAGAAATTGGCGCGACATGTTCTGTTTTTCCATACGATGAAAAAATGGAAAACTATCTTAGGGCAACCGGGCGAAGCGAAATTGCGGAT
>JBQTHG010000028.1:0-29208 GCA_052390175.1 Nitrososphaerota archaeon | reverse complement strand
ACGACCATATGGCAGTGCTGGAAATCGTCGATTTGCATGTACAAAGAGAGGGAAAGCAGATTCTCAAAGGCTTCAACCTAAAGACAGGCCCGGGCGAGGTTCATGCAATCATGGGCCCAAACGGCTCTGGGAAAAGCACGCTCGCATACACACTGCTTGGCCATCCAAAATACGAAGTCACACAAGGAAAGATTTTGCTTGACGGCGAAGACATAACACATGCGTCAACAGACGAACGCGCAAAAAAAGGATTGTTCTTGGGGTTCCAGTACCCTACCGAGGTCTCCGGCGTTGGATACTCGCACTTTCTTAGAACATCCTACAATGCACTGAGCAAATCTCTGCAGAGCAGCAATAGGGAGGTCTTCATCACAGTTAGAGAGTTTCAAAATTATCTGAAAAAAAATCTCCAGACAGTCGGACTGCGAGATGACTTTTTGGGAAGATACCTCAACGAAGGATTTTCCGGGGGAGAAAAGAAAAGATCCGAGGTTCTGCAGATGGCAGTGCTCAAGCCAAAGGTCTCAATTCTTGATGAGCCGGACTCGGGCCTTGACATCGATGCAGTGCAGGCAGTTGCAAAGGCAATAAGCAATGTATCAACACCAGATGCGACAACCATAGTAATTACACACTATGCAAGAATTTTGAAATTTCTCAACAAGCTGGATCATGTGCATGTTTTTTCTGAAGGAAAGGTAATCAAATCCGGCGATGCCTCACTTGCAGACGAGTTAGAAGAGAAGGGCTATGACTGGATTGTCAATGCCTAGATTTTGATATACACGGTTCACGTAGAGTTTAACAAGGATTTTGTTCAGGTAAGCGGTGCCGAAATCATAATTGGTGTAAAATCAAGGCCTGTAGACGGAGCTGCAAACAAGGAAATCATAAAAAAACTGGCAAAACACTTTGGTGTATCGTCCGCAAGCATCTCCATAAGGTCAGGCCACAAGTCAAAGACCAAGATAGTCGAGATCACTTGAGCTTTGAGCCTTGTTTTTTGTTGTGCATTTTTTCTTTTGCATCTAGCGCCATGTATTCGTTAAGACAGTAAAGATCAAAGACTCTCATCTTTTTTTCCCTTGCCTCTGCAACGCATTTTTCTATGTCATCTATCAAAAGCCCTTGGGCTGCCAAAAACGCCTCGTCCTCTTTTCCAAGTTTTTTGTAGGCCTCGGATTTTGCAGCTGCTGCTTCCTTGATTTTTTCAATTTTTTGCGCCGAGTCATAGAATGGTATTGCGTCTTCATATTTTTCCAAAAATGAGAGTGTCACCGCCTTGTTCATGAGTGCCGTGATATTGTTTGGATTGATTTTCAATGATGCATCATATGTCTCCAAGGCATCTTTGTGCTTGCCAAGCTCGTTTAGCGCAAGTGCTTTGGAATCAAGTGCCCACGTGTCATTTTTGTTTTTTGTCAACAGCCTTTCTGCACAAATTATGACGTCGTCGAATTTTCGTAGCTTTTCAAGTGCAAAGATTTTGTTTTTTAGCGCATACTCATCAAACTCATTCATGTCAAGCACCTGCTGGCAGGACACCAATGCATCTTCGAGATTACCTTGATGCAATAATGCAGTCGTCATGTTTTGTAATGCGACTAGATCCTTTGTGTCTCCCTCTAGCATTTTTTTGCAAAACGATATTATTTCCTCCCATTTTTTGTCAGCGTGGAGTTTTTTTATGACGTCGATCGGATTCCCAAGATAGCTCAATGTGGTATCTTGAGTAGGAATCTGCCTCTTTTTAGCCTCTCGTGTATTTCTATTGCAAAATGAAACACGATCACCTTGGCAAAGACTATTGCTGAGATGAGCGCCAGCGTGGTTTGCCCAAGATAGGCAAGATACACAGTCACGCCTGCAGCAGTCATGATCTCAAGCGCTGTGCACGTGCAGAGCCACAGGAGCTTTTCTCTCATGATGCAATATGAGGCTGCAATTTAGATAAGGATTCATCCAAATTTTGATTATCGTTAAATATTGTTACGCAAAACACAAGACCATGTCTGAAGCAAGCAGGATCTTTTTCAATTTCTCGTTTTTCAAGATAGACCCAAAGTGGAGATGGATGGCAGACTTGGCAAAAGAAGAGTCTGCAAAGGAAGTCGACCACGTGATTAAAAATTCCAAGGTAAAATTCAGGACATACTCCACCCTAGGCCTAAGAGACGACGCGGAATTTCTTTTGTGGCTCGCAGCAGAATCAGTAGAGGAGATACAGAGTGTGATTTCAAAAATTTACTCTACGGTTTTTGGAAAATACATCATACCGTCGCACGTATACCTGTCATCCACAAGACCGTCGATTTACGCGAAGACTGGCAAGACTCCGTCATTTGCTGAGGGAGAAGAGCCAAAGAGATACGTAATCGTGTATCCATTTATCAAGACGCGCGAATGGTATCTTTTGCCACTTGACAAAAGAAGAGTCATGATGGACGAGCACATCACGATAGGCCACAAGTATCCTCAGGTTGTTTTGAACACCACATACTCGTTTGGAATACACGATGAGGACTTTATGCTCGCATTCGAGACAGATGAGCTGCACGCGTTCCAAGACTTGATAATGGAGCTGCGTGAAACCCAAGTCTCAAGGTATATTGAAAAAGACACACCGATGATTGTCTGCGTCAAGAAGGATATTATTCCGTTGATATCAAGTCTTGGATAGATGAACGCATTAAAGGAATGGGCAACTGTTGTACTAGCACTGGAATCAGGAGACCAGACCGTGCTTTTGAGAAAAGGCGGAATCCTGGAAACCGCGTCAGGTTTTGTCGTGGAATCAAAGAAATTTCTCTTGTTTCCAACCTTTGAGCACCAAAGTTTTGATAATGTAAAACCGCAATTCCACAACTACCTGAATTCAGTAAAGGAGTCCAAGCCTGCTGACGGCCAAAACAAGATCACGTCATATGCAGAGGTAATTGCGGAGGTAGACATTACATCTGATGAAAAAATTAACAGGCTGTCAGAGTTTCACATATGGAGTGATTCCTACATTAGAACCAGAGCTGACTGGATGCCAGACAAAGCAATCAAGGCAGTGTTTCTAAAAACATACAAGGTTCCCGAATTTGGCATTCCAATAAAACCAGAATATCATGGCTGCAAATCTTGGATAGACATAAATGCAAACATTAGTTCGGGAAAGCCGGTACTGAGTGATTCTGAATTGAATTCAAGGCTTGAAAAGTTCAAGGGGATTGTGAATTGAAATACAAGACACTGGGAAAGAGTGGCATCAAGGTATCAGAGATTGGATTTGGTGCATGGACCATAGCCCTGGATTGGTGGGGCAAAAAAATCGAGGACGACGAGGCAAAAAAAATGCTAATGCGCGCATATGATCTTGGAATTAATTATTTTGAGACAGGAGATATGTACGGAAAGGGAAAAAGCGAAAAGCTGATCGGTGAGGCCTTCAAGGGAATGCGAAATGAGATAGTGATTTCGACAAAATACGGATACGAGTTTGAGGGCGCAAAACAAATAGGTCACAGCGAGCTTCCGCAGAGATTTGACCCGCTGTTTACAGAACATGCCTTGCGAAACAGCCTTGCAAGGCTTCAGACAGACTACATCGACGTGTACGGACTGCACAACCCAAAGATGCACCACATCAAAGACGACGTTATTTTCAATACTCTTGACAGCAAGATAAACGAGGGCACGATAAACACCTACCAAGTTGCACTAGGCCCTGCGATCGGCTGGACGGATGAGGGCTTAGAGTCAATGAACAGAAAGAATGTTTCTGCAGTCCAGACAGTCTACAACATTTTGGAGCAGACGCCGGGAAACGAGCTGATCGAGAGCGCGGAGCGCAAAAACGTCGGAATTCTGGTGCGGGTTCCTGATGCATCGGGCATATTGACTGGAAAGGTAAAGGCAGACACCAAAATTGACGAAAAGGATCACCGCTCAGTCAGAAAAGGCGAGTGGGTAAAATCGGCACTAGGCAAAGTCGAGCAGTTGAGGCCGATTGCAGACAGAAACGGCCTAAGCATCACCGAGCTTGCAATCAAGTTCATTTTGTCAAAGAAAGGTGTCTCTTCTGTTTTGCCAACCGTGATCAGTGAAGAAGAGATCAATCAGTTTTCTGCAATGTCTGATGGAAAATACCTCAGCGACGGCGACATGAAGGAAATTTCAATCTTGTACAACACTTGGCCTCCCTACGAGATCAAGGCAACGGCACAAGCTGTTTAAATTTGTGATTGTGTGGCACCATTTAATCACATATTGATTTCAAAGACGTACAGTTGATACAATACTGTCAAATCTACTATTGATTATCCGTGTTTTCATTGCGTGTCAACAAACGACTTTACAGCGCCAATTCTTAATTACAACTAAACACCTAGAAAAATCAGATGTCTTTTGAGGACTTGGATCCACAAACTCTAAACGGAATAAAGACGCTAAGAGAGAGAATAAAAATACCATCATCAAAGCTTGACGAGACAGTAAATATTGCGTCGTGGAACATACGCGAGTTTGGTAGAAGAGTAAGAACCGAAGCTGCTATCCACTACATTACAGAAATCATATCCAATTTTGATCTTGTGGCACTAGTTGAATTGCGAGAAAATCTATCTGATCTAAAACGCATCATGGACTTACTAGGCCCTGATTGGCGCGTGATATTTTCCGACACCATAATGGACAAAGCTGGAAATGAGGAAAGAGTTGGGTATCTTTATGACAGAAGGGCACTGGCTTTTACTGGCCTTGCTGCAGAAGCTGACCCATTCAGGAGTTTGAACAAAAAATCTGGTGAATACATTCCAAACATAACTTGGTGGAGAAGTCCATACATAGCCTCCTTTAGGGCTGGCAAGTTTGATTTTGTTCTAATTACCGCACACATACGGTGGGGCAAAAGTGAGAAGGGTCGAATAGCTCCACTCAAGATGTTAGCAGAATGGATTGACAAACGAAGGGAATCAAAGTACGAGGACAGAGACATCATATTGATGGGGGATTTTAACATACCACAAAGAGACGACGAGCTGTTCAAGGCAATAACAAGCAAAGGCCTTGAAATTCCAGATGCATTGCTTGGAGCTCCTGGAACCAACCTTGCCAAGGAAAAGCGCTATGATCAGATACTTTGGTATCGTAATTATAAAAAAACAGACGACAATACGATTGTCGGTGGCATCGCAGACTTTTACGCAGACGATTGGAGATCCCTGTTTCCAAAAGACAAGTACCCTAACATGACGCAAAGAAAATTCACTTATGAGATTTCGGACCACCTGCCAATATGGATGCAGATTGACACTACAGATGATGTCAAACTAGACCAGATCATCCAACAGTAGTGATTGACAGTTCTTCCCAAAATCTCATCAACTGATTTATCTTAGGACGACGTAACTATATCATGGTCATTGTTTGGATTGGAATCGGTTTAGGAATTCTAATAGCGGCAATTCTAATAAAAAAGATAATCAAAACATCGCCGCGAGCTTCGCTCACATTTAGCCCCTTTTGCAAAAAATGCGGATACAAAACAAATGGGCTAAAGTGTCCAAGATGTGAAAACAAGTCACAATCTAATCATCAAAGCTGGAAATGATTCAATAATATCACGATCAAGAAAGCCGCACAGGTTTTGTATTTCCATTTTGGAACCAACAAATTGGATCATTTTCCTAGATTTACCTGAAAACATGATCACTATTCCACCATCTTAAATAGCGCAGGAATTTCCAAAGAAGGCATTGAGTTCTACGGATGATGCAAACAAAGCGCTCTTAGCATTTTGCATAGAGGTTGTTCTTTTAAGAATGGGAAAGCCCCAGTATGAAAAAGTCACCTCAAAACTTGAAAAAGAATACAGCTGCTACATTCCCGACTGTGATAAGAACCCAGAATTTCTAAAAAGAGTCCTGCAGGATGTCTTTGGTGACGCGTATGCCGACATTTTAAATGAAATAAAGGCCGAGTTTGGTGAATTTACATCAAAAAAATACTATCGTGATTTTTTGGATGTCATGGAAGGGTAATCAAATATTAAGATCATAAATGTTGCAAAGCTCAAAGTTGCGTATTTCACAGAGCCAATTCTTGCTTATTTCCATGGTTGCAGCGGCTGCGATGTTTTTTCTTGCTGGCCATTTTGTCCAAGAGGATCATCCGTTAGTTGAGAACAGCCTGTACTATACCGACATTTTTTTCATTGTGGTCTCACCGCTTGCGATTGCTTTTTCAGCAATTCTTGTTGTCAGACACGGCACTACTGGAAACCATTCAATAGCCTGGATTTTGTTTTTGGCAGGTTCTGTAGTTTGGTATGCCGCAGATCTGACGTATTATTACAATGCGGAATACGCAGCGGAAAACAACGACTCGTATCTTGTAGATTATTTTTACTATCTGAGCTATTTTCTGTACTTTGGATTTATGATATTTTATCTTAGGCCGAGAAAGGCGATAATTTCAAAAAAAATGATTGTAGCTGGCGCCATAATTTCGATAAGCCTCATCATCCCAAGCTTGTACTTTATTGCACAAAAGCCAGACACTGCCAACTCTGAGATTACAATCAATCTCATCTACCCGTTTCTCGATGCAATGGTCTTTGTTCCTGCATTTATCGCGGTGATTTTGTTTTTCAGAGGCGAGGTTAATTTCCTGTGGATTACAGTAACACTCGGGGTGATTTGCATGGCGATTGCAGACACCACGTTTCTAGTGGAGCGATGCCTTGGAATTTTTTCTGCAAGCAGCATTGCAAACCTGTTTTTTGCGTGGAAGTGGCTGCTGTTGATCTTCGGAGCCTACAGTCACATTAGGATTTTTGGCGCTACAAAAAACAATATCAAACAGTGATTGTTTCTTCCAGAGTAAACTCGCCCTCTGTGAAATACTCGACGCGTGTTTTTTTGAACTCGCGTGAGCTGAACAAGATCCTATAGTCATCTACCTTGATGTGATTTTGGATTTCCTTTGCCATAGATTCTGCTTCCGCAATTGACTTGCAGTGAACCATCGAAAAGACGTTGTATGGCCAGTCCTGGTATACCGGCCTTTGATAGCAGTGGCTAATCTGTGGAAATGCACCTAAAATGTCACCGACTTCTTCTATGCGCTGCTCTGGAACGCGCCAGACAATCATGCCGTTTGCAGTAAAACCAACATCACGGTGTCGGAGTATTGCGGCATAACGCCTCATTACGCCAATTTCTTCATAGTGTCGTAGCTTTTCAAAGACTTGATCCTCACTTATGCCAAGACTTTGTGCTGCTGCCAGGAATGGCCTATCTACTACCTCCAGATCTTTTTGCAGCTGCCTGATGAACTCCTTGTCGTCTTCGGTTGGAGCAAACTTGATATCGATGATCTTTTTCTTTTCCTCGGTAGGGGCTACCTCCTTCTTTTTTTCGTCAACCATGTCCAGCTTTACTCCGATTTTGAATAGCTTAATTGTTGGTAAGAGGCGAATTTTTTTGATTCCTGCAAGCTTGCCAAACTTGTCAACCTCGGTTTTAAGATCAGAGCCCGGCGGTGTAGCCAAGGTAAACCAGAGATTATACTCGTGATTTCGCTCGTAGTTGTGGGAGACTCCTGGATGACGGTTAACCTGATTTGCAACATAATCCAGCTTGTCCGAGTCTATTGCCATTGCGACGAGGGAGCTCTTGTATCCTAGTTTTCTCGTATCAAAGATTGCCGAGAGCTGTCGCAGGACTCCAAGGGATTTTAGATTCGAGATTCTTTTTTTCATCTCATCATTAGTTACATGAAATCTGTTTGCAAGTTCATTGTATGGCTCAGATACTAGCGGAAATGACCATTGTATTTCGTTTAGAATTTCTTTATCGAGCGCATCCATAGCCATGAATCTGTAGAATTTACTTTTTAATTAAAAATGTAGCGAGAATCTCGGAATCCTATAAATACAAATCATGATGTGCCAGATCGTGATTGTTGACCTAAACCTAAAGGGCAACTTGGTCATAGTTGTTGGCGCCGGAGGCGAGGGACTAAAAAAAGTAAACTCGCTTCTCACACAAGACTGTAAGATTTTAGTGGTCTCTGACAAGGCAAACACCCAGATTCGAAATTTTGCTAAAGCCGGAAAAATTGAGTTTAAGAGAATCAAGCTCGGAAGTGCAGATTTTCTTGATGACTATGAACCATTTTTGGTCATGGCCGCAACTGATGATAAACAGCTGAACAGAAAAATAGTTGAAAAGGCAAAAAAAATGCGCTGCTATGCGTACGCGGCAGATGATCCAGAGGTCAGCGATTTTGCGCACCCGTCTGTCATCAACATAGAAGATACAGTGCAGATTGCAATCTCGACTGGAGGCAGAAGCCCTGCAATGGCACGAAAAATAAAGATAAAGGCAGAAAAGCTGTTCAGAGACATAATTGACAGGGAGGACATATACCAGATCAAGCTGCAAAAAATGGCGCGCGATGCTGCAAAGACCAAAATTCCAACGGTTCTCGGAAGGAAAAAGTTCCTTTATTCCATTTTAAATAATAACAGGATAAAACAATTATTAAAAGAAGACGACTTGCCAAGTGCACAAAGGGAAGTAATGAAAATTCTGGAGAAGATAAAATGAGCAACATAATAAATGCGCGAGTTACATTTCGCAAGTCGCCAATCCACATACTTGAAAAGTTCACGTTCAAGGACATAGACTCTGCATATGAGTCATTTCGAAAGTATTCAGGCCTAAAGGAATTCGTCATTTTGCAGACATGTAACAGAGTCGAGATTTTTGGCTCGACAGACGAGTCAAGTGTAGAGAAGATCAAAAAAACGTGGGCATCGCTTGCGGGCCTAGAGGAGGTGGCCTTTAAGGAAAATTTCGAGGTCTCCGAAAACGTCGAAGTCTTTGATCATCTCTTGAGGCTTACATCGGGCCTTGACTCCATGGTGCTAGGCGAAGAACAGATCTTAGGCCAGATAAAAGAATCAATAACTGCTGCAAGAGAGATTCGGGTCTCCGGTGAGCACCTAAACACGTTATTTGACAAGGCAATCAAAATTGGCACGAGGGTTAGAAACTCGACTGGAATCAACAAGGGGACCATCTCCGTTGGCTCCATGGCAGTCAAGCTTGCAGAGGAAAACATTGATGATTTGAAATCAAAAAAAATCCTCCTCATTGGAACTGGCGAGGCGGCTACACTTGTTGCAAAATCGCTCAACAAAAGAGGCTACCAGTTTTTTGTGACTAGTAGGACCATGGAGCGCTCAAAGGCATTTGCAGAGACCGTTGGCGGAGATCCAGTAGGGTTTGAGGATATACTTGGTGGGTTTTCCAACTACGATGTATTGTTTGTCGCAACAGTTGCGCCGTATTTTTTGGTGACATTTGAGAGGATCAAGCAGGCAATGAAAGACAAAAAGAACGGCATGATGATTTTAGACCTCTCAAATCCACGAACCGTTGACGAAAAGGTCGCAACCATCCACGGAATAAAGATGATGAACCTTGACCAGATAGCGGAAATGGTGGACAAAAATATCCGATATCGCGCAAACCAGCGTTCCAGTGCGGAAAAAATAATTAATGAAGAATTAGAGGTACTACAGGCGCACATGAAAAGACTCGAAGTTGAACCAGTAGTCAAAGAGATTTTCAAGGATATTGACGTGAGGAGAACCAAGGAATTGCAAAAAGCACTGAATATGCTTGGCGAACAGGACTCTGAGAAAATCAAGATAATCGAGGATTTGACAAAGGCAGTAGTGGAGGGAATAATTTCAGAACCGATGAATAACCTCAGAAAGGCATCAGAGCAGTCAGATGATGAACTGCTAAAGGCAGCGTCAAAGCTTTTTGATTACAAGAAAAAGGACGCGTAAGGGTCAATAAATAGAAAATAAAACAGTTTGATTAATTCCCAATAAACTTCAGAATCCTTCTGGCGGATTTTGAATAAAGACGTTGCAAATCAGAACATCTGTCTTTTTGTCCCGGTATTGCACGTTGCATGTCACAAACTTTCCCTTCAGCGCGATGATCAACTCATCGAGTGTACGTTCCTGGTACTGTGGATCATCTGGGTTATCCACCTTGGCAATCATTATGCGCTCGATTTTGCCGTATTCTTCCTTGTTGTCTTTTCTAAAATGCGTGACTGACATCTCAAACGTATTTCCAGAAAGACAGCCAATTACTGGGCCACCGATTCCGTCACCCATGATTTTTGATGATTTTTGCCATAATAAGAAGTGACATCTAAGAATGCGAGTCGTAGCCATTTTTCAGCCTAGAATTATATTGAATTAGGGTGCGATTTTTTCCATGACATCATTTCCCACAAAAAGGCTGAGAAGGCTGCGAAAAAACGAAAAGATGCGCAACCTAGTCCAGGAAGTCACGCTTTCGACAAACGATTTGATATGCCCTGTGTTTGTCCAGGAGGGCCTAAAATCTAAAACGCAGGTCCAGTCCATGGAGGCAATCGAACGCCTTCCATTATCTGATTTAACAAAAGAAATTGAAGAGATAAAAAAACTAGAGATCCCAGCAGTCATGTTGTTTGGCATTCCAGAAAAAAAAGACGATGCTGGAACCTCGGCATTTGCAGAAAACGGAATAGTTCAAAAATCAATAGAGGAGATCAGGAAGAATTTTGGAGAGAAAATAGTAGTGATGGCAGACGTCTGCCTATGTCAGTATACCACATCTGGGCACTGCGGAATTGTAAGGGGGAGCAAGATAGACAACGACATAAGTATAGAGACTCTTGCAGAAATTGCGCTAAGCCAAGCAAAATCTGGAGTCGATGTGGTGTCACCATCAGCCATGATGGACGGCCAAGTAAAGGCAATAAGAGAAAGACTGGATGAAAACGGATTTTCCGAAGTTGGGATAATGTCGCATTCCGCAAAGCATCGATCATCGTTTTACACGCCGTTTCGAGACGCAGCAGACTGCGCGCCGCATTTTGGCGACAGAAAGACCTACCAGGTTCCATTCACAAATCCCCGTGAGGCGATGCGGGAAATCGAGCTTGACATAAACGAAGGAGTTGACATAGTAATGGTAAAGCCGGCGTTGGCGTATCTTGACTTGATTGCCGAAACGAAAAGAAGATTCAATGTTCCAGTGTCCGCGTATAGCGTTTCAGGCGAGTATGCGCTGGTAAAAGGAGCCGCAAAACAGGGCTGGATAAACGAGGCTGATGTCATGACGGAGATTCTGTATTCGATAAAGCGGGCAGGGGCAGACATGATAGTTACCTATTTTGCAAAAGCAATGGCAAAGCATCTTTTGGAAAAATGAGAGAAGACCAAAGATTTGAGATAGAGCGTGCCTATGATTTGCTGCCCCATGTAGTCGGGGCAAGCTTGGCCTGCGTGTGGTTTAGGATAAACCAGATAAAAAAGCCAAGCAGTGAGGAGTTTCGCCAAAAAACCATAGAGTATTTAGCTGTTTTGGAAAATCTTGCAGATTCGTATCCATCTGAGGACCAGTTTACAGAAATAAAGTCATACATGAAAAACCGTTACAGGCAGGAAATTGAGAAAATTCTAGATGGGAAAAATCCCGAAATTGAAAAAAGATACGCAAGATACGTAGACTATGGGTAGACTTTTGGATAATTCTAAAGAAATGACAAATTGTCTTCAAATAATTATGCGCTCGGTGTGTTTTCCGTACAGCACGTTTTCAATAATTAAATGATCATCACAGAGGTAGGAATGTATGAAGTCATTTCCAGCTTTGACAGATGGTATTTTTATAATTTTACTATATGGCCAGATTATGATAGCAAAAAATTTGTCAGTAGTACCAAAATCCAAGAAAAGTATCACATTGGAAAAGGAAATAGAAACCAAGGTTCGCAAGATTCAAGCACGATTAATCGAAAAAACCAATCAAAACTGGAGTCTTTCTGCTGTATTGAATATATTGGTAACAGCTGGATTGTATCAGACAAAGAAAATAACCAAAAATGACTGGCAAAAGGTAAGGGAAGCCGTAGATAGTAAAACCATTCACTTTGATGATTCCATGATTTTGGATTTTATCAAGAAAATAACGTAAACTAGATTCAACTCTAGCGTGTTGTCATTAGTGTTCAGTTAACGAAGTACCAGATGATTCACCTGATGAATCAGAAATTCTGGCCTCTTTTTTTCTTTTAAGATACAGACTAGTTCCCCCAGTAGCCATGCCTCCTAAGAGTATGATTCCAGTAACGACCCACTCGACATTCATAATGATTTAAACTTCCTCATTGCTTCTTTGGCTAGATTTTCCAGATCAGACGCTGTGATTTTTGTAGGGTCATCGGAAGCCAAAGCCTTATCGTAATCATCTTTTGTCGTGTTCATTTTCTTTTTTTTATCTGGCATGATATTAATTGTGCTGAGAATTAAATAAGCTTTGAACCATACTGTGAATTCAATATTTGTGACTAGTGATTCCTAGAAGAGATTATCTAAATCGGTTTGATTCTCATCAAATCGTAATCTAAAGTTCCCTTTTTAGCTCAAAAAGAAACTTTTTCATCACTTTTGTTCGTCGTTTTGCCTCCTTTCTTGCAAATTCGGTGTTCATTTTTTTCTCAAGTAGAAGCAGTTTGCGGTAAAAATGGTCCACAGTCCAAGATTTGTCGTCGGGATCTCTTTCTTGGCAAAAAGGATCTAAGCCGTTGTAGATTGGTCTATTTTCCGTCCCTCCAACTACAAAGGTCCTTGCTATTCCAATTGCTCCAAGTGCGTCAAGCCTGTCTGCGTCCTGAAGTATTTTTCCTTCCAGGGTTTTTGGTATTTTATTTCTTGAATAGCTGTGATCGTGTATCGCATCAGAAATTATCTGGATCTCTTTTTTTGTATATTCATATTTTGCGAGAATTTTTTTTGCCAGCTGCGCACTTTGAGCAGATGCAGTCTTTGATCTCGCATCAGATTTTGGAAACTGAACTATATCATGGAGTAACACGGCGGCTAAAACAAGTCTCAGATTTGCCTTTTCATGTTTTGCTATCTTTTCTGCGTTTTTGTACACTCGCATTATGTGGGAATAGTCATGCGCCGGATCGTTCTGGATTCTTTTTTTCACCTCGTCCCTCAAGCCCTTCAAATCTTTCATTTCAAACCTTCCAAAATTTTGGCCTTACAAACCTTAGCTTTTTTTCCGAAATCAGGACATTCCAATTGATCATTGCAAAAAACACGAGTGCTATAATGCTCATCACATCCACGAACAAAACCCCAAGGTATCTCTCCTCGAACATCTGCAAAAATGGTGTCAGGACGATTTTGCTTACCGACAGCATCACGTAATACGCCATTAGGCGCCCAAGCCAGTATCCGCAGTAGATCTGGATGCTTTTTGCCCTCATCAGGCCATACGTGATAAAGAGCATGTTGTCTGGGAGCGGGGTTGCCGCAAACACGAACGACGCAAGAAAGTAGCCAAACTTTTTTGCCTGCAAATAGTTTCCGATTTTTTCAAGGTTTGTCTTTCTTTCGGTGCTCAGAAACCTCCTAAAGTAGCTGCTAACCTGGAGCAGGACAAACCTCCCAAGGGTAGCCCCACTTGCCCCAATTACTGCCAAAAGCGGCGGACTCAGCGTTTGATCCAAGGCGTAAAACGACACCAGTACAAGCCACGTTGGTGGTGTCAGTATAGGTGCAGTGTTCAAAATGAACATCAAAAGGAATATCCCAAAATACCACATCTGATAAAACAGCGAAAAGACATCTGTCACAAACCTAGTTTTTTTGCGTCTGCTAAATTGCTTTGCGATCATACTGGTCAGAATTACAGGATAATTCTAAAAAAATGAAAACTTTAGTCATTTCAGCTGAAATCTCTGAAAAAATAGATGAAACGTCCAATATCCTTAAATTTTATGCCGACGTTATTATCCCCATGAGTGCCAAGGTATGGAAGTGTTTTAGGTGTAACCTTGTCTTTCGCGATGAATCCTTGGCAGAACTGCACAAAACATTGTGCAACCACAACACCACCAGTATTGATGTAATCGAGGCTTAGAAAATCAGTTTTAGATAAAATAGGTGCAGAGGGTGGGATTTGAACCCACGAACCCCTAAAGGAAGGGATGTCTTATTTTTGATCTTGAGTCCCTCTCGGTTGGCCGGGCTTCGATACCTCTGCAAAAGCAATTTTCAAGGCTGAGTATATAACTGCTATAGGGGGTTTTTGCGCGGTTTTGGGATCCCGATTAAAAACCTCATATTTTTGATAAATTTTGAGAAAACTAAAAAACTTATAATTCCTTTATTTCAGAGTCATTTCGTGGTAACAACAGCACAAGCAAAAAACATGCGAAATAAAATCGACATTGAGGGAACCATAGAGAGAATGGAGGATCCACGCACTGTAAATCTCAAAGTTGGCGGAACCACCGAAGTCTGCAATGCATTTCTTGTAGATTCGGAAGGAGAGATCAAGGTTGCACTTTGGGGCGAGGACATCAAAAAAGTGAAGAACGGATCAAAAATTCTAATCAAAAATGGATACACCAACACCTTCAAAGGCGAGGTCTCCCTTGGAAAGGGAAAATACGGTGAGCTCATCGTAAAAGAAGACTAGATAAACTCAGAATAACGTTTTTTCCTATAATCAATTATTATAATTATTACACCTACTATAACGACCAAAATTCCCACAACCAAAAGTATTCCAGAGATTGCAAGTGGGACAAGCGTTTTTGATAACGGCGAGTTTGGATCGGAGAATTTTTCAGAGTTTTCAGGATTTTTTGTGAACATCATTACAGCTGTAATTTGCCTTGTGCCCTTGTTTTCCACATTGAAATTGTAAATGTCGCTTTTGTCTATCTTCATTGTTTCAAAGAGGGCCGGCTGGTCTGAGATAAAGATCCCAAGATCATCTCCATAAATGTTTGATATTGATACTGATACTTCATCGCCGCTCTGGTAGTCCAGAATTTGTATGCCCCAAAATAGCATTGTTGTGTCCGTTGACGCGTCAAACGTAAAAGACGCGGATTCTCCAGGATTGATTTGTGTTTTTTCTGAGACCTGATCAAACATTCCTTCCAGGATGTCAGGCAGCGAGAACTCACCTTCAAGCGAGCCAGTCTCATCTATTATCGACATTGCCACTGCGAACGAGGCAATCATCATTATCATTCCTCCAGCTGTGACGTATATGCCGCGCTTTTTCATCATTGTAAAACAATCAGTGCATGTCTATATTATGTGTACAGAAATCAGCGTCTTGACTTTTTCTTTGGTTTAGACTTTTTTGCCTTTCCAGATGGCTTTGGTTTTTTTGCGGCCTTTGATTTTTTGGTTTTTGAGGACTTTGGTTTCCTTGCGGCCTTTCTTTTCATAGCTGCTCTTTTCCTTTTTGCCAACGTTAGCGCCCTTTTCTTTGCTGCCTTCTTTCGTGCAAGTGCCAGTGCCCGTTTTTTTGCAGCTCTTTTTATTGCGGCCTTTCTTGCGGCCTCCTTTCTCTTCTTTGCCATTTGTTTTGCCCTTATCGCCTCGAGTTTTTCGGTCACTTTCTCAAGGTTCTTGGCAATTAGCGCTTCTCTTTTTGTTGCTGTCTCCAGCTTCTTTTGGAACTTCTCGGAGCTTGTCTTGCTTTTCTTTATGAGTGTGACCAGCGTTGGCTTGGATTGCGTCTGTTTGTGTATTTGGTTAGATGTCTGGTTCTTTGACTTTTTCTGGTCTTCTATTACATCAACGAGTTTTTGTGCAGATGATTGGCGTTGTTTTATCTCAGATTTGAGTTCCTGAATCTTGTCAACGATTTGTGCCAGCCTTTCTGCGACCATTTGTTTTACATCGTCCGAGTCTGCATTTTCCAAGTCTATTTCCGTCTGCTCTTTTGCGTCGGCCTCGCTTTTTAGGCGCTCATTGGCTGCTTTGATGAGTCGCTCAATGCTTTCCTTTCTTGCAAGAATCTGATTAAACTCGACGTTAATGTCACCCATTTTTTCCCGGGTATCCTCAAGTCGTCGCTCAAGGGAGTGTAGTCCTGATGAGGATTTACGGTTTAGAGATTTGGCTTTCTTTAGCATTCTTTCGTTTTGTCGTCTAAGCTTTGACGCTTCAATCTTTTCCTGCTTTAGCTTATCCACTACTCTAGATAATGACGCCAACGGTGTTTGTCAGTCCTGATTATCGATAAGTTATAACTATAATTAGTATTTGACTTGTAAGTTAAGAATTTCAACACTGTACGCCCCAGATGGCAACCAGGTCCGGGCAAATTTAATTAAATTGCTCTTTTCCTAGTTTGTGTAATGGGATTCCATCCATCTCAGATACCAATCATGAAAACATTTATTGTCAAAGATGAAAAGGCGGCATCCGATTCTGCAGCTGAAATTGTGAGTCTTGGGTTTGAAGATAAAAAGGGAGGATACAAAATTTTGATGCCAAAAGAAGAAAGGATTGCAAAAAGAATCGGATTTGCGATGACAACTGAAATCACATACAGACTGAAACAGACAAAGCAAGATCGCAACGTCAGATACTGGGCCTGGCACCACGACGACGAGAACTATGCAATTGTTTTCATAAGCCACAAGGTCTTTGACGAGCTAGGCCTCTGATTTTTTGAATATTTCAAAAAGTTTTAGCTTTTTTCCGAGTGTTCCGGCAATCAAGATTCCAAATACCATTCCGCCAAACACGTCCATAGGGTAATGCTGGAGCACATAGATTCGGCTTATTGATTCAAGTATTGGAAATATCCATATCAGATAGCACCCACGTGGAAACATCTGTGAGAGAGCAAACCCAATCACAAGTGCTACCGAGGCCGCGCGTGTGACATGTCCGGACGGAAACGAGCCGTCCGTCCCAAGGACAAACGTGTCTTTTCCTATCTCAAAGGGAAACTTTGTGCCCAGAAACTCTAGGCTGGGCCTTGGGTTATCAACTACATATCCCTTGATGTAGCCTGCGGCTATTGTTCCAACTACTAGTGTCATTAATAGAATCAGTCCCATTCTCCTTGTTTTTCTAATTATGAGCAACACTATGCTAAAGAGCACAAGCCACCTTACGTCACCTATTTCTGTTATTATCCACATTGTCAGATCCAAGGTGTGATTCCCTGCAATTGACTGAAAGTATGTGGCAGCAGACTGGTCAAACCCAGATGTGGTTTTTGCACCTACGAGGATTGACAGTATGATGAAGGACACGGCGAGCAGAAAGAATGGCCTAGATCTTACGTCAAATAACCAGTTTTGCAATCACACAGCACTCGGGGTTGTTGTTTTTAATTTTTCTGCAAAAACATTTGGGGTTTTGTGAGTGGTTCTGATCGGCTTAAAGATTTTATGATGGCAAAAAAAACACAAGATGTGAAGATTTTAACTCTTGGTGATTTTGATTTGAAAGGCAAAACCGTACTGCTTCGCGTCGACATGAACTGCCCAATTGATCCTGTCACTGGCGAAATCTCCGGTGCGAAGAGAATCGAGGAGATTGCTGAGACCATCGAGGCATTAAAGAATTCAAAAGTTGTCGTGGTATCACACCAAGGAAGAGTCGGAAACACGGACTACATTGGCATGTCACCACATGCAAAAATTTTGGAAAAACTTCTTGGTAAAAAAATCACCTATGTCGAAGATGTAATAGGCGCCCTTGCACAATCTGAAATAAAAAAAATGAAAGACGGTGACATCATACTGCTAGACAATTTGAGATTCTGTGCAGAGGAAAATTACGAGTTTTCTCCAAACGAGGCGGCAAACACCATAATGGTAAAAAGATTGGGTCCTCTTTTCGATTTGTGTGTTCTTGATTCGTTTCCAAGTGCACACAGATCCCACCCATCACTTGTCGGCTTTTCTCAAATAATTCCTGCGTGTGCGGGCAAAATAGTTGAACGTGAGGTGAGAAAGCTGGACGAGATACTTACTGTGACCAAGGCGCCACACGTCGTTGTACTTGGCGGCTCAAAGGTAACCGATAGGCTTGAGGCAATCAAGATGTTGATAAAACGCGGACGCGCAGACCAGATTTTGCTCACAGGCCTAATAGCCAATGTATTCATGCGTGCCCAGGCTAGAATCAAGTACCCGCTTGGCATAAAAGGCGAGGACGAGGCAGTTACAAAAGCGCATTCCCTGATGGGTGAGTACCCAGATGTATTCTTCACACCAGTTGATGTCGCAATCGACAGAGACGGCCAGAGACTTGAGCTTGATGTCAGGGAACTGAGTAAGGGCGACAAAATTTATGATCTTGGGAAAAAAACAATCGAACACTATTCCAAGATAATAGCTAGTGCTGGAACGGTTTTCATCTCAGGTCCGCCCGGATTTTTTGAAAAAGAGATGTTTAGCTACGGAACAAAGGCAATGCTTGAGGCAGTGGCCAACTCCATGGCAACTACCATAGTGAGTGGTGGACACCTGACATCTGCCCTGAAAAAATACGGCCTTGCGGAAAAAATAACCCATATTAGCACTGCCGGAGGCGCACTCGTCTTGTATCTTACAGGCGAAAAGCTCCCCATGATCCAGTCACTAGAGTCTGCTTCTCAAAGATACAAAGCTAAATAGCTGCGTTGCATGCAGGGTTTGGGCAGATCCTTTCTTCTGATTTTCCCATGTGTACTTCGGCGTGGCATGCAGAACAGACGATCTTCTCAAGCGTATCGAATATCTTGAACCATTGGGTGGTAAAATTTTGTGCAATGTTTCGCATCATTCCAGTATCACAAAGAGATGTAAAATATTGCTCCATGTCATCGATTGTAAGTGACTTGTCTATTGTATCATTTTTTTGCAAGATGACAAAGATCTCGTCGTTTGTGAATCTGATGTCAGGATCGTTGTACTTTTCAAATATTACCTTACGGATTTGCAATAGAACATCTGACATTTAGTACAGCGCCGATGCTTCTTGTTTTAGCGAGTCTGCATTTGAGTCGTTTAGCTTGTTGGCAAGATACGTGTATAATCCATATTTTAGAACCTTCAATGACAGCAGCGCGCACTTGATTCTGACTGCCTGCAGGTTTTCCAGTCCAAGCTCTCCTAGGATGTCGTTTTTTTGGATTTTTTTTACCTCGTCGATTGTCTTTCCCTTGACGATTTCGGTCATGACCGAGGTGCATGCCATGCATATTGCGCACCCTCTGCCCTGGAACTTGATGTCAGATACCTTGTTGTCTGTGATATTCATGAAAATATCTATGCTGTCCCCACAAAGCGGATTGCTGTCGTGGTATGAGACGTCTGGGTTTTCAATTTTTCCAAAATTACTTGGGTGTCTGGAATAATCCACAATCATCTCGTGGTAGATATCTGCATTGCCACTCATAGCTTAAACAGCCTTGCAGCCCTAGAAAGTGAGTTTATCAAAACATCCACTTCTTCTTTTGTGTTGTAAATGTAAAAGCTTGCACGTGATGTTGCCGCAACATCAAGTCTCTCCATGAGAACCTGGGCGCAGTGGTGGCCTGATCTGATTGCAATGCCATCCTCGTCTATGATGGTTGCAAGATCGTGCGGATGTATGTCCGCAAAGTTGAACGATATGACGCCGCCGCGTTTTGATATGTCTTTGGTTCCGTATATCTTGAGGCCCTTTATTGTTCCGAGTTTTTCAAGTGCGTATTTTGTGATCTCCATTTCGTGCTGCCTCACAAAGTCCATCCCCAAGTTGCTGAGATAATCAATTGCGGTGGAAAACCCGATCACGTCCGCGATGTTTGGGGTTCCTGCCTCGAACTTGTATGGCAAATCGTTCCAAGTGGTCTCGTACTTGTGGACCTCGCGTATCATGTCTCCCCCTCCGTGGAACGGCGTCATCTGTTCTAGGAGTTCCTTTTTTGCCCAAAGGACTCCGACGCCTGTAGGGCCAAGCATTTTGTGGGCAGAAAACGCAAAGAAATCACATCCAAGGCTACCTAAATCGACATTCATGTGTGGTACTGATTGTGCTCCATCTATCAAAACTCGCACACCGGCCTTTTTGCAGCGTCGTATTATCTCTGCAACATCAGATATTGTGCCAAGCACATTTGACATTTGGCTTACCGCTACAAGCTTGACTTTCCCGGTTGCGAGGTATGTGTCAAGCTGGTCTAGCATCAGCTGGCCGTCATCGTCGACTCCGATATACTGGAGCTTTGCGTGTTTTTCCTGGGTTAAGAGCTGCCAGGGAACAATGTTGCTGTGGTGTTCGTATTCTGTTGTAACTATAATGTCGTCTGCCTGAATGTTTTGTCTGCCCCATGCATATGCAACTAGGTTGATTGCCTCAGTGGTACCACGAACAAAGATAATTTCCTGTCTGTCCTTTATGTTGAGAAATCTGGCAACCTTGTCACGTGTTACCTCATAAGCATCTGTCGCCTCTTCTGCAAGTGCGTACACTGCTCTGTGAATGTTGGAGTTGTGATTTGTGTAAAAATCTGTAATTGCGTTGATTACCTGGATTGGCTTTTGTGTAGTTGATGCATTATCCAAGTACACTAGAGGTTTTTCGTTTCGGACCTTTCTTTGCAGTATCGGAAAGTCCTTGCGAATTTGTTCGACTGAAACTGATGTCTGCATTTTAAACCTCAACGTAAATGTCGTTTTGATCTATTTTAATATTGTACGTTTTTAGCGGCGACTCCGCGGGGGGATTTTGCGGCTGGCCATTTTCCAAATTGAAAACAGAAAGATGTAATGGACACCTGACACCCTCCTCGCTCAAAAATCCACAGGACAGATCAGCCTCCTCGTGCGTGCAGATTCTGTCCGTTGCGTAAATTTTTCCGCCAAGGTTTGTCAGAAGTAGCCTCTTGCCATCAAAATCAAAGCTAAACATTTCGTTGCTTCTAAGCTGATCTTTTGCACATGCTTTTACCCAGTTGCCCAAACTTTCTCACCGGTATTTGTAGTGGGTCTCAAGCTGATCGGTTTCTTTGTAACGCACTTCTTCTACTTCTACAATCGAGCGAAGATTCTCATCTGATTTGATGATAAGGTCTCGGCCATTCCATTTTGATTCTATCAGGTATGAAATCCATGCACGCACCTGATACGACATTGAACGCGACATTGGCTCCATGAATCCTTCGACAATAATTCTTTCTGCCTCAGAGCGGCTCAGGCACCTGGCCCCAAGATAAAAGACCTGTTCCTCGTCTATTTGTGCAACGGATGCAGAATGTGTTGCCTTGACATCGTTTGTGAGAATTTCAAGGCCTGGTATTGCGTCGGATTTTGCGTCCTTGTCTAAGAGTATGGAGCGGCCTGAGAGAAATGATTTTGATTTTGATGCACCTTCCAGTATCCTGATCATTCCCTTGAAGAGTGATTTTGATTTGTTTTTGAGGACGGATCTCTGCACCACGTGTCCTTCTGTTGAGGGCTTTCTGTGAATAAGATTTGCAGCAATATCAAAGGACTGCTCGTTGTGTCCAAATATCACCTCGGCATCCTCTGCTGATGCGCCAACCCCGTCAAGAAAATAGTTCGTCCTGTATCTCGAAAGCATTGAGCCGAAAAGCCCAAGGTATGAGCTTATCTTTGCGTCCTGGTATACGGTACAGTTTCTTGTGGAAAAGCTGACTGCAGACTGATCCATTGCCTGAAATGTCGTCATTTGCAGCTGGCTGTTTGGCTGCAAGTCTACTGTGAGTAGTTCCAGATAGGCCTGCTGCTTTGTGTTCTTTGGCGCATAAAGCTCCTGGACAATGCTTGCCTTGCTGCTTTGTTCTGCAACTATGATATTTCTAGATATTGTGGAGGAACCGTCTGGGGCAATGCATGAAACAAGATGGATTGGTTTTTCCAAGACCACGTTCTTTGGGATTTTGATGAACATCCCGGAATTGAATGCAGCGTTGTTTAACGCGGTGTACTTGTCTTCCTTTGGATCACTGGACTCGAGAATTTTTTTTACCAGCTCACCATGTGTTGATATGGCGTCGTAAATTGACGAAACCACAACCCCTTTTGATTTTAGATCATCGGATACATTGATGCGAAAAACATTGGAGCCGGTTTGGATTATGTGGGTTTCTTTTTCCAGCTCTTCTAGCCTTGGCTTTAGCGAATCAAAGATTGTGTTTTGCGAATCAAGCGTGAGTGAGACCTGCGATGGATCCATTCTTTTTGCGTCGGTGTACTTGTTATACAGCGGCGAGACCTCTGGTGGAAGGCTTTGATAAATTGAAAAAGAGTTTTTGCGGTACTGCTTTAGCCACTCTGGCTCGTTTTTTGATGTAGAGATTTCGTCTACATGACTTGGATTAATGGTGGATAAGGCAAGCGTTTGCATTTTACAACGAAGGGTGATAGGGTTTATCCTACCGAGTCATCCATCTCTAGTTTTATGAGTCGGTTTAGCTCAACTGCATATTCCATTGGAAGCTCTTTTGTGAATGGCTCCATGAATCCGTTTACAATTAGTGTTAGTGCCTCTTCTTCTGAGAATCCCCTCGTCATTAGGTAGAAAATTTGCTCATCGCCGATTTTGCCGACGGTCGCCTCGTGTGTTACTGTGGCATCTTCTTGATTGATTTCCATGTATGGGTAGGTGTCAGTCTTTGAGGTATCATCAAGCAATAGTGCATCGCATCTTACCGACGCCTTTACGTTTGTTGCGCCCTTTGCCACATGAAGTAGCCCCCTGTACGTTGTTCTGCCGTTTAGGCGGCTGACAGACTTTGATGTGGTCCTTGATGTGGTGTGTGGCGCAAGGTGCACCATTTTTGCTCCGGTGTCCTGGTGCTGTCCTTTTCCTGCAAATGCAATCGATAGTGTTTCTCCGTGTGCCCTTGGCTCTAGTAGATAAATTCCAGGATACTTCATTGTGATTTTGCTTCCAATGTTTCCGTCAATCCACTCTACTTTTGCGCCTTGGTATGCATATGCTCTTTTTGTTACAAGGTTGTACACATCACTGCTCCAGTTTTGGATTGTGGTGTATCGAAGCTTTGCGTCCTTGTGTGCAACCAACTCGACTACTGCAGAGTGCAACGATTCTGATGAGTACACCGGTGCGGTGCATCCTTCGATGTAGTGGACCTCCGAGCCCTCGTCTGCAATGATAAGGGTTCTCTCAAACTGTCCAATGTTTTCTGCGTTTATTCTAAAGTATGCTTGCAGTGGCATGTCTACTTTGACTCCCGGTGGGATGTAGATGAAAGAGCCGCCACTCCAGACTGCGCTGTTTAGTGCTGCAAACTTGTTGTCCTCCGGCGGAATTATTTTGCCAAAGTATTTTTTGAAAATCTCCGGGTGTTCTTTTAGAGCTGTGTCAGTATCCAAGAACAAGACTCCTTTTTTGGCAAGATCCTCTCTTAGGTTGTGGTACACAACTTCGGATTCGTATTGTGCGCCGACTCCTGCCAGGAATTTCTTTTCTGCCTCTGGAATTCCGAGCTTGTCAAAGGTTTTTTTGACGTCTGCTGGAACATCATCCCAGTTTTTCTCTGTTTTTTCAGAGGCTTTAGCGTAATAGTAGATATTTTGAAAATCAATAGAGCTGAGATCTGCGCCCCAGTTTGGCATTGGTTTTTTCATGAAAACTTCGTAAGATCTTAGTCTGAAATCAAGCATCCACTGTGGTTCGTTTTTTAGCTTGCTGATTTCTATGATTACATCTTTTGATAGGCCTTTTTTGGAAAGATGGACATACAGTTCCGTTGAATCCTTGAAATCATATTTTGAATAATCCATCGAAAGATTTTCTGTGGCCATGTAGTGCAATGCTTCGTTATATTATAAATAGATTCTAAACTGCTTACTAGTTGTGTATCGAAGTAGCTACAGCTAACATAGCTTGAGCTAAATTTTTTAAATAAAAAATACGAGTGAATTTTTTAATTTCTGTTTGTTCTTATTTTTTGTTTTAAGCTAGTGAAAAAATATTTTTCATTGCCTCAAATGCACCTGGGACGGTGTGTACATCTGCAACTTTTGGCTCGGCGTTGAATTTTCTTAATTCCTCTGCGGTGAATGGTCCAATTGCAACGATCTGAGTCTTTTGTAAATTCTTCAGTAGGTCTTGTTGTTCGTAATCCTGCGACATTATTTCAAAAAATCCGCGAACCGATGATGCACTCGTAAAGACAATCCCGTCAACTTTGTTTTTTGAAAAAGAGTCCTTGAACTCCTGCCACTGTGCAGTATCAGAGTATGCCTGGACGTCGTAAAGATAGTTTTCCTTTACCACAAGTCCGATCTTTTGCAAGAGTTTTGCCAAAAACTCAGTCGATGCGCCGCTTCGCGGCACGATCACCTTTTTTCCTTCCGCATTTAGTTTCGTAAAAGCTTCGCCGACTCCAACCGAAGAGTACCTGTCCGGCATGTACGATACTCTGATGCCTTGTTCTTCTAGTGCTGCTTTTGTTTTTGGTCCTACTGCGACAACCATTGTGTTTGCGATTGCAAGCTGCAGCTGTTGGTGCTTGGCATCGTTTTTTGCCACATCAAAGAGCAGTTTGACTGCCTTTGAGCTCATAAACACGGAATAATCCGGATCAAAGTCCTTGATGTCTGCCAGAAACTCGTCCACGATTTTGTCGCCCTTGCTGATAAGCTCGATTGTTGGAATAGGCAGAGGAATTGCGTTTTCCCTTGCTGCAAGCTCGATGAATTCCCTCGAGTCCTCCTTTGAGCGCGTAATTGCTATTGTCTTTCCTGAAATCATTTTTTCCATCCCACTGTTTTGTGGAGTTTTACTACGTTTCCTATTATAATTATTGAGGGCGGCATGATCTTGTTTTTCTTGATTTGTTGCGCAATGTTTGCAAGCGTGCCAACTATCATCCTGTGTTTTTCGCTTGTTCCGTTTTGAATTACTGCTACCGGTGTGGTTTTTGCAAGTCCGCCGGCAACCAGCTCCTTTGATATTGCCCCTATCCGCGAGAGGCCCATCATTATCACTATTGTTTCAGCGGATTTGGCAAGCGCCTTCCATTTTACTGGAGACTTTATTTTTTGTGGGTCTTCGTGTCCTGTGACAAACACGACAGAAGACGAATATTTTCTGTGAGTCAGTGGTATTCCTGAATAAACTGCAGAACCTATACCAGAAGTTATTCCAGGAATGATTTCAAACTTTATTTTGTGTTGCCGAAGATATTCTGCTTCTTCTCCCCCTCGGCCAAAGATGAACGGGTCTCCGCCCTTTAACCTCACTACATTTTTGTTTGACTTTGCAAGTTTTACCATCTGTAAATTTGTATCATCTTGGTGTTTGTAGTCATCGCCCACTTCTCTGCCGACATAGATTTTCTGTGTTTTTTTTGGAATCATCGATATGATTTTTTTGCTGACCAATCTATCATACAGCACGACATCTGCTTTTTTGATCAATTCCACTGCACGTAGTGTGATCAGCTTTGGGTCTCCAGGACCTGCCCCTACTAGATAAACCACACCGCTCATATCTTGTTCCATTCCTCCAACTTTGCTCTCCAGTCTTTTGCAAGATCATTTACACCTTTTTGTCGTAGCTCGTCTGCTGCCTCCTTTCCTATTTGGTGCGAGTCTGATTTTTTTCCCGATTTTTTCACAATCAGCGCCTGTTTTCCATCAATGGAATAAGCAACGACGGTAAGGTCTAAGGAATCTCCGTTTACTTGGGCAAACGCTCCAACTGGGAATCTGCACCCAGAGTCTACAAATTCAGACAGTACTCGCTCTGATTCTACTGCCACTCTGGTATTGTGATCTTCGATTTTTTTTAGCATCTCGAGTGTTTTGGAATCATTTTTTCTGCAAACTATGCCCAATGCGCCTTGGCCTGGTGATGGTGGAAAATCGATTGTTGACAGAGGTGTGTGCTTCACACTTACGCCAAGCCTGTTAATTCCAGCTTGGGCCAAGACAACTCCGTCAAATGTTCCGTCCTGAACTTTTTTTATCCTAGTTTCCACATTTCCCCGAATTGTCTTTACTGTGAGGCCTGGTCTTTTTCTTGATACTTGGACTGCTCGCCTCAGACTACTTGTTCCAATCACCGAACCATTTGGAATTGTTTCCAACGTGTCACCATTTTTTGAAATGAAGATGTCGTTGAACGGCTCTCGTGGTGGGACACAGCCAAGCGTGAGATCATCAGGCAGTGTTGATGGAACATCTTTGAGGCTGTGCACTGCAAAGTCTACTTGTCCTTCTGCAACTGCCTTGTCTATTTCCTTTTCAAAGATTCCCTTTTGGTTTATTGTAAATAATGGACGTGCATCAGTGTCGCCTTTTGTTGTGATCGTCTTTATTTCATAATCAGATTCAGGATTTTTCTTTTTTAGCTCAGAGACCACCCAGTTTGTCTGCGCAAGCGATAGCTGGCTTCCTCTGGTCCCTAACAGGTATTTCATGCTCTTACCTGTCTAAGTGCGTAATCATATGCATCGATTGTTTTTGTAAGATCCGATTCTGTATGTGCGTATGAGAAAAACCCAGTCTCAAACTGTGATGGTGCAACAAAGACTCCTTTTTTTAACAAAGAATGGAATAGCTTGTGGAATTTTTTTCCATCCGCTTTTTTGGAGCTGGCATAATCTATTACTGGCTTGTTCGTAAAGAAAATCTGAAACATTGATGCAATCGAGTTTACCTGATGTGGAATTTTGAGAGTGTGTGCTGTTTCGTCGATGGATTTTGTAAGAATTGAGCACTGTTTTGTAAGCTTTGGGTAAATTTTGTTTTTGAGATTTGTCATGGTTTTGATTGACGCAATTGCAGCTGCCACAGAGACCGGGTTTCCTGCAAACGTGCTTGCCTCATAGACCTTGCCTCCAGGGGCCAGCTGATCCATAATTTCTGCCCTTCCACCAACTGCTGAGACTACAAATCCGTTTGATAGCGATTTGCCAAGAGTGGTAAGGTCTGGTTTTATTCCAAAGTATGCTTGCGCGCCACCCAGGCCCATCCTAAATCCAGTTATGATTTCATCAAAGATTAATGGAATGTCTGCCTGCTTTGTTATTTTTCTCATGTCTTGCAAAAAGCTTTTTTTCGGCAAGATCAGCCCCATGTTGCCAAGAACTGGTTCGACTATCACGCCAGCGACATCCTTGTTTTTTCGGATAGCTTGGTCCAATTGTTCTGAGTTGTTGTATTGCACTACAATGGTATTTTTTGAAAAATCTTGCGGCACCCCGTCTGATACAGAAATTCCTGCGGAGCCAGAGCCTGCTCTGACCAGCATTGATTCGTGTGCTCCGTGATAGCATCCTTCAAATTTTATTATCTTTTTTTTCTTTGTGATTCCCCTGGCTAGCCTTATTGCAGTCATGGTAGCCTCAGAGCCGGTGTTGACTAGCCGAATCTTTTGCATCGTTGGGTATGCTTTGTGAATCAGGTTTGCAAGCTCGACTTCGAGTGCAGTAGGCGCACCGTACATGGTTCCGACTTCTAACTGTTTTTTTACTGCAGAGATGATTTCGGTTCTTCTGTGTCCCAAGAGCATTGCACCATATCCTGTGCAATAATCAACATACTTGTTGCCATCCTCATCCCAGATTGAGCTGCCTTGCGCCTTTTTTACAAAGAACGGATAGGGCGCAAAATATCGCACCGGACTATTTACGCCGGAAGGGATTAGCTTCCTTGCTGTTCCAAAGAGGGCCTTTGACTTTGACAACGATCTTGATTGGATTTTTTGTCATTATTAATCCTAAACGTAACGTTTCCTTGGCACATCAGCAAGAATGAATCCATGATTATGTATTATATGATGGCAATTTTAGGTTGTTCGCTTGGTACAGACTTGTGATTATGTATTTTGTCCAACTACCAAGTGCATGCAGCAAATAGACGCAAAAGCCGCAAATTCTAAAAAATCTGAATGGGAGAGCTTACTTGAAAATGAAGATAGTAAAGTTCAGCCATCAGATGGACGTGTTTCTGTTTGTGACATATGGAAGTATAACCAATACAGGATGGTTACAAAAATAGAACAGCAAACACCTGATTATCTTCAGGCGTATGGTCATATCTGTTCAGAACTTCTTCATTGTGTTGACGATATGTTTGATGTATTTTATGACGGACAGAAAAATTATTTTGACAAGTTTTTGACAGACCAAAAAAGCATTGACGCATACGGTGACTTGTACGAATCCTACATGGATAATATTTTGGAGTTTATGGATGCATATGCAAATTATAAAAGATATCAAGCCGATTTGATTATCAACACCATGAAGATTGGAAACAACTATCTTCGTGGCTGGACAGACATGTACGGCAAGATGCTGTCCTTTTGGAATTTCCAACGCAGCAGCTAAAGGTCTAACTTTATGATTCGCACTTGGTTGCGATGTCGTTGTCTTTTTCTGATACTGTGCAGGAGTCGTTGTCGTCTCCACCATCAACTATGTCGGTTCCAGCTAAACCAACTATGACATCCTCGCCAGACTGTCCCTTGATGATGTCAGCGCCATCGTTTCCGACAATTGTATCATCACCTTCATTTCCGTAAATGATGTCATCTCCGTCTCCGCCAAAGATACAGTCATTTCCCTTGTCGCCAATTATGATGTCGTCGCCTCCAAGGCCGAATATTAGATCAGAAAGGCTTGTTCCAAGCAACATGTCAATGTCCTCGTTTCCGATGATCATGTTGTATGAAGAATGTGGCTTTCCACAAGCTTGAACTGTTACCGTCTGGGTTTGGTTGAGCGAGTTACCATACTTGTCTACTACAGTCCATGTGACTATTGTATCTCCTAGTGGGAATATTGATGGTGCGTCGTTTGTTATTTGCGGCAACGAATCGGTTAGATCTGTTGCAGTAGCTTCTCCAACTAATACTGGCGTGTCAAGCGCTATTGCATCAACTATGACATTTTCAGGCACTACAAGATTTGGGGCAGTGGTGTCTGTTACTGTGACAATCTGAGTTGCAGTGGCTGAATTGCCCACCTCGTCGGCCGCAGTCCACGTTACTATGGTCTCTCCAAGCGCAAATGCGTCAGGCGCGTCGTTTGTCAGAGACGTAATATCCAAAATATCAGAAACTGCTGGCACATCAAGTGAGACTTGGTTATTGTCAACGCTTGTTGCCTCGACTACTACTTCGCCCAGTTTTGCGAATTTGGGCGAAACTGTATCAACTAGGACTACTTTTTGCGATACGCTTTCTGTATTTCCTGCCTGATCATTTGCAGTCCACGTTACTACGGTCTCGCCGACTGGGAATTTCTCCGGTGCGTCGTTTGTGATGGTTGCGACGCCGACGTTGTCAGAAACTGTAGGCGCCTCTAGTGTTATGAGATTGTCTGATTTTGA
>JBQTHG010000027.1:0-4336 GCA_052390175.1 Nitrososphaerota archaeon | reverse complement strand
CATGGACAACATCCATGTTCTTTTGAGCATATCGGATAATTCCGCCTAATTCATGATCATTAATTGATTTGATAACGGTTGGAACAAAGACAACGGTTGTTCCTGTCTTTCTGCAACTATCAAGTGCATAAGGAATCTCCCAGTGGTTCTTTGGGTTTGTTCTTGCAGTGACACCATCAAAGCTGAGATAAAGATTGTTGCATCCTGCCAGTCTTACTTCTCTTGCTGCTTCTGGGTCCATCGCATGTCTGATGCCGTTTGTATTCATCTGGATATGGTCGACGCCTTCTTCTTTCATTATCTTGATTATATCGCTGATGTCTTCTCTTAGCATTGGCTCGCCGCCGGTGATTTGCATAGAGTTACCAGGAATTGGCCTTTCGGCTCTTAGTGTCTTCATCATTGCACGAACTTGGTCGTGTGATGGCTCGTACATGTATGCGCCTTCAAGGCCTTTCTTTACATAAAAGAAGCAGTACCAGCATGTGAGGTCACATCTGTTTGTAACTATCATGTTTGCAAGGCCGCTGTGTGAGAGGTGATTCGAGCATAGACCGCAGTTGTTTGGACATGAGCATTTCTCTATCATTACGTTCGGTGCGTGCGCGCCTTTGCCGTCCGCCCAATAAGTGCTAAATTTCTTGTACATTTCATAAGAACCAAAGTAAAGCTCTTCGCATTCACCGTGCGTAGGGCAGGTCTTGGTCATGAAGACTCTGCCGTCTCGCTCAAAGACCTCTGCGTCAAGTATCATATTGCAGTCAGGGCATATGCTTTGAGTAAATCTAATAGTGGACTTCTTTCCAAGACTCTTCGTAGAGTTCTTTGATAGTTGTATTAACGACATTACCTTACCAAATTGGATTTTTCTGATATTATATTTAATGTATTACACACTAGACCCCGTGTTATTTAGCAGACACAGGCGTTAGTGATTTAAATACCAAAAAAACACGATTAGATCGGATGAGCATTTCTGATAATACGCGCAAGTCGCTAGAAAGGATAGGCCTTACCAGTTATGAAATTAGGACGTATTCGTCACTGCTAAAAGCAGGCGAGCTTACCGCGTCCGATCTGAGTCAGAAATCAGGCGTGCCATACTCGAAGATTTACGAGGTGCTTGGCTCCCTAGAGGAAAAGGGCTGGATCGGTTCGGATGACTCTAGGCCCACAAAATATTTTGCAAAATCGCCAGCCACCGCACTTGAGGTAACAAAACAAAAGGCAGCGTCGGATTTCAAAGAAAATGAAAACATTGTCTTGCGCGAATTGGTTCCCCTTTATGAGAAAAGCGGAGTGAGTGAGCGACCCGATATTTGGGTCTTGTCAGGCATAATGAACATTGCATCAAAGATTTTGGAAGTAGTAGAAACCTGCAGAAGCGAGGTTTTGATTACGCTCCCAAAGGCAAACGAGGCTTTGATAAAGCAAGCCTTGCCAAAGCTACGACAGCTCCATGACAAGGGCGTTGTAATCACGATTTTAATGTCTGATCAGATGGAAAAAGAAGCACTAAAGGGCTTGACAAGGGTTGCGACAGTCAAGGTAAAGAAAGGGCTCTTTGGGGGAGGAATAATCTCAGACAAGCGCTATGTCGTGATATTACTTGGGCCGATTAGCGAGTCTTCGGAAGGTGAGGCGGTCGCAATATGGGCAGACCATGCAGGCCTTGCAGGATTTGCAAAGGAATACTTTGAATATCTGTTAAAGGATGCAAAGAGTATAGAATAATGGATTCTGTAAACGACGAGGTTTTGTTTGTTGGCACTGCGGAAGCAGAGCATGTAGAGATGTATCTAAAGGCAATCTGGCACATCAAGGAAAGAAGCGAGCCCGTAAAAATAAGCACCATTGCCAAGATGCTAAATGTCAGGCAGCCAAGCGTGGTTCAGATGTTAAAGAAGCTAAACGAGCAAAACTTGGTAAATTACAGCAAGGCCGGCGTCTCTTTGACGGAAGGCGGCGAAAATGTAGGCTCCAGCATGATGAGAAACAGCAGACTTTTGGAGGTTCTCATGGATAGTGCACTAAAAGTGGAAATCGATGAGGAGATGGTTTGCGGAATAGAACATCACATGAATCAGCAATTCACAGACGCCCTATGTACAATGCTAAAGCATCCAAGAAAATGCCCACATGGTCATACGATTCCTCGTGGCACGTGTTGCACTAATTAGAAATATATCATACGGTAAATAGTATCAAGCATGGCATGCTTTTGTGGTTGTCAGACATATGTGAAAAATGAAAATGGATTCAAGGTTGGCTGTGTTAAGTGCAACCACGGGCCACAGAATCATGATGACGAGTTCCGACTAGCTGCACGAAAAAACGAAGGCCAGAGTCAGAAACGCGACGTAGACTTTGGATGAGTCATTCTCCAATTATTTTGACTAGAACTCTTTTTGGCCGCATTCCGTCAAATTCTCCGTAAAAAATTTGCTCCCATGGGCCAAAATCTAGATCACCATCAGTGATTGCAACAACGACTTCGCGTCCCATGATTTGTCTTTTTAGATGAGCATCTGCGTTGTCTTCTCCAGTTTTGTTGTGATCGTATTGTTCTATTGGCGCATGTGGTGCTAGTTTTTCAAGCCATCGCTCGTAGTCTTTGTGCAAGCCAGACTCGTTGTCGTTTATGAAAACACTTGCAGAAATGTGCATCGCATTAATGAGGCAAAGGCCTTCCTTTATTCCGCTTTTTTTGACGAGCTGTCTTATTTGTGGCGTCAGGTTTACAAAGGCAACTCTGGTTTTTGTGTTGAAGCTGAGATATTCCGTAATGGACTCCATGCATTAGAAATTAGTTTTGGAAAATAAATACCAAGTTAGTGTCGACTAGCAGACAGACGGGTTTTTCAATGGTATGACGCAGGCTCAGAACTCAAGATCTTTCTCATCAATATCAAAGGGATAAAGTCATCAACGCCTACGTATCGTAATTAGTAAAAAGGGGATTTTTAAAAGAAGCTTGATAAAAGGTAGTTAAGCGCTATAAAAGAAATGGTTGCAATAGACGTCCCAGCCTCACTTGAAAGCTTTAGAAGGTTCATAATTGCAAGCACGTGCAGTTCATACATTCCACGCAGTTATGTAGAGGATGGTGAGGTTTTTCCAGAGCGGGAGGAAGCCCTTGGCTCAATATACGTAGAGGCAGCTGATAAGGTGACGCTAAAAAAAATCAGGGACATCACATTTGTAAACGCTCGAGATGTGCTTGGAATAATTTACAATTCTAAAAGCGGCAATACGACGCTAAAGTGGAGACAGTTAAGAAGAAGGGGTGGCAAGGTAACAGGAGAGGCGTCACCAAACTCGCTTGTGAATTTGGCAGAAGGCGGTGTGATAACTCCAGAATGGGTCGATAGCTATCTAAAGAAAAAGAATCTAGAAAACACCAATACAGTATAATTATTTTGCCAAGCGATAACGATTCTTAATGATTACAAAAATTATCGACGAGTCATCGATTTCGTTCATAGTTGAAGAACCAGATGACCTGCTAGTTCTTCGAAGAATAATAAAAAAAGAAGACAAGATCATATCTGACACCACACGTGTGATCAAGCAAGACAAGGATTTTTCCAGACCAGATAGGGGCGAGCGCATAAAAATTCGAATATCACTAGAAGTTGAAAAAATAGCACTGGATTCTGTATTTGACAAGCTGAGAATTCATGGAACAATAATTGAGTCAACTAATGAGGCTGTCTCAAAAGGTGTCCATCATTCTCTTTTGGTAAGAATTGATGACTCGTTTAATGTTGTGAAAAAAAAATGGCAGCCATTTGAGCTAAGACTAATCAAAAACAGAGACGAGAGTTTTGGCTTTATTCTGATTGCCATAGACAAGGGAGACTGCGGTATTGGAAAGCTAAAAGGTACGCACCTCCAGCTAATGCAGAATCTGTACTCTGGTTCTAGTGGCAAACAATACAAGACAAATTTCAACATACAGGCATTTTTTGAGAACGCCAGCAAGGCACTAGAAACCATACTAAAGGAGAATGATTTGATCATAGTTTTTGGCCCAGGTGAGACAAAAAGGCAGTTTGGCAATTTCCTGCAAAAAGATCCGATTGCAAAAAAGCACAAAATAGAGGTGATTGATGGCATTGATTCTGGTGGCGAGGACGGAATCTACACATTTATCAAATCAAAATCGATGCAGCAAATACTTGGCCAAAGCAAGCTTGCAAAGGTTGCTTCCATTCTAGAGGAAATAATGATCAAGGCAAATCACAAGAGCAAAAAATTCACAATGGGGTTTGAGGAAACAAAGAACGCAAACCAGTTTGGAGCAATAGAGTCACTTGTTTTTTCTGAAAAAATC
>JBQTHG010000026.1:0-37166 GCA_052390175.1 Nitrososphaerota archaeon | reverse complement strand
CTTTAATCTCCCTTTTGTTTTCGAATCAGTCTTTTTGATAAATTTCAGAACGCTATTCTTTGCGTTGACTTCAAACAAGTTAATCCAACGCTTTCATTAAAGAGGATTCTTTTACGATCTTTTCTTTCTTTTTAATTGCTGATCTATCGCTTGGCGTTGGTTCTTCAATAGGTATGGCTTTATCAACCAAATTCTTGTACAACAGTCTCAGTTCTTTAATCTCGTCTCTGATCATTTTGAGTTCTTTTGCGCTCATCTGATACCATATATGACAATAAAATAGTTTAAAGGCTTTGTTTTCTGATATACGTGAAATTTAAAAAATAAAGTAGGAATATTGTAAGCATCCCAATCGCTTTCTGCCTGTTTCTGATAGGGTTTCGATATGCTGGGGTTCGTGAAGCCCTTTGGGCCCACCTTGAATTTATTGGAGTAGTGGTAGTTTTTTCTGGGCCTTGTTAGAAACTGATTTTTTTGTTAGTGCAGGTTGCTGCTGCATCACACAATGAATTGCACCCATTCCGTATATGAGATCCCTGCAGTCAATGCCAACGACCTTCCTATTTGGAAATGCATCTTGAATTATTTTTAATGCAACGCGGTCGTTTTTGTGCTTGTATGTTGGGACCAAAACAACTTTGTTTGCAACATAAAAGTTGAGATAGCTTGCAGGCAGTCTTGTTTTTTTGCCTCTCACGTTTGTACGAACTGAGAGCGGCATTGGTAGTTTAGTTATTTTGAATTTATTTCCGTCTGGGCCAACCGCATTTAGCAAAATCTCATAATTTTCCTTCAAAATCTGATGGTTCTCGTCGTTTTTGTCCTCCTCATATGCGCACAAAATGGTTTTTGGGTTGACAAAGCGGGCGAGATTGTCGATGTGGCCATCCGTGTCATCTCCTTCAACGCCTCCCTTGAGCCAGATTATGTTGGATGCACCAAAATAATTTCTTAGATATCTTTCGATTTCGTCTTTTGAGAGGTGTGGATTCCTGTTTCCGTTGAGCAAACACTGTTCGGTGGTAAGTATGGTTCCATTACCGCTGACATCTACTGCTCCGCCCTCCAAGACAATTCCTGGTCTGAAATTGCCAAGCTGAAGTGAGTTGTTTATGATGGAAGGAATCTGCGTGTCTTTTTTGAGATCGTTGTATTTGTCGCCCCATGCATTGAATATCCAGTGAACAAAAGCCAACTCGTTTGTTTCTTTGTTTACTACAAAAATAGGCCCATAGTCTCTGAACCAGACATCAACATAATCCCACACGTGCAAGTTGATCTTGTGCAGGTCGATTCCTCTTTTTTCTAAAATCTTCGCTACTCTTGCCTTGGCATTGATATCTTTGACAAAAAGATTCACATTTTCGTTTTTGTGGAGAGCAGAAATTATTCTGACATAGACTTCTTCGACTTTTTTGACTCTGCCTGGGAATGTCACTGGATCATGGGGCCACGCAAGCCATGTAGCTTCGTGTTTTTCCCACTCTGCTGGCATGGAGTAACCAAGTCTCTTTGGGGTCTCTCTTAGCACGGGGGAGCTTAGCAGGCCATAGCTTGTCGGGAGTCTATTCCTGAGAAATCCCCAGCCCTCTTGAATCCTCTTGTTTTGGGACAAGTCTAGCTCTGCTACTATGACTTCTTCATCATTTCCGCCCCTTTTGATCAGTCTTCCAAATGCGTCACAGACAAAAGAGCCGCCCCAAAACTTGACTTTGTCTTCTGTTCCGACTCTGTTTACTGCAGCAACATGAATCCCATTTGCTATTGCATGGGAGCGCTGGATGTTTTCCCAGGCGTAGTGCCAGTCGTCATCTGACAGAGGATCGCCATCAAGATGGCCTATTGCGGATGGGTAAAAGATGAGATCTGCGCCCTGGAGCGTCAGTGTTCTTGCTGCTTCTGGGAACCATTGGTCATAGCATATGAGAACGCCAAAGTTTACGCCCGGCGTCTTGAATACTTGGTATCCAGAATCGCCAACATCAAAATAGTTTTTTTCATAGAAAAACGGATCGTGAGGAATGTGCATCTTGCGGTACGTCCCCATGATGTTTCCATCCTCGCCAATGACTACTGCCGTGTTGTAGTGTTTGCCTGAGACATCAACTTCGAATACAGGCGCGATGATGATTACCTTCAATTCCTTTGCAATGGCAGACAATGCAGACGTGGTCTCGCCTGGCACGGTCTCAGCTAACTGCGTGGCATCTTTTTTTTCCTCGATTGGGAAGTACTTGGTCCGGTACAGTTCCTGCAGACAGACTATCTTCGCGCCTTTGCTTGCAGCCTCTCTTATCTTTTCAGCGGTTCTCCTCATGTTGGCTTTGATATCATCGGAAAGCTTGGTCTGGACAAGTCCTATGGTGATAGTTTTTTTGTCTGCCATCAATGCCAACTTGATTTAGGTTTCTTATTTAACTTTGGTCTAGATAACTTGCAATAACAAATCTATGAATTTTGCGTGTTTGCTTCTTTGGCAAGCATTTCGTCTTTGAGATTTTCATATTTTGTACATCCATAACAGACTAGCACATCATCGTTTTCATGTCTTGGCAATTTTCCATTTGAGTCAAAGTATGACTCCATACTGGAATCTGTAAACTGGTGCTTTATGTTTAGGTCCGAGATGAATTTTATCATCTCGGCTCTTGGCATTGATGCGTATTTGATGTACTCTGCTCTTGCTTCTGAGTATGAGCCGCCGCTTTGCAGAATTGCCTGTTTTGCTTGGGTGGCAAGCTTAATTTTCTCATTCATGTAGTCAAACTGATCCCAGAAAAATGCACTATGGGTCGCATTGACTCCTGCAACGAATCGGGTAAATGCATTACGTGGTGTATAGTCTTCATATTTTTTGTTAAATGACTCTAGTTCCTTGTTTAGTGCATCTTTTGCAACTCTGCGTTGTTCTTCAATGAACTTTTCATGTTCAGATTTTTGGTTTTGCTGGTTCTGCATCTCTGCTAGGATTTTTTTTGATTGCTCTATTCGTTCAAGAATTTTCATGGCGGTCGGGTTCTTCTTTATTTCATCTCCGGCAACACCGGTAAATTCAGAGTTGGTCTTGGATTCTACACTCTGTGCAAATACTTGCGTTGTGGAAAACGTAAACACTGCTAGCAAAAGCGTAAATGCAGCAAGGCTAAATATGCCAAGCTTCCCTCCAGCATCGCCCATAAATGGCGTTTTTTGTTATCATAATAAAACATTACGCAACAAGATTGCATAATGCCTGCGTGATGGATTTATGTTTTATTTTATCAAAACTACTGGGCAGTGGGCATTTAACGCAACGCTTGTAGAAATGCGTCCCAACATCATTTCCTTTGTCTTTCCCTTGCCGTGAGTCCCCATGACGATATAGTCCATGTGTCTCTGCGATGCAAGTGAAATTATGGATTCTGCAGTGGAAGTTGATTCCAAGAGTATTGAATCAAAATGAATGCCAAACTTTGTAGCTTGATCCTCTAATGTTTTGAAGTGTCTTCTAAATTCGGCATTTCTGCTAGTGTTTACTGATTTCTGACGACTCGGGGTATCGTTGACCCATTCTGCGTTTTGATCCTCATCGGTTATGGTTACGACCATTATGGATGCCCCATATTTTCTTGCTAGATCAAGTGCGTGTCCAAATGCGCGCAGCGAATGCCCTGAATTGTCAAATGGAACCAAAATGTGTTTGATGAGTGATGTGGGAGCTACGCTACAATTCTTAATGTCCGTGCAAATTATTTGGCTGTTTTCTGCCAATAATCATTCTACAAATGCCAAACTAAAATGATCGAGTTTGTGCGTATCGAAAAGACAATCACAAAATCCTCCGTGCACAGGATAATCAATTTAAGAAGTAATGGTGTATGGTTGATGGCCGCAATGAAGAATCAGAGTTATATCTGAAAAATGATGTGAAGGCATTTGACTGAGCTGCCAAGTTTTTGATTTATAGTTTGAGTATAAATACCGCCAATTTATAACAAGCAAAAGATGCCGCAGACAAAACCAATAGTTAGCATTGAAAATGTGGTTGCATCTGCTACAGTAGAACAACGACTCGATTTAACGGAAATCACAAAAAAATTTCCAGACACTGAATGGAATCCGGATCAATTCCCAGGACTTGTCTTTAGAATCAAAGTACCAAAGACTGCTACTCTGATTTTTTCATCAGGCAAAATGGTCTGCACTGGAGGCAAATCAGAAGAGATG
Organism: Nitrososphaerota archaeon; assembly: GCA_052390175.1. GTDB lineage: Archaea > Thermoproteota > Nitrososphaeria > Nitrososphaerales > Nitrosopumilaceae > Nitrosotenuis. The sequence continues at coordinate 32,960 of JBQTHG010000026.1, read as the reverse complement.
GCAGTAAAGGCAGTCCGCACGGTTGTGCAGCAGCTAAGAAAGGGCAAAGTCAAGGTAAAAAACGAGCCAATAGTAACGGTGCAAAACATTGTGGCATCTGCAAACCTTGGTGGAAAAATCCACCTAGAACAGGCAGCACGAGTCCTGCCTAGAAGCATGTACGAGCCAGAACAGTTCCCAGGCCTTATTCACAGGATGCTTGATCCGAAAACCGTGATTCTTTTGTTTGCCTCTGGAAAACTAGTGTGTACAGGTGCAAGAAAGGAAAGCGACGTGTACCGCTCTGTGCACAACTTGCACAACACCCTTGAAGAAAAAAGCCTTATGATTTACGACAGCTAGCCGGATGCCTGTTTTTTGACCTTCTCAAAGATCAAATCATCAATGAGCTTTTCCTGATGAAGAATTTTTGCTATTTCAAATATGTCTAAAACACGGTGCAACATGACGCCTTCTTTTTGCAGTGATTCTTTTGCGCCCTCTAGCCTATCTACAATGACATAAGCGTCGGAGACTTTGGCACCTGCCTCCTTTAGAGCCCTTATGCCGTTTATTACAGAGCCACCAGTAGTTGCCACGTCGTCTACTACCAGCATCTTCTTCTCTTTTTTGATGACTCCCTCTACTAGCTTTCCAGTACCATATTCCTTTGCTTGGCTTCGCACGTAGACTAGGGGCTTTACCAGCTCAAAGGCAAGGGCTGACGCAATTACTAGCCCTCCTGTAGGTACAGAAGCCACGCCATCAAAGTTCTCATAGCCAACCTGCTCTGAGATGAGGCTTTGCAGGTGCTTTATCATTTTTCTGAACTGGTGGGGATAGCTTGGAACAAGTCTTAGGTCTACATAGTAAGAACTCTTTTTGCCACTTGCTAGGGTAAAGTCGCCAAACTTGATTATGCCTTTTTGGTACAAAAACGTTGCAAACTGTTTTACAAACTCCACACCAAAATTTACTAGACTGGATTTATTTTGGTTTGTTTTATTGGATAAGCATGCCTGAAATCTGGCTTAATTATGGCGTCACAGACGTGGTTCTTGATATAAAGGCAGAGAACTTGGACCAAAAAATCGAGCATGAGGCGCAAACCCTTGACGGCACGCTGGTCTCTGAAAGGCTTGATTCTGTTGATCTTACAAAACCGCTAACCCTTGTCGTCCTAAATTATACTGCTGCGGTGCAAAAAACGCTTGCGACGATTTTTGAAAAATGCACACAAAAGTCAATGCCAAGGCCGAAGATTTTTGCAGACAAGCAGATAATGAATCTGGTAAGGGCAACACTTCCACCTGAAAGCCAAGTCTTTGCATTTGAGGGAATTGAAAGCGTAGACCAAAGCCTTGTCTTTGTAGGGGAGATGGAGTTTGACGGCCTTTTTGGTTTTGATACAGTTGCCACAAAGCTGCTAAGGAGGTTTGGAAAAGATCAAATGCTGTCTGCATATGAAAAAAGACAGGGAAGCCTGCCAAACTGCGGCCAAGAGACTCAAAGCCTTGATGTCGCAAAAAACTTTGCCAACTCGTTTGAGATATCTGCAATTGAAATCGTATCGGGACAGCATGGAATTGCAGATCTGGCCGTCGGGCATCCATCGAATACACTGTCCATTTCAAAAACGTTTGCGTCGTTTACAAAAACAATTGACAAGCATCGTACCCTTCTTATCAGCACCGGAAAGGATTCCAGCAACGACACGCTTGGAAAATCTCTTGGCTCGCTTTGGAACTGTTACTCTGTGATACGAGACGAAGGATTTGCAATTCTGCTTGGTGAGTGCAAGGCGGGAATTGGCTCTGAGGCAATACGTCAATACTTGGAGGGAAGGATGAGCATTGAGCGACTGAGCAAGCCGGCAAAATACGTAGATGGAATGGAAGATCTCTTGTTTTTGTCCGAGATTCAAAAAAAGCTGCAAATAGGCATAGTTTCAGTCCTGCCTGAGTTCTATATCAAAAAGCTAAACATGAGACTCTTTGATGGCGTAAAGGAAACACTCGAGTATGTTCTAAAGCATCAGGGCGCAAGACAAAAAATTTCAATCATTCCAGACGGTGCGCGAATCCTTCTAAGGCCAAACTGAAAACGGTAGGGGCGCACACAAAACAGCAATTGCAATTACTGCGATGTAGATGAGCTTTCTGTTTTTTGATAACGGCGAGACATCATCAAGCGGACGCACACTCATGTTTTTCATGCTGAAAAGCAAAATGAAGATCGCCATCATTTCATATCTCAGCAAAAACAAAACCCCGACACTTGCATAGGTTGCAATCTTGTGGATTTTTTGGCCAAAAATGGAGCGAGCCATATGGCCACCGTCAAGCTGCCATGCAGGCAACAAATTCAAAAACGTAATCAAAAAGCCAAGCCACGCTGCAAACAAGATGGGAGACATCAACACCTCGACATCTGGCCCTGCCTTGCCAAATGTCGCCAATGCAAGTGTCATCAGAATGCTGTCGTTTAGTTTTACAAGTGATCCTGAGAGCTGGTCTGCAATGTAATCATCCAAAATCGGCGACGTGTATGCGCCATAAAATGAGACCAAGATGGCAATCACTAGGCCAGCGATTGGGCCTGCGATTGCCACATCAAACAAAATGTCGCGGTTAACAGTAAGGCCTCTTGATTGGATCATTGCGCCAAACGTCGGAATTCCTACGATTGGTATTCCAGGGATAAAGTACGGCCACGACGTGCGAATTTTGTGAATTTTTGCGGCAATCAAATGGCCTGATTCGTGCACACCCAAAATTCCAATCAGGGAGATCGTGTACAAGACTGCAAAATCGAATGACTCGCCAATGTAGATGATGCTGTTTGCGCCAAGTGTCCTGTAGTATCCATCGACCATCACAAAGGCGACAACCACGCCAAAAAGAATCCTCTGAAGCCATGCCCTGGAAAGCCATCTTTTTTTCTTTGATTCCGGGGGGAGCCTATTTACCTGGATGATGATCTTTCCTTCGGATTTTCTTAGAAAACATATCAGATTTATCGACTCGAGCCTTTGTGCAAGCAGGACAAACCTTTCCTTAAAGTCAGTATCTGAAATCTCAAACTCCATCTTTTCAAGCGTTATTACTATGTCTCTGACTGAAAATATGGACGAGACGGCAGAAATCACATCTTCCTGTGTCGGCTCGCTCATGATTTAAAAAACTGCGTACACATTAAATTGATTTGTGTGGTTTTGTACTTTAAAAATAAATATCAATACCTTGAGGATCAAGCAATGCAAATAATCAACAGAGAGATAGGCGATAACATAATTCGAAGGTGTGATCTAAGCGACCTGATACCTGTCATGGAGATAAACCTCAAAACTCTGCCGGAACATTATTCTGATTATTTCTATGAGAGCCTTCTTGCAGAACTTCCTGAAGCATTTTTGGTTGCAGAAAACAAGGGAAAGATTGTCGGATACATAATGTGCAAGACGGAATATGGATTTTCTAATTTCAAAAAACTCGGTTTTGTCAAAAAGGGACACGTGGTGTCCATTGCAGTACTGGAAGAATACAGAAGACAAGGCCTTGGGAGTGCAATAGTTGAAGAATCGATAAAAGGCGTAAAAGAAAAACGATGTGATGAGCTGTATCTGGAGGTTAGGTGCAGCAACAACGATGCTGTACGACTCTACGAAAAACTTGGCTTTTTCATAAAACAGCGATTAAAGGCCTACTATCGAGACGGCGAGGATGCCTTTTTGATGGCAATCGAATTTACATATTAGATTCATATACGTCAGGTAAAGGGTTTAGCTTAATGACAAGGCGCAAGTTAGCTGGAATAATGATATTTTGTTCTTGCATTGTCGGGTTTTTCATTTATGCGTATTTGCTGATGCTCTCTGAGTGGAGCCCAATTGTTTTGCAGCTCTCAGTACTGATGATTGCTGGAGGAATGCTTGGTGTCATATCCTGGATTGGATACATGATGGCAACAACAAAATCCTCACCATCGTCAATTTTGTCTGATGACAAGTAGCTATTTGCTTATTCTGATATCCACTACGGTTTGGTAATAATGGGGGCCAACTGCCCTAACCATCCTGCCGCCAAGAACTTGTGACTTTACCGGCGTGACCTGCAGGTAGTGCTGTTTTGATAATTCGACAGAGTCTTGGCGCTTGTCTGCGTGCTGGTGGGAATAATAATGGATTATTCCGCCACTTTTTGTCGCAGATATGGCAGAGCCTAAGAACTCGTCTGATCTTTCAGGCAAAAGCATGAGTGTCCTATCACCCACATCTTGTAGCTGTTCTTTTACTATTTGTGCGGCGTCTCCCTGAATTGATATGACGGTTCCTGCAAGTTTTTTGTTAAGCTTTACGTTTTGCTCGCAAAGCTTTGCAGCGTAGGGGTTTAGGTCAATGTTGTAAACGGTGCATTTTTTCTTTTTTGCCGCAACTATGGAAAACATCCCCACGCCGCCAAACATGTTGATTATTGTCTCCCCGTCTTGGACAAGCTCCGCAATTCTGTTTCGCTCTGTCGATAATCTTGGCGAGAAGAACGCCTTCTCCACGTCAATTTTGAATCTGCACCCGAACTCCTTGTACTCTGTTTCGGTATTGTCCTCGCCTGCGATAATCTCCAAGTTTCTTGTCCTAAAATCGCCTTTGACGTCAGATACTTGATAAAACACAGACCTTGCGGGATGTACGTTTTCAAGCAGGGTCTGGCCAATTATCTTCTTTTTTGAGAGCAACGAGTCTGGAATTCTGATTACTAAAATGTCGCCTATCTGGTCAAACGCAGAGTAAAGCTCTGCTGCCTCTTGTTCTGTGAGCACTCCCTCCAGTGCTTTTTTTAGCATCCGAGTCAATTTTGTCTAGATTTGCTGTTTGGAAGAGACATAAATCATTATTATTTGAGGCAACTTTTTGGACTTATTTTTTGTAGTAAAAGTTGCCAGTGTCTTTTTGCTGCTTGTCTAGCCTGCTCTCGCTCTTGTTAACTCGGGGTCGCAGGGTCTGTTCATCTCGTCTGAATGTGATGTCCAACGATCTCAAGAATCTGTTCATTGCCTCTGCTTTTGTTAGCGGTGAGCTTGCATGTCCATCAAGGCCTGACGTTCCTTCAAAAATCACAATGGAATCAGAGATTAGGTCCATTAGCTGTATGTCGTGGTCAATTATTATGGCGGATTTGGCATAAGAGCGGACAAATCTTTGGATGAATTTTGCAATTGCAATTCTATCCTCGACATCCAAAAACGCCGAAGGCTCGTCCAGCGCATACACATCTGCTTTTTTGAGAAGGCATGTTGCCACTGCTACTTTTTGCAGCTCTCCCCCAGACAAGTTCTTGATGGATTTGTTGTAGAGTTTTTTGATTTTTAGCGGATCGACGATCTGTTCTTCTTCAATGCTGCCAAATATTGGGCCCTCGTTTGCCTTGTCCAGCACTGATATGACATCTACATCATAATCATTTGGAATGTACTGGGGCTTGTATGATATTGTGATTGACTTGTCGATGTTTCCCTCGTCTGGCTTTTCAACTCCTGCAATCATTTTCATCATTGTTGTCTTGCCAAGTGCATTTGCACCCATTATTCCAAGTACCTCGCCTTTTTTGACCTGTCCTGGGCTGATTGATACGGAAAACGCAGGATAGTTTCTTTTTAGCGCAGGATATGTGATGACGACTTCGCCTTTCTCAAAATCATCCTGTGATGTGGATACATCAAAGGTGAACTTTTTGTCCCTGAATCGTACGTTTTCACTTGGGAGGTATCCATCCAAAAAGATGTTGATGCCGACTTTGGTTGAGAGGATACCTGAGACTATGCCATAGGCAGCAGGCTCGCCGTACAAAATCTCGATGTAATCGGAAAGAAAGTCAAGCAGAACCAAGTCATGTTCTACTACCATTACGCTTTTTCCTGCATTTGCGAGGCTATGGATTACTCTGGCCACCCCCCTTCTCTGAAATACGTCATTGTACGATGATGGTTCATCAAAAAAGTAAAAGTCGGTATCCTTTGACGCTGCAACTGCCACTGCAAGTCTCTGAAGCTCGCCGCCACTGAGCTCCTTTAGGTGATGTTCCATCGCGTTTTCAAGGCTAAGCTGTTTTATTATTTCAGTTCCAACGCCTCTCTGGTCGTACCTGTCCAGGAGCTCCTTTGCAGTCCCATCAAAAGCTTGGGCCACATTGTACACTTGTTGCGGTTTGATTGAGGCCTTGATGTTTTGATTTTTTATCTTTTCAAAATGATCCTTTAGCTCAGTTCCTGCAAAGTTTTTCACGATTTCATCCCAGTCTGGTGGGTTTTCATAATTTCCAAGGTTTGGTTTTAGATTTCCTGACAAAATGTTGACAACGGTGCTTTTTCCCATGCCGTTTCTTCCAAGGAGTCCTACGACCTCTCCTTTCTTGGGAGTTGGTACCCTGTACAATCTGAAGGAGTTTATCCCGTATTGGTGGATCTTGTCGGTTGCAAGCTCTGTTGCCAAGTTCACAATTGTTATTGCCTCAAAAGGGCAAACCTTGACACAAATTCCGCATCCGTTGCAGAGGTTTTCATCGATTTGCGCCTTTTTTATCTCCTCATTCATAACGATGCATTCTGCGCCAGACTTGTTTACTGGGCAGTACTTGATGCACTCTAGGCCGCATTTTTTCGGCTGGCAGAGTTCCTTATCCAGTACTGCTACTCGATGCGTCACAACAATATCTTCAATCTGTTCAATTTATACCTCACAAGGGAATGGTCGTAATCTTAATACAGAACAATAATTGAAGTGCTTTCAAGCCGGCCATAGTGTTGGGGCGCGACCCAGTCTCATTCCGAACCTGGAAGTCAAACCCAATGTCGCTACTGTGCTACTAAGGTGCGAGAGCCCTTGGGAAGCAGTAGTGCTGGCATCTTTTCAATTAATCATGATTAATGTGCTGCTGGTAGTTCGATCTTTTTTGAAAGCCTTACTGTAAAAACAGTATGGTGCCTACGATTATGGCAAGCCAAGACAAAAGTCTAGTCTTTACTTTCACCAAGATCGTTTACAAACTAGACATAAAATAATTGAGTTATTTCAAATTGCACAAACCATTTCTTCATAACTTATTACTGTTGGAATGCATCTAACTATAAAACACCCTTTTGTTGCAGTAGGGTATGCCTACTTGTACTGTTTGCGGGGCTCAACTTGAAAATGACATTAGATTCCTAAACCACATGATGGAGAAACACAGTTTTAGAAATCCAAACGTCGGCACCCCTGACAGAAACTCTCGCGGATACTAGTATCATTAAATAATAGAACCTTTGATGACATATCATGTCAAGCATGAAATGCATTTCTTGCGGAAAAAGTTTCTTTTCCCCGATGGGTTCCAACAAGTGTAACACTTGTACCAAGAAAGAAGGGGGAGGCATGGACAACATGGGCCATGAGGAACATGGACACGACTCTTGCGGTTGTGGACACAGCCACTAATTTTATTTTACAAAAATAACTGGACAGCTTGCCTTTTGCAGCGTGTCAATTGCGACGCTGCCAATCAGGTATCCTTTCTGGCCCTGTCTGGATCTTGTGCCCATTACAATAAGATTGATCTTTTGTTTGCTGCATAACGCTACAATGGAATCAGCTACACTGCTGGAGAGTATGATATCAGAGTATAACTGCACTCCAAATCTTCTTGCAACGTCTGTCATGATCCTAAAAAGATGATTCAACTCACCGACTTTTTGGCGCTCGAGTATTTTCTGGTGGCTTGATATCTCCAAAAACGAGCTTGCCAAAATGTTGCTGTGCATTATGGTCACTACTGAGAGCTTGGCACGGTATTTTTTTGCCAAATCCAGCGCTAATTCAAAGGCATGGTACGAAATCTCGGATTCATCAAATGGCACCAAAATGTGCTTGATTAGAGACGGGGAGACCTCTCGACATATGTCTATTTCCGGGCACACTATCTGGGTATCAGCTAACACACATCTTATGCAAGACTTTGACTTTTATCTTGGCGTTTGTTCGTTTTTGATACAAAGCCCTGAATTTTTGAAAATAACTGGAAGGCGTGTCTTATTGCTTTGTCTTGTCCTCTACCAACTTTAGTCTTGAGAGCTGCTTGTACAGTATGAAGACTACAAATGCAATTATGAGAAAGTCGATTATGCTTGCGATAAAATCCCCGTACGCAAAAGTGGAAGTGTTTACGGTAAATGAAAGCTTTTTCAGGTCTCCAACGTCTTGCAGTGCAAGGCCAATCAGGGGATTGATGAGGTCAGTTACCAGTGCAGATACAAGTTTTGATGATGCAGCACCAATCACAAACGCTATGGCAAGGCCAATTACCCCAAATGTCTGCAGAAAGCCTATGAACTCTTGAATCAGTCCTTTCTTTTCGGCAGGCTTTTCTGACATGCTGATTCAGGCATGCATGCGATATTTGCACAATACTGTTACATCGGATTAGATCTTTTAGCTAAACCAAATGGATCTCATGAATGATTTATTGTGATTTTCCTGCTGTTTGAGAGCAAACTTGCAGATCTTATGAAGACTGCCTTGGCAGTTTTGCAGCCAGTCTCGCAGGATTCCGCGTCAGTGATCTCGGCCTTTGGCCCTTTGGCATGAATGATTGCAGAAAACAACGGAATCAAGGCAGCACGTCCACCATACGCTGTTTTTCCGTCAACAAACCAAAACATCTCAAGGGCGCTTGAGTCAAGAATCTGGGCTCGCAGCTTTTCCCCAAGTTCTGTGTAATGGCCGACTAGGTGCATCTTGTCCCTAGCTAGAAAACTGACAATCTTGGCAAACCTTATGCAAAGATAGCATCTATTGTCGTATATGACAAGTGGGACCAGTTTTTGTAGATCCATGGTTCTATTAGGTGTGATCGAGATTAAAATTTTCAGGATTAGCTTTTTATTGAATCCAGCGGGTGTCTCAAATCATGAGCTGGCAAAACTGCCAATTTTTGAATTTTGATTGACATGGGCCTCAACTACTATCAAATTAAAAAAAATGTCAGAAAAGCCCGCAAACTTGTAATCAGGGGAACCTCGGCTGCCGGTTCTGGCCATCCAGGGGGTTCTTTCTCCATGGCAGAGATAATGGGATGCCTGTTTTTCAAATATCTGAGATATGATCCAAAAAACCCGAACTGGGAGGACCGAGACAAACTCGTATTGTCAAAGGGACACGCATCACCTGGGCTCTTTTCAAACATGGCGATTGCAGGCTATTTTGATCCATCAGAACTTGATACCCTAAGACAGTTTGGAAGCAGACTGCAGGGCCATCCGGATCTGAAATGTCCGGGCGTGGAGTTTTGTGGGGGCTCGCTTGGTATTGGGTTGTCGTTTTCTATTGGTTCGGCGCTTGCAGCAAGAATTGATGGAAAGCAAACTAGGGTCTATACAGTTCTTGGTGACGGAGAGACAGACGAGGGCCAAGTCTGGGAGGCGGCAATGACTGGTGCAAAATACAAAGTTGACAATCTTACTGCGATTCTTGATAGGAACTTTATTCAGCAGGATTCCTACACGGAAAAAGTCATGCCTCTTGATGAGGAGCTTGTAGGAGATGACCTCTCAGAAATGTGGAAGGATGCAAGCAGATGGAAAGTCGGAGACAAGTGGCGCTCCTTTGGCTGGAACGTAATCGAAGTAGACGGCCACAGAATAGAGCAGCTGGACTCTGCAATAAAAAAGGCAACGCAGACCAAAGGCACCCCATCAATGATAGTGGCAAGAACAATCAAGGGCAAAGGAGTTGAGCACATGGAGGACAACCCCAAATGGCATGGCCAAGCGCCAAAAAAAGAATTTGTGCCAATAATTGATATGGAAATTGATTCGCAGACAATGATTGCCCCATCAATAATTGCAGGAGACATGACTAACTTGGAAAATGAGGTAAAGCGGTGCGTCACAGGACGCGCTGATTACATTCACTTGGATGTGATGGATGGAGTGTTTGTTCCAAACAAGACTTTTGATCATACAAAAATCAAGGAGCTAAGGCCGCTTACTGTCATTCCATTTGATGCACATTTGATGATAAACGAGCCGGTAAAGCATGTCAGGGATTATGTGAATGCCGGATCTGACATCATAACAGTACATACAGAAGTGTGTGACGGTGCAAGCTTTGGCGAGATTCATGACGTTTTGAAGGCAAACCAGGTGGGAATCGGCCTTGCAATAAATCCGGACACTGAACTGCCGGAGTGGTCGCTACAATTCATTTCAAAGATTGATCAGCTTATAGTGATGTCTGTAATTCCCGGCAAGTCAGGCCAAAAATACATCGAGGGAACGCATGAAAAAATGCAAAGACTTGGCATGATACTAAACCAGCACAACTTTGATGGATGCATCGAAGCTGATGGCGGGGTGACGCTGGACAACATTGGCTCTTGTTTTGTAGATGGTGCTAGGGCCTTTGTTGGCGGTTCTGCAATTATAGGGCAGCCTGACGTTCGGGGGATAATTCGAGAGTTTAGGCACAAAATAGCATACGCAAAGCGTAAAATGCTGATTCAAAAGGCGCACGAGCTTGGAGGAAAGGAGCTTGTGACAAAATGGATTGACCTGCATACTGTAGGCGAGAAAAAGAACCGGCTTGGACAAATAGCAAAGGAGCTTGGGTATTCATGAGTGCCCAGCTGTCTGACATGCGAACTGCATATGGAAAGGCACTAGTTGATCTAGGCCAGGAAAACTCAAACGTCGTAGTTTTAGGGGCAGACACTACTGATTCACTAAAAACAGCGGATTTTGGGAAAAAATTTCCAAACAGATTCTTCAATGTTGGCATAGCTGAAGCAAACCTGGTGTCGGTATCTGCTGGCCTTGCAATGTCTGGAAAAATTCCGTTTGCAAGTACTTATGCGATATTTTTGCCGGGGCGCTGTGTTGATCAAATACGAAACTCGATTGCGTATCCGTCACCCGGAGACAAAAAAGGCCTAAATGTCAAGCTTGTCGTGTCTCATGGCGGAATCTCGGTTGGCCCTGACGGTGGATCGCACCAGCAAATAGAAGACATTGCCATCATGAGGGCAATTCCACACATGTCTGTCCTGATTCCCGCAGATGCCATTGCGGTATCAAAGCTTACCTGGATTATTTCGCAAAAGTACGGCCCATTCTACATGAGAATGGCAAGGTCTGCCACTCCAGTGGTGCATACAGAATCACAAGAATTTGAAATTGGAAAGGGAATCACACTGAGAGAGGGTGCTGACTGTACCATAGCTGCTACTGGCATAACAGTAAAGATGGCACTAGAAGCAGCCGATTCGCTAAAAACCGAGGGGATCTCTGCTAGAGTGATTGATTCATTTTGCATAAAGCCAATCGATGCTGTGTTATTGGAAAAATCTGCTAAAGAGACAGGCTGCATTGTAACATGTGAAGAACACAACATAATGGGAGGGTTTGGCTCTGCAGTCTCTGAAGTGATATCTGAGGTTTATCCGGTGCCAATCAAGCGAGTTGGGGTCGCTGACAGATTCGGCGAATCTGCGCGTGACAACGAAATTCCACTACTTTTGGAAAAACATGGCATAACATCAATTAATATAGCAAAAGCAGTTAAGGAAATAATAGGCAAGAAGAGACAATGAAGATCTTTTTAGATACCGCAAATCTGCAGTCGATTCGCATGTACAATGACATGGGCCTGCTTGATGGCATAACTACGAATCCCTCGCTTTTGGCAAAGGAGGGCGGCGATCCGCAAAAAACAATGGAGGAGATTGTCCGAATTGTCAAAGGCGACGTTTCACTCGAAGTCGTCAGCACTGAATATTCTGGAATGATGGAAGAAGGCCGCCGACTCAAAAAATATGGTTCTAATGTTGTAATCAAGGTGCCAATGACCCCTGACGGCCTAAAGGCTTGCAAAAGCTTGAGCTCAGAAGGGATGGCAGTAAATGTTACACTGGTGTTTTCCCCAAACCAGGCAGTATTAGCTGCAAAGGCCGGTGCAAAATACATCAGTCCGTTCATTGGAAGGCTTGATGACATAGGCCAAGACGGAATGGGCCTAATTGCAGAGCTCAAACAAATCTTTACCAATTATAATTTCAAGACGCAGATTCTAGTGGCCAGCGTGCGTCATCCGATGCATGTGGTGGAGGCAGCCAAGATTGGCGCAGACATTGTAACTTTGCCGCCTGATGTTTTGGGCAAGATGCTAAAGCACCCTCTTACAGACATTGGCTTGAAGAACTTTTTGGCAGACTGGGAAAAACTAAAGCAGGAAAATCCCAAAGTTAAGATCTAAAAGCCTGATGTTGACTTTTGCCTTTCTCACCAGTTGGAAATTAATGATTTTCAATAAATATGATGGAGGTCTGTAAACTAAGATGCCAGAAGGATCGATTCTAGTCAAATTCAGATTTAATGGTGAAACAGAGTCACAAATTGGCGAATTCACCTATGAGCAATACGACAATTTGAGAACGCTTCCAATAGTATCAGAATGTGAAATTGTACTAAATGAGCAGCCGACTTTAACCAAAGACGACATCATACTGATTAACGAAAAAATTGCCCAAGCCTGTAAGAAGGATAAAACGCACACCTCAAAGCTGGCAAAATAACCAATCTTAGATATCTGATAGCACCAGTAGGCATCCTGTCAATTTAGCATGTCTCTTAATTACCAAATTCATGCCTATATGTGAAATTGAATCGATTTCTAATCGCTTAAAAGCTACGCTTGTTTTATCGATTCCATGGATGATGAAGCACGCAATTTTCAAATTATCGAGGTAGCTGAATTAATTATCAAAGACAAAGTCTCTTTAGATGAGCAAGATCCTAAAAAGCTGCAAAAATACATAGATTTTGCAAAAACAGAATTCAAATTGCCAGATGATGATTCCGTACAGCTAGTCAATGAGACGTTTCTCTATTTGACACTAAAAAACGCAAAGGACATAGATCCGCTACAAGATGGAGACAAGTTCGGAGCGGGATTTAGCTAATTACTCGTAAATCATTAATCCTTTTTCTTCAAGTAACGAATGCAGATTATTTACAGAACGGTATACATCAGCTTCTTTTTTTGCACCAGTACAAACTAGCTTTCCAGACGCAAATAAAAGAATTACAGTCTTTGGGTCGAGCATCCTGTGGATCAGGCCTGGGAACTGTTCTGGCTCGTACATGCTCCTCGGTAAGGTCCTTGCCGCATGCTCCAGGTGTATCTTGCCGCCCAAATTAATTGCAGCAACAATGTTTTGTACAACGATTTCTGCATCCTTTTTTATTTTGATGCCGCCTTTGCGCAGCCTATCAACTACTGTCTGCACTGCTTTGATGGCCATCTCTTCTGATTTTGCTCCTGTACAAACCATCTTGCCTGTTCTGAAAATCAGCGTGGCAGTCCTTGGGGTCTTTAATCGAAAGACTAGGCCAGGAAACTGATCAGGATGATATTCGGTGTCTGGAAACTTTTTTGTCACCTCGTTTAGGTCGATTTTTTGGTCAACCGATGCAGAGGCAACAACATTTTCAACTGAAACAATGGGCTTTGTCTGTGGCATTTATCGTCTTTAAATATGTCCTTTATATAAGGTAATAACGCTTTTCCGTGCTCTAGTGATGGTTAATCCACTGGGTGCGATATTCCTCATCAAAGATTTCAGATACGATGTCACCTTCCTTGATTTTGGCATCATCTAGATGAACATCAAAGAATCCAAGCTTTCCTTTGTGTGGAATTGGAATTGCAAATCTTTTTGCATTTTTTAACAAGAACCCGTACTTGGAACCGGAAAATTCCGATCCAGCAAAGTGAAGCTTTTGATCAGACTGCCACTCTTTTTGCGTCCGGTATATTTTCACATCGTAAATGGCAGCCTTGCCAACTATGGCCCCAGATGCAAGCGAGTTTTCATCTATTCCAAGTCTTTTGCAATCGTCATCTCTTATTTTCAGAGGTGAATGAACCAAAAACTCGCCTCGGAATCGAGTGTCCCAGGATCTAAGCTCGATTGTCTTTTTGCCCCTTACGATCAAATCTGCAAACGGCTGCGAAACTGACAGACACTTGAAGCTAGCCATTTACATTCGTATGCTGCATCGGTTTGGGCCCATTTCAAGATCCGGAATCTGCATTGGGGATATCGGGATGGTTCCCTTGTTTATCTTTATTATCATGGAGTAGTTCATTGGCCTAGGTGTCGTAATGGAAACGACTTTTGAGACAAACTCTGACTGACTCAAATCCAGCAACGGGAGTGTTTTTGCCATCTTGACTGTGGTGTAATAGATTCCATTCTGTGTAGATTTTACTCCCTCGGAATGGTGTGTTGGAAATATCTTGGTCTCATCGGAGAACTTTAACAGTTTGTTGTGTAATGTGTCATAAAGCTTTGTGGCAAACTCGTCTGCTTGATCACGCAAGTCCGGCCTTCCTATCCCCTCTACAAATAACGTGTCGCCAGAAAACACAAATCTCTCATCTACTACAAATGACATGCTGCCAGCGGTGTGTCCAGGGGTATGGATGACTCTGAGATGTTTTGAGCCAAATGGTATTGTGTCAGAGTCGCCGATTTTTTCGCTTTCCAGCTTGTATTCTTCTAGTTTGCTCAGGCACAGTTTCGCGCCTGCAAGCTGCGCCAAGTCTTTGGCAGCAGACACGTGGTCTGCGTGCTGGTGCGTGTCAATCACTCTGGTTATCTTGAGGCCCTCATTTTGTGCAAACTCTAGATATTTCTGTGCAGGGTATGTAGGATCAATTACTACTGCCTCCCCATCAGAGCCAACAATATGGGAAAGACAACCCTTGCCGATTTTTTCCACCTGGACTATTGTGATGCCTTCTTCCTTGAGTGTTGTAGCGTTTAGCACCTGGTTCCACAGTGACATTCCACCAACAAGCGATGTTGACTCGATTCCATTTTGAGCCAGTGCAAATGTTGCAACCATGGAGCGATTCCCGTGCGAGCATATGGTGATGATTTTTTTGTCTTTTGGTATTTGTGTCTGTGAGCCAGGCCTGAAAAGCTGGGACAGCGGAATGTTAACTGCACCTGGAATTTTAAAATCTGAAAATTCTTCTGGCTCTCGCACATCGAGCAAAAACACATCCTTGTTTTGTTTTAGTGAATCCCAAAGACTGTCGCCACTAACAGTGGTGTCTTGCGTGCTTTTGATAGTTTCCTTGCTCCAGGATTTCATTCCATCTTTTAGATAATGCACGTCAAAGCCAAATCTGGCCATCATCATCGCGTTTTCTTTTGCCGCAGTAGCGTCGTCATCAACTAGAATGATCTTCATGCTTGGCGGGAGCTTTGACATGATCACCTGTTTTTGTTGCATGTTTTGGCATACTGCGTTTGCGGCATTTGGCATGTGTCCTTCCATGTATCTTTCCTTGGCTCTGATGTCTAAAATCAGGACAGGGATCTTGTTTGCAAGAATTTGTGATATTTCATCTGGCGTGATCTCTATTGAACTCATTACAAAAACTAGGAAAATTTATGCCAAATTTAGAACTTTTGCTAATTCTGCGAGTCGTCCCTGATTATACTCATTAATTTAGGCAAGCTCATTTGATTTGAACACATCATTCAATATTAAATCTCGATATGAGCTATATCTGTTGCCAAGATTTATCAATAAAAAAGATCCAAACGACAACTCTACGAATAATGGCAGAATGATATTCTTCTCAAAAGCGCCTGGCCAAAACGCAGAGATGGATTCAGAAGATCAAAAACCAGCAGAATCGTATCAAAAAACCGAGTTTGAAAAAATATCAAGTGAGGCTGATAAAGAATCTGATTCAGAACTGAAATCGCAAAACGACGATAGGTATACCGTCATAACTCGCATAATAGAGGATGAGAAAAGGGAGCTAAACAACATTCAGGAGCTCATCCGCAAACGCTCTCAAACACTGGACGCAGCAAAAAAAACACTTAGGGAAAAACAAACCATACTCCAAACTCATTTGGACAGAAGATCAAACAAGTTCACAGTGGTCGGAGAAATGTCATCAAAAATGGTTCATGATATAAAAAATCCGCTGACTGTCATCAAAGTGCAAGTGGATCTTTTGAAGCTGCGATACTCAAAGGAAGAAGACTCTACACTGCTTAACTCGCTTGACAGGATGGAACAGGCGGTAAATGGAATTACAAATCACATAAATGATATTTTGAATTTTATAAGAGAGACCCCCTCCACATTTGAAAACAACAGCATTCTGAAAATTCTGCAAGAATCAATAAGCTACGTAAACAAACCCGATAACATCTCAATTGATCTTCCCTCAAATGATTTGACGATTTCATGTGACGCGACAAAACTGCAAAGAGTGTTCACCAACATAATTTTGAACTCGACTCAAGCTATGGAAAAGGGCGGTACCATCACAATCCAAATCTCAGAGCAAGATGACGATGCCATAATACAGCTAAGTGACACCGGTCCTGGAATTCCACCTGAAGTTCTGCCAAAAATCTTTTCGCCGCTATTCACTACAAAAAAAGATGGAACAGGCCTTGGGTTATCCACATGCAAAAAAACAATCGAGGAAGAGCACAACGGATCTATCTCAGCAAAAAACAACCCCACAACGTTTGTCATAAAAATACCAAAAGTTCAACAATAAAATCTTAATTTGCGTTTTAAGAAAATCACGCAACAGTAAACCTCGTTAGACTGGCTCCAATCCCGTTCAGATCATGTTTTTTATCAACTACGTATTTACTACCTAGTATGGATTCCGAACAAAAGAACTCGAATAGGTATGTAGAGTGCGAGGTCTCTGACATATGGAGAGTGCTCGGTAAAACATGGTCGTTGTTAATTTTAAAAAATCTCAGCACAAAAGATGTGATGAGATTCAATGAGATCAAAAGGCTGCTAAATGGCATTAGCGGCACGGTTTTGTCAGAAAGACTCGTAGACCTTGAAAAAGAAGGGCTCATACACAAAAAAATCTATGCTGAAGTTCCATTACGGGTGGAATACAACCTGACAAAACAGGCAAAGGAGCTTGAAATCGTACTTGGCGATTTGGACAAGTGGACAAAACGCTGGCAGGCATCAAAAAGCAGGCATTCTGTAAAAAAAATTACTGGTTGACTACGTATCTCTGAGGAAGATCAACAAGTATTATCTCAGTTGGGATTTCTGCTGTGATTGATATTATTTTTTCATTTTCTACAATTATCGCGTCTCTTGTTTCTACATCTTTGCCATTTATCTTTACTTTCCCATTTATTACAAACACATACGACATCCTTTCGTCCTTTAGCTCATGCTCGACTGTGTTTTTTGGAGTTATAGTTGAAAGATAAAATGCAGCGTCTTGATGTATGTGAAGCGCATTTTTGTTCTCTGAATCTTCTGGAATGACTATCGGTAATAGCTTGTTTTTCTGTTCTTCTTTTGTGAACTTTCGTTGTTCCCATGATGGCTTTAGATTCTTCTTGTTTGCAAAAACCCACACCTGCAAAAGTCTCAAAGGTTTTTCCCTTGAGTGATTGTACTCTGAATGCATTATGCCAGTACCAGCACTCATTCTCTGCACTTCACCTGGATGAATTATTCCGTGGTTTCCAAAATTGTCCTTGTGCTCCAGCTCCCCATCAATGAGATATGTAATGATCTCCATGTTTTGGTGTGCATGGAAACCAAATCCTGTTGCCGGCTCGATTACGTCATCATTGAAGACGCGCAGTGGCCCAAAATTCATCTTTTCTGGGTTATGGTACTCGCCAAACGAAAAATGGTGATACGTAGTCAACCAATCCATTTGGGCTTTGTAGTGTTCGCTTGATTTGATTATCTTTATCATTGTATGATATATGGCATCATGGTACTTAAATTAGGTAGTAATTACTTACTTAGTCACTTTCTAATACTAAACTAGGTAAGTTACTGCTGACTAACTGTTCCAAAGGAAACTGTGATCCTTAAGTAATTTGAAATGATATTATCAGTATGCAAATTAACAGAGAAATCACAGATTCTGCAATTAATCTGTTCAGAGGAAAAAACTTTGCCTTTGTTGCATCGCTTATGAATGACGGCTCTCCACAAATAACGCCAGTCTGGATTGACTATGACGGCCAGCTTCTTCTCATAAACACCGCTGAAGGAAGAACAAAACAAAAAAACTTTGCAAGGGATCCAAGAATTGCAGTATCCGTAGTTGATCAAAACAACCCATACAACATGCTAAGCATTAGGGGAAAGGTAGTAGAACAAACAACAAACGGCGCAGACGAGCACATTGACAAGCTTGCAAAGAGGTATCTTGGGGTGGACAAGTATCATTTTCGCTCACCCGATGAAAAAAGAATCATCGTGAAAATAAGGCCAGAAAAGATCTACCACATGTCTTAGCTTGTCTGCAAAACGGCAAGGACTCGGTTTGGAATATCCTTTAGTCGCGAAACGGCAAGCGTCTTTTCATAATCCAAATACTTCAAATTGCTTGCAATTTTTGTAGCGCCAAAGGTATCATGGCCAACTCCAATTGCGACCATCTTGATGCCAAGGGATCTCAGTGATTTTACCATCGCACGGACGGCGTCTGGGTCTGAGGGCTCTCCGTCAGATAGAGTCAGAAAAATGTCTGGCTTTTTTGATCTCAATATGGGATACATTTTCTGATACACATCGGCCAGTGGCGTCCCACCGTTTGCGTCAATCTGGGCAAGTCTTTTTGCGCAGGCAGTGTTCCACTTTCCGTCATCCGGTTTGACAAGCCAGCACACCACCTGTTTTTGAGTGGTATTGAACGCATAAACTGAGAATTTTATCTTCAAAAACGACAAAACCTCGCACAATGCAACTGTGACTTTTTTGTACTGTGTCTGCTGGTCTGTGATGCTAGACGAGTGATCAACTAGAATCACAATCTTTGCCTTGATTGATTTCTTGATGTCTGTCAAAAACGGCATGTGGCCATCGATGAATGTCTCTGCGTCAAACTCATCACCAGATGTTACGTGTTGCTCCTTCCAGCTAGTCTTCCAGTCCTTGAACTTTATCTTCAGGTTGCTGATCAAGTCCTGATCATAGATTCTTGTCTCATCCACGTTTGTAGAGCCGGGGATTTGTATTCCAATGGTCTGGCTTCCAAGGCCCTTGTTTTCATTTTTCTTGTTTTCTTCCTTTAGTACCTTGAACTCTTCTGCAACAGATTTTCCCGACATGACATTTTGCTCGTCGATTTTTCCAAAATCGGCCTCCCTGTTTTTTGAAATCTTTTGCAGCGCCTTGAGCAGATCTTCAGGTGTCACAACAAGTCCAGGCCCTTTCCATGGGACAGAAAGCGGAATGGTGACCAACGCATCGATATCAAGAATGCTCAAAATCTCCGGAACCTTTTTTTCAAGCCACTCAGTGTCGTGGTTTTTTTCCAGCGCCTCTGAGACTATTTCCTTTGCGCGCGCAGCTGCCTTGAATATCTTGTCTGAATAGCTTGGCTGTATCTCGCCTTTGATGTCGCCAAACAAAAAGTACTGGTATAATGCCTCCACGATTCTAGTCTTTCCCAAGACGCTTGAAAGATTTGGTCGGTACATCCAGCGGTATGCATAGCTAAAGATCATCTCCTCGTCCATTCCGCGCCAGATCTTCCTGCCTAGAAGCTCGATTCTGCGGGTCTCCAAAGTATTGAGGATGAATCCAAATGCGTGATCGTTGCTTAGGATTTTTTTGCAAAACTTGACACGCATTGACTCGTACCAAATCGACGTTCTAAATTGCCTGTATCGCTCAAAATCTCCGCCAAGGTACTGCTCAGGAGCAACAAGGCTTATCCTGTTTTCTTTAAGCTTAGTCTGCGTTTCCTTTTTGTTAGAAAACTCTACTACGATTTTGTCCTTTTGCGACCAGCGCCTTGCCAAAAACGTGGCAATCTCAACTAGAGTGTCATTTCGTAAGTGTAGTGATTGCATCTATCTACCAAACATCGACGTGATGATGTCGTTTACCTTTTGATACTCGACATTTCCCCACTGTGCATACACGTTTCCAAACACAATGTTTGCTGCCTTTTTTGCGTCAACGCCGGAATCCAAAATCTTGCCAAACGCAATGGTTTCGCGAAGGCTTGGCGAGTAATACAGCTCTTCAACTGCAGCTGCATCTCGTAGGGTGTTTGCAAGCTTTATTCCTTGGAGCAGCTTGTCATCGTGTGATCCGGAAACATACCGCTTTACTATTTCAAGCTCGGTCTGTTCTGGCGGATAGTCTAGTCTGATTCTGACTGGAAACCTGCTCAAGATTTGTGGCGGCAGCTCTTTTGTTCCAACATGTGTCAGCGGATTTATCGTTGCAATGACAAACCAGTTCTGGTGTGCCTTGATCATCTCCCCGGATGACTCTTTTAGAACTATCTGTCGTCTGTCGTCTAGTGCCTCGTCAAGTCGCAACAAGACGTCTGCCTCAGCTGCGTTTAGCTCATCAAGGTACAGCATCGTCCCGTCTTTCATCGATTTTATCAAAATCCCTGCATCAAAGCCGACAGTGCCCTCCGTCAGAGTTTTGGTTCCAACCAAGTGGCTCTCCCTTGTTCGCAAGCTGAAATTGATCGATTCAAGGCTCGCATTCTTTTTTGTTGCAAACTCCCTGACCAGCGATGTCTTGCCGGTTCCCTTTGGACCGATGACTAGAACAAAGAGGCCAGACTCGTATGCCTTGTTTAGGATTTCAAGAGAGTTGTTCCAGTCTAGATAGGTAGAAGAAGCCTGTAACATGCTTTTGAGAAGTGTTATACTTTACTTAAATTATTCAGTTGTCCCATTTTGCCAGATGTTCGTAGGAGTCGTTCATAGTCTTTAGCAGTTTTTTGTTCCACTCTTCAAATCCTTCTGGGCTTTTTGGATAGTTTGCATAGTGCTCTGTGAGCCACTTGTTTTGCTGCGTGGTGTAACGCAGCCCGTCTGCAAGTTTCTTGTTTATTGCGCCTCGAATTATCATTCCCATTTTTCCAATCATGGAGAAGTCTGGGTGCTCGCCCTTGCTTATTGCCTCGACATCCATGTTTCCCAAAAAGTGCTTCATTCCATAGTTGATCTGGTCATTTGTGAGCATCTGCAGTAATCTTCTAAACACTTCCAGTCCTGCAGTCTTGTACCCGTATTCCTTTACATAATCGACGTTATACTGCCACAGTCCCTTTTCTGTCACATCGCCTGCCTCTATTGCATCTGCCACGTTTTTGCCGATTATTGTTCCGGCAATCAGCGCAGGGCCGATTCCTCCTGCATCAAGTGGTTTTGGCATCCATGCAGAGTCGCCAACTAGCATGAACCCGCTTGATACCATGCAGTCGTTTTGTCTTCTAACGGAGACCTGAAAGTTTCCAGTTGCATTGTTTGCATCAGAAGGATCCGTTGAAAGCCTTGGGTTTTTGATTGCCCTGTTTCTTGCAACATACTGATTTATCAAGCCGGTCACGTCGTCGTGTTTGCCGAGTCTTTTGTTTCTCTTATCCAAGATTGTCTTCTCAACGCCAAGGCCGATGTTTACCTTGTTCTCTCCTTTTGGAAAGACCCACCCATAGCCGCCAGGCGCAATGTCCTGATCAAGGTGAATCAAGCAATAATCCGGATCAAATTCGGAGAGATCGTCTTCGCCTTTATCAAAATACATTATGTGCCTTCCAGTCGACTCTAGGTCGGTTCGCTCGATTTTCTTTTCCATCTTTGTGGTGTTTTTCACTCCGTTTCGTAACATGGACGCAACACCGGTCGCATCGATTACTACCTTGGCAGTCTTTTTGTAAGGCTGGTTTGTTTTTCTGTCCATTCCCTCAACCCCGATGACTTGGTTTCCGTCGTACAGGAGGCCGTTCAAATTAATCTCAAACTCTACATTGATTCCGCGCTTTAGTGCTTCTTTGTACTGGGCTTGGGGAAGCTGTTGCCTGTTTAGCAGATATCCATCGCCATCAAATGGAATGGATGTCTCCCTGTCTGGGGATAGCGCCATCACTCCCTTTACCTTGTGTTCTAGCTCTGGCTTGCCCCAGGAGACATTGATTCTCTTGCCCATGTAGTCTACTGCTTCGCCTGATACTGCGTCTCCGCAGACCCATCCGTTGATGGATTTGCGTCCAAGTAACATTGGCGGGTTTCTGTCAAGTACAAGAATGGATAATTTCTGATTAGAGTGATGTGCCGCAGACTGGGCAGCTACCATTCCGGCTAGTCCTCCGCCGGCAACAATCAAGTCGTAATCTGTTTTCAATACGTGACAGCTGAAAATAGATTATTTAAAACAATGCACAAAACTAATTTTGGGTCAGATCGTCGCGGCGTCTTCACAGCTGCGTTGCTCAGACTGGAGCGGCTTGTAGCTCTTCATTCCCAACTCTATACTACTCTGAATGATATTAAATTGTGTTTTTGAGAATCTCGGAATATGTCTTGATCAGATCTTTTTGCGTGTAAATCGGCGTGTAGATTTTTAGCTTTACTGGATCCTGATCAGCAAGCGTTATGGTTCCCTGGACTAGTGACTGCTTTGAAATCCTCAAATGCAGCGCAGAATCATCGCATCTGCTTTCCAAATCCCCAACTATTTCGTCAATATCCTCTTTTGGAATATTTGAGACTAGGGTCTTGACAAAGCTTGCCGATTTTTTCTTTTTTAGCTTGCAGGAAAGAAGCGTAATTGGATTCTCATAGTGTCCGTGCACGTTTTGCACGGAAAACTCCTCCTTGTCAACACCAAAGGTTTCCTTGAATGCAAAAAAGATCTTTTCGAGATCCTCAGTAGCATGCACTATAACTTGGATGTCTATCTCAAGTCTTTTTTCCATGAATAGAAAAATTACGCTTTTAGCAGTGCGACTTGGGCCTCTGCAGTTCTGATGAGCTTTACCTTTTCTAGGCCAACGTGTCTCATGCGGATGACCTTCTTTGCTGCAGCCATGATGTCGGAGTTTATTTTTCCATAACAGGTTGCCTGCACGAACTGATCAATTGTCATTTCTGGAATGGTCTTGTTCATCACGTCCTTTGCAATTAGTCGCAGTGCGTGCTTTCTTGACGTGTTTAGCTTTTTGTGGGTCAGTGCAATTATCTTGAGTCTGAAGAGATAGTTGTCTTTTGTCTTTACATCAAGGACGAACGTGACCTTGCTTGAGCCGCGTCGGATGAGGCTTCGCAAAAATTCTTTTGCATATTCGTATCGCTTGAAAATAGTATATGCCTTTTCGCCTTCTACCTTGCTTATCTGAAAGTAAATCTTGTATTGGTACTGGGAAGGGTCTCCCTTTAGGATGTCAAACAGGGTTACCTCGATTACTCTGCCGATTGCCTTTTGCTCGTCGGTAATCGGAATGTAAGCTATCGGGGCGTTGTTAAATGACTCTGGGGCAATAACTGTGACCCATTTTTTCTCACGCCACTTGTCTTTTACTTTTCCACCCTTTCTACGAGCCAATACATGCGACCCCTAAGTCCAAAATATAAGTTATCTGACTAAATAACAGCAGAGCCGAGATACTTTTGCAAAGGTTTTGGAACGCTGATGTGCCCGTCCTTTGTCTGAAAGTTTTCCATGATTGCAACAAGTGTCCTAGTGGTAGCGACCAGAGTACTGTTCAAAGAATGGACGTACTGGGTCTGCTCGTTTGTCTTGTCGCGGAATCGAATCTTGAGTCTGCGTGTTTGAAAGTCAAGGCAGTTAGAACACGACACGATTTCGCGGTATGCGTTTTGTCCTGCCATCCAGGCCTCCAAGTCGTATGTCTTTGCAGAAATCTTGCCCAAATCCCCACTAGAGAGGAGCATTATTCGATATGGGATCTCTAGCTTTTGGTAAAACTCTTCAACTATCCCAAGCATTCGCTCGTGCTCCTTCCACGAGTCTTCAGGCCTTGCAAAAACATACTGCTCCACTTTTTCGAACTGGTGCACGCGGAAGATTCCCTTTTGATCCCGTCCGTGGGCGCCGGCCTCCTTTCTAAAACAGGGGCTCACCCCTGCATATCGGAGCGGAAGGTCCTTTCCCTCCAGTATTTCATCAGAATGCATTGCGGCAACAGAGTGCTCTGATGTCCCAATCAGGAAAAGATCCTCGCCGTCAACTTTGTAAATCACATCCGCAAAGTCGCCTGCAATTATTGCACCCTCCATCGAGTTTTTGTTTATCATGTATGGGGGCTGCACTAGTGTGTATTTTTTCTCGTCAAGAAAGTCAAGTGCAAAATGAATGAGAGACTGGTTTAGCCTCACAAGGCCATTCTTCAAATAATAAAATCTCGCACCAGCAGTCTTTGCAGCCCGCTCCAAATCGACCAGGTCAAGACCCTGCGACAAATCAATGTGGTCTTTGATCTTAAAATCAAACTTGGGCACTTGGCCCCACTCTCGTATCTCCTTGTTTGCAGTATCGTCAGGCCCAACTGGAACGGATTCGTGGACCAGATTTGGGATGGACAGTGAAAGTTTTGCATGGTCAGCTTCCACTCGAATCTGCTCTCCTTCAAGTGCCTGCAGTTCCTGTGACACTGACTGCATCTGCGATATGGCAGTGCTTGCGTCCTGGCCAGACTTTTTCTTGGTTGCGATTTCGACTGACACCGTGTTTTTCTTTTTTCTAAGCTCGTCCGTTTTTACTATGAGCTCGCGCCGCCTGGAATCAAGGCTGATCAGGGAGTCCAAGTCAAACTCGACTTTTCTGTCCTTGAGCATCTTTCGTATCAGCTCGGGTTTTTCTTTGATTATTTTTGGGTCCAGCATCACTCCATCACTTTTAGTGCCATCTGTACGTGTGCCAAGACCTCGTCAATTGTAGCGGTGAGTTTTTTCATATTGCCTGTACTGTGGAAATTAAAAACAAGTGCGTTATCAAGATTTTCTATCTCAAACGAAAGCCCTTTGGGAAAATCCACATTGTCTGGCTCTAGTGCCGATTTTACCGCATCGGCCTTTTTTTGTGAAATGTTGCTAATTACTAGCCGAACTTTTGATTCCATCTTCTAGAAAATCCAAAAACCCGTCGAGTTTGTCCTTTGTTATCCTTGCACCGGCGGCTGCGTCGTGGCCGCCGCCTATTCCGTTGAACTTTTCCGCACCGGTTCTCATCAAAACAGAAAGATTGACATCGGATTTGCAGCCAATTGACTTTCGAGACGAAAACTTGACCGTGTTTTCCTCGCCGTCCGTCCTCAGAATTATTATCTTGCCTGCGTTTTTTGGCGAGCCGGCAAGAAGCGACGAAATTGTCCCAGTCATTGTCTCAGGAACCACGCCCTCGGCGTTCACCATGAGGCATCTGGTGGAGTCGTTCATTCTCCATCGCTCGTTTGTCAAAATGTTCATGTATTCTCGAATCATTTTTCTATATTCAACCAGTATGTTTTCTCCCTCCTGGAGCATCCTGTTTCTGTCGCCGGCACATATTGCAATTCCGACACCGGCCTTGCCAATTCTTCCACACGAGTTTAACATCGTGGAAAACTCTCTGGCATCGCGCAAAAAGCTGCGCCTCTCTTCGCTTGGAAAAGTGTAGGTGTACCCGATCAATTCCTCCATTATTTGCGTGGCGTTTTGCGAGCTGGCAAACCTTGTAATTGCCTCAAGCAAAATCCGTTTTTCATCGTCGGTGAGATCCGACGGAGTTCGCAGTCTTCCGCCCTCCTTTAGGACTATCCCACAAGACGTGAAAAGCGAAAAACATGCATCTCTATTCCACGTCAGCCCCTCGATGAACGGCTGTGACGTGAATGCAAGTGCATCGGCAAGTGGTCTTGTCTCGCGACCAAAAAGAAGCAGGTCCATGTCAATTTTCAGCAGCCCAGAGTTTTTTGCCTCCTCTGCAATTTCCAAATTTTTTCCAATGAAGGATTTTTTCTCGCCTTGGTCTTGCCTGTCCCCAAGTGCCGAGACAACTGCGACTGCTGCCAGGTCCTGGTTTTTTCTATCGAGTGCCTTTGCAGCAAGGTATGCCATTCCGCCGGCGCAGATCTCAGTGCCGCCGTCAATCCCGAACTTCCACGCGTTTATCACGCGATCATTGTCGTGTTCTGATTCTGGAATTTCATGGTGATCAAGGACAAACCAGTTTTGCCCAAGTGAGTCGTCAAGCTGTTTTGCAAAACCGCCGCCAAGGTCCGTGATCACATGAAAGTCGCGCGAGTCTTCCTGCATTGTTTTGATTGCCTGTGTGTTCATCTCCTTTAGGGTTCGAACCGTGACCTTTGCTCCGGCCCTGATCAGGGCCTTTGTGATTATGCTGCCCGAAGTTATGCCGTCGCAGTCAATGTGGGTTAGCACCGCGATGTCTTTTCCGGACTTGATCTGATCTGAAATCCTGTCGCTAAAATTTGATAAATAATCCTCGATCTTTCTGCTCATTATTCCAGTTGAGCTACTACGGACTTATATTTCCAGTTTTGAGGAAGTGCCCCGATCTTTTTGTAGTATGTGGAGATTCTGTGCACTTTTGCCTCGATTAGCTCAAGGGATCTGACGTTTCTGTTGTCAGAATTGTTGGTCTTTAGGTGTCGTTGAAGGTTTAGTGCCTTTTTGACAATGTTGTTTAGGTCTTCTGGCATCTCTGGTCTGATGTTGTTTTCTTCAAGGATCTTTTTGACCGATTTTTTGGTAATTGCTTTTACCAGTGGGATTGCGTGCTGGTCCCGAAGCTTGATTCCTATCTGGCTCATTGGGACGCCGTCCTTGCCGTATTTTATGACAAGCTCCTCGACTTCTTTTGGAGTGGTTGTGACCCAGGATGGGGCTGTGTGCGTTATAGGCCTAGTCGAATGTGACTGACCATGTCTGTGTGTATGTACACGTCCCATGGGAGGGTGAATTCCTGAATCGAACATAAACGTTACCCCAAAAAAACTGCCCTGATCTGATAATTAGAAAAAAGTTAAATAGAAACGTTAGCCCCCAAGACAACAGTATGAATAAAACACTATTTGGAGCAGCAATCCTTGCTGTCACTGTTTTATCAGTCGGAATGATGACCGGACAAGCGTTCGCCCAATACATGGGTAATGTCGATCAAACCGGCAAAACTGGCAAGAACACTCTAGAGGAGACACTAGCTCTCCAGAAAGCCAGAGTGGATTCTGCAGGTGATAATCCAGCATCCGGTTCCGGAACTCCATATCTAGCAGCAGATGGTGTCTTAGGAGCCTCTGCAATTGCCGCAGCCGTCTTTGGAGGAATCGCAGGAGCGTTCTTCTTTAGAGGAAGAAGCGGAAGATATGCAGCACAAGGAAGAGGGTAAACCACATCTCTCTTTTTCCTATTTTATTATTCCATGACCTAGTGGTCATTCCGATCAATGTCGGATTTCTAGCCTCAGGGAAATGTATATATCGCACGTATTGAGGTTAGTATTTCAATGACTCCATTAATCGGTACAGTGTTCAGTATTCTGTCTACCGCATTTGGGCAATTAGGGCCAAACTATGACCCATTGTTCTACGATGTCATGGTTTACATCTTTGGCACAATGATGTTTACTGTTTTCCTATTGGGAATCATAGCATATTGGCTCAGAGTCCATGGCTGGTCGTACAAAGACAACCGCGAAAGATGGGTTGACGAATTAGACAAACACTTTGAAAGAGAAGGTATCGGTCTGATACCAGACAACGGAAAATACTGGTAAAATCTCTTTTTTCATTCTTTTTAGTTTTCTTTCATCTATACCGACTAGAGTTTTTGTTGACTTATTGCGGCGGTGCAAAGTCCTTGTCTTGGTATGAGTCGTACCCCTTGGTTATGAACTCGGCACGATAATGGGCCCCGTCTACTAGCGGGGCGCGGATGTATGCATCGGATTCCACACCATTGACGAAAATCTTTGATTTTGACTCGTCCATGTCACGCATTGGAAAGCCGTTCTCGTGATAAGTGGTCCACGTCCACAGGAAATGACCGACTTCGAATGGGTGCTCGCTCTTCCACTCGGCATGAATCGTACCGTCATTTGTCAAAGTGTACAAGGAATGCCTGCACCTCTCATTGTTTCCTATGTTTGCCGGGATCTCGATTTTTTCCTTGTCGACATATAGCTCCATGGTGGCAGTGATCTTGTAGCTTGCATCTATGGTATCGATGCAAACTCGGAGAGGGTTGTCCGCGTTAAGCCATTGTTGGACAAAAATGCTTACAACCCCAATGGATATGGCAATTGCAGCCGTAGTGAGCAGATACCTGAGCGTTTTTCTTCGTTTTGCAGGATCCCCCATTCCAGGCCAAATCATGGCTCGATTCTGCCAAGATTACATAAAGTCGTTTCTCTAGGTGAATAGAATAAAATGAAAAGAGGGGTTGTTGGTTTAGATTACTTGCCAGGGGCGAGTTGCAAACGTGATTACGTAGCCAACTCCAATGATAATTGATTGATACATGATGTTTGTGTATGGAATTGGTTTGAGTATTGGTTCGCCAGTAACTACTACTGTTTGTCCTGGGCCTAATCCTGGTCCAACTGAAGCAACGTTAAGCTGTGTATGTACATGGTAAACGCCTGGCTCTAGTGCCTTTGCTCTAATCTCGTATGGGATTACTGCGTTACCTGGTATTTGAAAGACGTTTCCTGGTGGGCTTCTTGCAAGTATTTCCCATCTGTTACCTGCGTTGGTTGACTCTGAGAATACAGAGTTCCATCCCCTTAGGTCTCTTTCAACAAGACTAACGAACTGGCCAGATATGACTAGCTCTTCACCTGTTTGCAGGGATTGTCTGTTGAAAGACTCGTCTTCAATCTTTACAAAACGGCTTTGGAGTTGTGCTTGGACACCGTGTGCTTCTGCGGTCTGAACCATCTGGGCCAAGTTTGGACCAAATGTACCTAGCGCAATAATCACGCCGAGTGCCACTACGAATACTTTATTGTCGACCATAGTTATCCCGTTAATTCACAGACTCTACATGGAATGATATATGTTTTACCGTTACCAATCATTAGTGATCTTTAAAACCCCGAGCCCAAATCAAGATCCCAATGTCATACATCAATGTTGAACATAGAAACCATCAATTTTGTATAATATAGAATTTCTAGCTATTCAGCGTATCATGGCGATTAGTTCATTAATTTTGATGGTTTTTTCAAAAAATCGCAATAATTTCTGCCGAAAATAAACTCATCTTTTATATATTGAAAGTATCATTGAGGAGTCATGGCACAGATGCCGGCATTAATCCCAAAAGAAGTTGAGATCCAGAGACTAAAGAAGATCTGGCTCATCGTCATCGCAATGGGATCTACAGCAGCATCAGTGGAAGTAGACAACTTCGTAGACGGTTCTCTACATCAAACCTCTATCAGAGATTCAGCATTCACCCCAGCACACTGGTGGTTATACAGCCACTTTGTGGCATTACCATTAGGTTGGGGAGCAGTGGCAATCTATGATAGAAGAGTCCCAGTACTCAGAGGTCCAAACAATTCCATGAACACAGGTCTAAAGATGACCATTCTAGGTTACCTGGCAACCATGTTCACAATCGGAATCAATGAAATGTGGCACTTCTGGTTTGTAGAGGAGATCTTCGCAGTACCAAACCACTGGATGTTCAATATGGGCGTAGTCGTAGCCTTCATGGGCGCTCTAGCATATGTTGTTAGAGTATACGCTAGATTGGTCGAACTAGGTGCAGAAACACCAGGTGAGAACCCATATGTCGCTGAAATGTACAAGATGGCCCTAGAAGGCAAACTGTACAGCAGATCCATCCCATAAGAAAAACGCTTTTTTCTTCTTTTTTCATTTTTATATTTGATCGAAGGCTAGGCTAGCCTTTAGAAAGGCTTAAAAGTATTCTATCGGTTAGTATCACAAATGACTCTACCAAAAGGATTTGGCTCGGGCGGCGGTGGCGCTTCCAGTGCTGATGTAGAGAAGATGATCGGCCGTCGTGTCGAAAACATGACCGGCATTATCACACTGTCTTACATCGCAGCATGGTTAGCAACATTTGGTGGAACAGCAGCTGGATACTTTTACTATCCATGGGCTTATCCAACACCAAGCGGTCACTATGCCTTTATCGTCCTCACAATCGTTGAGGCAATTGGCTATCTCTTCAGCGTCAAGGTATGCGAAGAGGGCACCAAAAAGAAGAGCAACGGCATTATCGCTGCAGCACTCGGCGGAACAGCCATTGGAACAGTATTGATCTCTTTGTTCGTCGGAACATAGGGAACGTTCCTGTCTTTTTCTTATTTTTAATCTACAAATCCCACCCATATTCACAATTCCGATCTTCGTTCCTGTCTAAAATTTTATATAGTCACGTCCTCCCTAGATGGATTAATGGTCTGGCTTAGACGATGTACTCACTACTTATTCATAGTAGTGGTTGCAGTAAACTCTACCCTGCTTACAATCAACGCAGGTGACTACATCTTCTACACTGACTGGGCCTGGACTTCGTTTGTAATATTTTCGGTATCACAAACACTGATGTTAGTAGTCGGCGCATGCTACTATCTGACATTTACGGGAGTCCCAGGAACGGCAACGTATTACGCGTTGATCATGACCGTCTATACATGGATTGCAAAAGGTGCATGGTTTGCACTCGGATATCCATATGACTTCATTGTAACACCGGTTTGGCTGCCATCAGCAATGCTGTTGGATTTGGCATACTGGGCAACAAAGAAGAACAAGCACTCACTGATCCTATTCGGCGGTGTAATGTGCGGACTGTCATTGCCATTGTTCAACATGGTAAACCTGATCACGGTTGCTGACCCATTAGAGACTGCATTCAAATATCCAAGACCAACATTGCCCCCATACATGACTCCAATAGAGCCTGCAGTAGGAAAGTTCTATAACAGTCCAGTTGCACTCGGTGCAGGAGCAGGTGCTGTATTATCAGTAACCATGGCTGCGCTAGGATGTAAGCTGAACACGTGGACGTATAGATGGATGGCAGCTTGGTCCAAGTGGGACTAGAACCCAACCCTCTTTTCTCTTATTTTATTTACGGCTACCGTTAGGTTTTGATTAAGAAATATTGCACAGATTGTGATCTTTTGTTGTCTCTGTTTGGGATATGATTTTTTGACATCACTCAT
Organism: Nitrososphaerota archaeon; assembly: GCA_052390175.1. Taxonomy (GTDB): domain Archaea; phylum Thermoproteota; class Nitrososphaeria; order Nitrososphaerales; family Nitrosopumilaceae; genus Nitrosotenuis. Next base: position 1,934 of record JBQTHG010000026.1, on the reverse strand, counting down.
TATTGAAGCAACACCAAGTTCTATCAGTAGAGCCAAAGCCGTTTGTCAAGTGGGCCGGAGGGAAAAGGCAGCTAATCCAAACCATATCAAAACACCTTCCGTCGCATTTTGGCACGTACTACGAGCCATTTCTTGGCGGTGGCGCGGTCTTGTTTCACCTTCTCTCAGAGAACCCAGAAACAAGATGCAGGGTATCTGATCTGAACTCTGATCTCGTCCTAGCGTATGTCACGATTCGCGACAGGGTCGATGAGCTGATTTCGTCTCTGCAAAACCACGCAAAGAACTACCACAAAAACCCGGACTCGTACTATTACGGGGTGAGGCAAAGCGAGCCAAAAAGCCAGATAGAAAAAGTATCGCGATTATTATTCTTGAACAGGACCTGCTTTAATGGCCTGTATCGGGTCAACAGCAAGGGAAAGTTCAACGTCCCACTTGGGAGATATGCAAACCCGAACATCGTAAACGAGGAAAATCTCTTTGCCGTAAGCCACACCCTGCGCTCAAAAAAGATCTCAATTAGCTGCCGGGACTTTTCTGCTGTCCTGGGTGACGCAAAGAAAAACGACCTGGTGTATTTTGATCCGCCCTACCAGCCGGTAAGCAAGACTGCGAACTTTACCAGCTACACCAACAAGGACTTTACCTATCAGGACCTGCAAAACCTAGTCGCAGTCTCTGAAAAACTCGCGGACAAGGGCTGCAATGTATTGCATTCCAATTCCAACTCGAAAGAGGTGAGGGCACTGTTCTCAAAGGACTGGAAAGTAATCGAGATTGCTGCAAACCGCGCGATCAATTCTGATTCCACAAAGCGAACCGGCCAGACTGAGCTCTTGATAAAAAATTATTAGAAATCAGCCTCGTCTTAATTCTGATTAGAACTATCGAGAAAGCCTTTTTTCCTATAAATTCTACCAGATTATGATTCGTGTGAAACAATGACTAAAGAAGAAAAATCAGATGCTGAAAGAGATGAACTAATTTTTGATTTGATCAAAAGACGACTGGATGAGGAATGGCAGCGACTACAAAATATAGATAATAAGGCAAGCAGCTTGGTAGGTTTTCTTGCTGTAGCAGTTAGTTTCCTTCTGGGAAGTGCCTTTCTGGGTTTTTTTGAATATGACAAATCTGATAAACAAATCGCACTTATTTTTATAATTGGAGTGGGTATGTTGATACTTTCAATAGTTTTTGCCCTTTATGGATTCAAAGTCAGAAACTGGGTTGCAGTTCCAGATGTGTCAAAACTCTTGAAAGACTATACCACAAAGCCATATGATTTTGTTTTAAAAAAGAATGCAGCTACGATGGCGCAAGCTGTAATGGAATTAGAAGTAAAGATAGACAAAAAGGCCAAGCATCTTAATTGTGCATGGTATAGCACAATCGTGGGGCTGATTCTTGTTTTTGTCTTTGTAATAATGACGGTTATGTAAGAACAAACATGCATTTTAGTAAATCGACATAAAAATAGGCTGAAAATTCAAACTTGAAACCTAGGATTCTTTATAAGTTGATTATACTCTATTGATGTTATTGAGCTCGGATCCGACCAAATGGTCTGGCGATAACAAAACTCGCACCAATCATAACAGTCTGAACAAAATTTTTAGCTGGGTTCATTTACCGAAAACTCACTCAGAAAAAAAACAAGAACAAATCGATTTTACTGTGGATGCTAAAGACAAACCTGATCCTACCCAGAGTGATTGGACACCTGATATAGAACTTATTCGTCCCACTGTGCTGGATAACGAAAACAACAGTGATACTGAAAAAAGTAAAAACTCCAAAAAAGACAAAACGCCAGGCGTTCAGTAGATCTGATAGAATTTGTTATCACTGTGTCATTGCAACTCGCATCAATAGTGAAACTAGATTAAAGCTTCGAACGGGATCCGAACCCGCGACCTTTACCTTACCAA
>JBQTHG010000025.1:0-68380 GCA_052390175.1 Nitrososphaerota archaeon | reverse complement strand
GTGTCATTGATTTGGTGTTGAGCCAAAGCTAGCTAAAAATCAGCTAAATTTAGAGTTATAAGAGCACATTTTTTGATCACATCATGCAGTTTGACGCTTTGGGACGCAGACTCCGTTCCAGCTATCCTGAAATTGATCTGAAAAGGCCAAGAGAGCCAATTTCCCTGACCGAGGCACTAGATCTTGTGGGCCAGTTTGCAGGAAAAAAACCAACACCAAAACAGTACGAGATCATCAAAAAAATCCAGCACGCAATAGAATCAGGATACAAAAAGATCCTCCTTTCCGCGCCAACCGGAACTGGAAAAAGCTGGATTGCGATAGCACTTTCTCTTTATCTTAGGTCTTCAACTGTTCTTACCTCAACTGTTCTTCTGCAGGACCAGTACAGGGGCGAGTTTGGGTTTTTCAATACGGTTCGCGGAAAAAAACGGTTTTTGTGCGAACAGACAAACCGGGTCTTTGACTGTACCCATGGGTATTGTAACGAGTGCACCTTCAAGCCCCAGCCGGAATCATACTCTATATCAAAAAAGGGAACGATTGCCGAGGTCATTTCAGGCCATGACATGCTAAGAAAGTGCCCATATTATGACCAAATAGAGATAGGCAAAAAATCAAGCTTTGTGGCTTATTCATACGCATCATATCTTTCGCATTTGTTGTCAGGCGAGGAAATGCCGCAAAGAAAGCTGCTTGTTTGTGATGAGGCACATGAGCTTGACGAGGAATTGGCAAACCAGCTCGCCACGAATCTCAGCGGGTTTTACGGCGAGCTCTTGGGAGTAGAGATGCCCAAGTTTTCAGTCAGCTCCGAGCTTAACAAAATAAAAGAATACGTCAATTCGTTTGCAGAGGCGTTCAAAAAACGCGAGTCCGTCATAAAACAGTGTGCAGAACACACCTTGTTTTTACAGTCAGAAGAGCACATCAAAAAACACGTTCACTGCATGAAACACGGAATCAAAATTACAGAAAGCTGTACACAATGCGGCAAGGTCAGAGAATACATTAGAACCAAGGAATTCCTGAGATGCAAAGACCACGTAGACTGCAAGTTCGATCACAGGTACATCAACCATTTTGTCTTGAACGATCTCAAAAACTATACAACAAAAATGAGGATTCTGCAAAAAGGATTGGAATCATCAGACCAGAACTATATCATAACAGACATACAATCAAAAGTACAAGACGAAAAAAACCGCAGCCATAACTTTGATGAGGTGACAATCAAGCCATGGCACATCCACTGGTTTATGGACGAGCTCACATCGAGCTTTGATCTGGCACTATTCATGTCAGCTACAATAAACTTGGAGCTTTTCTGCAAGGAGACAGGATTTAGAAAAGACGAGATTTACTTCATAAACGAGGATTCCAACATACCTCTGGAAAACAGAAAGGTTGTCTTTTTGAAAACCGAATATGTCGAGTCTGCCAATTCCGAGGCCGTCCTTCCAGACAAGATAATATCGCAAATTGAGGCTATTTTGAAGATTAGGAGCAGCCAGCGTGGAATAATCCTGCTCACAAGCTATTCCCAGATGGATTACATTTTGGAAAAGATATCGCCTGAGCTAAAGCCAAGGCTTTTTCCACTCCAGAGGGGCCAGGACAAGACAGAGGCCATATCGATTCACAAAACAATTGCAAACTCGGTTCTTATTTCCCCAGGCTTGGAGTCCGGCCTGAACTTGCCTGATGACGACAGCAGGTTCCAGATAATTGTCAAGGCCCCATACTATCCGACAGTCGATGATCTGCGCATGAAGAAAATTTACAATTCAGAGGCCGATCACAGGCGATACTATCTCAAGTCTGCATTCCGATTGCTCCAGATGGCAGGAAGGAGCATACGGCATGTAGAGGATCACGCCATGACATATGTTTTGGACTCCAAGGCAGAACGGATGATATACCATCAGAGAAACGATCTGCCAAAATGGTTCATCGAAGCCTGTGAAGGCATACCAAAATAGATCAGAGGTCTTTTTTCATCAAGCAGAAGAGCATCCTTTGATCAAGCTCCTTTGTGTTTAGCTTGGTTTTATTTTCCGCAAGGACCTGAATTCTCTTGGATTTTAAGAGGTGACCCTTGTTCTGCATATAGTGCAGGATCATCCTCATTCCTGATCTTGTGCCGTTTATGTAGCCAAGCTGCAAGACATCCCTGTCAAGTTCGGATTTGTTCCAGATGCCAACTCCCGCTGTCTTGTTGTTTTGAGAAAAAACGATCACTTTTTTCTTTTTGAGCAGCTTTGCGATTGCGGTTTTGTCTAGTGGAAACCACTCCCATGAATCAGAATATGTATCAGAGCTCATCAGCCCTTTGAGCTGTTTTGCATTTGACGCAAGGCGCACAGATGTGTCTTGTTTTTTTGGCCTCAAATTATACAGCCACCATTTTCCTTCTATTCTGTATCCAAGTGATCTTGCCATTTTGAGCGACCTTGTGTTTCCTTGTGCAATGAGCATTCTTGATATTTTGCGCCCTCTTTGCCTTGCTGAGGCTTCTGCCTTGAGTACAAGCGTGCTTGCGTAGCCACGTCTTCGAAATTTCGGGTTTATCCTGAGTCCTTCTATCCACAGCTGATGCTTTGATAGAGAGGCATTACAGATTCCAATTGGTTTTCCGTTTTCTTCTAGTGTGAGCAGGGTTTTTCTTGCAAGCCAGGTGTCCCAGACATTTGCAACATAGTCGCCCCACTGAAACGTCCTATGTAAAAAAGCAAGAATCGGCTTTTTGTCACTTGGCTTTGCCTTTCGTATGATCAAGTAAATTAGCTCTTGGATTGGCGGTTATTTTTCTTATCGCATGTTGCCAATCGAGTTTTTTGCCGTGTCGTGTTTTGTTTGTGTGCTTTGCTTTGAGGATGTAATTGGTTTCTTTTTTGCTTTTAATTTTTCCTTTACTTGGTCAAATTTCTTTTTGAGATCTTTGGCATTTGATTTTTTGGTGTCTGATTTTTTTTCTTTGGTCTTGGTCTGTTTTGTTTCTTTTGTTTTTGTTGGTTTTGTGTCCTTCTTTTTGTCACTATCCATACTAAGAGACTCTTTCAGCTTGATTGCATAGCCTTTGGTTTGCTTTACCGTTCCCTGTGAGTTGTTGCAATGATTTACCAGATAACCAGAATCACAATCTGATAGTATAATCAACGATGTATTTGATAACGGAGTTTGTGGCTCAAAGCCAGACGCAGCCTGACTGATCAGGCAAATGCAAACCAGACCAGCAATACCAGTAAGAATGACTTTCAACTTGAATCACCAGCTACGATATCATCTAATGCTATGACTCCTTTCACCTATTGGTTGTACTGGTGTTTGATTACATAAAAAGGACAGGTACAAATTCTACGAGATTATTAAATACAAAACTAAAACATGCACATCTGAATTGAGCGCCGCAGTGGAATTGTTGCTCTTTGCTGTTCTAGTTACGTTTGTTGCCACTCCCGCTTTTGCAGATGATGCCTGGATCGTGGCTGCAACTGACAAAACGCAGTATTTTACAGGCGAGTCCATGGAGGTTTCTGGCTATATTTTGGATCGAAAAATGCCGGTTGTTGCGATGAGTGTGTATGATCCGGACGGCATCATACTTTCTGCACACAGTGTTGAGCTGCAAGAAGATGATGGTTTTACAAAAACAATATCGCTTGATTCGCCATTTTATGACAAACCAGGAATTTACTTAATTGATTTTGATTACGGGAGAGACAGTGAGCAACTGACCTTTGAGATAACAGGCCTTGAAACGCCAGAGTCAGAACCGCCATTACCTCAAATTGCGCCAGAAGTACTCCTTTTGAGTACTGACAAAAAAAAATACACGGACAACGAATTCATTACGATTTCCGGGATGGTTTCTGCACTTGGTGATCCGACCATCCTGATTGGGATTTATGATTCCAGCGGCTTTCCAACTGGGTTCTACACACCACAAATCGATTCAAACATGGAGTTTTCCGTTTCATTTTTGGCAAAAAACGGTGTAAATTTCAAAACACCTGGGACATATTCTGTCAAGGCCCACTATGGCGAATCAAAGCAGATCACCAGTTTTGATTTTGCAAATCCATCACCAACCCAAACTACAAAGATCAACCAAAATGACAATTCCAAAAACAAACCTGCAAAACCACAAATAATCATACAAGCACCAAAGCCAAAACAAGAAACTAAACCCACACAAATAATAGATTTCAAGCCTCAACAAAATGCCAAACCAGAGCCAACCCCAGACAAAAAAGAAACAAACCATAATGAAAAGCTAGACAATCTTTCTGTGGAAGACAAAGAGCTAGGAGAGATGCTAAACGAGATTACTCTAAACTGCGACTATAGCGAATACACAGATTCCATTGCATATTATGACGGCATGGGCCCTGCACTTATGAGACTGTGCAGCTACGAGCAGGCAATCTCATATTTTGATGAATCTCTGATTGAAAAACCAAACAGTGTTGACATAATTACAAACAAGGCCACTGCGCTTGGCAAGCTTGGCAATTTTGATTCTGCAATTGCTTACTATGATGCTGCACTCGAAATAGAGCCTAACTATCTGCCCGCCTTGAACAACAAGGCAAACGCGCTTGCACAGTTGGGAAAATTTGAGGAAGCTATATCAATTTACAACACGATACTAGATGAGGATCCGTCACATACAATATCGCAGATTAATCTGCAAAAGGCAAAGAATAATCTTGCTCAATACGCAAAGAACCAAAAACCCCAAGATAGTGTATCGGCTATTCAGTTTGCTGATTCTGGCATTAAAAAAGACACCAAAATAAATTACGATACTCATGCCAAAAAGCCCTCAAATGTCATAGAACAGATAGGAAATATTTTTGCGAACTTCTTTGGGTTCCTATCATAATTGGTAAGCACATACTCGAGTATGAAAAAATGCCATTTTTTTAGCCTCAAAATTCATATCTTGATCGCAAAAAGTTGTGTGTTCATTTCAAAAGCATAATAGATTATAGAATAATGTAACGAGCATGAATCATGGAACAGCAGTTTTGCAAGAACTGTGGCAAGCCATTGGAAAATCAGGCTCCTGACGCCAAGTATTGCTCAATAGAGTGTACGTATGGTCTGGCAGATTTCAAAAAAGATGTCCCGAGTTTTCCTTAAGCCTGTTTTGTGACTGCTTTGTAGGCATTTGTAAGATCTATCAAACGATTCTAGCATGATTTTTAAAAATTTTTTATAGCTAAACCGACCTAGATAGTGGGATTGAATCTCTTCAATCGTAATAGAAACATCTGTGAGGACTGTAAGGAAAAACTTGAAAGCTACAGTGAATTGATTAGCCATGCAAGACATGCCCACCACAGGACAATTGTCAAGTGTAGTGGTTGCGGCAAAGAGTTCATCCATGAAAAAGACAGGCTACACCATTCAAGGGAAGAACACCAACAAAAGGTAAAAAGTCGATATCAGTAACTAAAAATTTTACCAGACATCGTCAACTTCGTCAAGTTCTTTGTAATCTATTGGTTGGTCTTTGCGCAAGATCTTCAGTCTAGAGATGTCTCTATCAAAAATCAAATCCGCTGTCCAGTCAAGCAAAATTCTCAGCCTCTTGTTGAATTTTGGAATCTTCCTGAGGTAGACTGCCCTCCAGATCCACCACGCTAGGATTCCGTAGATGTTCATCCCAGATATAGAAGCAATTGCAGTTCTTTTTCCGATGATTGCCATCTGGCCCTTTGAGACGTAATCGATTTTCTTTTTTTGTTTACCAGCAACACTGGCATGAAGATTGTGTGCGGCAATCTTTGCCTCTGCTTCTGCGTTTTGCGCAGTTGGCGGATACGGCTTGTTGGTTCGCGGGTTAACTGTCAGGCTACAATCACCAATTACAAAGACTCTTGGAAATTCTGGCACCTCCAGATACTCGTTCACAATTACCTTGCCCCTGTCTGTCTTGAACATAGAGTCTTTGATGGTGTCAACCGGTGTGACACCTGCAGTCCAGATCAACGTCTTTGTCTGAATTGCGTCAAGCGCAGATTCTTTGACTGGGTTTTTTGCACTATCTGCGGCATCCTTTATCAAAACTTCAGTGCCATCAAAGCTTACAACCATGGTGTTTAGCATGATTTCGATTCCGCGCTGAATCAGCTTGTCCTTTGTGAATTTGGCGAGTCTTTCAGAAAATCCTGGAAGAACTATTGGCAATGCCTCAAGTACAGTTACCTTGATGTCGTTTTCTGAAATCTTTGGGTAGTGTTTTTTTGCATCAAGTAAAAAGTCGTGTAGCTCGCCCGCAGTTTCAATTCCCGCAAATCCCCCTCCAACTATAACAAATGTGAGAAGGCTTTGTCGCAGGATTGGATCTTTCTCGTTTTCTGCCTGCTCCAACATGTCGATGATTCTGTTTCGCAAGACCACCGCATCGTTTAGTGTCTTCATGGTGTATGCATGGTTCTCGACGCTTTGGTTGCCAAAAAAGTTCGTCTGGCTCCCCAATGCCACTACCAGATAATCATAGTCCAGCGTGATTCCCCTTTTTTCATTTGTTCCATAGAGGGATACGCGCCTGCCGTACGGGTCTATGTTCTTTATTTTTCCCTCATAGAATGTCGTCTTTTTGCATATGGTCCTAATTGGTATAACGATGTGCCTTGTCTCTATCATTCCGGAGGCAACTTGCGGGAGCATCGGCGTAAAAAGCAAAAAATTGTCTTCCGATACTAAAGCCAGCTCTACTTCGGAGTCGTGCTTAAAGTAGGATTCGAGCTTTTTCGTGCATTCTATTCCTGCAAATCCTCCTCCAAGTACAAGGATTCTTTTCTTTGTCACTAGTATTCTGCCAAACCAGTCGATATAACGTTTGATTGCCAAAGTTTGTTCGAGTTACAGTAAAATAACACAAAATACGAAGGAAAATCGCATGAAAAAAGAATACGTCATTGTTAGAATCGACGCGGCACCTGATGGCGCACCATATGTGGTTTTGTCGTTGTCACTAACAAAGGACTTTAAGGAAACTCAGTCATTTCCCCAGTCGCCATTTGGCTCAGGAGTGATGGGATTCTCAAACATGGATGACATGATGAAAGGCCTAAACAAGATGTTGTCTGGTGGAGCCTTCGGAGCTCCAGGTGGAGTGACAAGCATCAAGCTCGACATGCGAGAATACAAGGAGCTTGGCATTGCTGTTGGCGACAAGGTCTATCTAGAAATATCAAAGGCAGAAACGCTAGGCGTCTAATTATCTGGAGATTTCCGCTCGCAGTACTTCGTATGCCTTTGATGCATCTTCTTCTCTTAAGACCAGTATGATGTCGTCCTGAGAAAAGTGGGCGTTTTGCATCTCGATTCCGTTGTTGTGTAGCAATTCTGCCACATACGATACCATGTCGGAGCGGTTTTGATCCTGCGGAATTTTTATCTTTATTTTTGCCAGACCGGAGCTGAAAAAGTTCTTGGCAGACGGGAACGACTCGAACATTCTTCGTATGTCGACGAGATCTTCAGTCAAAACACGGAAAGTGGAGTCTGCCAGCCTGAAAAACTCGTAATCAGAATCATACTGCTCGAACTTGTTTAGAAGTGAGGCTGCATCGTTTTGGTTGATGTCATTTGTAGAAAACTTGATGTCCATGATTCCATCTGTAAGAGAAAGCCTCGCATTTTTTAGAATCGATTCTGCCTTTACCTCCTCTTTTTCTGTAAATGAGTCCGCAAAGCGCTTGATCGCAACCACTACTGTGTTGAGGTTTACAGGGTTGCCAAGCTGTCGCTCAACGTCTGGCTGGATCTTGACTGCAAGGGCGGTATAGTTGATTACGTCCATTTTCATGCAGTCGTAAATGGAGCGGTTTCTTGTGATGATCTCGCGCACGGCTTCTGGAACAGAAAGGTTGATTGACCTCACAAAACCCTTATACAATGTCATATATAATAGGTTTCTGTCAGTTTTCATAATAATCATCAAAATAGTTATATAATGTCATATACATTACAGTATGTAATATGATAATGTTCTTTGATGAAGAATTCGACAGGCTCTTCAAGAGAATGTCAAGGTCGTTTATTGATCTTGATGACATCTTTGAGGAGACCAAGGACGGCGAGACATTTGGGCCATTTTATTACGGCTATTCGATGACCGTTGGGCCAGACGGCAAGCCGCATGTAAGAGAATACGGAAATGTCAGGCCCGGTTTGCTCCCAACTGCAGACACAAGAGAGCCACTAATTGATACAATCGTTGACGAAAAAGAAAAAATCCTAAAACTCGTTGCAGAAATGCCAGGGGTTGAGAAAAGCGACATCAAGGTGCTAGTGGAAGGAAATGTGGTAAATGTAGACGCAGAGCATGGCGACAAAAAATACCATGGAAAGGCGCCTATCAAACACAAGGTTGATGCAGATTCTGCCAAGGCATCGTACACAAACGGAATCCTTGAGGTGCAGTTCAAGCTAAAGCTGGAGGACAAACCAAAAGGCAAGGCAGTGGAGGTAAACTAACCTCCTTTTTTTATGGTGATAATATGAGCGAAATAATACTAAAGATTGATGAGACGGCCCAACGCCATGTGGGCAAGGGAATCGCGGTTATAGACCCAAAGATAGTCAAGGAAAACAAGTGGCAGACAGGCCAAATCATAGAATTGCTTGCAAACAAGAAAACCCACGTAAAGATCTGGCCTGGTTCCGCAGAAGACTATGGGGCAGGAATAATTCGAATTGACGGCCTAACAAGACATAACATTGGTGCAGGAATTGGAGAAAAGGTTTCACTCAAAGTTGTAAATGCTGTAGAGGCAGAACAGATAGTACTTTCCCCAATTGAAAAAATATCAGTTGACGGACTGCAAGAATACATGTCTTCTTTGTACGAGGGGCATGTCTTTACTACTGGTGACACCATCATAGTAAATACTCATCTTGGCGGAAAAACCCAGCTTATTGTTACTTCTACTACTCCTGCAAAACCAGTAATTGTAACCCAAGATACTGCATTCAAGCTTGGTTCCATTACAAAGGCGGTGAACAACTCCATTCCGCGAATAACATACGACGATTTGGGAGGCCTAAGAAAAGAGGTCCAAAAGATTCGCGAAATGGTCGAGTTGCCAATGCGACACCCGGAATTGTTCGAAAAACTGGGAATTGAGGCTCCAAAAGGCGTGCTTTTGTACGGGCCTCCAGGCACGGGAAAAACCCTTCTTGCCAAGGCAGTCGCTGGCGAGACAAACTCCCACTTTACGGCAATTTCAGGCCCGGAAATCATGGGAAAGCACTATGGCGAGTCAGAGGAAAGACTCCGAGAGATATTCAAGCAAGCCGAGGAAAACACCCCAAGCATTGTGTTTATCGATGAGATAGACTCCATCGCGCCAAAACGCGACGAGGTCACAGGCGAGGTAGAAAAAAGAATCGTTTCGCAGCTTCTCACTTTGATGGACGGAATGAAATCCCGTGGAAAACTAGTAGTCATTGCAGCAACGAACAGGCCAGACTCTATTGATCCGGCCCTGAGGCGACCTGGAAGATTTGACAGAGAAATTGAGATCGGAATTCCAGATGAGGAGGGAAGGATGGAAGTCTTGCAAATCCACACAAGGGGAATGCCAATTGATGAAAAAGTGGAACTCGGGCAGTTTGCCAAAGTAACGCATGGGTTTGTCGGAGCAGATCTGGAATCGCTGGCAAAAGAAGCAGCAATGAGATCGCTAAGAAGAATTCTGCCAGACATTGATCTAAATCAGGAAAAAATCTCAGCCGAGATTTTGCAAAAGATCAAGATCACTGATGATGATTTCAAGGAGGCGCTAAAAGAGGTAAGACCATCTGCGTTACGGGAGGTCCTAGTGGAGGCCCCAAACGTTAGCTGGGAAGACATAGGAGGCCTTGACTCACTAAAAGAAGAGCTAAAAGAGGCAATCGAGTGGCCGCTAAAGCACAAAGAGGCATTCCAGTACGTGGATGTCTCTGCGCCAAAGGGAATCCTATTGCATGGCCCTCCAGGAACTGGAAAGACATTGATCGCAAAGGCAGTTGCAAAGATGACTGAATCCAACTTTATCTCAATCAAGGGCCCTGAGCTTCTCTCAAAGTGGGTCGGCGAATCCGAAAAAGGAGTAAGGGAGATATTTCGAAAGGCAAGGCAGGCAGCCCCATGCATCATATTCTTTGATGAGATAGACTCGCTCATCCCAAGCAGAAGCGGTTCGGATTCCTCACATGTATCAGAAAATGTTGTATCGCAAATTCTGACAGAAATTGACGGCCTCGAAGAGCTTCACGATGTACTGATAATCGGAGCCACAAACAGGCTCGATATTGTGGACCAAGCGTTGCTGCGACCTGGAAGATTTGACAGAATAATCGAAGTTCCAAAACCAGACACCCAGGGACGAAGGCACATCTTTGAGATTCACACCAAAAAGAAGCCACTTGGAAAAGATATCGACCTAGCAAAACTTGTCGAGCTCACAGATGGCTATACTGGGGCGGAAATTGCTGCTGTGTGTAACAGGGCTGCAATTACTGCACTAAAACAATACATCGGTCGCCAAGTAAAAACGATCAAAGAGATCAAGATATCTCAACAGGATCTACTTGATGCGCTTGGCAAGGTCAAACCACCTACGCGTGTATCGACGTCTCCAGCTATAGCCTAAATTTTTAGGCCGCAGCAGGAAATATTTTTTTAATATTTCCTACCTCTATTTTTATCCACTCACAGAATACTTGCCATGTTTTATCATCTATGTCCGGATACTGAAAGAAGGTAAATATCACACCAGTAGAGCTTGCAGAAAGCTGTACTACACGCAAAAACGCACCTGTCATTTGTTTTTCTGTCGATCCTGCATAGATGTCGATGGTTCCGGTTTTCTGATCTGCTTCAAGTCTAATGAGGACCTTGCCAATTGGAGTTAGTGCCTTGAGTTTTCCGTTTGCTTTGATTATTTTTTTGACAAACTGAGTGCTCCACTTTGGAAGATTTTCAATGTTTGAGAGAAATCCAAAGACTTGATCCTTTGAGGCCGAAACGACACAAGACTCTGTAACTGAATTCACTAAATTACCGCCCACACACGTAATAGTTAACACTGGTGGTTTTAATTAAAAAGAAATTTTTGATGACTGAACTTAGTCGATAAGTTCAGTCCAGCCTTTAACGAAGACTGAATTTTTGTATAGAGGAACTGGTTGACCTACTGTGAAGTCCATTGGTCTCATCCAAAAGATTGCCTTTGTTGGGCAAACACCAATGCATGCTCCATCGGAGATGCATCTTTCTGGGTAAAAGACGAATGCCTTACCTCTTTTCCAGCCTTCAACTGGTTTTACTCTGAGTACATCTGGTCCCAGTGTTGTGCAGATTTCTACGCATAGTGCGCATCCAATGCACATCTGTTCACCAATGTCTGGTAAAATTGCTACTGGCATTTTTATCGATTTTCTTTACCTTTTCGATCTTAATATAATTTCCCTAAAAAGTTGCAATTATAACGGCGTTAGGGAATTTTTAACGCTGTTATAAAATTCTGATCGCATTTTTGTAATTACACCAAATCAAGATCAGTGATTTGCAAAGATGATTTTTCAAAATTGTGATTGTCAACTAGTACAAGATGTATCTGCGAGTTTTGTTTTCGAACGGAAAAAAGATTCATCTTTTCAATTTCAATTACGTGTCTTCCAATTGTAGGCAAGACCCATCCTTCGTCTTTTTTGAATTTTGAAACACTCCCAACCAAAACAGCAGAGTTTGTTTTTTGTCCTGCACTAGCAAGCAGCACGGCAACGCTGTTGATTATTCTTCCAGAGTCCTTTTGTTCAGCTAACGTGGCAAAAAAACCATTAAGTGAGTCAATGATCACCAAGTGTTTTTCTCTTGAGATCTGATCTAGGACGTCTACTATTTGCTCCTTCCATGTGATATCCTTTAGCTGGTGTATGTTCAGGTTTTGGTTTTGTGGCAAGATGTTTGCGGCAAGATATCCGCTGTACAGCAGATCAAAGTCAAGGTAAATTGTCGGAATTTCTGTGATTGCTATTAGCTTGTGAAAAAAATACGTCTTTGTTATTGCATCATCAAACGAAATTGAGCTGAGACTTTCGCTGAAAATTATCTTTCTGATTTTCTCCACACTATCTTGGTTTTTATTCAACGAAGAATAGTTGTTTTTGATATATAATAATGAACTTGGATGAAGAGTCGATTTTGCATTCTTTTGTAAAACGCGATCGCATCTATCTTAATAATGCCTCATCTTCGCTCATTCCGCTTCAGACAATCAAGGTGATGACTGACTTTACCATTCGATATAACGAGCTTGGCCCAGACTCGCTTGACTTTGCCGCACTACTCGCAGAAAAATCCATTGCACTCAGACAAACCATTTCAAAGCTAGTAAAGTGCAGGCCGGAAGAAGTGGTACTGACTCAGAGTACGACTGAAGGGATCAATTCCGTTTCAGGCGGCATGTCGTTTCCAAAAGGATCCAACATCATAATTCGTGGGACTACGCACGAGCATCACTCTAATTATTATCCGTGGTTGCGGCTTGGAAACAAAGTCGAGCTTCGAAGCTTGACTACGGATCAGGATGGGTTTTTTGAAATTCCTGAGCTTGAAAAAATAATTGACAAAAACACGCGCCTTGTAGCGCTAAGTCATGGACTATACAACACTGGTTCTATTTTGCCAGTACAAGAGATAGGAAAAATCCTGCAAGAAAAGAACATCCCGTACTTTCTGGATGCGGCCCAGACTGTCGGCTGTATTGGCGACTATGATTTTTCAAAGACCGGCGCCAACTTTATTGCCTTTAATGGATACAAGTGGCTTTGCGGCCCGATGGGAATCGGAGTCTTTGTGTGCCGAAAGGACTCTAGTGGTTTGTTAGAGCCACTACAGGTTGCTGGAGAGTCTGCAATGCTGTACGATGTCAACAAGCTTGCCTACAAGGATCTGCCTGACAAGTTTCAGGGTGGATTTAGAAACTTTGCAGCAATAGTTGGTTTGGAAAACTCTGTTTCCTTTTTACTGCATCTAGGACTAGACAACATCAGGAAAAAAATAATCGGCCTTGCAAACCTGTTAAGAGAAGAGCTCTCAAAGATCCCCGAGATTACTCTGTATGGCCCGGCTGATCAACAAAAAAGGACAAGCATTGTCTCGTTTTCTTTTGACAAAAAATCACCCCAACAAATCATAGAAAGTCTGGAAAGGCGGAAAATCGTTCTTGCTCTGCGAGAGATCTCAGACAAAAAAATCATGCGTGCTTCGCCTCACTTTTTTAACACAGAGTCGGAAATTCTTGCGCTAGTTGAGGCAATCAGAAATCTATAGGTGCTCTTGTTCTTCGATTACCATCATCGTAAGCGTGGACTGGACCTTGTCTATTTTTCGTATTTTGTTGGTAATTATGCTTCGAAGATGATCGGCGTTTTCTGATTCTATCTTCACTACTATGTCGTATATGCCGTACACGCCCTGGACATCATATTTGAGTCCCTTTTCCACAGCAAGAATCTCTTTTATCTTTGTGATAATCTCTTGGTCAGAACCCAAATCGGAATTCAAAAGAATGAACGCAATAGGCAATGTAGAATGTAGTTTGGGCGAGGTCTATTTAATATCTTTGATCACTAAAAAATAGAAGCTACGCCATGATAATTTTGTGAGACCGCTCGATCTGACACTAACAATTTCCGAAAAAATTCCTACATTTCCTGGCTCTCCACAACCTCACTTTATCGAGTGGTCAAAGCTCAGAAAAGACGGTTACAATCTTGAGATGCTTTTCTTGAGCTCGCACACTGGAACCCATGTTGATGCACCATACCATTTTGTAAATGGTGGAAAAAAAATCCATCAGATTGATCCTAGTAGGTTTTTGTGTGATGCCACACTGATCAAAATAAAATCAAAACCAAACTATTCCATCACAAAATCCGATATTATAAAATTTGAAAAGAGACATGGAACTATTCCACATCATTCCACGATTGTGTTTGCTACTGGCTGGAACAACAACTTGGAGCAAAGAAACTTTTTTGAACAAAATCCCGGCCTCTCAGAGTCTGCTGCAAAATATCTCGTCTCAAAAAGAACTAACCTAGTTGGGATAGATTCGCCAAGCATAGACGCAGGAAAAGACGCCAAGTTTTCTGCCCACCAGATTTTACTTGCAAACAATGTCTTGATTTTAGAAAACCTCTGCAACCTAAACAAGATAAGAACCAGAAAGTTCAGGCTTGTTGCGCTGCCACTAAAGCTTCAAGGCACTACAGGCTCGCCTGTGCGGGCAATCGCCTTTTAGATCACAAACTGAAATCTGTTTTTCTTGTAGTTTTTATCAAGTTGCCCTATGATTGGGATCTGCTTTCCACAGTTTTTGCATTTGTTGTGTTCATCAAGATTCCACGAGATGATATCAAACCCGTGTCTTCCTATTGCGATGTTTTTGCAGCCAGGACAGTACGTGTGCTCGTATGGGTGTCCTGGAACATTTCCCAAATAGACGTATTCTAGTCCTTCTTTTTTTGCGATTTCGTAGTGTTTTTCAAGCGTCTTGATTGGAGTTGGTGGAAATTCCATCATCTTGTAGTCCGGGTGGAACCTCAAAAAGTGAATCGGCATCTCTGGGCCAAACTCGTCATACAAAAACTTGGCAAGTTTTTTTGCGTGCTCCAGGCTGTCCCCTACCTGCGGCACTATAAGGTCAGTTATTTCTGTGTGAATTTTGGTCTTGTTGCGAATCTCTAGCAAAGTATCAAAGATTGGTTTTGGATCCGGCACGCCGATGTATTTTCGCGTGAACTCCGGCTCGGCACTTCCCTTGAAGTCAACTGTGATGCAATCCAAAAACTCGCCCATCATTTTCACCGACTGGGGCGTGTCATATGCATTTGAGACAAAAATGTTAAAGAGTCCTTTTTTGTGAGCTGCAATTCCGCAGTCCCTTGCAAACTCGATGAAAATCGAGGGCTCGTTGTACGTGTACGCAATCCCCTGGGATCCGTTATCCAGCGCCATCTGTGCAACTTGGTCAGGTGTCATGTCTGTTCCCTCTATTTTTCTTCTTTGTGAAATGTCATAGTTTTGGCAATATTTACAGAGCCATGAACAACCAGTGGTAGCAATTGAGAAGATTTTAGTTCCTGGCATATAGTGGATTACCGGCTTTTTTTCTATTGGGTCTACGTTTCCTGTGATTACCTTGCCGTACACAAACAAGTCTAGTTTGCCTCCAACATTTCCTCTAACTCCACAAAGGCCGACTTGGCCGTCCTTGACTTCGCAGTACCTAGCACACGCTGTGCATCGAACTTTATTGTCCGGCAACTTGTCGTATAGGATTGCTTCTTTGTTCAGAGTCTACCATATTACGTGATTTTCTAATATAAGTACACACTAACCGTCTAAATATCTGAAAATTGTACAAAACCATAAATGAGCAAGCCGGGAAATCTGTGGCGCAAAATTCACGGAAAGGTAACAAAAAGGCCGACAAATTTTTCGTGGCTTTTAGATGGCAAGCTTGCCGGTTCTGGCATGCCGACAACCATCGAAGAGATCAGCTGGGTTCGCAAACAGGGAGTAAAATCGATTGTCACAATGACAGAGTATGGACTGCCAGATTCTTGGGTGCATGAACTAGAGTATCTTCACGTTCCAACAGAAGACCTCTCGGCGCCAGACATTGAAAAGATTGATGCTGCAGTTGACTTCATAGACGAGCGGATAAAAAACAAAGAACCAGTAATGGTGCACTGCGCTGCAGGGATCGGCAGGACTGGAACGATTCTTGCAAGCTATCTTGTCAAATACCAAAACTTGTCTGCAAAAGAGGCAATCGAAAGGGTCAGGGCAGAAAGGCCTGGCTCCATCCAGTCAGAGTCGCAGGAAATAGCAATCTCGGTGTATGAGAAATTTCTAAAAACAAAATAATTATTCAGGGATTGAGATCGTTTCTATTTTTCCATCAACTAGTTTGACGAATAAAAAGCGATTGTCCTTAAAGATCAAAGTAACGCCGCCTTCTGCATCAGGCTCTTCTACTTCAAGTACGGGCTGGCCCAAAAGTCCATCGTATTTTGCCATAAGTCTCGTCCTTACTGGTATCTTATATCTCTAATTTATGGTGAGCTCGATTTCCTTTGAGGCTGCCTTTACGCTATCAGGTTCTGTAAAGTGGTGTTTCTGCCAAGAAGAGTAGACTTCGGCGCTGACCTTGTGTTTTCCCGATCCAAGCTCCGATGCCTTAATTGTTATCTTTTCATCAAAGTCAAAAAGCTCCGCGCGTACATCATCTTCTGTAAGTCTGATAAATGGTTCGAAGTTTTTTGCCACTTGAACCCAGACCCGCTTTTCTTTCATCGGATTGACAAGTTTTGGGTTTCGCGTCCAAAAAATAGAGGCCTTTCTGTAAGTGTCTATTTCCTTAAGCTCGCGCTTTCTAAACCCGCTAGACACAAGTTTGATTCCATATTTTAGCTTGAATAGATTATCAAATTTGTTGTAAGATTCTGTCCAGTTTTTTTCGTTGAACGCCTCTCGGAGGCCTCCCTGAATAGAAAACTTGACTAGTATTACGATATCATCATTTTTTGTATATTCTTTTTTGTCTTGTGAAAGACTTGGCTCGGAGATGAATGTGTTTTGGCTTCCCATATTGCACGATGATTTATATCCACAATAAGTTGTTTTCCGATAGAATGAACGCCCAAATAGTCAAGTCTTCAGCAAAGGAGACAAACCTGGAAATCAAGGATTCCGACATTGGAACGCTTTACATCATACAGCACGAGCTTCTAAAGGACCAACAGGTAGAATTTGCAGGTGTAATTCTAAGACACCCACTCACAAACGAGTACTCGATGCGCGTAAATTCCTCAAAGGGCAATCCGATTAAGGAAATTGAAAAAGCGGCAGACTCTGCAATCGAGGTTGCAGAAGACCTAAAGCAGCTAATTCACTCAAAGCTCAAAGGTGTCTAAATGCAATTTTGCCCCAAGTGTGGCGTACGTCTGAAAAAAGGCAGCTGCCAAAAGTGTGGCTATGCGGCAAGTGAAGAGAAGCACGAGACAAAAAAAGCAACAACACAACTAGACAAGTCCTTTACCGTTTTTGATGAGCCACTTGGAAACGAAACTTTGCCATCAATTACAATCGACTGTGAAAAATGTGGCAACACAGAAGCTGTCTGGTGGATGCTTCAGACAAGAAGTGCAGATGAGCCAACGACTCAGTTTTATCGTTGCACAAAATGCAGTCATACATGGCGCAATTACGGGTAATGTGATAACGTTTAACTGGAAGGATATCAACACCTCAATTAGCTTTGGTGTTTTCAGCTAAGACTAGCGGATCAGACGAATGGAAAGCAATTCTTTCTGCCATTTCTACTCTGGTTGAAGAGGCAACCTTTGAGGCCACATCTGAAGGGATCACATTTAGGGGAATGGATCCGTCACATGTTGCACTAATTGATATTTCTTGGCCAAACTCTGCTTTTGAAAAATACGAGTCAGACGGCGACATCAAGTTCGGCGTGCGAATCGACGAGTTCTCAAAGCTTATCAAGCGCGCAGAAAAAAGCGAGCCGATCGAAATCAGCATTTCAGAAAGCATGCTTCTCATATCCATTGGAAAAAACAAACAATACAAGATGCGATTAATTGAGAGCTCAGCTACTGACACCCCACTGCCAAAAATACCATACGACACCAAAATTGAACTTGGCACGACCATGTTTGATAAGATTTTGGGTGATGTCCAAGTAGTTTCTGACTATCTGACCATCAAGGCAACTGCAACAAAGGCCGAGTTTTCAGGAAAGGGCGACTCTGGAGAGGTTCTCATCTCACTTCAAAAGCAGCAAAACGAGCTGTCCGAAATAGCAGTAAAAGAGGAAAGCACTGGAACGTACAGCCTTGAATACCTAAATCCAATAGTCAAGGCAGTAGGCACGGCATCAGGCTCCATTATTTGCGAATATTCGTCTGCCAAGCCACTTAGAATAGAATTCAAGGTGGCAAACATGGGTAGAATTCACTTTTACTTGGCGCCTCGAGTCGAAAGTTAAAATTTATGGTCTGAGACCAAAATGAAGTTGAGAATCGTAGTAAAGTTCGGCGGCACATCGCTTTCGTCTGCAAAGCAAATAAGGGCAGTAGCCAAGTTCGTAAATTCCATTTCAAAGAAAAACCAAGTGGTAGTTGTTTGCTCTGCCGTAAATGACGTAACGGATCAGCTAATCCATATTTCAGAGTTAATTCAAAAGGCAAACAAAAATGCGGTAAGCTCTGCACTTGCAAAGCTTACAAAACAGCACAGGCAGCTTGCCAAGGACTCTGTCTCCAGTGTAAAAATAAGAAAGAATCTTGCAGAAAAGCTAGAAGACGATTTGGCAGAGCTGGAAGGACTGCTACACGGAATGATGCTTCTTGGGGAGGTAACACCCCGCTCACTGGATTATCTTATTTCGTTTGGAGAGAGGCTTTCGGTTCAGATCGTCTCGCACGCATTGATGGATCTAAAAGCAAAATCAATATCGCTTTCCGGCAAGGATGTTGGAATCGTCACAGATTCTAATTTCGGCTCATCAAAACCCCTTATGGACACAACGAGGCTTCGAGTTTCCGCAAACCTAGAGCCACTGCTCGCAAAAAAGACAATCCCGGTAA
This sequence comes from Nitrososphaerota archaeon, assembly GCA_052390175.1. Lineage (GTDB taxonomy): Archaea > Thermoproteota > Nitrososphaeria > Nitrososphaerales > Nitrosopumilaceae > Nitrosotenuis. Next base: position 49,699 of record JBQTHG010000025.1, on the reverse strand, counting down.
TAGGCGGATTTGCGGGAGCTGACCAACACGGCCACATCACTACATTTGGGAGAGGCGGTTCTGACTACACTGCAACAATAATTGCGTCCTGCATCAAAGCAGACGAGGTTTGGCTTATGAGCGATGTTGACGGCCTGATGACTGCGGATCCAAAAATAGTCAAAGATGCAGTAGTGATTCCAGAGGTGTCATATGTTGAGGCAATGGAAATGGCACTTTTTGGCGCAAAGCAGATTCATCCACGCTCCTTTGAGCCACTCCTCTCAAAGAAGATCCCACTCCGAATCAAAAACACTCTGAATATAGACAGCCGGGGAACGCTTGTTACCGCGACCCCAGATGAGGCCACAAACAAGACAGTCAAGTGCGTGAGCGTAATTCGCCACAATGGCCTAATCGACATGAGGGGCGGAAGCATGGTAGGCGCGCCTGGGACTGCTGCAACCATATTCTCCACTTTGGCAAAGGCGGGAGTCAACATAATGATGATCTCGCAGAGCCCATCAGAATCAAGCATCTCGGTTGTGGTAAAGAAAAATGATCTGGACAGAGCAGTAAACACCTTGGAGATGAACCTTCTTGGAAAAATGATAAAGAAAATAGACGTCACTGCAGACGTTTCAATAATTGCCCTAATTGGTTCTGGAATGCGCGGAACTGTTGGTGTGGCATCAAAGGTGTTTGGTGCAGCGGCAAGGAACAAGGTAAATGTAATTATGATTGCGCAGGGATCGTCTGAGCTGAACTTGGCCTTTGTAGTAAAAGACCATGACTGTGAATCTGCAGTGCGAGCACTACACAAAGAATTTGAGCTAGTAGACCAAGCCCGCTAAAAACGCTTAAACATATTGTCACGTCACGATCAGCAGTGAACAAGATCATCATAGTTTTTGCATTTGTGTTTGTCGGAATAATTATCTCATCAGTGTATTTTTCTGATCCCTTTGCCATTGCAAAACAGCAAAGCAAGATCCACTTTACAAAAACAATTACATCCTCGCAGGATCCTGGAATTGACAAAACTGGAAACCAGTTTGTATTGGTTTTGTCGCCAAACCAAGGAAGCCTCTACGACGGATCGCTGACATTTGTCGCGACCCAACCAGTCGAGATCATAGTATTGCACGAGATTGCAAAAAAAGACATCAAGGGCCAACCAACATGGAGTGTCGATGGCAACACCATATATGGAATGAGTGTTATTGAACCAGCTACAAAGGCAGACTCGTTTGAGTTCACTGGAGCAGCGCTTGCATTTAGAAGCAAAAATTCGTTTTCTATCACCGTGAGTGTTGATGGCTGGGTTAGGGGCCAGCCAATAGATGTAACCGTACAAAAGCTTGAAGCCCAAGAAAAATCGTTTTTCCTTCCAGATTCGCACATGCCTGTAACCATACCGATGTGGTCTGGGTTTTTTGGAAAAGACCCTGTCCACTATATCATTACGGATTCAAGCAACCAAACCCTCGCAGAAAAGACATCAAAGGCCTGGAAGGTCCAGTTTTCGCCAAAGCTCAGATGGGCTCCCGTATCATCGCAGGATCCAATCTATGTTTTTACTAATGGTGAAAAGGGTGATGGGATTTATGGTTATCAAGTAGAGGTCTTTGCGAGCAGCCCTGAGCAGACAGATGACTATAGCCCCTTGCGCAACTTGGTTATGGTATCATGGAAGGCAGGCCAAAAACCCCAAAACTTGGAATCTGCAGAAGAAATACTCAAGGCCGAGAAGGAAAGCAGAATCAAGATCACTAGAACAAATGTTACAATTAACGCCCCACAGATATCATGGCCTGGTGGCCAGATGCTTGTCAAAAACGACACCATATCAAACGAATTTGGAAAGTCTCAGGTTATAGAAATAAACAAGGACTCAAAAACGGTGACATTTGTTGCACACAGGACATGGGGGCCTGATGGCAGGACAACCTATCACATAATCACCGATGCGACACCTACAGGCCCAGCCGATATCATGGGCGTGCCAGTGTCACAAAAGCTCGCAAATGTGTTGTCATCAAGCGCGTTTTCAGACATGTATCAGTTCAAGAACGGCATCAAGGGCCCAGGCCCACTCGGATTTCAGGCAAGCATCATAAATTCCAAGCTTGACCAGAACCACGTTCCTGTGTGCCGAGTTTCAATTGTAGAGTGGAAGAACCAAAGCGATGCGTCGATACTTGAAAGCATCACAGATATCGACAAAAAGAAATCAGCTGGCGATATCCACGTAACCCTTGCAAGGCCGTTAAGCGACGATCATGTCATAAACTGTCCAATAGTCGAGCCAGCAAGCCCTTGAGTAAGAATACCTAAATTATCTTCCAAAAACTAGAGGATCGCTTGGTAGGAAAATTATTCATTGTTGGCGTAGGCCCAGGAAGCCACGATCACATGACGTTTAGGGCAAAGGAGGTCATCGAGGAAAGCAACACAATAGTCGGCTACGATACCTATGTCAGCCTAGTTGAGGACCTAATAGAAGGAAAGGAGATACACCGCTACGCAATGACGCAGGAAGTAGAGCGGGCAAAGCAGTGCATCGAGCTTGCAATGGAAGGAAAAATCGTCTCCCTAGTTTCAAGCGGAGATCCCGGAATTTATGGGATGGCAGGCCTCATTTATGAAACCTTGGCAGAAGCAGGTTGGGACCCAAAGACCGGCCTTGAAGTTGAAGTGGTGCCTGGGGTTTCTGCTCTAAATTCGTGTGCGTCTCTGATCGGCTCACCCCTCATGACTGATTTTGCCGTAGTTAGCATGAGTGATCTTTTGGTGCCTTGGGAAATCATAACAAAAAGAGTGGAAGCTGCAGCTCAGGGCGATTATGTCATTGTCATTTACAATCCGTCAAGCAAAAAAAGAATTCATCAGCTCCAGGATACTCGCAAGATTTTGCTCAAGTACAGAAAACCCACAACCCCTGTTGCCATAATCAAGGGAGCATATCGCGACTCGCAGACAATCGTCATTACGGATCTGCAAAACATGGAAGAGCATGCGGACAAGCTCGGCATGATCAGTACGGTGATAATTGGAAACTCATCTACATATAATTTCAAAAACTTGATGATAAATCCGCGCGGCTACACATCAAAATATAATTTGCAGACGAACTAGGCGCTGTTTTTTATCGCATCGTACAGTTCCTTATCCAAGACAAGCTTGTCTCGGATTGGTGCGATGATTTTCACCATATAGCTTGCCACCATTTGTTTTAGATCCGACGGGTGAAGCTTGCCTGCACCAAAGTCTGTCTCAAGCTCGGAATGGTTTGTGTATGTCACGTTTCCCCCAAACTTTTCTGGCCTCTCTACTGTGATTTCGGAAAACTCGTGGAAAACAATGTGCTTTGCCATCTGCAGTATAGGATTGTTTGTGTTTCCAGCCTCGCACCAGCCCTTTTTTATTTTTGAGCTGATCTCTTCATCGGAATCATGGATGAATATGCCTGATCCAGGCTTGGATTTGGACATTTTTGTTCCAGCATCATCTGATGAGACAGGTTCCATGAGGCCGGGAAGAAGGCCGTGGTGAACCGCAACTGGAACCTTCCACTTCATTTTTGGAAAGATCTCGCGCACCAGCATGTGGATTTTTCGCTGGTCCATCCCAGCGTGTGCAATGTCAACATCGATGGTATGGATGTCTACTGCCTGCATCGGAGGATACAAGAGCTTTGAGAGGTCGATTTTTTCCTCGTTTTCAGATCTTCCCATGATTGTAAGTGTCCTCATTGTTCTTGCAAGCGACATATGTTTTGTAAACTGGACAAAATCTTTCCAGTATTCTTTTTTGGAATCATACAGATCCGTTCCGCGGATTATTTGCACTCCGGGACAGACAGTCTTGAATGCTTTTTCATAGTATTTCGAGACCTTTGATATTGTATCCCAGTTTCCTCCAAGCTTATCGTTGATTAGCGTGTGCCAGTCTGCCAGAAAGACATTACACTGTACACCCGCTTTTAGAAAATCATTGATCTTGAATCCTGTGCTGATAAGACTGCCAAGGTGCAAAAATCCAGAGAGCTCCAATCCAATATAGTGCCGCGGCTTTGAGTTTGTCTCAAACAAAGTCGTGAGCTCTTCTTTTGTAACTATCTCTTCTGTTGGCGGCCGTGACACCAGTTCTACTTTTTGCGCAGCATCCATTCTAGTTGACTTTTTGATTGCAAATGCTATAAAGCTAATGAAAAAATTGAAATGAGAAGTTTAGTTATTTTGGCTGGCAGTTCTTGAAGAATTCTTGACCTGCTTTATTGATCTCGTCTGGAGACATGTCTTTTGTGTGCGTCGCAATGCCCCAGATATGCCCGAAAGGATCTTGGATTTGGCCGTACCTGTCGCCCCAAAACATATCCATTACTGGCATTGTAGGCTTGGCTCCGGCTGCAACTGCCATCTTGAATGTAGTGTCTGCGTCATCCACATACATGTAGATGTAGATTCCCGTGCCTCCAAGCGATTGAGGAGAGCGACAGTTCATCTGCGGCATTTCGTCACTTAGCATTATGCGCGAATTTCCAATTTTTAGTTCTGAATGCATTACACTTTTGCCGTCAGGTCCTGGAAATCTATAAAGTTCCTGCGCGCCAAACGCCTTTTTGTAAAACTCTATTGCATCCACTCCGCCTTTTACTATCAAAGAAGCGGTGATGGTAGTGTAACCATCTGGGATTGATTTTGTCATGTATTGAGATTTCTAATGCTTGCTTTAAGCGTTATTCCAATTTGTTTGGGTGAGCTCCGTACACTACGGATTTAGCTCATCCAGTGACTTTCTTGGTTTTATGCTCAAATAAAACGCATGTGAAGAAATCAAGAATGCTATTAAAAATATTTTTGTTGCAAAGATCAGATTCCACGGCCTGGTAGGATCAGGATATGCAATTGTCAGCGAATCAATGTCAGGCACCTGACCGTTCTGTATACCAGCGGAGATCTGTGCATTAAGAACTGTGAAATTGTACATTACCTCATAGAGACAAATTATGCTAAAGCCTAAGAGCATCAGCTGCAAAAGCGACATTCTCCAAGAGTGAAGTCGGACTGTTTTCTTCCAGCCTATTCTGGATACACAGTACCAACCAATTATGGTGGCAAAAAACAACCAAGTGATAAGCTTGGCAAAGTGTGGAAATGGAAACTCAGTTTTTACCAAGACTTCACCCATCACGTAGGTGCCTTTTTCACTCCATTCGTCAAGCATTGCATAAATCGCATATGCTGTTATAGATGCCATCATGACAGCACACACGTAAAAAATGTACAGAAATATTCTATAGCCTTGCTCATTTTCCTGCAGATGGTGTACTTTCATGTGATTCGCTTTCTGCATTTGAATATAAAAATTACCTAATTTCTTAACGAAGTTTATTAGAGTTATACAAAAAGACAGTTCATGAAGGTTCCAGTCAATCTGCCTTTTCTTGGAAAAGAGGAGATTTCTGAAGTAAATGCGGTACTGCGGACCGGCTCACTGACATCTGCTGCCAGTCTTGGAGGGAAAAACGTCCAAGAATTTGAAAGACTTGTTTGCTCTTTTCTCAAATCAAAATATGCAGTTGCGGTCAATTCTGGGACTGCGGCACTTCAGGCTGCCCTCTACGCATTTGACATCAAGCATGGGGACGAAGTCTTGTTGCCTTCCTTTACCTTTGTTGCTACTGCAAATGCAGTTGTTTCAGTCGGCGCCAAGCCAGTCTTTGTTGACATTCTAAAAGACAATTACACCATGGATCCTTCTGATCTGAAAAAAAAGATCACAAAGAAATCAAAGGCCATAATTCCCGTCCATTTGTACGGCAACGTGGCCTACATTGATGAAATCTCCGAGATTGCAAAAAAACATGATTTGGACATTATCGAGGATTCTGCCCAGTCAATGGGTTCTAGCTACAAGGGAAGGCAGACTGGAACGTTTTCCGAGATTGGCTGCTTTAGCCTGTATGCTGCAAAGGTGATGACTTCGGGTGAGGGGGGGATTGTTGTCACAAGCAACAAAAAACTCCGAGAAAAGCTCCTCATGATCAGAAACCACGGAATGGTCCACGGATACGATACAAGGGTTTTGGGCTTGAATCTCAGATTGCCAGAGATTAACGCTGCAGTAGCAAAAGTGCAGATGAAAAAGCTTCCCAAGTTTTTGCAAAAAAGACAAAAAAACGCAAAAATTCTCACCGATCTTCTTTCTGGAGTAGATCTGGTTCTTCCAAGACAAAGAAAACATGAAAAAGTAAACTGGTATCTTTACACAGTTGCAAGCAGCTCAAGGGACAAAATGCTCAAGGAGCTCAACGCAAATGGAATTGGAGCCACGGTCTACTACGGTACGCCCGTACACAAAACACCATTTTACAATAAAAAAATCAAGCTTCCCGTGACAGAGTGGGCTGCAAGAAATGTTCTTTCACTGCCTGTGCAACCAATGGTCACGCATGACCAGCTGGAGACTACTGCCAAGATCATCCGTAGCATTGTATGAACTCGCTTTCAGAGATTGCAGGAGAAATTTGCAGAATACTGCTCCCGATTCACGAAGAGGTGTTTTACGGCAATCCCTACTCACGTGTTGGAATATGCACACTCTCAAGCATGGGCCTCTTAAGAGAGATATCAAGCTCTGATCTCTTGAACAAGGTTGCAATAGCAGGAAGGTTGCTGTCGGAAAACAAGGGAATTGACGCACTTGTTTCCTATGTGGTAAAAAATCCGACTCTTGATACAATAATTGTTTGCGGGACCGAAGTTTCCGGCCACCTGGCAGGCCACTCCCTCATATCACTTCACAAGTATGGAACTGATCAAAACAGAATAGTCAACTCGTCCAGCCCTGACCCTATTCTTTCTGCCTCAAAATCAGAGATACAGCAATTCCAAAAACAAATCACAGTTATTGACAAAATTGGCGAAACCAAGCTAGAAAAGATTAGGGCGATTGTGGATTCGCTCTAGTAACCGTTTCTTTGCCTGTCTCGGTTTATCTCATTTTTTCTTTTGTATTCAGCTATGATGTCGTCAGGCGTGAGGTTCAGCTCAAGTGATGCTTGGACAACAAAATGCCAAATGTCGATCAGTTCTTCTTTTGCGTCATCAACGTTAAAGGGCACTGGTTTTTTCCACCACTTCCAGTTTGTTGTGCGCTGTAACTCTACTGCTTCATGAATTATTGCTGTGCACAGTGCGGCAACTCTTCCTTCTGTGTCCTTTGGATACCTATCAAGGTTCATCATATCTGCAAGACCCTTCTGAAGAGAGAAGATCAATTCCAGTCTATCCATGATCAGTGTCTAAAGTTTGTATTCTTTAAATTTTTAGAATCCGATCATGCTTTGGTACTGCTTTATCCTGTTTTCTATTTTTGATTTATTCAGCTTTAACAAACCGTCTACTCCGTATTGTTCTACAGCAAATGAGCCAAGAACATTCCCATATACAACTGCCTTTTTTATTTCAGAAAAGCTCGTGTTCTTTTTGCTTGCTAGATATCCGATCATCGCGCCAGCAAACGAATCCCCCGCCCCAGTCGGATCCACGATATCCTCCAGTGAGAACGCAAGGGACGGAAAGATCACGTCCTCAAAGAAAAGCAGCGAGCCATGTTCTCCTTTTTTGATTATTACGTATTTTGCGCCCCATTCCATCATTTTTTTTGCGCATTTGATGAGGTTGTGCTCTTTTGTGAGAAGTTTTGCCTCCTCGTCGTTTATGACTACGGCGTCTACTGCCTTTATCATTTTGATTACAGAGGGCCGTTTTGTGGCAATCCAGTATTCTATGGTATCGCACATTGAAAATTTCACATTGTCAAATTCCTTGATTAGTGACGAGTTTTGGTCTGGATCGTTGTTTGCAAGATAGACAAATTCCGATTTTTTGTATTGGTTTGGAACTGTTGGCTCAAAGCCTCCAAGTACATTGAGTTCTGTCTTGTTTGTGGTTCTCTTGCTTAGTGTTTTGTCATAGCTGCCATCGTATCGAAACGTTTTGCCCTTTTTTGTTACAAAGCCCTGCAGATCAAGGTGTTTTTGTAAGACCTTGTGGTATTTTTTTGGAAAATCGGTTCCAACTACTGCGATGAGCCCAGTGTCAACAAAAAAGCTTGCCGATATGCCAGCAAACGTTGCTGCACCGCCTAGCACGTCTTTGAGAATCTTGTTTGGGATCCTAATGGTGTCTAGTGCTGTTGAGCCAAAGACGGTAAGCATTACCTGCAGAATTATGCGTCGTGTATAAATTCTCTAGTCTGGTCTTGGGTGGGATAGTATGTGAATGGGATGTCTATTGACGTAAAGAGCAACTGATACTTGGTCACGCCTGAGATCTTTACTTGTGCATCAGAGCCTGTACTGTGTTCTTTGAGCCAGAGGCCATTTGTTGTTGCCTTGCCAAGCGCAGGTAACATGAAAGGATCCAGCGTGCCTTGGCCTAGTGCATTATCGTCTGCTATGATTGTAAATTCTGTGTTGCCTGCAGTAAGTACAAGAAGCGAAGGGTTGTTGAATTGGAGCTCCAAATTATACAGCGAGCCCTTTTCAGATTTTTCTAATAGCTCGCTGTTTGTGATCGTGGCGCTTATTTGCGATGCAGACGCGTACTGGATGTAGCCAAACAAGGTTACGCCTATTATAGTGGCTATTACTGCGATTGCCTTTTTGCTCACACTTTATGATTAAAAATCGGCTTTTGTGCAGGGGTGCGAAAAATTTTCTGATAATATGTGTAAAAATTTTGATCCGCCCTTAAAGCAACTTTAAGCTAGTAGAATAAATGAAAATCTCTTTACTTTTATTATCATTGGCAAAGATTAGGCTCAGATTCGGCGAAAATGAAGTAGAAATCGAGTCCAGAGACTTTTACATAGATAATGACACTGCGGCACACGTCATATCAGATCTTGCAGGACAGATCCACGAGAACAAGGCTAGAGTTGTCACAGATGATGAAACTTCGTTTGGGTCAACATATGGGATCAGTCAGGCATACAAGACAAACTTGGATTATTTGAAAACGTTAAGAGATGCAGAGGTTCACGAGCCAGAGTTTTCTGCACCGGTTTCACTTTCTGCAGACGAGATACCAAGCAAGATTGAATTGTTAGAAAATGATTCATTTTTTGCCAGTCCGCGAACGGTTTCTGAGACTGTCGAACAGTTACGAGAGTATGGCTGGCTTGCAAGTCCGCTTGATGTATCAAAGGCGTTGGCAAAGATGGCCTTTCACAGAGAACTTGCAAAAAACTCGCAGGAAAACAAAACCTGGTACTTTAAACAACCACAAATAATCAGCTAGCTGTATTTGCAAGCTACACATTTGTCAAATATTGTACCATCCAGATGATCAAAGTGTACGTTGCATTTTTTGCAGGTGTGATGCATGTCAAAATACCCATCTACCTCAGTCTTTCCTATTTGAAATGATTCCAAGTCTGTGCTTTTGCATTTTATGCAATGACATCCGCAGTCACATTTCATGACGTGTTCAGGTATGCCCGTTATTTATTTCAAAATTGGAATTACAAAAAACCATTGAATATTATTATATCATCAAGTGCAACAAGACCAGTGGCAAAAAAACGAGTCATCCCAATCGAGATAGACGATCATTTCAGGTTGTTTGGCAAAGAGCCATGGGAAGTAGATTATGGCGAAAAATGCCCCGTTTGCAACGTAAGAATAGACGAGTACGGTTTCTGTTCTTGCGGTTCTAGCGGGGACTGAACTTTGTAAATTTTGCAGCAAAAATCATTGCCACACCCAATATCAGGACTACGGTTATTGGAAACTCCGGTACTGCCGATACCCCAATGATTTCAACTGTGCCTGTTTCGTTTGGCTTTATGTTAAGCCAGACCTCCTTTTCGTCCGAATAGAATTCGTGTTTTAGAATTTTTTCACCGTTCAAAAACACCTCGTATGGGTTCCAGATCAACTCTAAAGGAATAACCAGCGTGATGTACTTGTTTTCCTCGTTTACATCAAAGCTAAGCTTCTTGTTTGGCTGGTCAAATTCAAATGATGCGATATCGGTTTTTGTGATTAGTTTGACATCAAATTTTTTGTCTTCCCACTGAACCTGTTTTGCGATTTCGGTTTTTTCTAATTCGTATTCTAGTTTCATCTGGCAGCCGTGGCATTTGATTCCCTTCTGGCCTGCGAGATTAACTGGGTTTGCATTTACAAACACCAAACTTATTTTTTCAGGCAGATAAAACGCAGTGCTTGCAAGATAGAAATAGTCCCACGTCCACATGCCGTCCTTTTCTGTAACTGCGTTAACTAGATCATACTCTACTAGAACTTTGTCTCCTGCTGGAAAGATCATAAATCCAAGTATTTCTCCGCCTGCCTCTCCGTATTGGGGGGAACCTCCGTTTTCGTCTGTTATTTTCAGATTGGTATAGTCGTCTCGAATAACTGCTAATTGCTGTGTTTGGCTACTTTTTTCTACTGTGTGGATGACGTGTGCGTCACCGTTTTCGCTTATTGTGATTTTTACCTCTTGATTTGCAGGAGTGCCAAAGGAAATTTCTTGGGCAAGTGCCGGACCTGTTGTCAAAAACAACGTAGATATGATTATGCCTAAAACGATTTTTTCCAAAATCACACCTATTCGGATACTGTGATCGTCATTTTGACGTTTTCTAGTGGGCAGTCGTTTCTATCTCGTGGTTGATTGACTATCGAATCTGCAACGTTGATTCCCTCGGTTACTTCGCCAAAGACGGTATACTGCCTGTCAAGGAAGGGACTATCAGCTGTGACTATAAAAAACTGCGAGCCTGCGCTGTTTGGGTCCGTAGCCCTTGCCATTGAGACTATTCCTCGCAGGTGCGACCTTGGATTAAATTCCGCCTTCAATGCGTAGCCTGGGCCTCCAGTTCCCCACCTCGATTTGTCAGCATTTTTTGTATTTGGGTCGCCTCCCTGAATCATAAAGCCTGGAATCACCCTATGGAAGAGCGTATCATCATAGAATCCAGTCTGCGCCAATTTGACAAAGTTTCTGACCGTCTCTGGCGCAAGATCTGGCAGCAGTTTAAATACAATTTTTCCGAATTTAGTTTCAACTGTTGCCGTGGTCAATTAAAGCACAACCAGTTTCTTACCATAAGAGTCTTACTGTTCTTCTTAAGTTATTTTGAATGCAGATTGTAATTATTTCAAAATTTTTATTTGTGTTTAATCTCGTGATCACTCTAAATTCATTGTACGGATTTTTTGGGTGCCGATAACTTTTCGTGTTATAATAATTTTTTGTAGCTCACATAGAACTACATTATTTTTCTGAAAAAGTTATAGTCTTATATAGAACGAGAAAAATTACAAGTTGTGAATCGCACAAATCAAAGCACCGTTATCAAACAAGCGATCAATTCTTATCTTGAAAGGGGGCTGACTGACAAACAAGACATTTACAGCAAAGTCGTCGAGGAGCTTGGTGTTCCAAGACCAACAGTGCGAAGAGTAGCACGCGATCTCAGAAATGAGTTGCTAGTAAAAATTAAAATTTTACAATCCGAAGTCCCACAAGAAATATCTGCAAGACAAGACGAATAAACTTCGCCCATCTTTTCTTTTATTATCATCTCTAAAAGGCAGCATTAACGTTATATTCGACTTTTTTCGTTTTAAAACATGGGTTATTTAGGGAATCATCTGGCAACAGTAGTTGTTTCTGCCTTTGCGGCGATTTTGACTGGGTTTTACTTTGTAACTCCACTTGAGGCGCAGTTTCTCATGCTGATAGCAGTTGTAGTAACCTGGTTTTTGGCTTTTATTTGCTGGATTGCACAGAAAAGTGCGGATTATGTGCATGGACACAGCCACTCTGAAAAAAAAAGCTCGACTAGTCTAGCAGAGTCACACACTACACAGACAACCGTTGTAGCCGATCTGGCAAAACTCAGGGATTCGTTCACTGCAGAGCTCGATGAGATAAAGGACGAAGTTAGGCTCAAAGACGATGAGATCGGCAAGCTAAGGCAGCAAATCTCCAATTTAGAGACACGTGTGCAGATTGAGGAACTCAAGGTAGAGCTTGCAAACCTAAAGGCTCTTGCAGCAAAAGAAAAGTCGCCTAGGAAAAAGAAAGACTAGCCACAGTGCTTGCAACCATGCGATTTGTGGTTTTGTTTGCACCCAGGACAACTCACTGCCCCACCAAAATGACACTTGCACTCACAGTTGTCATTCAAATGATCTTCAGTCATTATTATGAATAATTACTACGTCATCTTAATATTTGACTGTTGAAGCATGTTCATTGATGTTTCAAAAGGCCATAATTACAGGTCTTGTTTTTGCAGTAATGATATCTGCGGCCAATTCTGCATTTGCAGAAACGTCTGTAACACCAATCAACTCTTCGATGGGCCTTGAAAAGACCATAATTCCATTTTCCGCACCTGCACAAAACAAGCTGCCCTGGGGATTCGTTGAGGGAAAAATTGCAAACCCTGTTGAGGGCCATCCAGTCATAATACAGATTTACAAAAACGGCGAAGCAATTCACTTTGCTCAAACCAACGTAAACGAGGACGGAACATACGAGTACAAGTTCAGAGTAAGAGACGTGACAAATGACAAGGTCACAAAAATCTTTGATGGTGATTATACCGTCAAAATTTTCAAGGTAGTGTATCTGAGCCTAAAAGATGTTACTTTGGTCTAGAAGCCAAAAGCATAGTTTGATCAACCATTTCTTGTAGTCTTTTCTTGGCATTTTCGTCTATAACTGCGCCATCTTTTATCATGTCTGCCGTGACAAAGACCGCCGTTGGATTTGTTACAACCCTGAAATAGCTCATAAGCTGCGTAAGCAGGGTCTGCACATCGATAAAGCCAATGTTGCCAGAAGCCAGAATGGCTAGGCCTGCGGTCTTGCCCGCAGTGGCTTTATAGTTGATGAACTCAAAGAGGTTCTTTAGTGCGGAGCTGAAAAACGAGTTGTATATTGGCGTTCCAACCAGCCAGACATCGGCTTCTGTGATGTCCTTTGCTGCCTGCGTCGTACTTTGAGTGTAGCTTTCAGTTGGACCCCTGTAATAGTCAACCCCCCCATCCGATAGATTGATGAATTTTGTATCTGCGTTTTTTGATTTTGCGTACTCGTGGACAAACTTCATCATTGTTTGGGTGTTTGCGCCCTTCCTTGGGCTGCCAGAGATCACAATAATTTTCATAATTTTGTGTTGTATGTTCTCAATTTAAATCAAAAAGTATGCTGAGAGTGATGGGTTGCAAGAAAAAGCGGGCTTGGAGGGCTTCGATCCCTCGACCTGCAACTTAGGAGGCTGCCGCGCTATCCATGTTGCGCGTCATAATTGACTCTGCGCTACAAGCCCAGCAAAAAACTGTAATTTGATCACTTCATAAAAGCGTAATCGAGATTAGTCCGGATTAACTCGTGGATTTGATCCCAGCTTGGAAGGCTTTGTGTTTGCCCCCATTTTTCAAAGTAGACTACGTCCTTTAGCTCAAGCCGCGGAAGCCACTTTGTAGTCTCCAAGTCAGGTTTTTCTGCAAATTCTTGCACATGCCCAAGACAGAGGTAAGCTACGGGCACTATGTGATCAGGCAGCTCAAGTGCCTCTTGGAGTGTGTCATTTGATAGAATGCTTACCCAGCCGACGCCAATTTCTTCGGATCGTGCGGCAAGCCACAAGTTTTGCACAGCACAGCAGACACTATAGATTCCAGTTTCTGGTATGCTGGATCTTCCAATCACGAATGGCCCAAATCTTGTTGGATCATATGTGACGCAAATATTGACATCAGACTCTAAAATTCCCTCAAGCTTTAGCGAGAGATATTTTTCTTTTCTTGGCTCTTCTACTTGGTTTGAAGAGCGCTCTCTTTCCTTTTCAAATGATTTTCTTACCTTTTCCTTTGTTTGAGAGTCGCGGATCAAAATAAAGTTCCAAGGTTGCGAGAATCCGACAGACGGTGCATGGTGTGCCGCGTTCAGAATTCTTGCCAGCACGTCATCTGCAATTGGTTTTGAGCTAAAGTGGGATCTTACATCTCTTCTTGTGTAAATTGCCTTGTACAGTCCTGATTTTTCTTGGTTTGAAAATTCGGTCATTTTATTCCAGTTTGTAATTGTCGTTTAAAGATTAATAATGTAGAGCTCAAGTCTTCTACTTCATTGGGCCGGTAGTCTAGTCGGTTAGGATACTGCCTCGACACGGCAGTGATCGAGAGTTCGAATCTCTCTCGGCCCACTTTATTACTCACCAATTTTGAAATTTTGATTATTGCGAAGTCTCAAATTCTTTTTCCACTAGGCTCATTGCTGATTCTATTACCATCATTCCTTTTGCGCTAAACTTTACCTGTTCTTCGTTAGTTATGGCATTGTATATCTCGGAACTGACATCAGAGCTCATTAGCCGAAATGTGCTTGGTAACACGATTTCCACGCCCGGGTAAAATGCAGCTCTTCCAGGCAGTGGGATGTCCTCAGTTGAGTACTGTCCTCTCCCAAGCGGCGTGCCGTTTGCAGACAGCTCATAATCTATGTTTGATATGGTAAAGGTCTTTTCACCTGGATTTTTTATCAGAAAACTTACTTCCAAGTTTGCACGTCCCTCTATGTCATTTACACTTACAACCTTGACATCAGTCAGGTGAATTTCTGCCATGCCGAGTTGTGGATTATCAAGACTTGCATACCAAGTGATTCCTCCGAGCATAGCTAATAGTCCGGCTATTGCAACATAGATTATGCCTCTTCCTTGACCGATCAATTGTTTGTACCCAATTATTACAACTAAAAAACGTTTTTTCAGACAAGATAATATTTGCACACAAATTCGATAGTTTGATGTCGCTAGAACAGGCCCTCATCACATGGATTCATCTGATCAGCTCAGCCGTCTGGGTTGGGGGCTCGTTGTTTATCGCGATAGTTTTTGCGCCCATACTAAAAACAATGTCTTCGTCAGTAGAAGAAAGACTCCAGATCATGATAAGGGTGGGAAGGAGATTCAACAAGATTGCCATTCCATCGCTTGCCATTTTGATTGGAACCGGAATTTTTAGTGCACATCAAGCATTGATTAGGCCTGATTTTTTAATGAACACTAGTTATGGGGTGCTTCTTGTAATCAAGATGATCCTTGTTGCCGCATTGCTCGCATCGTTTGCAATCCATGTGAGAATTATCAGAAAGGAAATAGAACAAAAGATAGTAGAAAAACAGTTGACAGAGGATCAGATAGTAAGGCTTCGAAAAAAGATCATAATTGTTGGGGAAACTACGGTTGTTCTTTCTGTTGCTGTCTTGTTTTTTGCAGCGTTGTTAGATGCAGGTCTCTGAGCTACCCTGTATTCGTACCTCAAAACCCCCGTCAATTTTACCTATACCGTACTTGCAGCCAGTGATTTTTGATGTGATGTAGAGATTTGTTTCAAGATGCTTTGATATGTCACGCACTGTGAAAACCGAGAGTTCCTTTGTCAAGCTTAACGGTGTAACTAGCATGTCTGAGAGGTTAGAGTCAACACCTAGAGAATCAATGAATTTGGATGCTGACTTGGCTCCAAACTCGGTTTTCTTTTCATGTAGCTCATCTGCTCCAATTATCGAGCTGGAATCATGAGAAAAAACAAGTATC
This sequence comes from Nitrososphaerota archaeon, assembly GCA_052390175.1. GTDB lineage: Archaea > Thermoproteota > Nitrososphaeria > Nitrososphaerales > Nitrosopumilaceae > Nitrosotenuis. Next base: position 34,081 of record JBQTHG010000025.1, on the reverse strand, counting down.
GATGCGCCAGAATCAAGGGCATTTTCCTGATTGATTTCTATTTGTGTAAAGAACTCTTTTTTTTCCAAGATATCTTTTATGTGTTCAACAGAACTAGAGATTTGGTTTGCATCCAAATCAGAATAACTGCAAACAATTTTTGCATTTTTTTCTGTTCTTTTTGATGTGATTAGTGGATTAATTTTTTGACATTGGGAAACTCTTAGATCAACTAGGCCGCCACCCCTTGGGTAATATCCTCGTTTTTTTACGTCAAGTGAAAAGTTAATTCCAATTCTTGAGTATGCTTCGGCCAAGACATACTTGGTATAGTTAATAGTTGGGCTCCATGGTACATCGGTGCCGCCAGTTATTGATAATTCTAGATTTCTTTTTGCAAGCGAGACAGCCGGTATGATTGCCTGCAAGATGAGTGATGTGCTGCCTGCAGTGCCTACGCTTTCTTTTAGGCACGTGTCCTGAATTTCATTTGGAAAAAACTTGATCGAAGTAGAACCAATCTGCAGGCCTTCTACTCGTGCATTGCAGATTTTTGCAAGAATTTTTACTGTTGTTAGATGTCCTGGTTTTAGACCTGGAGTTTTTCTGTTATGTCTGATGTTTTCAATTTGGATTGGTGTTTTAGTTATGCATGAAAGTGTGAGCGCACTTCGAAGTATTTGGCCCCCTCCCTCGCCAAATGAGCCGTCGATCTTTAACACATCCATATTTGTGATCTTGAGGTGGATAGTTAGTTTTTAAATGAATTGTAAAAAGAGAAAACATGAATGGCCTCCTAATTGGCAGGTTTCAGCCATTCCACCTTGGACACTTGGCTGCAGTGAAATTTGCATTGGAAAATGTAGATAGTCTTTCGATAGGAATTGGAAGCTCAAATCGATTCAATGAAAAAAGAAATCCCTTTACTGCAGATGAGAGAAAAGAAATGATCCTATCGTCACTTGATGATGACATGCAAGACAGAGTCAAAATTTACTACATCCCAGATGTTGATAATCATGCAAAATGGACATATCATGTTGATTCGATCATACCAAAATATGATGTGGTATTTTCAAATGATGATTTTACCCATGAGCTATTCAAAGAACGAAAAATCAAAGTTATCTCTGTTCCACTAACGCAAAGAGCTGTCTTGGCCGGAACTGAGATTCGCGCAAAAATTGCAGGCGATCAAAATTGGATCGAGTCTGTGCCGGAGGGAACGCGTAAAGTTTTGCTAAAAATTAATGCAAAACAGAGACTGGCAAATCTTTAGTTTTAAATAAAGCCCGCCAAAACAGTTCTTCAGGCGAAATTATTTGGAATATTTAGTCATGTTACCTGGGCCGACAAACGTACCAGAAAGAGTAATGAGGGCAATGATTACTCCGATGATAAATCACAGAAGCGATGATTTCGTTGAGCTATACGAAGACGCCGTTGAGAAAACAAAGCAGGTTTTCCAAAGTGATGGCGAAGCAGTACTTCTTTCTGCGTCCGGAACCGGTGCAGTTGAGGCAAGTGTTATTAATTTAATCAAAAAAGGCGACAAGGTCATCATACCGACAAATGGGGAGTTTAGTGGAAGACTTGCTCAGATGTTAGAGTGGGCTGGAGCCAATGTGATAAAACTTGAGAGTATACCTGGCGAAAATGCCAGCTTTGAGCAGGTAAAAGAGGCGTTTGATAACAACAAGGACGTAAAGGCATTCTATTGTGTTTGGAATGAGACCTCAACTGGAACCATGATAAAATATCTCGACAAGGTCAAAAATCTGACAGCAAGAAACGACTCTTACTATGTTGTAGACGGTGTCTCCATAGTCGGTGGAGAGGAGCTCAAGATGGACAAGTGGGGAATCGACGTTGCGATGACGGGAGCACAAAAGGCATTTGCAGCACCTCCTGGAATTTCTCCAATTGTAGTTAACCCAAGGGCAAAAAAATACATGAACGAAAATCCGCCAAAGACAATGTACTTCAATTTATCACGATACTTCAAGTATTACGAGGAGGCAAAGCACACACCGTTTACACCGGCATTGCCACTTCTTTATGCATACAGAGAAGCAATGAACATCATACTAGAAGAAGGGCTGGACAACAGAATTCAACGACACAGAGTCTGCTCTGATGCACTGTATTCAGGCCTGAGCGCAATGGGCTTGACGCCATTTGCAAAAGAGGATGCGCGATCCACGGTTGTTGTGGCACTAAACTACCTGCAGGGACTAGAAGACAAGACATTTCGAAATACACTTGCAGAAAAGTTCAGAGTTCTTGTTGCTGGAGGATTTGGCAATCTAAAAGGCAAGGTTTTCCGAGTCGGATGCATGGGTGAAGTGCACAGATATCACGTAATGAGAACAATTTCTGCAATCGGCTCCACACTCGACATGATGGGATACAAAACCAAATCGATGGATGCACTCAAAACTGCCGAAGATAAGCTAAAACGGCTCGAAACTTAATATTAGGAATTTCGGGGACTGATCGCGTTGACTTTCACTAAAGGCTCACTGATTTTAATTGATTATACTGCTAAAGTAAAGGACGCCAACGAGGCCTTTGAGACCACGGTGGAAGAAGAGGCAAAAAAACACTCTATTTTTGAGGCTAATGTCAAGTATCAGCCAAAACTTGTTTCGGTTGGAGAATCATGGGTCATCAAGGGATTGGATGATGCTCTAGCTAGTGCAAAGGCTGGAGACAAGCTCACAGTAGACGTCACGCCTGACAAAGGCTTTGGAGAGCGTGATGCCGGAAAGGTTCGAATGATTCCACTTAGAAAGCTCGGTGAGGATGCAGAGAAGGTTTCTGTTGGAGACACAATCGAAGTCGATCAAAAGACTGGTATCATCAGATTTATTGGTTCTGGCAGAGTCCAAGTTGATTTCAACCACAGATTTGCCGGAAAGACAATTGTTTATGATGTGAATGTCATCAAGTCCCTAGAATCAAATGAAGACAAAGTCACTGCGATACTGAAAAGACACATGCCTGTAGAAGATTCTAAAATCGTCTCAAAGCTAAACGGTAATGCGCTTGATATCAACATGCCCGAAGAGATATTTGGTGCAGAAGGCTTGCGAGTAATCAAGCACTTTATTCAGATTGACTTGTTCAAATTCATTCCAACTCTGGAAAAAATCAACTTTATTGAGACTTACAATAACAAAAAGGCCGAAAAACCCAAGGCTGAATAATTCCATTATAATACCAACTCAGATCTGCCCTCAATCCTCCTCAAAATTTAAGAGTCCCTCCTAGATCGTTGAGTTATTGTCAGCTCTTACGGTAATAGGAGGAAAGGCATCTGAGGATCTTGCAAAGAGGTTGGCAAAAAAACTAAAAGCCGATTACATATCGTCTGAGCTCCGTATTTTTCCGGACGGGGAAGGCAAGATCACCATATCTTCAAAGCCAAAGAAAGGTAAGATTATTGTTGTAAATTCTACATATCCATCAGTTGATTCCAAGCTTATCCAAACACTTTCACTAGTTTCTAAAGCAAGGCAGTTCTCAAGTCAAGTCATTTGTGTAATACCATACATTGGGTATGCAAGGCAAGATAGAGAGTTTCTCCCAGGCGAGATAGTAACACTGTCAGTAATTGCTAAGCTTCTCAAGGCTGCTGGCGCTTTCAAAATTGTTGTAGTTGATATTCACAGCAAGCTTGGCTTAAAACACTTTCAAATTCCAATAAAGGATGTTACTGCCGTACCAGAGCTGGTAAATTATTTTAAAAAATTGCGCCTCAAAGACCCACTTGTGATCTCGCCTGACTTTGGGGGTGCCAAAAGAGCAAAAGAATTCGCAAGGCTTTATGGAACTGGCTTTATTGCATTAAAAAAACAGAGAGATAGAAAAACAGGCAGAGTTGAAATCAAGAATGCGAACTTGAACCAGGTCAGGGGACGTGACCTAGTCCTGGTGGATGACATGATAAGCACAGGCGGCAGCATAGTAAAGGCAACAGAGTTTCTAAAAAAACAAAAATGCGGTAAGATCTTTGTTGCATGCACCCATGCGCTCCTAATTGATAATGCTGAAAAAAAGATCAGACGGGCTGGTGTCTCTCAGATAATTTCCGCAAACACGATTCCTAGTAACGCATCTGTAGTAGATGTATCAGGAGCAATTGCAAAGGCAATCTAGATGCCTGAGAGTTTTTTTATAGTTTCAAAAGAATATCCAGAGCTTGCAATCGACGAAGTCATAACGCTTGCAAAAATGTATGACAGGTTTTCCAAGATCAAAGTAATCTCAAATCTCATCATAATACAAACAACCACGCCGTGGGAAAAGATAGCAAGGCGAGCTACTTTTGTCAAAACTGCGGGTCAGCTGATCAGAAAGATGTCAAACGTGTTTTTTGATGAAAAAAACTATTCGCTCATCTTTGGTGCAAAGTCGTTTATGTGCAAGGCAATAAACATCTCAGAAAAACAAATTGACATTCCAGAAATAGAACGGGCTCTTGGCAGTATGGTGTCCACCTTTTGCAACGCCAAGGTTTCATTAAGCGATCCAGACATGATAATTTATCTTATTTTTACAGACGAGGAGAATTTCTTTGGGTTTTCGACCAGACTTGAGGTTCCAGCGCGGCCAAAAAAGATAGCCAAATTTCATCATGAATTGGACTGGAAGCTTACACGTGTTATGATTAATTTGGCAAGGATAAACGAGGGCGAGGTTGTCTGCGACCCTTTTTGCGGCACGGGAAGCACGCTTTTAGAGGCCCAGTCGATTGGAATCAAGTCAGTTGGGATTGATTTTGATAAAAAAATGTGCCAGATATCAAAAAGGAACTTGGAAGCAAACAATTTTGCTGCTCAAATATTCAATGAAAACTATGACTATATGCTGCAAATCAGGGACAGTTTTGATGGGATTGTAACTGATCTGCCATACGGTACGGCATCCAGAGTATCAGAACCGGCAAAAAAGCTCTTGCAAAATTTTGCAGCCAAGATCCCAAAGAAGACCAAGTTTGCGATAATGTGCAAGAAGGGCTTTGAGAAAAACCTAAAGATAAACCCAACAAAAAAATATGAAATCTACCGACACAAGAGTCTGACTAGGGTGATTTTGGTAAAATGAAGCTCGTATTTTTGGGAACGTCTGCTGCGCAGCCGACAGAAGACCGCGCGATGTCATGCATCTGCCTTGAAAAGGATGGCGAGGTCTTGATGTTTGATGCCGGCGAAGGGGCACAAGTATCATATCTCAAGTCAGGCCTTGGTTGGAACAAAAAAATGAAGATATTTGTCACGCATATGCATGGGGATCACTGCATTGGTGTGCTTGGCCTCTTGCAGACAATGACGCTTCAACACAGAACCGAACCAATTGAGATTTACGGTCCTGATGGAATGGAGGAATTCATTGGAGAAAACATAAGAATTCTAAACTTTGGACTCTCATTTCCTGTCATGATTACAGCAGTTAGGCCTGGCCTGATTTGTGAAGAAAAGACCTATTCTGTGTACGCATCAGAGGCAGAGCATTCTGTATTGGCATTTTCGTTCCTCTTTGAGGAAAAAGACAAGCCTGGCAAATTCGATGTGGAACGCGCAAAGAGCCTTGGCATTCCAGAAGGAAGCTTATGGCATGATCTGCAAACTGGAAAGGAGATCAGCGTATCAAACAAGACAGTAAAGCCATCAGATGTACTCGGAGATAAAAGGCCTGGCAAAAAAATTGGCATCTCGGGCGACACTAGGCCGACAAAAAAACTAGAAGAGTTTTTCAAAAATTGCGACTATCTCAGCTTTGATTGCACATTTTCAGACAAGCTAAGAGATAAAGCCCTTGAAACAGGCCATTCCACTGCAAAAGAAGCAGCGACTCTGGCAAAGGATGCAAACGTTTCAAATCTTGTACTGACTCATTTTTCTGCAAGATACAAAGACGAGGACGAGTTGTTGCAAGAGGCAAAGCAAATACATAATTCCGTTATTGCAGCAAAAGACCATCTTGAGATCGAAATCAAATAAAATGTTTGAACCACTTGCAAGACAAATAAAGGATGCTGAAAAACTAGTATTTGTCACCGGTGCTGGGATATCACAGGAGAGTGGAATCCCAACTTTCAGGGGCAAGGATGGTCATTGGAGAAAATATGATCCGATGCAGCTTGCCACGATTGATGCTTTTTACGAAAACCCAAAACTTGTCTGGGAATGGTATGAAGAAAGACGGAGAAACATACTTGCTGCGCAGCCAAACAAGGGCCATTTTGCAATAGCGGAGATTGCAAAGCAAAAACAAGTAGCAGTGTTAACGCAAAACATTGATGGGTTGCACCAAAGAGCCGGAAGCAAGTCAGTCTTTGAGCTTCATGGAAGCATAATTCGAATAAAATGCACCATTTGTGATTACAAGGACAACATCACATCAAAGTTCGATTCCCTGCCACCAAAATGCAGATGTGGTAACATACTTAGGCCTGATGTTGTGTGGTTTGGTGAGCCGCTACCACAGGACATATGGGCCGAAGCAATCAGGCATGCCCAAGGCTGCGATGTCATGATAATCGCAGGAACATCGCTTGTTGTGTCTCCTGCAAACCAGCTTCCGGTGCATGCAAAGCAAAACGGTGCCACACTGATTGAGGTAAACCCGGAAAAGACAGTGATGTCATCAGACATGGATCTATCAATACGAGAGACATCAGCTAATGCGTTACCGCATCTTGTTTCGTTATTAGAGTGATTCCAGCTTTTATGGCTGTGTAAAGACACCGTATATGGTAGTCTCATCGTTTCCTTGCGGATTATACACTGATGACGCTACCGTACCATAATCTGCATGTTCTACTATCATTTCTATAATGTGGGGACTTGTCGATACATCGTTTACATTCGTATCAAATTTCGATGCAAAAAATTCGCCAGCGAACAATTCTTTTTCAGAATTTCGTAATGTGACAGTGACCTTGAGTGTTTTTCCTGACGTGTCTTCGTATTGGATTGAGATTGTGTTGTCATCGTTTCTCAATGTTTTGAGCTGAAGTGTTTCAAATACTAGAGTTTGAGGGATTGGATTTACTGATACTGTTTGTGTATTTGTTAGAGGATCCGTTGTTGTTGTGACCTGAACTGGTTCGTATTTTTTATACTGGCATTCGGGAAGTGTGATTGTATGAGTGAGTTCCTTTACTCCATTTACCGTTTTTACCATTTTAGGTACAGAGATTTTACAGTTTTTAGCTTCGTCTTTTTCATAGACTTGGCCGTAATAGACTTCTTGTGTTGGTGGTCCAGCTATTTTTTCCTGGATTTTTGGGATTGGGTTGATTTCGTCAGGGTTCGGTGTTATTTCGTCGATCTTGTCGCCTACAGTGTCAATGGTCTTGTCAAACTCGTAGTTTACTCGCTTGACAGTGGTGTCCTTTAGATCTCCAATGTTTTGTGCTACTGCTTCAATTGGGATTTGATCAGGGAAGAAGGCTCCCAGCTGTGGGTAAAGCACTACTCCGCCCACTGCCAAAATCACGCCTATTATGGCAAGTTTTAGTATCAACTGGCCATTGTTCTGTAAAAATGATAAAAGTTCGAAAATTCATTCTAGCTGAGCAAATAAGAAAAAAAGCTGACTAATCAGAGGTCAGCCACTCTATTATGCGCTCTATGTTTTTTGAGTGGATGGTGATTTTGATTGGGCCCAAGGGAGATTCGGTGGCATGTTCACAGAGGGCAATCGAGTTGGCAAATGCTGCCTGCTTGTTGAGATAAAACCATGTTTCGTTCCCATCCAAATTGTCGTTAAGGAATCTCCAATAGACTCGTCTTGAGGAATGGTTTTGGATTGATTCGTGGATTTTAGAAAGCGATTCAATTTGTTTTGAGCTTGCCTTTATAGAATCACCAGTGACGGTAAATTCCGCATCGTCCAAAACATTAGAGATCAGCTGCTGGATTTTTTGTGGATCCTCAGATGGGTTTACCTCGCAAAATGCTTCTATCTTACAATCAATTTGTGGGATCATGCAAGCCACTTTAGAATCGTATTGTATGCCGTGTCTACCAGCTCCTCTATTGTAAAATTGTTGTTTGAGATAGCTTCGTCAGCTAATGCAATTGATGCGCTGATGCCGACACCAATTTCTCTGTTGTCACGTTCATCAAACATTCCGCGGTCTTGCGGATCGTCAGATCTGTTTCGCACGCTAAGAAAGTTAAATCTGGTGTCAGTTGATGCGTGAATTGACAAGAGTCTTACCGTCGCAATTTTTTTCAAGACCTCGATTTCTGCATTTGAGCGAACTCCGTCGATCACTACAACATCGGATTTTGATCTGGCGATTTGATCTTTGATCAGTTCAGCAACCGCTCCCTGGCCATTTTTTTCTCGTAGTTCAAGCATCAGCTTGCCGAGATTTTGTCCTGTTGGTTCTAGATTTCTTTTTTTGGCCTCAGCTCGTACCGCGTCACCCATGTTGATGCTTTCGTATCCTCTTTTTTGCAAACCTGCAGCTATAGTTGATTTTCCTGCACCAGGCATTCCAGTAAGGCATACGATGAGTTTTGGCATTTATGCTTGATTTTTGTGCCTATTCTATGAAGCTACCGGAATCAATTAAAAAGCCAAAAACTGATTTTCGTAATGCGGGCCTTTGTTGCAGTCGAGATAACGAACCAGGAGGTTTTGAGTTCTATCAAGAAACTCCAATCATCACTCAGAATTGACGCAAAGCCAATTGAAATACACAATATGCATTTTACATTATTGTTTCTTGGTGAAATATCTGAAGATATGGTACAGAAGGTTCAAGCCCAGCTAAAAACAATCGAGTTTTCCTCTTTTGATATCATATTTGAGGGGGTTGGCGCATTTCCAAAGCCAAAATCACCGCGGGTTATCTGGATTGGAATTGATGATAATGGTGCAAGACAGCTTGTCGGACTGGCAAAAGCAGTTGAGGAAAGACTTTTGCCGCTTGGATTTAGGGCCGATAAGGAGTTCAAGCCGCATGCAACAATATTTAGGATTAAAAATAGAGTTGGCGACATTACAGGTGAATTGACAGAGTATGCAGGTGTAAAATTTGGAACGCAGAGAGTTTCTGAGATTAAATTCAAACAAAGCGTTCTTACACCATCAGGTCCAATCTATTCTGATTTAGGAGTAACAAGTTCCAAATGAAGCACATACTAAAACAAGTAGAAAAAATCGTAGTACCATCAGATAAGCTTCAAAAACAAAAAGATTCTATCGTAGAAAAAGTCATCAGGTTAGTACAAAAACAAGTAACCAACCAGCCTCAGATAACCGGTGTTGAAATTGCTGGCTCGTATGCAAAAGGAACTTGGCTTCCCCAAAAAGCAGACATTGACATTTTCATAAAGTTCCAGACCAGCGTGTCTGAGAAAGAATTTGCAGAGCTTGGCAAAAAAATCGGCTTTGCTTCGCTAAAGGATTTTGGGCCATATGTCAGATATGCAGAGCATCCGTTTGTTGAGGCACAGATCAAGGATACCAAAGTGAATTTGGTGCCTTGCTATGATGTGCAGGAAGGGAAGTGGAAGAGCTCGGCAGACAGATCTCCGTTTCACACACGATTCATGATAAAGACACTTTCTGCGCAGATGAAAAACGAGGTCAGAATACTCAAGGCTTTTCTTAGGGGCAACGATATCTATGGTGCAGAAATAGCAAGGCAGGGGTTTTCTGGCTATGTAGCCGAGGTTTTGGTGTTCAATTTTGGTTCCTTTGAGAGCGTGATCGAGGCAATAGCTGAGCTAAAACAAGGCCAAGTAATTGGCAAGACAGCGAAGAGTTTTGAGACTCCAATAGTGATAATAGATCCCATTGACAGCAACAGGAACCTGGGTGCTGCAATATCAACAGAAAATGTGGGCAAGTTCGTTCTTGCGGCAAGAGCATTTTTGAAAAAACCATCCGTTTCTTTCTTCAAGCCAAAGAAAAGACTACAAAACAAATCAAAAGACTCTCTCAAAAACATTCTTGTTCTTTCGTTCAAGTACAAACAAAGAAGCCCCGACATAATCTGGGGACAGCTAAAAAGAGCAGCCGCATCTATTGCCACACAAATAGAACAAGGAGGATTTTTTGTGCTGCGAAGATCAGCTGTAATTTCTGAGAACAACACAGCATCCTTGTTGTTTTTACTTCAATCAACTAAGCTAGACTTGCATCATGTAAGAAAAGGCCCCGACTTTTTTACTGCAGTACATGTTGAAAAGTTTGTAGAGTCAAACAAGAAAAAAAGCAACACAATGTGGATTAATGAGGAGGGGAGGATCCACTCGCTGCAAAAAAGATCGCAGACAGACGCCGTATTGTTTCTGAAAGAATTGATAAAAATGAATTTGGAAAAGTCCGGCGTTCCCTCTGGTCTCAAAACTGATATTAAGAAATTCAATCTTATTCTGGGCAATAAAATAACAAGCAAATCCATTAAAGAGGCCGCATCGGAGCTGGTCTCAACAGATGAAACAATTTTTTCCAGTTGACAAATTAGCTGAAGAACCATACTCTGCAATTCTTGGATACCCAAGAGCCACAAAGGCCCAGCTGAGATCAAGAATGAGGGAGCTCAAGGGAATTGAGGTACATAGCGTGTCGTTTGATGGCCCTATGTTGATTGGCAAGCAAAGTGTGCTTGGAAAAGGCTACGCTGGAATAGTTGTTTTGGCAAAAATAGGCTCAAAAAAGGCCGCGCTCAAGATTCGCCGAACAGATTCACCGCGACCAAGCATGAGAGGAGAGTCAATGCTTCTTGAAGCAGCAAACAAGGCAGGCGTTGGTCCAAAGCTAATCAAGAGTAGCAAAAACTATGTCGCAATGGAATATCTCGATGGTAAAAAAATCTTTGATTGGATAAAGGATCTCAAAGGAAGAGGCAGTGCTGCCAAGCTAAAACAAGTGCTAAAAAAAGTTCTTCAGGACTGCTATAATCTTGACAAGGCAGGCCTTGATCACGGCGAGCTAAGCAATATCACAAAACATGTAATTGTTGGAAAATCGATAACAATAATCGATTTTGAAAGCTCTAGTCTTGAGCGCAAGGTCTCAAATGTAACGTCTGCAACACAAGCAATGTTCATCGGATCTGGTCTTGCAAAGATAGTCAGGCAGATTTACAGTGTGCCTTCAAAGCAAAAAATCATTTTTGCATTACGGCAATACAAGGAAAAACGAACACGGTCCAGTTTTGACAAAGTTCTAGAGGTGTTAAAGCTCTAACTTGTCAGCTCAAGCAGTAAAATTTCTAAAAAAAGATCGCAAGCTTGCAAAAATAATCACAGATGTTGGGCAATACAAGATAACCCTGGTGAAAAACCCATACGAATCACTAGTTGAGGCAATCATAACTCAACAGCTTTCAGGAAAAGCAGCCGAATCAATATCAAAAAAATTCAGAAAGATATACGGTAAATTTCCAAAACCATCAGACGTTATCAAGACTCCTGATTCAAAGATTCGCTCGGCCGGATTGTCTGGCATGAAGGTAGCTTACATCAAAGATCTTTCAAAAAAAATCGAGTCAAAAGAACTCAGGATCAATTCTCTAAAAAACATGACAGACGAGGAAGTGATTTTAGAGCTTACTCAGATCAAAGGAATTGGAAGATGGACTGCCGAAATGTTCCTAATTTTCTCGCTTGGTAGGCTCGATGTGTTACCTGTTGGGGATTTGGGCCTAAGAAAAGGAGTCCAGATGCTTTATTCGCTTTCTGATCTTCCACAAAAGAACGAAATTGAAAAAGTTGCAGAAAAGTGGAGGCCTTATCGGACTGTAGCAACCTGGTACATTTGGAAAAGCCTCAGCCAGTTTGACAAGATTGGCTAAGCACGATTTGAAAGAATCGTTTATTACAAAAAATTAGCTAGAACACCTACTTGCAAAAAGAAATAGCATTACTTTTCTTGTTTGTTGTATTCGCGGCTTTTCTTGTGAGCCAGCACAGCCAATTTGCAAGTGCAGAAGAGGTTAGGATTCCAGATGGGATAAAAAACAAGATCAAGTTATGGACCTTTGACAAAGTACCAGACGGCGATTTTGTAAACTCGCTAATTGAGCTTAATTCGCATGGGTTGATTAAATTACAAAAGATCACTCTGGTGCAAAACATATACACTCTTCCAAAATATGGCGAGACCATATTTGTCAAAATCGCAGGGCGTACAGATGATTATGGACAGACTAGCCCTGTTTCTCTAATCATTGTAAATCCTAATGGTTTAAGATCAGAATATACGGTTCCTGTTCTTCAAAGTGGGGCTTATTCCACTTCAATACCACTTGGCTTTACTTCAACGGCTGGCACCTACAAGATTGTAGCATTTCACAATGGCAAAGAGCTTCCAGAATCATTTTTCCATGTAAAAAGAGACATGCCAATCCCATCATGGATAAAAAATTCAGCAAAATGGTGGACCGGCGGACAAATATCTGACCAAGATTTTCTTTTAGGGATTCAGCATTTGATAGACCAAAAGGTAATCAAATTTGATCATGTTACTAGTCAGGCAGAACCTGATCTTAACGTGAGTGTGAACGGCCTCAAGTCTGTCAGGCGTGGAACCATGCAAGATATTGATGTACGTGTGGGAAGTTTGGGAGGGGCCGTCGAAGGCGCAACTGTTTCTGTGCGAGTAGAGGACTATGGAGAAAACATTCTAGAGGAATTTGAAGGGGTCACTGATCCAAATGGAAATTACAACATATCGTGGGAGTTAAGCAAGGATTTTAGCGATATTGAGACTTTTCTTGTGTTTGTAGATGTTACCGACGGAATTTCCTCAAAGACCAAAATGTTTTCATTTCAGGTATACTGTCTTTGCGGAGAACCAAACTGTAAATGTCGTAACTAGATGATTTTGATTATTTTGGAATAAAGCGATTTTGAGGCTTAAGACCATCAACGTGTGTTGATTGGTGACAACCCCAAACGCCTAGGTGTATTTGCGTTGCTAAAGTATTATCATGTATGTTGTTCAGTTCATACAGACTCGGTAGAAAAACTAGGAACAATTTACATGGGTATCAATAATGGGGCCGGTGAGATTTGAACTCACGATCTCTAGCACCCCAGGCTAGCATCTTAACCAAGCTGGACTACGGCCCCTCATAAAGTGGGAAAAATCGTGAAATTATTAAATGGTCTGATCTATGTATGTTCATTGAAGATCTGTACCATTTGCCACAAGATTTCTGCAACAGACGACGATCACACAAATTGCAAAGAAAAGCTTAGAATCGAACTGGAAGCAGAGGATTTCAAGAAAAGTATTCCTGAAAAACTAGACATGGTAAAAAGTGCAAGTGATGTCCAATCTGATCTTAAGGCATTGCTTGGCCATATGTCAAAAGAAAAGAAAAAAGAATCATAGCCATTTTGCGAGACGTTCTTTCTCAAATTCCTCTTTTTCCTGCATGTGTTCTTCTGCAGGCTTGTCAAGTCTAGTTATGGGAGTTGGTTGCGCAAACATGTCAACGTAGACGTATCCAGCTGTTGCCCCCATTTCAACAAAGCAGCCGCCCTTTCCATCAAAAATTGAACTTGTTTGCTCCTTTTTGATTTGTGCGATAATATCATGCGCTACTGCCACTCCTTGACCCTCTGCAAAAATTCCAGCTTTTGGTACAGCGATCTTATCTGTGACCATCATGTTTGTCACATCGCCAATCGCATAGACATTATCAAATTGTGTCTTACAATCACGTTTTACTGAAATGAATTGTCCTTCCTGTGCAAAGCTAGCATCATAGATTACTTGAGGCGCCTTGTGCGGTGGAACTGCAATTAGCAGATCAAATTTTGCCGTGCTACCATCTTCAAACTTGATCAAGTTTGGTTCAACTGAAACCGTCTTGCATGACCCGTGAAACTTGATGTTTTCTGATTCTAAAATATCAAAGAGCTGTTTGCTTACATCAGGCCCAGCCGCAGGCAGAGTGATTGGAGCAAGGCTGTAAAAATCAATCGATGTTGAATCTCTTGTTCCAAGTTCTTTTAGCATTGTACTGATTATCAAGGCTGCCTCAAATGGTGCAGGCGGACACTTGTAAGGCAGGCCAGTAATTACGAATGCAAGTTTTCCTGACTTTATTTCCAGGATTTTTTGCCTGATTTTTGGCACATGCTCAATGTCATATAGAATCATTCCATTTGTTGCTAGGCCTGGGATTTTTTCTGGAGCAAGCTCGACTCCTGTTGCGATGATCAGATAGTCATAAGAAAATTCCCTAGCTGTGGTTTTGACTTTTTTTTGTTGTGTGTCGATTGTAGTTACCTGCTCATTTACAAAATCAATTCCCTTTTTTGCAATTGATTGTAGTGGTCTTTTTGACGTTTCAAACTGTCTTGTTCCTTTTATGATCCAGAGCTTGACTAGGTCCATCATGAAGTAGTCCTTTTTGTCAATGACGGTTATCTTTACGTCTCCCGGAAGATTCGATCTTAGCTCATTTGCTGCTGCAAGGCCACCAAATCCGCCGCCTAAAATAAGAATCTGTTTTTGCAATTTATCGTTCTTGTGTGGTTGGCCTGATCAAAATCTCATTTACATTGACATTGGATGGGGATTGTACTGCATACAAAATTGCATTTGCAATGTCGTTTGCTTTTAGTGCCTCTATGTTTTTTGACATTTCTACAAATGACTTTAGCGATTCGTCTGTGATTGTGTTTGTGAGTTCAGTTGCAACCACTCCAGGCTCAACGCAGGTAATCCTGATGTTTGCTCTCTGGCTGAACTCCTGTCGTAATCCTTCACTTAGGGCAGTGACTGCGTGCTTTGTTGCGCAATAAACAGAGCCTGCAGGGAATACGATTCGCCCAGCAACAGAGGAAATATTGATGATGTGGCCAGATTTTTTTGCAAGCATGTGAGGAATCACAGCTGCGGTGCAATATAGCACTCCCTTTATGTTAACGTCAATCATCTGATCCCATTCGCTGATCTTGAGATTTTTGAAAAAGCTAAGCGGCATGAGTCCCGCGTTATTTACCAAAACGTCTACTGTTCCCCATTTTTTTACCACAGCATCAACAAAAGAGTCACAGTCAGATTTTTTCGTCACGTCTAGTTTTTGAAGGAATACTTCGCCACCATTTTTTGTAATTTCATTTTTTAGTGATTCCAGTTTGTCTGTGCGCCTTGCGCCGACTGCTACTTTGGCTCCTGCCTTTGAGAGCGCTAATGCGGTAGCATATCCGATTCCGCTGCTTGCACCAGTAACTATTGCAATTTTGTCTTTAAGCATCCCAGTTAATGGAATTTGAATCGTCATTTTATATTTTTGTAAAAATTTTACAGTTTATTACTGACAAAATCGCAAGAATGTTTGGTGAAAATAGTAAACTGTGCCTATTGTGGAAACAAAACTGATCTTCCCTTTGAGTGCAACTACTGCAAGGATCAGTTTTGCTCAGAGCACAGATTGCCAGAAGAGCATCGGTGTGTCAAGCTCACATCCATTCGCGCAAAAAGATTCGGAGAAAAAAAAGTAATTCGACAACAAAAGGGCGGCTTTTTAAAAAAGGTCTTTGGCAAACTCAAGGACTAGTAGATTGATTTTCCAGGTTTTAGCTTTGCAATTTTTGCCTGATACAATAATGCAATTGCAAGGGCAAGTAAAACAATGGATGTAAGCCAGTGTGCCGTAATCAGTGTCACGTACGCAATAGCAAAGCCAACTGAGATTATGCCCTGGGTGGCAAGCTTCACCCATCCTGCAAGCTTGATTGCTCTGCTGACCATTTCCACGGCAAAGAGCGCTATGACTGGGTAGATGGTAAGTAAAAGAAAATCAATTACATCCACGTCGAGGTGAGACATGTTCTAGTCTTGTAGGCTAAGCTTGACTGTGATATTTTTTGCAATCAAGGCTTGGGCATTTTCATTTGGTATCGTAGCAACATCTTCTGCCTTGAATGGCCCATATTTTGTATAGTCAGCCCCGACAAACTGATCAAAGTCCTTAAGGAATCGTACCGTGATTGGCCGCGTTTTGTGTTTTTTTGAGACAGACTCTAAAAGTTTAGTTCGTCCGTTTAGTGTTGCAGAGAGGATCATCTCTTTTCTTTCCTGTTGCTCTTGTAAGGACTCTAGGATGAATTTTTCTTCATCAAGCAGATTAGTGAGGTCCAATCCCCCATGGCTTACCTTGCTTATTCGTGTTTTCAAGAGAAGTGACGTTATCTGAGTTATCATCTCAACTAGTCTATTTTTTATCTTGTTTTCAATTCCATCATATCCTTCGGTTTTTAGCTTTCCAAGATATTCAGAAAGCGATGCATAAAATCCAGGATCAATCTCTTGAACTTGATCATTTTCTATTTCTCTGACTAGAACTGCATACAATGAGTTTACATCGATTTTTTTTGTTTCTGACATGAAGGCACCTTAATCCTTAAATGCTGGGATTTTTCGTGTAAACGTGAAGGAACTAGCTTGCCATATAAAGTAATTCACGGTGAAACAACTCAGGTAAAATATTCGGCAGATGAAGTTTTTGCAAAAATAAAACACGAAAATATTAGATTTATCGATTTACAGTTTTCAAGTCTTGTTGGTAGATACCATCATACGACTATTTCGGCGGCTACTTTTACTCCCGATCAGATGAAGGATGGCCTCCCAAAGTTAGACGGCTCCTCAATTGTCGGATTCACAAGTGTTGATGATTCCGATCTTATCCTCAAGCCAGACCCAAACACTTTTGCAATCATCCCGTGGGTGACTGAAAAAAAGACAGCACGGTTGATTTGCGATATCTATTGGGGTCGCGGCCGTGGAAGACTAGAGCGTGACCCAAGAGGAATTGCTCAGAGAGCAGAAGAGCACCTAAAAACACATGGCTTTGATTTTAGCTATTGGGGTCCAGAAGTAGAGTTTTTTGTATTTGATAAAGTGCAGTGGGATGTCCTAACACCATACAAGGGCCAGTCTTATTCCATTGAATCAAAGGAGGCACCGTGGAGCCAGGAAGGAACCGGCTACCCGATGGGCTTGCAGGAAGGTTACTATCCAAGCACCCCTTCTGATACCCTCACCGAGTTTAGAAACGAGTGCGTTGATGTGCTAAACGAGCACTTTGGAATTTTGTGCGACAATCACCACCACGAGGTCGCAACTGCAGGCCAGTGTGAAATAGACATCAAGTACGACTATTTGACAAATGCGGCAGACGGTGCGCAGACCTACAAGTACACTGTAAAAAACATCGCTCAGAAATTTGGCAAGGTCGCAACCATGATGCCAAAGCCAATCTCAATGGATGCAGGTTCCGGAATGCATACAAATGTCAGCGTGTGGAAGGATGGAAAAAATTCATTTTTTGACAAGGATGCAAAAGACGAGATCAGCCAGACAGGCAGATACTTTTGCGGTGGAATACTGAACCATGCAAGAGCACTCTGTGCCATTACAAATCCAACTACAAATTCGTATCACAGACTGGTACCAGGGTACGAGGCCCCAGTCTACATTGCCTGGAGTCCAAGCAACAGATCTGCGGCAATCAGAGTTCCAGAACACTTTAGAGGAGAAAAATATGCATTTCTGAAAAGATTTGAGTACAGAGCCCCTGACCCATCAGCCAACCCATATTTGGTATTTTCAGCAGTACTTGCAGCAGGCCTTGATGGCATAAAGAAAAAGCTTGATCCTGGCGACCCAATACTTGAGGACATTTACAAGATGACAAAGGAAGAGCGGGCAAAACGCGGAATCAAAACAGTTCCGGCCAACTTGGAGGAGGCACTAGATGAGTTAGAAAGTGACAAAAAATTCCTAAACCCAATTTTCTCAAATGACGTAATCGATAAAATAATAGAGCTTGAAAGAAAGGATCATCGGGAGATCTCGATCAGGCCTCATCCGCACGAGTTCTACTTGTACTTTGATGTTTAAGCTAGCGGTCTTCCAGTAAACGACAGAATGTAGAAGAGCGATATTGCAACTAGCCCAAATCCTATTCCGATATAGATTCCGCGTTTTTTGTCCGATGTTGCTGCTTTGTAAACTAGGATGGCTCCTGCCAGACCCACAAAGAGAATAATGATACCAAGTATTGTGTAATCAATTGTGCCACCTTGAATGAAAGGGTAAAAGATGCCTGAAAGTAGTGCGAAAAACGCTACCAAATAGCCGTACTTGACGCAGCTGATTATCTTAGTGGCTCCAGTCAATGGGTTTTGGTAAAAATGGTTAGGAAATAAACGTTTGAGGCTTTTGGCACAAATTACATTTCGCCCATGCCCATGTCGCCCATTCCTGGCATTCCACCCATACCACCCATACCAGGCATACCTCCCATTCCACCCATGCCACCCATTCCTTCTGGGCCTCCGGGTGGTCCGGCAGATTTTGCGACGGCAATAACATCATCAATTCTTAGAATCATGCAAGCTGCCTCTGTTGCTGCTGATACAATTTGGTTCTTTACTGACAGCGGCTCGATAATGTCGCTTGTTTTCATGTTCCCGACCTTTGCCTTCATGACATCGATTCCTGTCCATTTTTCGCCCTTTAGCTGTTTTGCGCGAAGGGTTGTCAGGGTGTCGATTGGATCCATTCCAGCGTTCTCCGATAGTGTTAATGGAATTATTTCTAGCGAGTCAGCAAATTTTTCTGCTGCAAGTTGTTCTCGCCCTTCAAGAGATTTTGCCCAGGCCCTGATCTTTGTCGCAGCAAATGTTTCTGGGGCTCCACCGCCTGCAACAATTGATGGGTTTTCCATGACGTCTTTTGTAACCATTATTGCATCATGAACTGACCTTTCGACTTCGTCGACAACTCGTTGAGAGCCACCCCTCAAAAGCAGTGTAACGGCCTTTGGGTTTTTACATCCTTCAACAAAAACCCACCTGTCTTCTTCTATTTTTCTTTCCTCAACAAGTAGTGCAGCTCCCAAGTCTTTTTCAAATAAATCATCAAGATTTGTGACAATTCTTGCGCCAGTTGCTTTTGCAAGCTTCGACAAGTCGCTTTCTTTTACGCGTCTTACTGCCAGAATTCCTGCTTTTGCCAAGTAGTGCTGTGACATGTCATCAATTCCTTTTTGACACAAAAGGACATTGGCGCCGGATGCAACTACTTTATCCACCATGTTTTTGAGAATTCTATTCTCCTCATCAAGAAAAGTCTTCATTTGTTGCGGGTTTGAGATGTTGATTTTTGCATCAAATTCTGTTTTATCGATTTCAAGCGCAGTGTTAATTAAGGCAATTTTTGCTTCGGAGATCTTTTTTGGCATTCCGCTATGAACTACTTCTTTGTCCAAAACAATCCCCTCAACTAACACCGAGTCCTTCATTGAGCCGCCTGCCTTTTTTTCTACTTTAACATCGTCTTGGTCAACTGTGAATTTGTTTGTGTCTCTTTCAGCAACTGCAAGCACTGCCTTTACAATAAGATCTGCCAGATGATCAGATTCTTTTCTCACTAGCTTGGTTTGCATTGAGGTGTGCGCAATTTTTAGCAAGATGGATTTGTCGTTTGCGGTGACTTCTTCTGCAATTTCCTTCAAATATTGTAATGCTTTTTTTGATGCCTTCCTATATCCATCCACAATAATTGTCGGATGGACATCCTGATTTATCAGAGACTCGGCGTTTTCCAAGAGTGCACCGGCTAAAACAACTGCGGATGTGGTTCCGTCGCCAACCTCGCTGTCGGTTGTCTTTGAAATCTCAACTAGCATCTTTGCTGCTGGGTGCTGTACATCGATCTCTTTGAGAATTGTCGCACCGTCGTTTGTAATTGTAACGTCGCCCAAACTGTCAACAAGCATTTTGTCCATTCCCCTTGGACCAAGGCTGCTGTGAACAATTTCGGCAATTATTTTGGCTGCTGCAATGTTATTTTTTTGTGCCTCACGACCTTTGTTTTCACTCGAGCCCTCTTTGAGCAACACTATTGGCATGTTTCCCCTTGGTCCTTGTACACTCATTATGAAGGAAATTTTTCTTTTCCCTTTTTATACTTTGTTTGCAAGTTTCTCCGATCTTAAAATGAGTGGAATGTAGTGCGATCTTTGCTTTTTTCAGGTTTTCTAAAATCGTTGTTTTTAAATTGGGACAATAAACTGCAAAAACATGGGTAAATCTACATTCAAAGACTCTTACAAAAAAATCCTGACAGACTTGGAAGAGCACAATGAGTGGTTCGAAAACTCTATTCCCCTAATAGCAAGCGAAAATGTGCCTAGTCCTGCAGTCCGTGAGGCGCTGCTTTCTGATTTTGGCAACCGATATGCCGAGGGTTGGCCTGGTGAACGCGTTTATGCAGGCTGTATCTATATCGACAAAGTAGAAATCCAGTGCATGAACCTTGCAAAAAAGCTCTACAAGGCAGAGTTTGCAGATGTTAGACCCATTTCAGGCGTTGTTGCTAACCTAGCGATTTATTCCGCATTTACGAATCCGGGTGATGTGATGATTGCACCATCGATCCCGGCTGGCGGCCACATCTCTCATGGTAAAAAAGAACACTCCGGCACTGCAGGTCTTGTGCACGGTCTTGATGTAGAATTTTATCCGTTTGATGCAGATGAGATGACTATTGATGTGGACAAGACAAAAGAAAAGATCGAGGAGCTAAGAAAAGCAAATAGACTTCCCAAGATGGCAATGTTTGGAGGCTCATTGTTTTTGTTTCCGCATCCAGTAAAAGAGCTTGCAGATTTTCTCAAGAGTTACAATATCCACATTAATTATGACGCTGCGCATGTAGCTGGCCTAATTGCTGGAGGACAGTTCCAAGCACCTCTTAAAGAGGGGGCCGATACCATGACCATGAGTACGCACAAGACTTTGTTTGGCCCGCAGGGCGGCCTTGTTTTGTCATATGAAAAACATGGTGAGGCAATAAAGAAGGCGATATTCCCAGGCCTTACAAGCAGTCACCACATTCACCACATGGCAGCAAAGGCAATTGCATTTACAGAGGCTTTGGAGTTTGGCAAAGACTATGCAAAACAAGTGATAAAAAATGCAAAAGCACTCGCAATTGCTCTGAGCGAGAACGGTTTCAAAGTGCTAGGTGAGAAGCGAGGCTTTACCATGTCGCATCAAATTGCAGTCAATGTTTTGGATTATAGTGATGGTGGGAAAGTTGAGGCAGATTTGGAAAAGGCAAACATCATTGTAAACAGACAGCTTATTCCAGGCGATATCAAGGCGGGACGAAACTATTTCCATCCTGGAGGCATCAGGCTTGGAGTATCTGAAATTACAAGGCTCGGCATGAAGGAATCTGAGATGAAGGAGATTGCATCCTTTATCAAAAATATAGTCATTGAGAAAAAGAACCCCAAAAAGCTTGCAGCTAAAGTAAAGTCATTTAGAAAAGACTACCAAAAAGTCCGTTATTGTTTTGATAATAAATTGGGCGCCTACGAGTACGTCAAGCTACGTTAGTTGTAGTCGGTAAGAAGCAGCTGATCGCCTTTTCTTTTTCCAAATACCAAGTCAATTTCATCAGCTAGTGTTGAAATTCTTCCTTTAAGGTATGGCCCAACCTCGTATTTTTCAACTAGTCTCTTTGCAAGTCTAAGATATTTTTCAATTGATGCACGCGTAATTGTTTGAATCAGATCCTTGCCGCAAACACAGTGCTGGAGCAGTGGGGTTCGTCTGTATTTTCTCCCACATGTGGTGCATCTGAATTTTTGTCTTCCATATGCCCTTAGGTTTCCTATTATGTCCGGCACAAGATGTGTGGTAATTACGTTAGTTACAATTTCGTTTGTGTCAACTGCATTTATGAGTTCGGCGTTTTTTATTTGCATGTCAAATTTGTCAAGCATCGATCCAAGTGTCGAGTATGCGCTACGCGATCGTGACGTTGTAAGCGTTGTAGTTTGATGTGTAAAGTGATATCCGTAAAACTGTGCTTCTGTTTCAAGACGTGATTTGATGATTTCAACACTTGTTACCTCATATGCCTTTTTTCTCTGTATGGTGTCCTCAAAAAACTCGAGCGGTAGTTTTTTTGTTACCTCAAAGTTGTGTGCCTGTGATTGGGATTCGTGCGGCAGGACTGTCGGCTGGACTAAAAGTGGGGCATCCATTAGGCCGCCTATTTTGTCTGAGAGGAATTGTCGTGAGAAGTTTAGCAGCGCATCCATGAGTAACATGATAGAGTCCGCATCACCGTCTGCGTCGCGTCGCTTTGCAGAATGCCAGTTTGGAGTTGCAAAGCAGACGTGTGTGTTTGTGTATCCAATAATTCTACCTACAATTCCAACTGAGGTATGTGGGGCAAGGCCGATTATTAGCTGGCCAATCAATTCGTCAGTGTTTTTAACATTATAGAATGGGGTTTTGCCGTAGAGTTTTTCGAGCTCTGTGTCTATGTACTTGCAAACTTGGACAAGGTATTTTCCACTTTCAAGCGGAATGATAATGTCCTGCATTTTAATTTCGACTGTTTGATCCTGGGTTGTTAATGGCATTCCGTCTATGTCGTGTGTGTAACCAAGCTGGCAAAGTCTTTCAGGCGATGTCCCAATCCACGATGGTTTGAAGTGAGTCAGTGGGGAGTTTGTAGCATCAAATCGTACCGTTCCATCCTTGAAGACTGTTAGCTCGCAGTGTTGTCTTATGAGGCCTTTCTCAAGTGGTTCTGCGATTCTGTCTTGGCTGATTAGCTCCATCACACCTTTGAATGGCTCATGTGCTCTAATTCCAGTTCTCTGTTGTGCTGTAATCATTCTCTCTTTTAGTGGAAAAGGCTTGAAGGAATGAATTGGTGCCTTTTTTTTGCATTTTTGGCAAAAGTTGGAATCAAGACTTGATCTGCAAAGCGGGCAGACGTGTTCTATTGTGGTTCGACTGCCACATTTCTGACATATGATGCTAATCGATGGCTCGCTGCAGTTTTTGCAGCTTCGATTGTAAATGTTACAGTAAAAACCAGTAGTTGAGCTTGCCTTGAGTAGATCACGTGTGCTACCACCCTTGTTCCCCACTGGAAAGAGTATGTGGACTGGAGGTTTCATGAGTCTTGGTGCTGCCTTTTCTGGCCTTCCAATCCTTACACCAATTGAGGTAGAAAATTTGGGTCTAATTTTGATTCCAGAAGATTTTGTAATTATTTGTGGGACGGAATCTGTCTCTTCAATCTTGATTGGATTTACAAATAATAGTTGGTAAAAAATTTGTGCTTCCGCCTCCATCAGAGTCAGGCTATCATCTGAGACTTCGTGTGGTACTCCAAGTTTTTCTAATATTGGCTTGCATGTTTTTGGATATTTGATTGCGGCTTGTTCAATTTCGATTGGCTGCAATAGTTGTTTGAATTCCTCTGGGGAGATATGCTCCCAATAAAACAAGTATTTTGGATGTAGTGATATCTGAAAGTTGAGTGAGATCTCTAGTGCCTCTTCAAGGCTTGGTATTTTATTCAAAAATTCTTGCAGTTCAGGGTATTTTGGAATTTTTTGCAAAAGCTCTTCGGCCCAAAACTCCTCCACGTATCCAGATGGGATTAACTGTGCGTTATTTTCTAAAAAGTCCCCAAATGAAATCAAAATGTCTCCAAGGTATAGTATTTTTTCTATGTTGTCTTTGATTCGTATGCCGTGCTCTACGTCCTGAATTTTTACTACATTGCCGTTTTTTAGCCGCACCGTTGGGGTTTCGATAGAGTCAACAAATGCGACAGTTGCCCCCTTTCCTGGAATGTCAATCTTTACTTGAGTGCCAACAGCAATTGTGTGGTTTAGTATCTCGGCAACTACCGGGTGGATCCCAACTGCCGCAAATCCGGTATTACATGCTCTTCCATATCGCAGCCTAAACCCCCCAATCTTGTTTGGCGACGATAAAACTGATCTCCCTGTAATGACTTCCTTTAGCCTTCTTGCCGCCGAGTCACCCTCCTCGCCTTTTTGGACTGCGCCTTTGAGCTCGTTTAGCCACTCCCAGCCGTCAAGTTGGTACAGTTCTATTCTCTTGAGTAGTTTTTTTGCGCGCCCAATGAGGCCGTCGTTTAGAACACGCAATGCGCCTCCACGAACCCGGTCTGTTTTGATTCTAGCCATGTTTTTGTGGTTTACCACCTCGTTTGGGTCCGTGTCTACGCCATCAAGCTCAACTGGCAGGTTTGCTATTACGGTTACAATATCTTCATCCAAAACATGATACTGAAAATTACCAACGTCTCTTTCATAGACCCTAAGCTCCTCGACGAACCTGCCGGTTTCATCATCAAAGGAATTCGCTTGGTATTTTGAAAGCCCTGCCGTCTGCCTCACAAAATCTGCAATTAGCATGGTTATTGCAGATTCGGTACCGCCTGCAGATCTCATCGGCCCTGCAATCGATACAGACAGATAATCAGAGCCGTCCTTGTTTTTCCTAATAGTTATGCTTGAGATTCCCTGGAGTGGCGCAATGGTGACTCCCTCTGTAACTATTGCAAGCCCAACTCTTACTGCGTTGTCGAGCCTTTCCTCCAATGGTGTTTCTGGAGGATGGTATTGTCCTAAAGCAATGCTTTTTGCAAACTCTAATGCGGCAAGCTCCTTTCCTTTGATCTTGAGCAGTTCGCGTAATGGCTCTGCAATGTCAATGTCATGCATCTTTGCAACACGATCTGCAAGATCGAATGCGATCTTTGGCTCGACAATTCCAGAGGAGTCAACTAGTGTGGATTTTGCCTCTGCGGCCTTTTCGAAGGTTTGGTATGCTTTTTCAGAGATTTGTGAGTAATAATCCAAATAATAGTCAGGCATTTGGACCCCCTTGATGCGGGAGACTGCTGCGTTGTCTGACATGTTATTTCCTTAGATTCTTGAGGCTATTTGCTATTTCGGCTAGCTTTTTGAGGCTGTCTTTTTCCTTTTCAAGCATTGTCCCAATGACTAGGGCATCTGCACCTGCCTTTACCAATTCCCTTGCTGTATTAGCATCACGAATTCCACCGCCTACGATCAGAAAGCCCTTGAAGACCTTTCGGACTGTGCTTACCATTTTGGGCCTTACACTTTCTTTTGCTCCAGAGCCTGCCTCAAGGTAGACGTACCTCATTCCCAAAAACTGGGCTGCTAGTGCATATGCGGCTGCAATGTTTGGTTTGTCAAATGGGATTCCTCTTGCAGAGCCGACAAACCAGGCCGTCGTTCCCTCTCCAATTATGATGTACGCTGTAGGAAGTGGCTCTAGTCCAAACTTGAGGACGCTTGGGGCTCCAAGCGCTTGCGCTTGTGTGATGTAGTATGGGTTTTCTGAATTCATCAGGGAACTAAACAAAATGGCATCTGCATGTGGAACAACACCGGTTACATTGCCTGGGAATAGAATTATTGGAATTTTTAGTGATTTTTTTATAGTTTTTACAACTTGGGCCATCTCTAATTGATCAATTGCGGAAGAGCCCCCAACAAGGATGGCTGATGCGCCAATTTTTTCTACACTTTTTGCAAGTTTAACAGATTCCTTGATCTTGGAGACTTCGGAATCAATTAGAACAAAGATCAGTGCTAGCTTTTTCTTGCGTGACGCATTCAAGTACTGCTCCACTTTTGCCATGTCTGTCGTTTGCTCTGCGTGTTTTAAAGTTTAATTGGTATGTGGTATACAAATCTGTATAGCTATGGTAGAGTTTGATAATTCCAATTTCAATAATATAATTCGGCAAATTATCAAAAAATCTCTGTTTACAGAGCGACAAATTCAAATAATTTTAAATCGTAAAAACCTCTCCGAGTTTGATTTTGGCATCTCCAAAGGCGCATATTTCAGGCAGGTGGGGCAGTCACGAGACAAGTTAATGGGGCTTTACTATTCCATAGTTCTGCTTCGCGGTCTGGGAGTTTTGTTGCCTGATGATGTTGATGTGATATCTAGGCTTGCAGAGCAGATTTCTGTGATAAAAGACAGTGATGTTTTCCCTGAAAGAGAGGAACAAGTGATGGATGTGGTTGATAAACTGATCCGCCAAGCGTGTGGTATGTGATGTATCACGTGTTTTAGCCAACCGTGTTTTACATGGATGTGATTGTAGATGATATTGCCATTGATGTGAAATGTGAAATTATGTTGGCCTATCACAATAAATCACAACATTCTAACCAGAAAGTGATGTTAGTAGAGATTCCCGACCCCCAGGTTATTGGGAGTGTGATAATCGCCTTCTTCGTTGGTATCCTTGGTATGATAATTTACACTAAAATCAAGGCATTTACGAGTCAAAAAGGCGCAGATCCTACCTACCTGTCACGCCTAGAATACTATGAAAGACAGTTAATTGACATGAAAATACGCCTAGATGCCATTGGTTTGGAAGAGTCGCCACCTTTAGAGCAAGTAATGGAACAAGTCGAGCCTGTTTTAGAGAAAAAGACAGAGCAGGTGCCCAAAAAAGAGCCTCAAAAGCCTGCACCGACGCCAAGAATGCCCAATATGGACTTTAATGGGGTTGCAGAACACGTCCTAGGATTAATCACTGTGAGGGAGATGACGTCACGTGACATCCAAATCACAATAGGTAGGAGTCGGGAGCATACATCAAGGCTCTTGAAAAGGCTTTTCGAGGAAGGGTTTGTGGAAAGGAACACAAGAGCAAAACCCTTTACTTACAGGATCACGGAAAAGGGCAAAGCTAAGCTTGTTAACCTAGAACAGCCGATTGCCGCCTGAGTTATTTTGTTGGGTTTTTGCTTTTTTGTTGGATTAAGAGCATTCTATATTATTTTTTATTATAGATTAGTATTTTAAAAAATCTTAAATATCTTAAATTATTAAACTAATATATGCTCTCTGACAATGAGGAGTTGGTAAAAATCACGGCTGTTGGGACCATTTCCATCCCTAAACAGTTTCGTAAGTACTTGGGAATACAGCGGGGTGACTATGTCAAAATCAGCTTGCAGGGGGAGTCCCTAGTACTAAAAAGAGCAACTATCTCCTAGTCTGTTCTTTGGGAAATTTTTGCTATTTGATAGACCCACTCTCTGCCGTTTCGTAGCCGGTTTATCCTCCCCTTTGTGTTAAAGCGTGCCAAATAGGTCGAAACTATGCTAAGTTTGATAGGCTCGTTGTATTCGTCTTCATATTTTTCCAATAGCTCGTTTGATGTAAAGCGCCCCATTGGAAAGTGCTTGTCAATGATATGCCAAATCTTTGCGCCCACCGAATCTAGTTGTGGGGCATCTTCCTGCTCTTCTATGTTCATCAGGTTCATCAGTTCGAATATTTTGAGGACTTTGTCCCTGGTGATGTTTCCTTCAATGTTAAAGTTGTACTTGGCGCCTTCTGAATCCTCCAGGTCTATTCGAATCCGTTTTTTTGCCATTGTGATCGATCGTGACTACAGGTTAACAATTGAATAGATCCTATGATAATTGTTAACTGATAGAGTTGTTAACGTTGACTGTGTGACTCACGCCTAGATAACCTTCTCATGTTAACATATTAGCTCAGCCTAATTACCAGGAATTATTGTTTTTTCATGCCTGGAGTGGAAACGTTGGGGTTGGTTTTGGCTTGTTAACAATGTTAATGGCAATCTTCACGCCTAGACTGGAAATGAAGGGGTCAAAACTGGCTTTTTTTGCAGTTTCCTTAACAATCTCTTAACTAATTGTTAACCAGAATAAAAAACTTCAAGATAATATTATTGATTATGGTTTGAGTTTTTCCGGTTATGTCCAGATGTTTTGGTTGGATTTACTGTCTTTTACCACAATATCATTTCCTTATGTAAAACCGAGACACCTTTGTTTCCACTCTTTCTTCTTTCAAAATTTTTTTTTAAAAAATCTAAGAAATCTAATAATATCATCCATGATTTATTTTCATAATTAACAGTAGAAATGTAGGTGTCTGAGATTTCTGATCGGTGTTAATAGAAACGATCTGAAAAGTGAAAATTTATGATAGGATCCATTGAAGTCTTAAATGTAGAGTTTTAATGATCTCAAATGAGCATAATCATGACTGATCCGATCGACAGGTTGCTTGATGCAGTTGAATCAGGCAAATCCTTGATTAAAAACAGAGACATTCTACATTTTACTTACATTCCAGACGTAATTCATCATCGTGATGAGGAGCAGGAAAAAGTAACACAGTCACTTTTACCTATTTTAAAACAAGCACGCCCATCTAATTTACTAGTTTATGGAAAGCCCGGTACAGGAAAAACACTAGTTGTTAGAAAGGTCCTACTCAAAATCCAATCAAGAGTAGAGAAAAGCAATTTCCCAATAAAACTAAGTTATGTCAATTCCAAGGAAGAGACAACGCTTTATGGCCTACTTGTGGGTTTTGGCAGGCAGTTAGGGCTATCAGAAAAAAACCTACCAATCACTGGACTTGCCATATCCGAAGTGTTCAAACGAATATTGAATACCATCAACAACAACCATCTCAATACCGTCCTGGTAATAGACGAAATTGACTTTCTTGCACACTTGGTTTCAAAAACAGGAAACGATATTCTATACCAACTAACAAGAGCCAACGAACGCCTAAAACACGGCTCCTTAACACTAGTTGGCATTTCAAACGATCTAACATTCAAAGAAAGACTTGATCCAAGAGTGATCAGCACTTTAGGCGAGGAAGAAATCGTATTTACAAACTATACTGTTGAGCAGATTAAAACCATACTTGATGAGAGAATCAAGATCGCCTTTCTGGGCAATGTAGTAGATCCTGCAGCACTGAACCTATGTGCAGCGATGGCGGGACGTGAACACGGTGATACAAGAAGAGCAATTGATCTGCTAAGAGTAGCAGGCGAGATTGCCGAAAGACAACAATCAGAAACTGTAAAAGAAGAACATGTAAGAACAGCGTCTCAAAAAATGGAGGAAGACAAGGAAGTAACAGCTCTCAAATCATACCCACTACATGAAAAATTACTGATTATCGCAGTAATGAAGGCATCTGGTTTGTCAACAGGTGAGATCTTTTCAGCCTACAAAAATCTCTGCAAGGTAATTCGACAAAAAGAACTCACACAAAGGAGGGTCACACAAATGCTCGGAGAAATAGAAATGTCTGGAATAATTTCTGGTAGAATTGTCCATCAAGGAATCCACGGTAGAACAAAAAAATTCACGCTCACCATCTCATCTGAAACGGTAAAGGATACCTTCAAAAACGAAGTTACGCTAGAAGATATTATCTAGTTTTTTGTCAGGTCTTTTGTGTAGACTTTGAAGGTTTTTAGATTAACCAAGACTGCCACCCCAGACGTAGGCATGATTCCAACACCAGCCTGAAAGGGCGTCTGTTGCTGCCAAGTGCCGGAATTTACGATTAAGATGCCCTTGTACAAATCCAACTCCACAAAATGCACGTGGCCTGCATGGAAAATGTCTGGAACCTCATCAATTACCATATGATCCTCGAGTTCTGGGGCAATCGGAGTTTGGGCTCCGTAAATCGGACTAAGATGCCTTGCCTTTAGCAAATACTGCATGACTTTTGCCGGCTTGTCGTAGCTTAAACCCGGCGTGGTTTTCACAATGTCATCGACACTTTGCCCATGAAAGATTAGGACCTTGACACCGTTTAATGAAATCATTGCAGGATTGCCAACCATGTAGAAATTCTTTCGACCCCAAAGACTTGGATTGTATTTTGCAGGTATCGCCGGTTGAGGGAGAGCACGTCTTCCGGGATCATGGTTCCCTGGTGCGATGAAGACTTTGATGTGTTTTGGTATCTTGTCTAGGATTTCAAAAACTAGGCGCAGCTGTCCGCTTGAATCAAGGGCCACGAGCTCCTTGTCTTGGTTTGGGTAGATCCCAATCCCATCTACAACATCACCACCAATTACAACAAACCTTACTTTGCGTGCGATAGGATCGGAGCTTGATAACCACGAAATTAACTCTGAGAACTCTTTTTCCATAAAGAACTTACTGCCAATGTGCAGATCTGATACAAACAACGCAAAGGTCTCAGTTTTAGAGCGATTTGGTACATGATCTGGGATGTCTGGCATTATGATGTCTTTTACAATAAAACCGCCGTTTTTACTTGCGACAATTTTTTCCATAACAAACTGATCCATAAGAAGAGAAGAGGCCGTCTTTTGCAGGTCTTCATCAATGACTATGGTTTCAATGGAACCCGTGGGCTCATCAAGTGTTATCCTAGTGACATTTCTATCGGTTCTTCTCTCTGAGACCAGACCACAAACATACACTTCATCCTTTGACTTGGCAGCCATCACAGCAGAGACGGATTTTAACATCTTTGCCTCAGGCCGATTAGAGATTATCCTTTTGAGCTTGTCATATCTGTTTGAGAAAAGCGCGTTAAATCCATCAACTCCCTCAGACGAGGTAATCTTTGTGGTTGGATCAAACAGGATCTCATGAAAATCATCCAACTCCTCCTCTTCATTTATTCCAAGAAATGTCTCAAGGTCTTTTTGTGAAATCAGATATAGGCGCTGCTTTTCCTTTTCTCTTACTACTTGTTTGATTATCCGCTCAAGCTCCTTTACGTCTATTTGTTCAAGAATTTTTAATGCGTCTGGGTGAATCTGGAATCCCCTAGTTATTACAAAATCTAATGCAGCACCAACGTTTTTTATCATGACGAAATCACATCCAACCAAGTTTTAATTAAATCTGCGCAAAGCAGGTTCTGTTAAATTGATGTTGCCTCCCCCTGAATTTTGTTCGTGTTAAATCGAGACCTAATAGCAGATTTTAGCAGTAAACCGGTAACTTTAAACCGGTAGCGGATATAGATAAACCAATGATGAAACTATCCCCATTAGAAAAGGGGATCGAGATTTCTTATGACCATTACAAAAATGTGAACCCTACGGCGTTACAAAACAAAACAGTTCCTATTCACAGGTGGTATTATTTCAAGGAAAGTTATTCTTACGAATTAACCAAAAAAATCATTGAAGAGTTTGGGAACCCAAAGGGTCATGCGATTGACGGCTTCGCCGGTAGCGGAACGACCATACTTACCGCACAGGAAATGGGAATGAAATCCACCGGTATTGAGATCAACCCCTTTTTCCATTTAATGGGTGCTAGGAAAATAAAGAACAACTATGATGTAGAAAAAATACTAAGATTTGAAAGACAGGTATTGAAAAAATACAAGACCGTAAAAAGAATAGAACTGCCTAAACTCGATTCGTTCAAGATTTGTTTTAGCCCCCACAGAATTAGCGAAATAATAGCGATGAAAAAAACCATCATGCAGATTGATGAATACAAATACCGAGACTTATTCCTCCTTGCTTTGGCATCCACGATGAATGAGGTCAGTAAAGTGAAAAAAGACGGCAAAGGGTTGAGATTCATAAATTACAGGCGTGAGCATACGCCAAAACAGGTCTTCCACCAACAAGTGGCACAGATAGTATCGGATATTGGCTGGAGGCATCAAAAACAACTTGATGACAGTCTAAGTTCGATTAGGATAGGCGATGCCCGTAATTTAGACTTCAATAGAAATACCTTTGATTTTGCATTATTTTCTCCACCATACCTAAACACATTCGATTATACTGAAATCTACAAACTTGAATTGTGGCTTCTTGATTTCATAAAATCATACAAGCAATTTAGGAACCTTTCCAAAAGAACAGTGAGAAGCCATCTTACTACGGTATTTGACGAACAAAGAATGTTTGAAAATGCATTTCTTAACCAAATAATTGAAACTCTCTCTACCAGAAAACTATGGGGTTTGAACATTCCAAACATGATTACTTCCTATTTCAATGACATGAAATTGGTATTCCAAGGATTACATAAAATATTGAAGAATGACGCTTATTGCGTTTTCGTAGTTGCAAATTCTTCCTATGCCAGTCTACCGGTACCGGTAGATGTATTGTTAGGTAAGGTCGCAGAAGAGGCTGGATTTACTTTGAAGGGGATTAGAGTATTAAGATCTATGCGAACCAGTTTTCAACAACACATAGATAGTGAAAACAGACGATTTCTAAGAGAAAGTGTTGTTATTCTAAAAAATTCAAAGTAATCAAGGTCTGCTAAATGAATACATGGTTTCTCCCAAAAGATTGAAACCTTCGGCTCTATCTGTCTTGAATATGATTGGATAACGGCTAGTTGCATTACCTACAACCATCGCCTCACCCAAACCCAAGCGTTGAGCAAAAGCCTCAACAGTATCTTCATCTGTGATAGAACTCTTGCTAACGTGTTTAACATCCTCACTAAAGGGAAGATTAAGAATAAACAAATTGTCTATTTGTCTCATTATCACATCAGCAAGTTCGGTGACCATATTAGTTACAAACGTGCTAGTAATTCCAAAATGTCGTGCTCTTGTTACTATGTCAGTTATACCCTCGCGGGTAATGTAGGAATGTGCCTCTTCAAAGAAGACAAATGGAAAGTTATTACCCCCTATCGCTTTTACCGTACCGCAGATTGATTTTATTTTTTCTATTATCGCATTGACCAATCCTTCTCTTACTAATACTGAGACACTCAAAATACTAACTACGATTAAGCCACCATTCTGTGATATGTTGTTATAGATATTGTCAATAGAAGTATTCTCTTGTGGGTTTCTGGCAAAGAAACCTAGGCGGTTTATATTGTTTAATTTTCGGGATATTGCAGCTGTAACATAATTATTTGTTGAAACTTGACCCCTATCGGCTGCATCTATTAGACTCTGTATTGACAGAAAACCGGGGGGCGTTTGACTACGCCTACGGTCAGCCATTAATCTTCGCCAGTAAGTTTCAAACTCTTGTATGGTGTTTTCAGTAGTTTGAAACACCCTCAACAAACTTATCAACGGTTCAATCCCAAAATCTTCTACGCTAATTCTGAAATTGTCTCCCGGTCTGAGAACGTGCACTCTTCCTGCTAATTCTTGTGATTCCCCTAAACGAATGTATTCATTATTTATATCAAAAACAATACATGGCTTGCTTTTTCGTATTAATTCAATTATTAACACTTTAGCTAAATGAGATTTTCCCATCCCCTTCGCAGATGTTATTATGTTAATTTTTTCGAAGTTTCTACCATCAATTCCAAATACAGTATTATTTTGATCATGACCAAGATGCAGCATGTTTCCAAAATCTAATACTGTTTTTTGATAAACTTCGCTATCTTCAATAAGTTTTGTTTCCACATTACGAGTTGGTATCCAACCATCCCAATCTTCCCAATTACCATCTTCAGTTATAGTTCGTCTGATTTTGGCACGGCATAACTCAAGATCTTTTGCTTCCAGAATCCCAGTTGTTTCATAAACTTGGGTAGTACCGCCGGGAGGGTTATAGGACATTTCCATCATCTCCCGTATTTGTTCCTCTGTTTTTGATGGATATGCAAAGGTTTGAAATTCTAATGCTTGAACCACTATGCCTTTGTTGGAACCATACTCACTCAAAATCAAACTTCTGCCAACATCCATTTTATCTTCTTTAGGATTAAACAGAATCTCAGCCGTGTTTCCTTTTATTGCGTATAATTGAACTACCATACAACAATCATCTTTTTGGGAATGGTGCAAATAACGGTGTCAAGTCTATAGGTTTTTTCATTTTTATGCCATATTTCTTAGAAGCATAAACTTGCAACAATAGTACCTCACTCTTTGTGAATACGGAATGGATATGTGCCAATTTTAGAAGCACTGGATAACCAAGATTCATCCTGCAATTAGTATAAAACAAATTCAATACTTCTTCGGCGGATGGTCTTACTGGTGTTGGGCAAACATCTGTCCTAAATGTGAATCCGCCCATACTCATCCTAGTAGCAAAAATTGTTCCCAAACTCCGTTCCTGTATATTGATCCTCTTATAACCTGCATTTGGGGTATCGTCTAACAAATAGGAAATTTTTGTACCATTAACTTCGACCGTAGATTTTTTGGATATTGCTATTATTGCGTTATTCTTGGATGAAGCAAGGTCACGCATACCGGTCATATATGGTATAGGCGTGTCCCATGTATTGGTAGTAAGAGATCCGTCAAAAAGGGCAATTCCGTTTTCTATTTGTGAAACGGCGTACTTCTGAAGTTTTCTTTCAAAAAAATTTCTTATTCTATCCTGAAATTGGTTAGTCGATGTAGAACCTGATTTTATTACTTTTTTCTTCGTTTCCTCGTCTGTTTTGACAAAG
>JBQTHG010000024.1:0-5163 GCA_052390175.1 Nitrososphaerota archaeon | reverse complement strand
TGTCCGGCCTTGACAGCGCAAGAAGAATCGTGGACAAAAACGGAATCTATGTAGCAGACGTTGTCGTGGTACCGCTAGAAGACGGTGATCGCACGTTGGCGCTAAAAAAGGCTGGCAAAAAGGTGATCACATTTGATCTAAATCCATTATCCAGAACTGCGCAGACAGCTGACGTCACAATAGTCGACAATGTTGTTCGCGGAATACAGGAGTTGATCACCGTTTGCAGGAAAACAAAAAACCCATCAAAGACTCCATTTGATAACAAAAAGAACCTGACAGATTCCATCATTGAGATAAGAAACAATCTCACAAGGAGAGCTTTTCATGCATAAGTCTGTCAAGGACATACTTGACAAAAAAAAGTCAGGCCAAAAAATTTCTGTGATCACTGCATATGACTATGCTCTTGCTTCGCTATGTGACAGGGCTGGCCTCGACATTTTGCTTGTTGGCGACAGTGCTGGAATGGTGATGCTGGGATACGAAAACACAATTCCTGTCACCATGGACCAGATGGTTTTGTTTACAGAAGCTGTTAGCAGAGCAAGACAAAACGCATTGGTTGTTGCAGACATGCCGTTTATGTCATACCAGGCAAGCACGTCTGACGCGATTGCAAACTCGGGAAGACTGATCAAGGTAGGAGCAGATGCAGTCAAGCTGGAAGGCGGAAAAATCATTGCGCCAACGATTCGCGCAATAGTTGAAACCGGCATACCCGTGATGGGCCACATTGGCTTTCAGCCTCAAACTACCACTCTGTCCCAGGGATATCGAGTCCAAGCAAAGACAAAAGACGCTGCACTCACACTAATCGAGGATGCAAAGGCGCTTGAAGAGGCAGGTGTCTTTAGCATAGCGCTTGAAATGGTAACTGCCGAAGTATCCAAGATTATTTCAGAAAGCATATCCATTCCAACAATTGGGATCGGTTCTGGAAAACACTGTGACGGCCAAGTCCTAGTGGTACACGATGTTTTAGGAATGTATGACAAGCTTAAACCAAAATTTGTAAAGCAATACCTATCGCTGTCTGGCGATATAACAAAGGCACTTGCAAGCTACAAATCAGATGTCGAATCTGGCAAGTTTCCCACAAAAGAAAACTGGTTTTCAATGGACAAGTCAGAGCTTGAAGAGCTTCAGAGAGAGATTGGCAGCTAAGCATCCTTCTTTAGATATAGTGGAATCAGAAGGTACTGAACTGTCCGGCAAGAAAATTGTTTTTTGTGTTGCAGGAAGTGTTGCAGCATACAAGGCAATCGAGCTTGCAAGGCTTTTGATGAGACATGGTGCGGATGTAACCTGTGTTGCAAGTGAGGCCGTAACAAAGCTCATCCAGCCGGATTACTTCAAGTGGGCAACAGGGAACAAGGTAATTACAAAGCTGACTGGAGAGCTTGAACACATCAGACTGGCAGACTACAAACAAGCTGATCTTATTGTTGTGTATCCGGCAACTGCAAATACACTTGGCAAGCTTGCAAACGGAATTGACGACACTCCGGTTTCCACTGTTCTGACTGTCGGGTTTGGCGCCAAGATCCCAATTTTGATGGCACTTGCGATGCACAAGGCAATGTACGAGAATGCCGCTGTCTTGCGAAATATCGGGTTTTTGAAAGGCAAGATCGAGTTTATTGCGCCAAACATGGTTGAAGGCAAGGCAAAGGCAGCAGAACCTGAAGACGTGCTTGAGTACATATTGAAAAAATTTGGGCATTCGTCTGTCCTTGCAGGAAGGCACGTTTTGATTACTGCAGGGCCCACCATGGAGCCAATTGATCCTGTTCGCGTAATTACCAACCAAAGCACTGGAAAGACCGGAGTTTTGCTTGCATCGGAGCTTGTCTCTGCAGGATGCAAGGTCACCATGGTTTATGGTCCAGGCACTGCAGAGCCTCCAAAAGGCGCCAAGATCATCCCAGTAAAAACAATCACCGAGATGTTTGATGCCACAAAAAAGGAGCTCAAAAGAAAAAAATTCGACATTGTTATTTTGTCTGCAGCTGCAGCTGATTATACTGTAAGATCACAGAGCAAGGCCAAAATAAAAAGCACAAAAGAAAATCTAGTAATCAAATTACAAAGGGCACCAAAAATAATCGATCACATAAAGAAAATCCAGAAAAATATTTTTTTGGTCGGATTCAAGGCAGAGGCAAATGTCTCAAGACAAAAGCTAATCGAAGCTGCAAAAAATAAGCTTAAAGAGTCAAAAGCAGATATGATAATTGCAAACGATATTGGTATAAAATATGCAAAAAATACTGATTATAACCAAGTCTTGATAATAGATGACACCAAAGTTATCGATATTGGTAGAAAAACTAAATATCAGATCGCAAAGATTATCAAAAAACAGATCGAATCAAGACTCACTTGAGCTAGCCTTCATTGCAAATAGTCTGGGTTTGCTCTCGCAAGAACTGTGTGAGATAGTATGCTCCACCTGCTCCTTTTCCTGATATGCCAGAATTTTTCCAGCCTACAAACGGTTGTGATTGGACCATTGCGCCAGTAGTTGCGCTTTGGGCGCGGTTTGCATATGTTACGCCAGCCTCGATTTTTGAGAAAAACTCGTCGATCTCCTTTTTGTCCTGGCTGAATATGCCTGCAGTTAGGCCGTATTCAGAGTCGTTTGCTTCCCTTATTGCCTCATCAAATTTTTCAAACTCTTGGACGCACAAAAACGGCAGAAACAATTCTTCTTTTACCAGCTTGTGGTTTTGGGGAAGGTTTGTGACAATTGTTGGTTTTACGTAATATCCATTTTGATACATTCCGTCTTTTAGAATCTCTCCGCCAAAAACAATTTTTCCGTCCTTTTTTGCCTCCTCTGCTGCCTTTTCGAATTTCTTTTTTGCAGCTTCGTTAATTATCGGCCCAAGATATGTGTCCTTTTCCCATGGCAGGCCAATCTTGAGATTTTGAACTTTGGATATCAGCTTATCAGTGAATTGGTTTGCAATGTTTTTTTGCACATAGACCCTTGAGCAGGCGCTGCATTTTTGTCCTCCATATCCAAATGCAGCTTTGAGCACTCCGTCTGTTGCCTTTTCAAGATCAGCCGATCCAGTAACAATTACAGGATTTTTACCGCCCATTTCTGATATGAACGGTCTGGGAGATATACTGGTAAAGGTCCTAAATCCGGACATGCCGACCTCTTTTGATCCTGTAAATGCAATCCCGTTAACCAAGGAACTTTCAACTATTGTCTGGCCCACTACAGAGCCCTGTCCTGTTACAAAATTTATTGCATCTGCAGGAATTTTTTTGTAAATCGCATCGACAAATCTGAATGCAGAGAGTGGTGTGTCGCTTGCTGGTTTGAGGACCACAGTATTTCCAGTGATTAATGCACCGCTACTCATCCCGATTGCGATTGCAGATGGGAAATTGAAAGGAGAGATGATTCCCCAGACTCCATATGGTTTTAGGACGCTTTGTGTTCTTTCTTTTGGGTTTGCGTTTTTTGTTGGTTTTACAAAGCCATAGTTTGCCTCAAGCTGTTCTGCATAGAATCTAAGAAAGTCGATCGTCTCGTCGATTTCGCCCATTGCCTCAAGCCTGTTTTTGCCATTTTCCATGCTAACTGTGGCTGCATGGCTGAACTTTTGTGCAGAAAACTGGCTTGCTATCTCTCGGAATAATCCGACTCTGTGCTGGTATGGGCTTTGGCTCCACTCTGAGAACGCCTCTTTTGCTGACTCTATTGCGTTTTGCGTCTGCTCTTTTGTGGCAAGCGGAAATTTAGCTAGAATGATTCTAGTGTCAGACGGCGATTTTACCTCAAAAACTTTGTCAGAATAGACTTCTTTTCCCCCAATTATGAGTGGGTAGGTCTTACCGAGCTCTTTTTTTATCGATTCTAGCGCGGAGTCAAATTTTTTATGAAATTCATCTATTGTGTGATTTTGTACTGCTCTTACCCAAGTGTTTTCGTTTTCAATCAAGGTATATGATATACTGGCTAATCAAATAAAATGATTTACAATTAGATCATTTTTTATCCATAAATCTATAATCAGAGAATAGCCAATTGATTTAACGTGTCAATAGTATTGAAAAATCAATTGTACAGCGTTAGATCGCCATTACGTTATCCTGGTGGTAAGTCAAGAGCAGTGAAAATTATTGCAAGATACATCCCAAAAGGCACAAAGCAGCTCTGTTCTCCGTTTTTTGGTGGTGGCTCATTTGAGATCTTTTGTGCACAAAATGGAATTAGAGTGTACGGTTATGATAACTTTCAACCGCTCGTAGATTTTTGGCAGCTTTTACTTAACAATCCTAAAAAATTGGCAGATGGTGTAGAAAAATATCACCCAATAAAAAAAGAAAAATTCTATGAATTACAAAATGTGCAGCTTGAATCAAAAAACAAACTAGAATGTGCAATACTGTTTTTTGTTTTAAACAGAGCTTCTTTTTCTGGTTCTACACTTTCTGGTGGAATGGCATCTGGTGGACAAGATGGCAACCCAAGATTTACAAGATCATCAATTGAAAGATTGCGACACTTCAGAGTAGACAACCTTTCAGTAGAGTTTGCCGATTTCAAAAAATCAATTCGTAGGCATAAAAACATGCTATTGTATCTAGATCCTCCTTATCTGATAGAAAGCAAGCTATATGGACGAAAGGGAAATCTTCACAAGAATTTTGACCATGAGGGCCTAGCAAAAATCCTCAAAAAACGCAATAATTGGATTTTGTCATACAACAATTCCAAAGAAATTCATGAATTGTACGATGACTTTACAATTTTGTATCCAGACTGGAAATACGGCATGTCGAATAACAAAACATCAAGAGAAGTGTTGATTCTCAGTCACGATGTTACTAAACTGAATAAACGAACAAAAAATTAGAGAAGCTCTTGTTCTGGTGCACAGTGTTTGTGTACCCATTTTCCTTGTTCGTTTTTTGCTATTTCTTTTCCACGTGCTATCTGGTCACCACATGAAATGCATGAGGTGGCAAACTTTGCTTTCATGATTTCATGTAGTGTTGATGTTTTATCAACAGTGTCATTGATTTGGTGTTGAGCCAAAGCTAGCTAAAAATCAGCTAAATTTAGAGTTATAAGAGCACATTTTTTGATCACATCATGCAGTTTGACGCTTTGGGACGCAGACTCCGTTCCAGCTATCC
>JBQTHG010000023.1:0-1922 GCA_052390175.1 Nitrososphaerota archaeon | reverse complement strand
CCTTGAGGTGTTTTCTGATTTTTTGCAGTGCTTGCCTTGATGATTCGGCGGTTGTCTGTATTTTGATATAGTCAAGGACTGAGAGTGAGCCTCGAGCTCGCCCAAATCTGTTGGTTGGCAAGATGTGGTTTGTCCCAAGCAGATAGTCGCTTGCCGCTGAAGGCGTGTTTTTCCCAAGCAGTATCAATCCTGCGGTTTTGATCTGTCTTGAAGCCTCGTCTGGCTTTCTTGTAAGAATTTCCAAGTGCTCTGGTGCGAGCTTGTTTGCAAGCGATATTGCATCAGACATTTTATCGCATAATGCCACGAATCCGTTTTTTTGCAAGCTTGATTTGATGATTTCCCTTCTTTGCAAGTTTGGAATGCTTTTTTTGATTTCATTTACTACTTTGTTTGCAAGTATTTTGGATGTAGTTATGAGACAGCATTTGGTATCAGTGCTGTGCTCTGCCTGGGAGATAAGATCCAGTGCCACTAGTCTTGGATCTGAGGAGTCGTCTGCAAGAATGGCAATCTCCGTAGGACCTGCAAGCATATCAATTGAAACAATATCAGTGACCAGATATTTGGCCGCAGTTACAAATGAGCCTCCAGGGCCGACAATTTTGTCTACTTGTGGAATCGATTTCGTGCCAACTGCCAGTGCCGCAATTGCGTGTGCGCCTCCGACTTTGAAGATCATGTCTGCTCCGCAGATATCTGCTGCAACCAACACCAGCGGATCAATTTTTCCTTGTTTATTTGGCGGTGTCACCACGATGATTTTCTTTACGCCCGCAATTTTTGCTGGAACTACAGACATCACTGCTGAGCTTGGATAGCGCGCAAGGCCTCCCGGCACATAACAGCCAACGCTGTCCAAGGGTACAAAAGATTTGGTAATTTTTGTGCCGTCTGCAATTATTGTGATTTTTTTTAGCTGATTTTTTAGCGCCAGTTCTGTTTTTGCCAGCCTGGTTTTAGCTAGAGTTATCGCGTCTAGCTGTTCTTTTGTTACCACCCGGTACGCATCTGCAATTTCCTTTTTTGATGCCTGAAATGTCTTTAGACTGACTCTGTTGAATTTTTTTTCAAATTTTCTTAGAGCCGAGTCCCCATCCTTTGTTACTTGCGCTATGATTGTTTTAACTAGCTTTTTGTCGTATTTTGGAGTGGTAGCCTTAACGAATGCGCCTACATTTTTGACTGGTATGATTCTCATCAATTTTCTTCATCACGCTTTATCTCCTCAAGCTCCAGTATTTGTCTTGGTTCGTGCACCACTAGCCCTTGAGCTATTTTGCGAAGTTTTGGGATCATCTTGTGAAACTCGGCTTTTGGAACGATAGTGTTCACACCATACCAGCCCTTAACGCTGAGCGGGCTGATTGTGGGTTTCTTGAGTGACGGTAAGCTAGTCAGCAGTTTTGGGATATTTTTCTCCTCCACGTTGAGGTAGATGTGCAGGTCTTTTCTTCCATGCACTGCTCCTCGCATCATAGTCAATATGTCGAAGATTTTTTCCCTTTTTGCCTTGTCTCGCAATGAGTTTTTGTTTGCAATCAAGTGCGCACTAGATTCCATTACGACGTCAACTATGTTCAGTTGGTTTTGCCCAAGCGTTGTCCCAGTTTCTGTAACATCAATTATTGCATCAACTGCGTCTGGAGGTTTTGCCTCTGTTGCGCCAAACGAGAGGTGGATTTGGACACTTTTGTTTGCCCCAAGGCGCATCCAAGGCGTAACAATTTGCGGATCCTTTGAGCCGTAGAGTTTTTTGTACGACTTTAGCTGTTTGATGAATTTGGATGCGGTAGTAAGATATTCTGATGAGATTCTAAGGATCTTTTTTTGCTTTGCATACGCTGCAATCATTTCATCAAGTGATCTGAATCGGTAATTGTCAGGAATCGCAACAACTAGTTTTATTCTGCCAATCTCCA
>JBQTHG010000022.1:0-6436 GCA_052390175.1 Nitrososphaerota archaeon | reverse complement strand
AATACGAAATGTCGCTACCGTAGCCAAAATAATCTCTGAAAACAAATACTTTAAGACAAAAAGTCAACTGAATAAAAAATTGCCAAAAGCAATGCAGTACCCAACATTTAACTTCATACTTAATTATCTGCAAAAAACAAACATGATACAGATTAATCCTGATGGTTCAGTGGTGTGGATTTATCCAACTAGCCAAAAATTAAAGAAGAGGATTGGAGAGGCAAGGCCCCTATAACGCTCATTTTTGATTTGACACTTACGCTGCCGACAGTTGGGGTTTTGAAGCAAGCCATCTCAACCCACCCCCGGCACATATCTCGAAACAAAAAAGTAAAGTCAATGAATCAGTTGCAAACATTTGATCAAAAGATAATCTCGAATTATAAAACAATATAAGCAAATTACACTATTAAACACTAATGCAGGAAAATAACGCAAGTGCAACAGCAAATCTTGGACGAGAGAACGAGTCGGTAAATCTTAGCAGAATGACGACTAGGAATTCCAAGAATTACAAAGAATCATGTGATATAGAGAAAATTTCAGAGCATGAAAACACAGGGCTACCACCTAAAACTGTAGAGCCTGCCTCGGGCTACTTTAATTATCTAGATGCTTGAGCTATTCTTTCCAGCTCGTGCTTTTTCTTGACGGATGGGGCGTTGGGCTCGTTGGTGGATGCAGCGATTAGGTGCTCTGCCAGGTATTCTTCCATCGTCTTTGGGTTTGAAAATGACGACTCCTTGATGCCGTCTGCGATAAATCTCAGTGCCAGGTCGAC
Source organism: Nitrososphaerota archaeon (assembly GCA_052390175.1). GTDB lineage: Archaea > Thermoproteota > Nitrososphaeria > Nitrososphaerales > Nitrosopumilaceae > Nitrosotenuis. Next base: position 5,655 of record JBQTHG010000022.1, on the reverse strand, counting down.
TCTTCGTAGTGGTGATACATCAACAGACACATGGTATGCGGTTCCGCCGTACACTATTCTTGTGGTGTCCTCGTTTGGGGACGAATGCTCTACTGCGCGGACCAGGACCTCGACTGGGTTCTTGCCGGTCTTTAGGTGTATTATCTCAAATGCGGCCTTGACGGTGTTTAGCGAACGGGTTTTCTTGCCGCCCATCCTTCCCGTGTTTTTTGCGTATTTCTTTCCAAAGTGCATAAGCTTGTTTGCCAGCCTTTCCACGATGTTCACCTCTGCCTTGTTGAATCGTTTGAGCGAGGAGCGCCCAAATGTAAGCGGTATTATTACTTTGTTTAGCGAGATTACGTTTTTGAGGCCTGGGTCGTGTATTTCAATTCCAGAGAGGTCCCATTTTCTAAACAACAACAAGTTCTGAGTCTCGGCCATTTCCTATCTCCTTGGCTTTTCCTTTCTGCCCCGCACCAGCTCTCGCAGAGAGGTTCCGTTTACCTTGAAAACCTTGAATCTCACACCGGGGATATCACCCATTGCCCCGCCCATGGATGCGCCCATTCCTTCCAGGTGCACCTCGTCGTGCTCGTCGATAAAGTTCATTGCGCCGTCACGTGGCAAAAATGCAGTAACAGTCTTGCCGTTTTTGATTAGCTGCACCCTAACACATTTTCTAACTGCAGAGTTTGGCTGCTTTGCCTCGACTCCTACTTTTTCCAGGACTATGCCCCTTGCCTGCGGCGAGCCGCCAAGCGGGTTTGCCTTTCGGTCAAGGCCGAGCATCCTTCTCTTGTATACTCCTATCTGCCATCGCTGCTTTTTTCGCTTTGTCTTTAGTACGCGACCTGCAAACAAGCCAAGTGGAGACTTTGCCATGATATCACTCGAGGATTTTTTCCGGACTGTTAATTAAAACGCTTGTAATTTCAAAGTACCTTTTTGCCAGGAGCCGCGCCTTTTCGGCGTTTCGCCCCTCGCGCCCAACAACTATCCCTTTCTTTTTTGCATCAACCAGCACGATTGCCTGTGTCGAGCCGTCAAGCCTCGTGTTAAGCTTTACCTCGGATACAAGCTTTGGGTTTAGCATGTTTTTCAAAAAGTTTATTGGATCATCGGAATATTCCACCAGCTCGACGTTTTTCTTGATTATGTTCTGGAGGTTCTTGATGTGCGAGCCGCCCTTGCCTATTGCAAGGCCCATTTTTCCTTCGCTTACTACAAAGATGACGCGGTTTTGCTTTTCATCTTCCACACAATCGCGCGCAGAGGCGCCGGTAACGTTCTGGAAAAGCGAGATTAAGCGCATTTGATCGGTTGTCAGCTTGATTGTTTGTGGCATTTACTAATTATCACGAAGCCCTTTGGGTCTCATTTAAACTTTGAGAGGTCATTGTTTCTCGAATTCTTTTTGAATCGCTTTGATGTTTGATTCCGGAATTGATGTCAGTGATGCTGCAGATATTCTAAATTGTGAGCCGCAGAGTTTTCCTAGTGCGACGGATGTTCCATCAAAGTGTAGCGTGGAAACCTTTTGCCCCTCAGTCGAGCTTTGAATTTTTTCTAGTGATTCTCCCGTAACTGATCTTGAAATGATCACCAGTTTTGCGTTTTTTATTGATTGTAGCACCTGCTTTACGCCCAGTATGCATTTGTTTTCAGATAGCGCGTCCTTTAGTGCTTTTTCAAGTAATTTTCCCATTATATCACTGTGTAATGACGAGTCAAGTGAGCTCCCTTATAGAGTTATCATTTTTTGCATTGATCAAAATGCGATTTCACAATTCGATATAAAAATAAGAAAAAGGGAATTTACTGGCTTGCGACTATTGTGTATGTCACCGTGAACGGTTCTGCGTTCTTTGTGTGGATAGCTAGCGCGTTTCCTGCAAAGTTCCATGTCCCTGTTGCGTCCGCCTCTACTATTGTGAGTGCGAACTTGGTCTCTCCGTCTGGCGTCCAGATTGGCTGGCCGTTGTCCTCGCCTTCAGCTAGTGGTCCGTGCAATGATATCAGCTGGACTGGTTCGGATGCGGAATATGTCAACGAGCCCTTGTAGATCATGCTGGATGGCGGCAAGATTACTGCAAGCTGGTGAGACTCGTGGCCGAGGCCTGGGTCCTGCACCGATGTTATGGTCTTTGATGTTATGGTTGACTTGTGCGTCATTGGTTTTGCGTCTGCCATGCATGCCCCCTTGTGGGTCATTGATACCCCTGATGCCTTCATCATGCATTTGTTGCCGTATGTTACTCCGTCTGCGCCGCAGACAGGCATGTACTCTTTTGTGCACGCCATTGGTTTTGCTTTTGTCGCTTCGGTTTGTGGTAGTGGTGCCCTGCCCCCGTCGCTGCATAGCTTGTCACCGCAGACTTGCTCAAAAGTGCTGGAGCCGTATGACCTGGCATTTTGTGTGTGCCCTGTGCCTCTTGCTGTTTTAGCATCGGCATAGTCCACCAGCGAAGTCAAAAGCGCGGATGACAACAAAACAGTGATAGTAAACAAGACTGATAGTGTTGTTTTATTCATTAGATGAAACACAGTGTCAGAGTATTATATTCTTGCTGTGGAGAATGAGATCTATTGTACCGATACGGACTGCATGTGGTTTTCTTCGTATAACATGTCGGTTAATGATTATGTTCTTTCTTTATTCAGTCTCTTCATCTTTCTCTTATTTAAGATCGCATTGATTGAATCCTGAACAGAATTTGTGATTAGCTTTTGCACGTCTTTTATTGATTCTTCAACATAATCTTCGTGATATGTTAATTGATACCATTCGTCGATTTTCCGATTTGCATATTTGCGAGCTATGAAATACAATATGAACATGCCTATAGACGGCAATGAGGTATATCTGATTACCTTGAGTGTGTAGCCTAGATATGTTCTCGATGAGTGTCGCTCTAACCAAATAGAAATCTCTGAAATTAAATCATTGATCTCTTCTTCTGTTTTAGATTGATGAGTTGCTATATCCACAGTGTATTTTACTATCTCAATTGGAATAGCAAGGTAATATCCTTGGCTTTGTAGGTAAGCAAATGTTGTCATTAGTCCTGTACGCTTATTTCCGTCATAAAACGCGTGTCCACGAATTATCGCCTCCATAAGACATGCTGCTTTTTTAAAAATAGTATTGTATGGTTCATGACCAAAAATAACAAGATGTGGTCTTTCAACAATATCTTTTATTTTATTTGGATATTGAACACCTTTCAATTTTAATGGGTATTTCTGTTCTATGACCTTGTGTATAGATAGTAATCCCTGCTCAGATAATTTTGCCATTAAATTTCTGATAATCTTTTAAAGACAGTCTTATGGTCGTCTAGTGCTTGCGCTACTATTTTCTCTAGGATCTCAACATCAATGATTTCTTCTTTTTCTTTTAGTTCTTTGACCATACCTACTTTTCCTAATCTCTCTAATACTTCATTACTACTTAAAGATAATAGAATTAATGAACTTCAATAATTTTCAGATTACTTTTGACTTGCGTTTTGAATTAGTGTTATCCATTTGTTGCCCACCTTTTACTCGATCCCAAACGCCTCGCTTGGTATTCTTCCTTTCAGGCTCATGTGTAGAGTGTGATTTACTGTACTGATACGGACTGCCTGTGGTTTTCTGAAAGCGGTGTGGTGTCATCAAGTGACTTCCACACAAATGTCTCGATGGTATAGTCCCCGTTTTTCTTTGGAGTCCAGGACTGGGACAGCTCAAAGTCCTGCGCCCCGTCCATCCTTCCGGTTATCCAGGAGAGCGAGACCACTATTCCATTTTTGTCGGTTACCTGTATTATGCTGGTGAACCCCTGGGGGAACTCCTGGTTGTTTTGTATGTGTGTGATTATTTGCAGTCTTTCGTCTGTTTTCGGAAACGGGATCTGGTCTCCATTTGAATCCGCAAAATAAACATCGTCGATTGAAATTCTCTGTGTGCTCGGCATGTTTGATTCGATGGTATGTGTCGCGGTGATTTCCAGATTATCTGCAATACTGTATGGAGATGGCAGTGTCCTGTCGTGGTATCGTGCCGTTATTGTCTCGCTGGGCATTGCGCGCAGCCTGTTTCCGCTTGACTCGTTGCTTTGCGTCAGAGTTATGGTAGCTTGGAATATTCCAGAGTCGTCGTCCGTTTCCGTTGCAGACACCGATATTCCGGCGGAATCCGAATCCGACGATACATCGATTTCCAAATTGTCGACTGCCTCTGGGTTCAGGTTCATGTCAGGATCACTCACCTGGACTGTTATCTTGTCTGCTTCATTTGAAAATTCTATTTTTCCGACATTCCAGCTTATGGTCGCGGACTGGGTCAGCACCACCCCGTCTGCAAACTCGAATGATACTGTGATCCCGTCGTCCCTGTCCGCTTCCAAAAATCCGTCCGTCGGGCCTCCTCCGGTGGTCCGCGGGCTGGTGTCGTCGTTCCCGTCCCCGTCGACATCGTGCGGGAATCCTGTGAGGGTCACCTCGCCGGTAAATGTGCCGCTGCTCTGCGAGGTCTCCGTTAGCTTGTACGGCTCGAGATCATGCGTTGATGTCGAGATTTTTACTGCATAGTCCGAATCATCCCCGATGGAGTCTATCCCGTTCTCGTTTTCGTCCCAGCTTGGCGCAACAATCGTTATGTGGATTTTGTCAGTCCATGTGTACACTGCCTTGTCGAGATAGATTGGCGAGTACGGCTTGTAATAGTCCGGGATTTGCTCTGCATATGCGTTTGCCATGATGATCAGAGGTATGATTGCAAAGAGGATTATTTTCAATACGGGTGAGTTGTTCTGCGACAAATTTATTGTTTCAAGTCTGTATTTGGATTCAAAGCTCGCTGATGATTTCTACGTGCGCCTTTAATACGACAAAAATTCAGTTCTGTCTGAAGTGGACTGGGGATTCCAAACCGGTACCCCAACGACCACCATCCTATCTCGTGTCAAAAATTGGTTAAATCTTCGTTTGACGTATCATATACCATGAATGACTATGCCTGCACCTGCTCATGCGGCTGCGACAAGCCCGCAGACGACTATGTGTGCCACAACTGCAAAATCGGCATGTGCAAAATAGGAATGAAGGACAAAATCAAATAAGTTACTTTGAGACCTGCATGAAGAGTTCTTTAAATTTCGCAGACCTTTCACTAGTTTTTTGTATTTTTTAACGCAAAATTTGATGATAGAGGCAACAGTGTAATTATTTGCTTCAAATCCTTGTTTTAGACCCTCTGCTAGCTGAGAATAATCCATATCCATAAAATCAAACCTCTGTCCCTTTTACAAAAACATGCCTTTGTGTCGTCTCTCTAGGAGGCATTGATTGTCCTTTCTCTTGATTGTAACTCCTTACTAGATCCTCACTCAGAGAAAACGGCTTCCATTTGAGATTGTATGGAATTAGCTGTCGAGTAGTACTAGGTATGGTATCGATAATTCCAACCCATGCATTTTCTTTACCTGTGGCAAATTTCAGATCGGTTTCTACAGTATTTTGTGAAGTTTTAGTCTCTTTCCAGTCTGCTGTATCGTGATAGAGTTTGAGCTCAATTACTGCAAGATTGGCAAATGAACCAATCCAAACATCTACGGTCTTATCATAGATCTGTCTCTGGTTGCCAATATTGTAATTGAGGTTATTTTCACGCATAATCGTTTTGCAATTA